>WTBT01000066.1 GCA_013138965.1 Candidatus Aegiribacteria sp.
CTTGCTCTGAAAGCGCTTTGTGAAATCATGAGTACACAGAAATTATGCTATCCCGGTACTGAGCTGAAAATGGTCTTTGAAGCGGAATGACTCGCATTAAATTCTTCGCGATGTCAGGTGCTCTGAACTTAGGGATATTTGTTCCTTATGATAAGGAAAATAACACAAATGAAGATCTTCTGAAGACATTTTCTGCCTTCACGTTAAGTGGATTAGAGAAATTCAACTTAACCACGAATGATATAGTAAATAAGATCGACGATATAATTGAAGTAACTAAGGAATCTTCACAAAACAATAACGATTACATTCTCCCTATTAGCCAACTCAAGCTCCATATAGAATACATGAAAGAGTCTGAAATCTGCAGAACAAAGTATTTTGAAACTGATATCGGTAAACTGGAGTTGGAGCTATACATGAAAATGCTTTGTCACCTTGAGAAGCTTGTCAAATAGTATAATGTAGTATGTTTCCGTTTAGCAAGGACTAAGGGGTCCGGAATTGAGCTGTATGCGGACTGCAAGGTCCGCAATAATCATCTTGAACGACTCCCGGAATCGGTATTTGAATTTGGTCACAAGGGCTGAAGGATTAACCTGTACTGAGTACGAACTTTCGCACTTCCGGAAAATCACCTTAGAACATTCCTGAATCGGAGCAGAAGAAAATACATAAATATTAGACTACGCCTCAACATCTTATCTATGCAGCCTCCTGCAAAAAAGAAAAACGAGAGTGCAATATGAGCCGCCAGTGGCGGCGAAGAGGTGGCCGGAGGCCACAACTCCTGCGGAGTCCCTGGACAATGTCCAGGGACGGAGCAGTCGGAGGACGCCCCGCGCTGAACTCCAAGATCAGGAAGTCTGCGTGATGTGTGGAGCGACCGACAGAACCGGAGCGATGACTCGCTGGAAGCGCACATGTTCAGCCGTCATTCAAGAGGATTCAGAACGCGGCCGATAAAGAGTATCGTTCCGGTTCCACGCTCCCTGATAAGGTATATGAACGGGCGGTTTATAAGAAATTCAAGTGAGGATCCCCCGCTATTTTTTTCCATCACAACAGCGGTTGCAGCCGCAGCTTCAGTGCCGTTTTCGTCAACGGAGATGAAGGCTTTGTGAATTACACTTTCTATGTAGAGGGAGTGGGTTCCATCCATTCCTGAAAAATCAGCTGACATATCAAAAGCAGACACCATGCCCATCCCGGGGAGAACATTTTCAAGCTGGAATGCGGATACGGTTTCGAATCCCGGCATGCTGAGATAGAGGTTTGTGTCCATCAGGTCGCCTGTTATCTCCGAAATTAAATCGTTCCCCAGACGGTCTTCCACCTCAAAGAAGCAATGCTCATCCGGTACGATAACAAGCATGGATGCTCTTTTATTACTGTATGGCAGTTCAACTGCCATGTACCCCTCACCCGTTGTCATGGGAAAATGCTCCGTCTGATTCATCATAGGAACTCTAATCTGTTCTCCGCCGATCAGATTGAAAGGTTGGCCGTGGGTTCCCATTTCATCGAACTGGAAGAGCCATTGCGCATTGAAATAGATAGCATTTGTCAGGACAAGTTTCGTGATGGTTGAAAGAAGACCGGGAGGGATAAGATCTTCGATTCTATCATCAGTATGTTCCATAACCCACTCATTGATTGTTTCCCGGCAGAGTTCGGGATTATCGGAGAAATCCAGGAAGCTGATACCCGCACCGTAATTTGCGGCAAGCACAGCAAGAAATCCAGGCAGGAAGGTGTATCCGGTCTGCCCCCATAGAGCATTCACGATATGGAGGCTGAAGGTGCTGTCTTCTTCCGCATATGCCGCAAGCCTCTGATCCAGGAGGTTGAAAGAAGGATGAAGACGGTTCTCTGGGAGTGAGAATTTCAGGACTTCAGCCATCTCCGTTTCCGTAGTACCTTCAGCGCCTGCGTAGGTCATTGCCAGCGCTGCTGAAATACTGTAGGGGGAAAAGATAATGTTGCTTTCCTCTTCTCCAAGTGCTCTGTACAGATCGAATGCAAACGAGCTGTTCCCCGATGCAAGCTCCTGAAGGTCTTCCTCGGTTGCATTCGGTTCAGTGATTCCGGGTATGTTCGATGATGATACTCCTTGCGTTTCCCTTGAGGAACACATGCTAAGAAATGAAATCAGCAACGTCGCCAAAAGAATCGATAGAAACCTGCCCATTTGTACCCTCCGCTCTTTTGTGGCACGTGAATTTCGAAACTACACCCGTAGATATTGAGTAATATCTTCGCATACGCAAATTACAGATGTCCTGGGCTTCAATGGGAGAAGATACTATCAGGTGGGTGAGGGATGGGTAGGTAATAGGAAGCTCGATTTTCCGTCTTCCGCGATCAGCCCCGAGATGTCACCTTCAGGCTGAATATCCTCTCCTAATTTCAGTGCCGGAATCCATTATACACCGATTTTCGCACAGCCATAACCGTCACGGTTGTATAAGATATTTAAGAGAATCATCGGAAGCGAAGTTCGAGCTCGACGTTCCCGAAACCCGGAACTTCAGAGGGCAGCTTCTCCCATTTGGTGAGTGAAATTATAAATTTGCTTCTCAAGAAGTGCGAAATGTAAGGTATAAATCTGACTTTCAACCATCTCCCATGGCGAATCCATAAAGGGATCCCTATTTCGAGGAGAGTCCCTATGGACGGTACGTAACAAGCAATTTGTTCTTTTGTGTTGCATTATTGTTGTTACGAAAGGGATGTTTTAGTAGATTATCCATATGAAACAATCATTATCCAAACTGGCTCCGTATGAAAAAGAGATTCGGGCTCTGCGCAAGCAGGGCATAGGTTTCAGAGATATTGCGACCATGCTTAAGCGAATGCACGGTTTAACCATCTCGCATAACTCTGTTTTCTCGTTTCTGAAAACCAGGGATCGTGTAACACAAAAAGCTGTTCTCTTTTATGAAGGCCTGCCTGAAGATATTCTTTCGTCACTACTCAAGCAGATATCGGCGCTATGGACTTATGATTCCACTGCGATAGAGGGAAATACGCTAACGCTCGGCGAAACTATCAAAGTGCTGGAGCTTGGGCTTACGATCAGCGGCAAACCTCTTAAGGATCATGAGGAGGTTTATGGACACGCAAAAGCTATTGATCTGATTTATGATTTGATGAAGAAGGAGAAGATTGAATCGGAGGATTTATTTAATCTGCATCGCTGTGTAATGCAGAAAAGTGCCATCGACAGTATGCGTCCTGTCGGCGACTGGAAACGGGATTTTAACGGAACAACAGGAATGCGTGACGACAAACCTGTGTACATGGAATATGCGTCTCCGACGGATACACCGAAACTGATGTCCCGCTGGATAAAAGAATTTAATCGTAAATTAAACACCGCAAACTCTTGGGTTAAATCTATCAATATCTATTCATGGATCCACCTGAGTTTTGTGCGGATTCATCCGTTTTTTGACGGTAACGGACGTGTGGTCCGGCTGATTGCCAACCTACCCCTGCTTCGTTGCGGCCAGCCGCCCATTCTGATTTCCATGAAACGGCGGGTTGAATATATCGATCTGCTCTGGACATATCAGAACGCGATCGGACAGATCAAAGCTGGTGACCGCCTGCTTGCTCCGCACGAAACCATTTCCAGTTTCAAGGAAATGCTCAGAGAAGAATGGCATGAAACCATTGAGATGGTTGATAAAGCGCATAAACGGGCACAGCAACGGTCAGAGTAGCCGCCAATTAGGTTCTGAGTGACATACGCAAAACACATAGCCAAAATAGCTGTGCTTTTATTTCTGCTGCACTTTCCTGCTACGTTGATAGCAGAACCTGACTCGATTCCATGGCCTGTGGGAACCACTCCTGCAGGGCAGGATTCTTCCCGCACGTTGTTTTCTTCATATGGTACTCATCATATAGGATGGGATCAGGTTCCCGCCACTTCTGGAATAAATTTTCACTTCGGGATTGATATTGATGCCAGTACTACTGCTGATGGATGCAATGTCGTTCGAAACGTTGAGGATGGATATTCATGTTGGTGGGGTACAGACACTTTGTCAACAGGTGATGTGCAGTAGGTTGTGGTTGTAGGTGAGGAGCAACTCGGTGATGAGGGCTGGAACTATCAACATTTGGGTGAACTCAATATTGATTTCCTTGATCCTACTATGTTTCACCCAATCGGCGATTCGATTGGAATAATGCATCCAGCCGTTTGGCATCCTCATCTGCACTTCATGCGTAGTGAAGCACCATATACCTCCTCACATCCCGCCCTCTGCAATCCTCTTGATTATTTGGTTCCTTCAGCAACCTCTGCTGGTGGTTTCACATGGGGATGGGATGCAAACCGTGACAGATCGTTTTTCTTGCCTGATATGGATTACCTCGACTGGGGAGACTGGACCGCAGTGTCTGAAGTATGGAGTGATACTCTGGATAGAACGGAACTTGCGGGCGCAGTTGACTTCTTGTACGGACAGTCACTTAATGCTGCTGGCATGGCGGATATTTACACGGATGCAGATGGAATAGATGAATTGAATCCGCAAAGAATACTGTGGAAAATCGTTTGTGAACTACCGAGTGGAGATCAGGTTTGCGATACACGCTATGTCGTGGATTTCAGCCGCGCGGGTTTTAACGAGAACTCCTCAAACATCGGAGATGCAAGCATCCGGGGCGCGGATAACAGAAGAGTCATCTCATGCCGAACGAACATCAGTACATGAGAGAACGGCTGAAGCGATACCGACTGCAGCAGATCATGCCGCTCTTTCGAGGGGCAATCCAGGCTGCCTGACCGATGGTTCCACAGAGGTTCGTTACATCCGGATACGTGGAGCTTCCGGTCTTTCGGAGGTCAGTGTTTGCGGAGTAAGGGAAACTGAGAATGCAGTTTCATCTGTTGAGATTGTTCGCTGTGCTGGAGAGGAAGGCTGGATGTTCGCGATTCCTGTTGCCGAGCGGAGTGAAGATGCTTTGGTGAATATCTATGATGTTTCCGGCCGCATGATCTGGAGCGGTCATGCTGAATCGGGCAGTGTTCTTCACTGGAACGGTTACACTGGTGATGGAACGCCTGTGCCCAATGGAGTATACCTTTATCAGTGCAGCATAGGTTCTGATGTAAGCAGCGGCAGTTTTGTTGTGAGGAGGGATTAGAAGAGCGTTGTCAGCACTCATTCATCCTGACTGTTTTGCTTCGAAACTTTAAACACTGCTCTGAACGTGGTGTCGTTAAAAGCCCCCGTCTCCCGGAAGGGGGGCGGGGGCTTGACCCTGTAGAAAGAAGCCCTATAATAGGAATAATTCTTAATACGAATAGGGGATATTTTGCTTGAGGGACAGCTTAGAAGGAATACAAGGCAGAAAAGAGTAATACTCCGGTCAGTGGAGCAGCTGGGGTGTCATCCTACCGCCGTTCAGATTTACAATACTGTTAGAAAAGTATTGCCCAGAACAAGCCTCAGTACAGTTTACAGAAATCTTGGAATACTTGTGGATCAGGGAAAGATCAGAGCTGTCAAGGGTGCCGGTTCGGAAATCCATTACGATCATAATACAGGTGCGCATAATCATATTGAATGTACCGTCTGCGGTCGGGTTTGTGATGTGCATATGGATCCGGTGGATATTGATACAATGAATCCTGAAACGGTTTCGAATTTTATTGTAATGGAAGTTCGTATGAATATATTAGGAATATGTCCGGAATGTGCTGAACAATTGGAAAAGGAGAAGTTGCAATGAGTATAAAGGGAACGAAAACAGAGAAGAACATCCTGAAGGCATTCGCCGGTGAATCACAGGCAAGGAACAGGTACACCTATTTCGCTTCCAGGGCGAAAAAGGACGGTTATGTACAGATTGCGAATATCTTCGAGGAAACTGCGAATCAGGAGAAAGAACACGCAAAGCGTCTTTTCAAGCTCCTCGAGGGCTCCGAGGTCGAGATTACCGATTCCTATCCTGCGGGAAAGATAGGTTCAACAGATGAAAACCTTAAGGCTGCGGCATCGGGCGAGAATTTCGAACATACGGAAATGTATCCGGGATTTGCTGCGATAGCCCGCTCCGAGGGTTTCGATGTCATAGCTGTTATCTTCAAATCCATCGCTGTTGCCGAGAAGCAGCACGAGAAACGATACCTCGGCCTTCTGAAGAATATCAATGAAGGTAAAGTTTTCAAGAAGGATGATACAGTTATCTGGCGATGCCAGAACTGTGGATACCTGCACGAAGGAAGCGAAGCGCCTGACAGCTGTCCTGCCTGCGCACACCCTCAGGCACACTTTGAGCTTCTGGCTGAGAACTGGTAGATGAGGAAAATGAGGATTGAAAGGAGTTGTTGAAATGACTGAACGTATGGAAATATACAAATGCAAGATATGCGGAAACATAGTTGAGATGACGCGCGGAGGAGCAGGAGAACTTGTCTGCTGCGGGCAGCCGATGGTTAAAATGGAAGAGCAGGCTGCCGATATGGCAACCGAGAAACATGTGCCTGTTATCGAGAAGATCGATGGTGGCTACAGAGTTACTGTGGGTTCAACTCTGCATCCCATGGTCGATGATCATTACATAGAATGGATCGAGCTTGTCTCGGGAGACAGTATCTACAGAAAGTATCTGAAACCTGGAATGGACCCTGTAGCTGAATTCAGAACCGTTGATCCTGGCGAAGTATCCGCAAGAGAATACTGCAGCATCCACGGTCTCTGGAAGGGATAAACGTGCTTAGCGAAAATATGCAGAATGCGATCAACCGTCAGATCAATGCCGAGCTGTATTCTTCATATCTGTATGTGTCGATGGCGATGTATTTCGAATCGATTGATATGAGCGGTGCGGCGAAGTGGATGAACGCGCAGGCGCAGGAGGAACTGGTTCATGATAGACAATGAACTCGGACAAAGGGTATTCAGTTCCGCTGCCGACAGCGGAGAGTAGGAGTAACGAAATGGGAGACCAGTTCAATGCCGAAGAAATACTTAGAATGGCTGAACAGATCGAAAAAAACGGACAGGAGTTCTACAGGAACGCTTCAAATGCTGTAGATGATTTTGAGGTTTCCAGGCTCCTTTCGGATCTTGCTGAGTGGGAAAAGGGACATGAAATCCTCTTCACGTCCATGAGGAATGAGCTCAGCAGGGAAGAAAAAACCCGGACCGCCATTGACCCTTACTGTGAAGCTGCGCTCTACCTGAAAGCTATGGCCGATGATCACGTTTTCAAGCAGCAGACGGCTGAATCGTTGACACAGTTTAAAGAAGATGAGAGTACCGAAAAGATCATTGATCTTGCCATTCAGTTTGAGAAAGACTCTCTTCTTTTCTTCCTCGGACTTGAAAGGATGGTTTCCCCAAGGTTGGGCAAGGAAAGAGTTTATGAGATTATCGATGAGGAAATCGGCCATATCGCATACCTCGAGAAACAGAGAAGCAGGCTGAATTCCAGATAGAAGCTCGTTTAAACAATTCCTGAGGAGAATGGATGGATGTGTTCAAAGCTGTCAAACTGACCGAGAGTGTATACTGGGTTGGAGTAATTGACTGGGCCATACGTGATTTCCATGGATACAGCACGACGAGAGGCACAACCTACAATGCGTATCTTATTCTGTCAGAGAAGATCACCCTGATCGATACGGTGAAGAAACCCTTTTTCGAAGAGATGATGATGAGGATATCTTCGATAATAGATCCCTCAAGAATAGAAATAATCGTAAGCAACCATTCCGAGATGGATCATACAGGATCGCTCCCCCAAACGATATCTGCGGTCAAGCCTGATAAAATATACGCTTCACCTATGGGTTCAAAGGCGCTTTCCGCCCACTTCCACTGGGAAGAAGATCCGATAGAGGTTGTGAGGACCGGAGACAGTATAGACCTTGGAAACATGAGAATTGAGTTCATTGAAACACGTATGCTGCACTGGCCTGACAGTATGGTATCCTACCTGCCTGAGGAGAAGATCCTTTTCAGCCAGGATGGCTTTGGAATGCATCTTGCGTCAACGGAAAGATTCGATGATGAACTTTCACTGAACATTCTTGAAGAGGAAGCCAGGAAATATTACGCCAACATCCTCATGCCGTTCTCTCCCCTGGTCACTGCTCTTCTTGGGAATTTTGAAAAGATGAAGCTTGAAATTGATCTTCTATGTCCTGACCATGGCCCGGTATGGAGGAGCAATATCGACTGGATTCTTGGTAAATGGGGGGCCTGGGCTGAAAGCAAACCCCGCCCGAGGGCGGTTGTAGTTTACGATACCATGTGGAACAGCACCCGCGCGATGGCCTTCGCCGTTATGGAAGGACTTACCAGAGAAGGCGTCAGCAGCATATTGATGCCGCTGAGGGCTTCTCAGATAAGCGATATTGCCGCCGAGGTACTCGAAGCATCCGCACTGATAGTAGGAAGCCCAACTATCAACGGAAGGATCTTCCCCTCCGTTGCTGAATGTATGAATTATCTGGGTGGCCTGAAACCTGGGAATCTTGTTGGCGCCGCGTTCGGTTCCTACGGCTGGAGCGGTGAAGCGGTTAAGGAACTTAGCGGTCTGCTTGAACAGATGAAAGTAGAGCTTGTTTCGGAAGGACTTCGGGCAGTTTACGTACCTGATGAACAGGTGCTTGAGGAATCAGTGAATCTGGGACGGAGTGTGGGGCGGAGAATCATGGAAATCTGTGGAGGTGCGGAATAATGGATATTACTCCACTGTTCACGATTACTTACGGCCTGTACGTTGTGGGATCCCGGTCGGGAGATAAGCTGAACGGTCAGATAGCGAATACGGTGTTTCAGGTAACAGCCGATCCTGCAGTGGTCGCGGTCTCGATAAACAAAACTGAACTTACACATGAATTGATAAGCAAGACCGGAAAATGCTGCATCGGTGTGCTCAGCGAAAAGGCGGATATGACTTTCATCGGCAATTTCGGATTTAAAAGCGGAAGAGATGTAGATAAATTTGCCAGTGTACCGTTCAAGCTCGCTCCGTCAGGATGCCCGATGCCTGCAGAAAACATACTGGCATACATCGATCTTAATATATGCAAGAGTATTGACGTTGGTACGCACACCGTGTTCATAGGAGAGGTAACCGACTGCTCCATCACGGGTGAGGGTACTCCAATGTCATACTCGTATTACAGGGAAGTACTCTGCGGGAAAACACCACCGACCGCTCCATCCTACAGGTCTACGTCTCATCATGCGGAAAAAGAACAGGAACGAAAGGAAAAGAGCAGTATGAAGAAATACGTATGCAATATCTGCGGTTATGTCTATGACCCGCAAAAGGGTGATCCTGATGGCGGCATCGAACCTGGCACCGCTTTTGATGATATTCCGGATGGCTGGGTATGCCCTGTCTGCGGAGTAGGCAAGGATCAGTTCTCCGAAGAGTAAAAAAGCTTTAAGAGGATCTACTCACTGATAGTCTGAAGTGTATGGGGTTAACTTCTTTAACAGGTCTTTCAGGTCTCGGGTTGCTACAAGCCAGATTCTCTCGGTGAGGACTTCTCCGTAATCGTGGGCTATGATGTTGCGGAGGCCAATAACTGCCTGCCATGGGACAGATGAAACACCATTTCTGAAATCCTCCGAAAGCCGTCTGGACGCTTCGCCGATGACCAGCAGTTGTCGCTCCACAGCGTATCTGAGCATCTTGTTCGATGAGAAGTTTTCAAAGTCACAGTCTTCAATGAACAGCTCTATATCCCTTGCTGCGGAAATGATGTCGTAGAGAAGAGCTGCGTCTTTTTTCTCAGGAAGCATACAGAAGCACTCTTTCTTCCATGATATTTTTACGGCGGATTGGGTTTTCAATGGCGTCCTGTTCAACAAGATCGATTCCGGTGCCTGTTATGCCTTCAAGGTCGTATTTGATTTCAAGAAGATCCAGATAACTGATCTGAAGTCCCTTCTCAAACTCGATCAAAAGATCAATGTCGCTGAAGGGAGTAGCTTCTTCTCTGGCATAGGAACCGAACAGATACATGACCTTGATGCCATGGGTGCGGCAGTAAATTCGCAGTTTCTCGGCGATTGAATCTGCAATTACCATCATTAACCTCCACCGTAATATGCAGAAGGTTCAACTCATTGTCATTGAAAAACCGCCCTTTGGGCTACATGCTGTTCTGGAAATGTTCCTTTTCTATCTTCTCGAAATATTCCATGCATTGGCGAACGTACTGCCTCTTTTCATCGTATCTTCCCGGGAAGAAGCTCCTCTTGAAACCGTAAACCAGAATATTCTTGAGGTCGTACCTTGTGAGATCAAAGGTGTTTACCGCCTTATACAGTTCTTCTGTAACAGTTGTATTGGATATGGTTCTGTTATCGGTGCAGATGGTTACTGACAGTTTCTTTTCCATCATTTTCCTGAACGGATGGTTTGAAAGATCCCTGAAGGCGGGATTTGTCTGCTGATTTGAAGTAAGGCAGACTTCAATCGTTATTCTTCTGTCCGCTATGTAGCTGGCCAGCGTATCTACATATTTCTCAGGATCTTTGATATACATGGATTGTACCGCGGCCGGATCAAGAAGGGTTAGCCCGTGACCTATCCTCTCCGCGTAAAGATCGGTGATCGCCTGATAAATACTTTCCGGCCCGTACGCCTCACCTGCATGGACTGTTTTCCTGAGGAAATGCCCCTGGGCTTTCGTAAATGCTTCAAGGTGATTCAGCGCCGGCCAGCCTGCTTCTGAGCCGGCAAGGTCTAATCCAACCGCTGGAAGCCCCTCTTCCCACCTTGCTCTGGCAACTGCTTCCTCAAGCTCCAGTGATGCCAGGGCGAACACCCTTTCCCTATCGATGAAATTGTGCATTTCAAAGAATTTTCTGTACCAGTCGGAAAATGCAGGTGTGAAGAATCTCATGGCGCAGGAGATGATTCCATAGTGAAAGGGAGGTTCAAGACCGTCGATCACTTCTCTGCGTTTATTGAATTCTTCCTTTGCGCGGCGAAGCCCGTCATTAACCGCCCGGATGCAGTCGATAATATCCATTTCTTCAGAAGCGTGAAGCTGGGGGGCGAATCTGACCTCTATGTATCTTACCCCCTCCTGCTGATTATCAACCGCGACTTCGTAGCTGATCCGCTCGAGCTGCTCCCTGGTTTTCATGACTGCGGTTGTATAGGCAAAGCCGGTGAGGTATTCGTTCAAGTTCCTGTAACTACCTTTGAAAACAGTTTCCCGCAGACCCTCTTCAGTGTATGAGGGAAGCTCAACCCCGGATTCCCCGGCCAGTTCAATAAGGGTTGATATTCGAAGCGAACCGTCCAGATGGAGGTGAAGATCTGTCTTGGGAAGTTTTTTCAGAAATGCGTGATTCATTAATAGTACCTTTCATGAATGCTTGTCAGAAGAGCTCTCCGAGCCCCATCTGTATACCAAGCCCCTCGGAGGATCTGGCAAAATCTACCCTGAGAGTTCCGCCGCCTGGTAGAGACATTCTTACCCCCACGCCTCCATCAAGGCGGAATCGGTTCCACCGGCACTCATCCAGGTGATCCGCCACCTGGCCGGCATCCCCGAACAGTACCAGGGAGAAGTCTATTGTGTTATTTTCATCAATCGAGAAAGAGACTATCTTCTGCCTCAGTTCCACGTTACCAAGGAGAGTCCAGTTTCCTCCGAATCTTGCGTCATTGTATCCTCGGAGCCCGGAACCGCCTCCAAGGGAGGGTAGAAATGTAAATGGCGTTGAGACCGTTCCGATGTGTCTTTCAACCTTCATCCGGAACGCCGGGGTTGTTGAGTTGCCTATTGGTGTGAATACTGCCAGTGCGCACTCCGCGCTGGAATATGAAATATCGCTTCCGATCTGAATATCGTATCCTGCCGATACGTAACCGTTTATAAGAACCGGTAAGGACCAGTTCCCCCTGATGAATGGGCCAACTGTCCAGATTGAGCCGTATTCATCCGTTGGTGACTGACTCCAGAGTTGCTCATCGGATCTGTTGTATACAGTGGAATGTCTGCAGAGAAGGCCTCCTGTCATGACAAGACCCGACAGGGGACTGAAATCGTAGGAACCGGAGAAATCCTGTATTTCAGCATTGTAGTTTGCGTAAAGCTCGTTATCCCCTCCGTTTCCCCAGCCGAAGAATTTGTCCTTCTTCCTTACTCTATAACTTGCGCTAAGGGTCACGAAACCACTGCCTGCGGGAAACAGAAGCTTTGGCTCGGCGGACATGCTTCCATCTGTGTACACGAAAGTCATTGCGCTGAAACCAAAGGGTTTGAAAGGAGGTATCATGTTATTGCTGACTACACCTCCTATGAGTACACCGGAGTTTGAACTGTAACTGAGTAACGGAAACACCTTCCATGCGTGAAGGGGAAGGGCACAGAGCAGCGCAATCAGGATTATTATGGTCTTTGTTCTGAATATCATGATCTCCATCCGGACTGAATAAAATGTATTGTGCCTGTTCACTTATGAATAATTATATTAAACCAAATATAGAAAGTGGAGGTCTCTTGAAAACACCTTTGATTGTTGTTCCCACCTACAACGAGGTTGAAAATATTAGAAACCTGATCCCGGTTCTCCTGGACCTGCCTGTAGAACCCGATGTTCTTGTGGTAGATGATAACAGCCCTGATGGAACAGGAGATGTCGTACAGGAATTCGAATCAACCGGCAGGATACATCTTCTCAGCCGTCCGGCAAAGGCAGGTCTGGGACAGGCCTACATTGCCGGTTTCCAGTGGGCGCTGGAGAGAGACGAATTCGATCCGATCATCCAGATGGATGCTGACTTTTCGCACAAGCCTGAAAAGGTTGTAGAACTGGTTGATGCCCTTGAAGAATACGATCTTGCAATAGGTTCGCGATATTGCAGTGGTGTCAACGTGGTGAACTGGCCCCTGTCAAGGCTTCTTCTCTCCTGGTTCGCAAACAGGTATACAAAATTGATAACCGGATTGCCTGTGGAAGATGCCACCGGTGGATTCAAGGCATTCAGGAGAGAAACTCTCAAGAAACTTGATCTCACCAAGATTAAATCTGACGGTTATTCGTTTCAGATTGAGGTTACTTACAAGCTTTACAATTCAGGCTGTTCGATAAAAGAAGTACCAATAATCTTTGTTGACAGGCATGCAGGCACCTCGAAAATGACTAGAAGCATCGTATGGGAAGCTGTATGGATGGTGTGGCACCTTCGTTTTCCATGGCTGTTTTGAGAGGTTTATACTGATATGATTGCATCATGCTTTGCTCTGACAATTATTGGCAGCATTTCCTTCAACTGGGGTTTTGAAACGTCCCAGTCCTACATTTTCTCAATTGTGCCGGACGATGACGGAACCATGTGGTGTGCGACTGTCGGCGGGATAATTCATTACGATCCGGAAAACGGCTGGCTGGACAACCTTCTATATCCTGATCAGATGCCATGGATAAGCGCCATAGATATATGCTTGGATGATTCTCTTATGTGGGTCGCTACCGGAGGAGGCGGTTTAGCTCTCAGGCAGGAGGATAATACATGGAAGATTTTTTCTACTTATGAGGGTATTCCGGGTTCCGGATACGTCTTTTCTATTTATAACGATGGAGGATTTATCTGGGTCGGTAGCGATGGCGGACTATCGCGCGGGAATACCGATAGTTTCCTTCCCATAGATTCAGATCTCACAGGAGGAGCCTTCAAAGCCGGTAAGGTGACGGATATTGCAGGTATCGGCAATACACTGTACCTGGCAACCGACAGGGGAGTGTATTCCTTTGATCTGAGTGGCAGTGTTTTCAATCCCGGATCCTGGACAAGTTACGAGGATTCAACACTGGCCCTCGGAATAGATAACATTTACATAGCATCCGCTGATTCCGTTTTCGGATATGGCTCCGGTGGAATCTCGCAGATGATGGGTGACAGCTGGGTACGGCTGCTGGACTATTCAGCCAGCACTGATTCGGTTGTAACCGGATTACTGGTTACTGAAGATGGTCTTATCGCTGCATGCAATAAAGTTCTGCTCTACAACAACGGAAGCTGGGAGCTTTACGGAACCGGGTATCCAGACGCGAGCTATGCATCGTGTCTCAGCGAAATTTCTGACAGAATCTGGTGCGGCTACGGCTCCTGGGCTGAGAGCTGCAAAGACACAGGTGACGGGCTTGGTTATCTTGATAATGGAACCTGGAAAAGCCTTCCAGTACCCGGTATGGGCACTACAAGCTGCTATCAGATGGCTCGGGATGAAGATAGAGTTTACATCGGCAGCCATCATTTAGGTCTTTTAGCGTGTTATCCTGATAGCGGCTGGAGAGCCTTCCACATGCTTACAGCCAACATGCCCCGTTCACTCAGAACCTACTCGGCAGCCAAATCGGGCTGTTCCGGGATATGGACCGGCAGCTACCACTGGGGTCTAACATGGATAGATGACAGGGGAACATATGCAATGGATGACGATACGGTAATAACCTATGTCTCGGATTCACTCTCAGGCATCTCCTCTGAAGTAGTCCAGATTGTTTCGCCCCTCCTGAATAACCAGGTCGTAATGCTGACATCGCAATGCGGAGCCCTGCTGGTCGCCCAGGAGGCTTTCTGGCAGACACCCGATGAGCCCAGCGGCATCGTAGCGGTATCCGGTGAACCTGAGGATGGAAACCTTCAGTGGACTACCAGGATCGATAACGATGGCCTTGCGAACAAGAACATACAGATGCTGTTTCCCTGCGGAGACGACAGCCTATGGATAGCGTTTGCATCGGAAGGGGGCTGCCAGCTTCTTGTACATGGAGGAGATCCGATGGATAAATCCTCGGATACATGGTACCCTGGATACGGTCAGGCATACAGCACCTCCTGGGGACTTCCCTCGAACCAGGTATTCTGCTTTGCAGGGAATGCTGATGGAGATATTCTGGCCGGAACCGGAAACGGTATAAGCCGCTGGAATGGTGATCTGTTCGTTGACATCCCCGGAGTTTCCGGATCTGTAAAAGCCATGCAGGTGGACAACAATGGAGTGATCTGGTGTATGACTGAATCTGCGATTTACAGTATTGACGGAGGGAATGTAACCGAATTCACCAGATCGAATTCAATATACATTTCAACAAACAGAATGGAAAATGAATTCAGTTTCTTCAACCCTGAGGATGGAGCGGTGTATTTTTCATCACTCGTAGGCCTGTGGTCGGTCTTTTCGCAGCAGAACCATGTGGAAAACCCGGATCTGCTCTTCTACCCGCAACCTTTCCTCCCAGCCGAGGAAGAACTGCGCATTGTATGGTCGGGGTTCGATGAACGGATTGAGGTAAAATTCTTTTCCCTGACGGGAGAATATCTGGGCCGTGTTCCCGCGGACAGCTGGGAAGATTGGACCTTTGACGGAACACTTGATGGGGCTTCTCTGGCCAGCGGCGTATATATCGTGCTTGTCGAGACGGAAGGCGATGTAATCAGAAGCAAAATAGCAGTAGTCAGATGATGTCTATCAGACAGATGGAACCCGGTGACAGAAACGGATGGACGGATTTCATCCTCCGCTCAAACAATGGTACCGTTTTCCATTCACCCGATTTCCTGGATTATCACCCGGAAGGCAGATTCAGGAACCATCACCTTATCGTTGAAAGCAAAAATGGTATCGTATCCGTTATTCCGGGCGCGTTGGCTGAAAGGGAGGATGGGATATGGTTCAGATCCTATCCGGGAGCTTCCTATGGCGGCCCGGTATTCAACGATTCCCTCGGTCTGAGTAGAATCGAAAGAATAATAGACGAACTCATATCCTATTGCAGAACTCAGGGATTCCGGGGTATTGAAATGACTCCCCCTCCAGCAGTCTATTACCGCAGACCCCATAACTACCTGGAATTCTGCCTTGTAAAACGTGGATTTGAGTACAGTAAGAGGGAACTGACGGCAGTAATTGACCTAAGCAGGCTGGGAGAGGAACTCAAGCTGGGTTTTCGTTCATCTGCCCTCAGAGGCGTAAGGAAAGCAGTCAAGAGTGGTGTAACAGTTGAAGAAAACTCTGATTTTTCGCTTTTTTATCATGTACTGGAATCCAATCTCCAGCAACGTCATAATGTTAAGCCTACCCATACGCTTCCGGAGCTGCAGAGGCTCCGGAACCTTCTGGGGGAAGACCATATCAGGCAGTTCATTGCCACGTTGGATGGAGAGGTTCTTGCGGGAATGATTATGTTCCATTGTAATCCAAGGGTCACACTTGCTTTCTATATTTCTCATGACCAGGAGCACCAGGCACTCAGACCGGTCAATCTGGTCTACATGGAAGTCATAAGATGGGCCAAGCAGATGGGGTATCACTATATGGATCTTGGTACGTTTACCCTTAACATGGATATAAACCACGGTCTCTGCAGGTTCAAGGAATCTTTCTCAGCGAGAGGCATTTTCAGAAACACACTGTTCGGAACCGTTTAGTGGAACCACTTCATAAATCCCGCCTTCATGCTGTGATTCTTCTGTGGGCAGCGCTGCTCGCGCTTGTTTTCGGCGGGAGGATGTACACAACGGATGTACTTGCCCAGTATGAGGTTGCCGGATCGTTTATAGGCCAGAGATCATTCATGACGGTTTCGGGGGATTTCGGCTGGGTAGTTCAAGGTGCCAGATCAGGTCTTTTCGTTCCTCACGGGGCTGGGTTTTCAATCCTCCTTATCCCCGCAGCAGTTGCAGGACAATTTCTGGGCCTCAATGGCGGCAAGCTTGTAATGGCTCTGCTGAACGCTGGTTTCAGCCTGGCGCTGATTGGGTTCTGGTACGCTTCCGCCGTTAAGAAGTACTCCGATGTGCCGGTTTTACGGTTCATAGCCATTGCCATATGTGGAATGGTTCTCGTCTACGGAAAAATGACTTTCGATGTTACTGCCGCCGCCGCAGCTGCCATGGCAGCTTTCTACTTTTCACTTCACGACCGAATGCTCGCAGCCGGTCTCTGTCTTGGGTTTGCCATCCTTGTAAGGACTGACAGCCTGCTTCTGCTTCCTCTGTTCTGGACTGACTGGAGGAGCATGAAAAGACTTATTACGGGGCTTGTTCCCTTTATCCTCCTTATACTTTTCCTGAACTGGTATCGGTTTGGGAATCCATTTCTAGACGGTCATGGACAGGACCCCGCAATTGCTTTTGAACCGTTCAAAGGAGGTATACCGGGACTTCTTCTGAGTTACGGCAAGGGCCTTTTATTCTATGCTCCGCTCTGTGTCTTCGCGCTTTTTTTTCAGAAGGACTGGAGACTCTGGACCCCATTTGTCCTTTCTCTCTTTTTTCACGGAATGCTCCATGACTGGTCCGGCGGCACGGGATGGGGCCCCCGCTTTCTTTTTACCGCGCTGCCGTTTCTGCTCCTGACCCTGTCCTTCAAGGGCGTCGGGGGGAAACTTTTCTGGGTAATTGCCATACTTGGTATTATCGTCTGCATTCCCGCCTTCTGGAGCAATCCAAGCCTGCTTGAGCAGACAAGCGGTGCTGACCTCTTCGATGAGCCTTCCCGGCAGGCAGTGCTCTGGACCTATTCCTCATCTCCACTTGTTTCGGCATTCAGGAATTTCGCCACCGGTGTGCCTGATCTCTTTTGCGCAACGGCAGCAGCTTCTGCCGGAATTTCAATCTGGATAGGAATCCTTGCCCAGATAGCAGTCGCATCGGTACTGGCCACGGCTGGAATGTTTACGCTGAAGAAAGGCCGTTGCGCCGGGAACGGTATATCTTGAAGATTCTCCATCTTTCACCGCAGAACTATACGGGAACTATTGACCTTTTCGTCCGGGGGCATGTAGCGCTTGGCCATGAAAGCAGGCTTGTCACTTTTTACAGGGCTGCGAACCTCTACGAGGAGGATATTTGCCTGAATCTCCCCTTTGTCGGCCCTATGAGCTGGCTGCTGAAGCTTAAAGGACTTGTAAGGGCGGGAAGCCTGCAGGTTCCTTACACGGGAACTACAGAGCGGATATTCTGGAGTCCGAGCCCGGCTGAAAGTCTCATGCTGAGGTTCAGGGATATGGTATGGAAACCGATCATCAACAGGGCCGCCGGGGAATACGGATTGTGGGATTTTGACATATACCACCTTGAAGGCGGGATGAGCTTCTACAGAGACGGCAGGGACGTAATTGCCCTGAAAAGGGCCGGCAAGAAGATAGTCTCCTACTATCACGGTCTGGGCCTCAGAATGAGGGGAGCTATAAGACCCGTATGGGAGGCGACGGATCTGAACCTTACCTGTGAGTTCGACCTTTACCAGAGATATCCCGAAGTAGATTATCTTTTTCTGCCCTTTGACCAGAATGCCATGCCCCCGGCTTCCCCCTTACCCGGTAAGGTGCGTATATGTCATGCGCCCAGGATCAGGTCGGTAAAAGGCACCGAAGAGATAATAAGCGCCGTGGAGGATCTTTCAAAGGATATCCCTGTTGAACTTGTTCTCATCGAGAATATGACAAATGCTGAAGCCCTGAGAATGAAAGCCTCATGTCATATCGCAATCGATCAGGTTGCGAGTGGGGATATGGGCTACGGAGTGAATTCTCTGGAGAGCCTTTCTATGGGTATCGCCACAGTGACTAACCTCTCTCGCGCATATCAGGAATTCATCCCCGATCATCCATTCTTTCTTACAGAACCGGATACCCTGAAGCGCGACCTGAAAGAGCTTATCCTTGACCGGGAACTCAGGGAGAAGCATGCCGGGGCCGGCCCCCCATGGATCAAAGCAAAGCACCACTGGCTCTCGGTGGCCGAGGAGCTGCACAGGATATACCGGGATCTTCTATGGGAGGAACCTGCTGATGGCTGAGCATTCCATATCTGAGCATAGCAGGGACCTTTCGAAGGAATCCGCTTTTTACGCCCTTGCAATGGTCTTCAGCGGAATGATTCAGGTAGCATTCCTGCCGTTCATCTCCCGATATCTTACAGCCGATGCTGCCGGGGAACTGGGCATATTGAGAATACTCGCGGAGGCCATTGCCGGTATTGTGGTCCTGGGGCTCCCAACGGCGCTGATCAGAGCATGGCATAGAACAACGCAGCACCGGGCCGTTCTATTAAGGGGAATAACATTCCCGCTGATTCCCACAATGCTGATGATAACGGCAGTCCTGCTCCTGCAGGGTTTTCTGAAATCCTTCCTGAATCTGCAGCATCCCGATTACCTGCTTCACGCTATCCTTCTTGGAACCGGTATTGCATACGTTCAGATAGCTCTTTCCATTCCAAGGGCCGATGGCCTCGCCGGAAGGTATCTGATACTTCAGTTGATAAGGGGAGTAATGGCTCTGGGTCTTCTGGGTCTTCTGCTTTATTCCGGGGCCATGGATACGATACCTTCATTCATGACCGCAAGGTGGGCGCCTTCATTCCTGATCGCCGGCGCAGCGGTAGTACTGATGTGGAAAAAAACCGCGGATTCGAAAAAGCTGAAGGATTCGGAAGGGCTTACAAGGGAAATTCTGGGATTCAGTCTTCCACTCATTCCAGCCACGCTTTCCATGATAGTTCTTTCTTCAGCCGATATGTTCATGCTGAGAAGCATCTATCCCGATATGGCTGAAAGCGGGTATTACGAATGGGCCAGCAGAGCCTGCCTTGTCCTCATGCCGATGATACTGGGTTTCAACATGGCCTGGAAGCGATTCATCTTCAGGAAAAAAAGAACCGGAGGCACGCTGGCCGAACTGGGAAGAGCAGGGCTGCTTTTCATGCTGCTTGTGAACTGGGGATCTCTGATACTGGCGATGTCCTCACCATGGATAGTTCCTCTCATAGGCGGCGGGCAGTTCCTTCCAGCCGCACGGGTCCTTCCGACCCTTGCGGGAGCGGTGGCGCTTTACGGACTGTTCCTCATTTCCCAGACAGGGTGTCTGCTGACAGGGCAGACCAGGTTCATTGCCGGAATGACCCTGTTCGGAGCCATGCTGAATATAGGATTCAACTTCCGCCTGATACCTGTTGCCGGAGCCTTGGGCGCAGCCTTTGCCACTCTTGGGACGAACCTGTTTATGGCTCTCAGCCTTTTCTGGCTTGGAAGAAAGGTGTTTCCGATAAGTTTCTTCGTGGTTGTATTAACTGTCTTGCCCCCGATCGCTTTAGGACCCATGGCAAACCTGAGTTCCGGCCTAAGAATGATCATCGTTATTGCCGCCACGCTTGTTACGGTTCTGGGAGTGGGTTATCTCAGGCTCATGGGTACCCGGCTGGAGGGCAGTGCTTTCGATGAAACCTGAGATATCGGTTCAGATACCTGTGAGGGATGGCGGCGATGATTTTCGGGAATGTCTTGAAAGCCTTCGGAAACAGGATACCGGGGGGTTGCCATGGGAACTGATAATAGTCGATGATGGCAGCAGGATTCCTGTAGAAGATGATTTCGACCTGAGTTTTCCTGAAACAGTTCTGGTTAAGATACTGCACAGGAATAGTACAGGTAACAGGCCGGAGGCAAGAAACGCCGGCTGGCAGGCGGCTACCGCGTCTTTGTGTTTTCTTTCGGATAGTGATATGCGGTTTCCCGAGGATATCATACTTAAGCACATGGAAATGCATCGCCGGGGCTGTGGAGATGTGATAATGGGAGCCAGGATAAACGGCTGGATGCAGGATGCTTCTCCATGGCAGCAGTGGTTCGATACCAGGGGGATGGGGGGCAGGGCCGCCGGGCTCTTTCCTCCGAAATATTTCGTAACAGGCAATGTAAGCCTGCAGACATCACTTCTAAGGGAAACCGGAGGCTTCGATCCGGCAATCGACCGCTACGGAGGAGAGGATACCGAATTCGGATTCAGGCTGGCCAGGAAGGATGTATCCCTCTATTGGGACCCCGATCTAAGGGTGTACCATCTTGATAGCGTCACTGCCCGTGAACATTCAAGGAAAATGGTTGAGTACGGTGGTTCCGGATTGAAATATACTTTAAACAGGATTCCCGAGGCGGAAGGTCTTCTGGGGAGCAACTGGATTAAACCGGTTTTCTCAGAGCCTGCAAGCCCGGCAACCATGACTATGAGAGTACTGGTAAAACTTGCTCTTCTCCCGCCGGTATACAGATGCGTGCTCCGGTGGATGGAAAAATTCGGGAAACCCTTTTTTCTATTCACATACCTTTCAGTCGGCGGATGTTTAATGGGATTGTCAGGCAGAAATTTTGAATAGCGTTGAATCCACCTGTAGCCTGCTCAGGGAACATTTCCCGGGAGATGTTGAAATTCTGCAGCTGAGAGATCTGACTACATGGCAGACCGGAGGCCCTGCTGTTTCAGCAACTGTAACCTCTTCCGTGATGCTTGCCGACCTGCTTGGCCTGACCGCAAGAGAAGGGATCCCCTGGTTCATTCTCGGCCAGGGATCGAATATACTGGCTTCTGACGAAGGCTGCAGAGAAGTAGTTATCAGGCTTTCGGGGAGCATGGCTCTGACCGCATGGCATCGCTTTGAAAGCGGTTGGAATCTTGTGATCGGTGGAGGTGTCCATCTGCCGTCATTATCAGGAGCTGCCTGCAGCAGGGGAGCTTCAGGGCTGGAATTCGCAATAGGTATTCCCGGAACAGTAGGCGGCGCTGTATTCATGAATGCCGGAGCATACGGAAATTCAGTAGCTGATTCTCTGAAAAGTGTTACAGTATTAGATTACAGAGGTTCTGCGAATACTATAGTCGGAGAGGAATGCTGTTTCGGATACAGATTCAGCAGATTTCAGAAAGAGAGAACGGTTATAACGGGTGTGGAACTATCGCTTGGGATCGATGATCCTGCCGTTCTCCGTTCCGAAGGGAAGAGAATTCTGGAGCTGCGCAGAAAGAAGTTTCCCCTTCAGTATCCCAACGCCGGAAGTGTATTCAGGAAGCCCGATGAAGGGATTGCCCCCGGTAAACTTATAGAAGATGCCGGATTGAAAGGAAGAACTGTCGGAGGCGCCAGGGTCTCCCGCAAGCATGCGAATTTTATTATTAATACCGGAAAAGCAACATCTGAAGATATAATGGAGCTTATTGATATCGTCCGGGAATCTGTCCTTGCCTGCAGCGGAATGCTGCTTAAAGAGGAGATCCGGTATCTTGGTCGGAGGGATTGAACAATGTCGGATATATCACATCTCGGAAATATCAACCTGGAACCCGGACCTATTCTTGTAACCGGCGCGGCAGGTTTTGTGGGTTGCCATCTCATGAAAGAACTCGGCATGGGAGAGGGTGATATCGCTGTTGATATAACCACGGATTTTGAAGCTCCCGAGGGAGTTTCGAAAATCGGCTGGAATCTTCCCTCGCAGCCGCCTGAGGAACTTGGATTCGTGCGGTACATCATACATCTTGCGGCCATGAGTTCGGTTTCGAAATCCCTGAAGGAGATCCATAAGGCTTATGAGATCAATCTCATGGGAACCATATCGGTCCTCGAGTACATGGTTTCAAAATGTCCCGGGGCGAAGATGCTTCTTGCAAGTTCGTCAGAGGTGTACAAGTCAACGGATGATCTTATTTCTGAGAAGTGCGAAATCGGTCCGAGGAATCCTTACGGAACAACAAAGGCCGCGGCTGAGATTGCCGCTTTTCAATTCGCGCGGAATTACAAGCTTGACATTGTCATTGCCCGCGCGTTTCCTCATCTGGGTCCGGGGCAATCCGGGGATTTCGCGTTTCCATCATTCTGCAGAAGAATTATTAATACGCGCCAGAGCGGGAACAACATCATTCGCGTCGGAAACCTTAGCCCTGTAAGGGACTATCTGTATGTAACCGATGTGGCAAGAGCATACAGGTATATTCTGAGCAGAGGTCAATCGGGAAGTGTTTACAATATCTGCACGGGTATCGGCAACAGTATCGGTGACATGGTCAGAATGCTTATAGATATCTCCGGAATGGATATTAAGCTTGAAACGGACCCTGACCTTTTCAGACCTGTGGATGTTGAATTTCAGGTGGGCGATCCCTCAAGGCTGCGATCCCTGCTGGGATGGAAACCTGAGGTTGATAGAATAGAGGGTTTAAGAAAACTATTCTCATGGTGGGAGGCAAAATTATGACCCTGCTGATGTTAAGTTGTATCATTCTGACTGGCAGAATCTCCGATTGGGACCACTACACGCATTTTGGCGGAGTCAGTGATATCCTCATAGAGGATTCTTCGGTGATCGGCGCAACCAGCGGTGGCGTTATCTTCGGTTCAATTGAGTTCGGCTCTATCGTCTGGGATTCCACCTGGACCTGTCCTGGAAATCTTGCGCACAGTGATGCGAGGTGTCTTGCAAGGGATTCTTTCGGAAATCTCTGGATCGGTACAAACGGAGGCGGGATTGATGTAGGCCTCGTTTCGGGCGGAGTTCAGCATTACGGGCAGCTTGAGGGATTGCCCATATCACTTGCTATCAACTGTATTCTCCCCGACACAACCATCTGGGTCGGCACCACAGAAGGGCTGTGCAGCAGGGAGCTTGGTTATTTCGAGGTCTGGACTGAATTCACAACCGGTGGAGGATTGCCTTCGGATATCATAAATTGTGTTGCCAGTGTTGACTCGGGGCTCTTTGTAGGAACTTCTGACGGCCTGGTCATGCTTCGGTCGGGCCAGCACCCCGGGCAACCGGGCTCCTGGCTGAAATATCCTGCTGTAGCGAACATCATTGTGCAGGATATTCTGGTCGCAGGTGATACCGTCTGGGCAGCTTCAACGGATGCTCTTTACTACCTGGCAGATGGTCAGGACTGGAAACTGGACAGCTCGTATCCGGGCAGCTATCCGATTTCTCTCGCTTCATTCAATGGGCTGCTTGCAGTGGGAGGCAAGGGAGATGTTGCCATATTCGACGGATCACAATGGACCTCCGGATCCGGTGGCGTGGGAACACAGATGGTCCAGGCGATCAGCTGGATCTCCGTCGACAGCCTGGCGATCGGGCAGTACTCGAATTATACTGTGAACAGAGCAAGCGGTAACGGTGTCGGAATAGGTACGCTGAATTCCTGGACATCCTCATGGCCTCAGGGCGCTCCGTCGAACGATCTGTACGCGGTTGATGTGGATTCGAGAAACGATGTATGGGTGACAAGCAACAGAAGGGGTGCTGCGGTTTACAGTGAGTACGGATGGGTCGGGTTCATAAACGAACTCTCGAGTGCCAATCAGGTGTTTGCCTGTCTGGCAGACCATTCCGGTGGCGTATTCGTTGCCCCCTGGCATTATGGAGTTACCTGGCTTGACTGGAAGGGGACGCCTGACAGAAGCGATGACGTTTTCCTGAACCTGAATTCGGGGAACAGCGGACTGCTGAACGATCAGATAACGGATATGGCGATTTCCCCGACTGGGGAAGTATGGTTTGCCCAGGAGGCATACTGGCAGACTCCTTCCGAACCCAGCGGTGTCTGCCGTCTATCCTGGACACCAGGCCAAACGGAAACAGCATCCTGGAAGACCTTTGAACCGTCCGATGGGCTTCCCTCCGGAGACGTAAGATCGGTTGAAGCGACGCTGTCACCATTGGTCGCCTGGATGGGTACCCGGGAGGGGCTTGTAAAAGGAAATATCCAGACAGGACAGGTACTTCTCGCCCTGGGAACCGGCGACGGGCTTCCTTCTGAGGATATTCAGGCTCTTGCAGTTTCAAGAGATGGCAGGCTTTTTATCGGCACAACGGGGGGTCTTGTGTTTCTGAACATTGCTAACGAGACCATTACTGATGTAGAACAGGTCAAAGGCAATGTATCCATGCTTTGTTTTGATAATCTATCCTGCCTGTGGGCGGCATCAGGCGAGGGGCTCTTCAGGATTTATCCCGACGGAACGATTGAGGAGTACAATATCGTTAACTCGCCTCTCCAGTCACTCGATATAAGAAACGCTGCCTGTGATTCAGATAATGGATTTCTTTACATTGTAACCGATCACGGTCTATGGAAACTCACCCTTGAACAGGGTATGAGCGGCAGCATTGAAACTGCTGCGGTCTATCCAAACCCGTTCATACCGGGAGATGGACAGGTCCTCGGCGTAGCAGGATTGCCGGATGAGGTTTTTGATATCCGTCTGTTTGACCTGACGGGAAAACTTGTTTATGAGTCCCTGTCACAGCACAGGAACGCATTCTCGTGGGATGGATATGACATCGATGGAAATCCTGCTGCATCCGGGACTTATATAGTCCGGATAACCCAGAGCGGTGCTGACAGATTTATCAAGCTGGCAATTGTACGATAGGAGTGTGTCCGACAATGTATATTGTAGGACAGGCTCCTTGAACAGGAAGAGGATCTCATATGAAAGGTGTTGTGCTGGCAGGCGGGCTTGGTTCTCGGCTGCGGCCTTTGACAAGTATAACGAACAAGCATCTTCTACCAGTTTACGATCAGCCTATGATCTTCTATCCGATTCAGAAACTTGCCGAAGCCGGGATAAAAGATGTTATGCTGGTTACCGGAGGAGACAGCGCCGGTGATTTCCTGAGGCTGCTGGGGGATGGATCGGAATTCGGGCTCAATACCCTTAACTATGCCTACCAGGTTAATGAGGGGGGAATCGCCGAAGCCATAGGTCTTACAAGGACCTTTATAGGGGGGGATAAATTCGTCGTGATCCTGGGCGATAATATCTTTGAGGATTCCCTTGCCGAGAAAGTAGCTGCCTTTGAAGAGCAGGAAGACGGAGCAAGAATTCTCCTTAAGGAAGTTGAATATCCCAGTGATTACGGAGTCGCGGAACTGGATGGCACCAGAGTGATCTCGATTGAGGAAAAGCCGGAGAGACCCAGGAGCAGATTTGCGGTGATAGGTGTTTATATGTATGACAGTTTCGTGTTCGAGGTTATCGACAGTCTTGAGCCGTCTGCCCGGGGTGAGCTTGAAGTAACGGATATCAACAATGCCTACCTGAATAAAAATAAGCTTCATGCTGAAATCATCGAAGGATGGTGGGCCGATTCCGGGAGCAGTATTGATGGTCTGCTTCAGGCAGGAATCATGGCGAGAGAACTCCGTGGCGGTGACTCGATATGAGGTTACTGGTTACGGGTGGAGCCGGCTTTATCGGGAGTAACTTTGCCAGGATGGCGCTTAAGACCATGCCTGACTGGGAGCTAACCGTTCTCGATAAACTGACGTACGCCGGCAGAAAAGAGAATCTGGAAGATCTTGATAGCGATCCTCGGTTCAAATTCATTCGCGGAGATATCTGTGATGAAAAGGCAGTTTCAGAGGCGATGGAAGGGTGCGATGCTGTAGTTAATTTTGCCGCTGAAACCCATGTGGACAGATCCATAGATGACTCCGCCTCATTCGTCAGAACTGATGTTGAGGGAGTGAGAGTTCTTCTGGAAGCCTTCAGAAAGGAAGAGAGGCAGCTCTTCCTGCAGATTTCAACTGATGAGGTGTACGGGAGTGTGGAAAAAGGAAATTCCGTGGAAACGGACCAGCTCGCCCCCAGGAGCCCATACGCGGCTTCGAAAGCCGGAGGAGAGCTTCTGGCGATGAGTTACTGGACCACATACGGGGTTCCGGTAACTGTAACCAGAGCTTCCAATAACTACGGTCCCTTCCAGTATCCCGAGAAGCTTATCCCGCTGTTCATAACCAATGCCATGAACGGTGAGCCTCTCCCTCTTTACGGAGACGGCCTTAACAGGAGGGACTGGCTGTTCGTTGAGGATAACTGCAGAGCATTGATCATGATTATAGAGAAATCTGAACCGGGCAGGATATACAATATTGGAGCAGGACAGGAACACACCAACAGGGAGGTTACCTCTTCCATACTGGAGATAACCGGTGCCGACAGAAACCTTGTAAGATATATTGAGGACCGTCCCGGTCATGACAGGCGATACGCATTGAATGTCAGTCTTATCGAAAACGAGATCGGCTGGAAGGCTGAAACGAGTTTTGAGGAAGGCCTCAGAAAGACTGCAGGCTGGTACAGAGGGAACCGTACATGGTGGCAGAAAATAAAGTCTGGTGAATTCAGGGAATATTACCTGTCCATGTATGGGGACAGATTGACAAACTCCAGGGAGAGCGGATGAGAATTCTGGTAACCGGTGGTGCTGGTTTCATCGGCAGCCATCTTTGCGAAAGGCTTCTGGCGGACGGGCACGAAGTTCTGGCCATGGATAACCTGCTCACGGGAACAACAGATAATATCGCGCATCTTGCCGGCAGGAGTGATTTTTCTTTCATACATCATGATGTGACTAACTACATTTTCGTACATGGAAGGCTTGATTTCATCTTCCATCTCGCTTCTCCTGCAAGCCCCTCAGACTATCTAACCTACCCTATACAAACTCTGAAAGTAGGTTCTCTCGGTACTCATAAAACCCTTGGCCTGGCGCTTGTCAAGGAAGCTGGTTTCATTCTTGCTTCAACAAGCGAGGTGTACGGAGACCCCCTCGTTCATCCCCAGACGGAGGATTACTGGGGCAACGTGAACCCGGTTGGCCCCAGGGGTGTTTACGATGAAGCCAAAAGATTCGCTGAAGCGATAACCTTCGCATACAGAAGGTTTCATGGCCTGAATACAAAGGTTGCCAGAATTTTCAATACCTACGGCCCAAGAATGAGAGCGGATGATGGACGGGTTGTGCCCGCCTTCATTTCTCAAGCGTTGTCCGACAGAAACCTTACAGTATTCGGCAATGGCAGCCAGACCCGGAGTTTCTGTTATGTTACGGATACAGTGGATGGTCTTATACGTTTAATGGAATCGGATTTTCCCGGTCCCGTGAATATCGGTAATCCCGTTGAAATGACAATTACGGATTTTGCTGAATTCGTGCTGGATCGGATAGATTCGCAAAGTTCCATAGTCCACAGGGAATTACCTGAGGATGACCCGAAGGTAAGAAAGCCCGATATTTCCCTGGCCATGGAGAAACTGGGATGGAAGCCGGTTGTGGGGCTCGAGAAAGGTATGGATGGAACTATCGAGTATTTCAGAGAGAAACTGAGGGTATTGAAATGACCGCAACTGATCATGAGGGCAATCTTACAGTGGAAACAGGTTTGATGTGCGGATAACAGTATTGATGGTAATTCTGGGAAGTGTACCTTCACCACTTTCTTCACAGAATCTTCTGAGCCCCGGATCGTCCGTTCTTGAACTGGCGGACAGAAGTACTTACCTGCTTGGCCCCGGAGACATCGTATCTGTGGTAGTGGAAGGCGGGTCAAGCCAGGTTCTTTTGGGTGCAGGCGTTTCCCCCTGGACGCAATGTGCCGTAGGGGGAGACGGTTATCTCTCTGTATCCGGAATAGGCGCTGTAAGTGTGAACGGCATTACGATCGATGAGGCTCAGCACACTCTTCAGAGAAAAGCAGCCGGTTATTATCCATCAATTCGCGTTACACTTTCCCTTGCCAAACCCAGGATGTTAAGGGTCAGCGTTGGCGGTATGGTTGATCAACCTGGCACTTATCAACTTACAGCATTGAGCAGGGTATCTGACGCTGTCATGATGGCAGGCGGGGTATCAACCTACGGGTCCCGCAGGGGAACAATGTATTCAGATTACGGAGATACACTCTATGTTGATCTCAATATCCGTCCGGGAAGCGTTTCTTACGTTTCCGACCCGTTTCTTACCAACAATGCCGATATTATAATCAGCGTGTGTGTGAATCCGGTTTATCTTCTCAGTGCTGCGAATGCCCTGGAGACCCGTGAACTGCAGCCAAGGGAGAATTTCGAATCCCTCCTGGCCAGAATGGGTGGAATATCAGGTAATATCAGCCTCCATGACTGTAGAATAGTCAGGGGTGAAACGCTGATACCTGTATGGAATCAGGAGGAAGGTTTCACCGATACGGAGCTTGTTCCAGGTGATACTGTTATTCTTGTTTCTCTCAGAGACTCGATCACTGTCGGCGGAGCGGTTGGCATTCCCGGTTCCGTAGCATACAATCCCGAGAGCACGGTTCTGGATTATATTATTACAGCCGGTGGCCCGGTGAGCACAGCCGGGAGCGATATCATCGTTCAGAGAAACGGCCGGGAGATTGAGCTTGACGAAAACGCTGAAGATGCTCGTCTTCTTCCCGGAGATATTGTGAACGTCAATTACAGCTGGTTCAGCAGGAATGGAGCCATGATATCGTTGATAACGTCGGCAATTTCAATTGGTTTAACAATTTATGCGATCAGTAACTAGAATGTGATCATGGAAAAGAGCATAGAGAACTCCTTTGCCGGGAAATGGATTCGTTCCATTGCGCTGAACCTGCGAAGAATAGCGGTACTCTGTTTTGTGGTGGCTCTTGCCTCCTCGGTATGGGCACTGACAAGAAAGCAGTACTGGGCTGCCTCCGCGATTACCGTTGTCCCCGGCGGTCAGCAGTCATCCATGGGTCTTGGGGGGATCGGCTCCCTGGCGGGGGGTCTGCTATCCGATCAGCTGACCGGCATTGGAAGCATGATGAGCATGGGGTCATCTGTCCTGGATATGAATCTCGTTTTTCAGGTTCTTACTTCCAGAACGGTTTTTGAACGGGTAATATTCCAGAATAATCTTCTGCCGGACATGAAAGTGCCAACAATGGACGATGCCCTTCGGGAATTCAGCAAAAGGGCTTCCGTTTCCCTTACCCCTGAGGGCTTCTTCGTGGTGTCCGTGGAAGCTGACACCAGGGAGAACGCAGCGGCGATGGTGAACGATATCATAGAGTTTTCCAACCAGGAGCTTTCAACGATAATCACCAGCAGAGCCAGAAGAAGCAGACTGGCTGCAGAAGAGTTTCTTTGCGCGGCTGAGGAATCCCTCCTCATCGCCCAGGACAGAATGGAGCAATTCCGGGAGGAAACCGGGTTGCTGTTTCCCGAACATCAGGGCATTCAATCCATGGATCTGCTTGGTACCCTTGAAACGCAGCTGCTTCTTGCGGAAGCTGAACTTGCCGGTGTCAGCGGTACGATGTCATCATCCGGCACAGCATATCTGGAGATAGCCAGGAGGGTTGCGTTCCTCAGAAGCAGTATGATGGGTAAAGCTGCAGGGGACAGCCTCAGTTACTTCCCGGGGCTGGACAGCATGCCATCCATGCTCAAGGAATACGAAAACATTGTCATAAACCTTGAAACCAGACGGGCTATCTACCTGATGCTGAGGCAGGAACTCGAATCCCTTAAACTTGAGGAAGCGAAGGACAGCCCTACAATAGAGATACTGGTGCCTGCCGTTCCGTCCGCCCTGAGATCCTATCCCAAGAGAGGTAAAATAGTGATCCGGTACACAGCCATAGCCTTATTCCTTTCACTTCTCTGGATTGCCGTGATTACCTATACGAAACAGCTTCTGGATGATGAGAGTACCGGCCCATTCTGGAAGAACGTACTGAGAACATCAGGAAGCCAGCTTTTCCTTGTCCGGAAAAGAAGAAGAAGTGATGGAAGATGAAGAACTCATGAAGAAGGCTTTCCTTGCCGGGCGACATCTCATAGGAATTAACTAAAGAATTTCGATCATCTCCGATGTAAGCTTCCTGTAGATGCGGAAACGCAATCCGCCAAGGTGTTTGCCTCCATACCATCTGGCAACCGCAACAAGGATATTTTCAGCAGAGGACTTACGCAGCACATCCAGGATAACATTCCCCGCGCCGCTTTCGCCCCCGTCACCTTTCATCTCACTTATTCTTCCCTCCGGAGCATGTCTGCATGCCCAGCTTACGTGTGTTGCCTTATGCATCCTGCACTTACGGACAAGCTCTTTCAGCGCTGCGGCGGGATCCTGCCCCGGAACAAGTCGGACACCTCCAGCCGCGAATCGGCAGGCACCGGCCCTGATTTTCGCGCCCTTCACCGGCTGGCCTGAGTTCTTATTACCGGCGGACAGTGTAGCATCCTGGATTGAAGATCACAATATAACCCCGGTTTTCCCGTGTCAGCAGAGCTTCAATCGCAGCCCTGTATGCAGGTTCTGAGATATCCGGATTCATAATGCCTCAGTCCCTTCACTAAGAATCGCGAGATATCGATCGTGTATGAAGAGTTTGTCCCGTTGCTTACCTGTAATCTCCTTAGCTATTCCAAGATCAGTAAGGAGATTCATTGCTGAAGATGCAGCTGGATAAGACAACTCGGTTATACGACAGATCTCGGGTAATGATCTGATCGGACGTACTTCGAGCGATTCTGCTTGAAGTACAGGAAAATGTCCTTGTCCGCAGTTGAGCCGAAACGCCGTCAAGCCGTCCGAGGGCCAGAACAGCTGCTTCCAGGGTCTGCTGCAGATTACCCTCCATAACCAGGGAAGGCGCTGGGAGTATGTCTGACAATAGGCATTGAGCAGAATATCCTCAGAGTTGAGATAGAATGCTCGGAGCGACTCGTCACCTATGCTGCTGATATCGTAATGCCCCGTTTCACCGCGTTGTATAATGAAGCTGGCTCCTTATTCAGATTTGCTGAATTACGAGAAACACTATTAAGACTTCGGCGTCAAAAACTTAATAATAGTAATATTCTATGGCAAGGCTCGCAAAACTCTGAGCGTGGGTATGGAGAGGGATTTCTCTCATAAGTTGAAGAAATGTGGTACGTCCCTACCTTCTAAAGAAATATCTGTAGAAAGCAGCGTCGGATATTTTCCCGACAAGACGAACCAGCCCTGAGATGACAATCCAGGTGAAAATCACCCTTGCGAAGAGAACGCCTGTAATACTCCCCCCGAGGGACATCATCAGAAGAGTATCCTCAACAATGGCATGTGAAAGCCCCATGAGGGATATGGAAAAGAAAACATCCCTGCTGGAGAGTTTCCCGGAGTTAACATCCCGGATGATCAGCCCGCCTCCGTAGGATATACCAAGAACCATACCGAGTATTGTTACAGTGGTGGCTGATTTCCCGATACCCATTGAAGTCAGAACCGGTTCAAGCATCCTGTTCATTAGACTGGTTATACCGATTCTGTCCAGGATTTTCATGAGGATGATAAGCACAAGTACTATGAAGAATATGATTGCAAGGTTCTGCAGCTGTGAGAAAGCCCATGAACCCAGGCTGTCACCGCCGTGAGACGCTTCCCACAGGATCCGCCCCTCTTCCTGCAGGAAACCTCCCAGAGTATAAATACTGTTAAGGATGAATCCGAGAAGAAGCGCGCACAGTATCCTGAATGGGATCATGAAGCGTATCCGCACGCCGGTCTTTCTGGCTATGGTGGTCTCAACCGGCATGGAGTGAGCCACAAGGATCATGCATGCTATAACTGTTATCTGGGCTGTTGACATATGAAGGCCGGGGGCGATTGAGGCGAATATGACAATCCCGCCGTACATATTGGTTATCACAGCGCTCGCCCATACCAGCCCCATCTCACCGGGCAGGCCCACAAGGTTCATTACGGGCGCGAAGGCTGCCGCTATGTATTTCACCAGACCCAGTTCACCGAGGATTTTAACAGCGATAACAACAGGAACCATTATCCGGAAAAGGATGAAGCTGACCCCCGCGGCTTCCCTGATCTGTTTCCATGCTGTTGCCGGTACTGTCAAAACCTCTCCTTTCAGGTTCTACGGAAGATAAACATTTTTCGTATAATCCGGATAGTTGGAACAATGAAGTTATGCATCCGCTTATGATTGGAGTAGCGCAATTGCTTGAGATGCTTTTCAGTCTTTTCCGTGAAAAAGGGGAAGAACTGTATCTTGTAGGCGGTTACGTCAGGGACCGGTTGCTTGGCTGGGAAACCAGAGACTACGATTTTGCCACAAGCGCCAGACCTGAGGTTACGAAGGGCATTCTTGAATCGGGAGGCTTCCGGGTTATTCCCATCGGAATGGAATTCGGTACCGTTGCCGCTGTCATAAACAGTGAATCAGGTCCGGCTGAGGTCCAGATAACCACGTACAGGTGCAGGGAGAGTTACCGCAGGGGTTCGCGTCACCCCGATGTTCTCTTCGGCATGAATCTTGAAGAAGATCTTGTAAGGCGTGATTTTACCGTAAACGCTATGGCCATGGATGAAAAGGGTAGCATTATAGATCCCCTGGGGGGGCGGAAGGATCTGAAGGGAAAGGTCATCAGGACTCCCATGAGCCCGGATGAGACCTTCAGCGAAGACCCCCTTCGCATGCTTCGGGCGTTCCGTTTCGCCTGCCGTCTTGGTTTTTCAATTGAGGAAAAGACGCTGGAAGCGATAGGGAAGCAGCATCGCAGGATAATGGATATTTCGAGGGAACGGTGGAAAATGGAAATGGACCCCCTGCTTGCAACCGAAGACGGTGAAAAGGTTTCCAGAGTTCTGCGGATGATGAGGGATACGGGAATTCTTCAGGACATGATTCCGCAGTTCAACGAAATGTTCAAGCAGGACGGCATGCCCCAGGGCAAAGCCCACTACTGTGATGTCTGGGAGCATACACTTGATGTTGTGAGGCAGACGGAAGGCGGCAGTACCTGCCTGCGGTGGGCGGCCCTTCTGCATGATATCGGGAAACCTCCATGCAGAACCGTTGATGAAGATGAGAATCCACATTATTACGGTCATCAGAAGACCGGGTTTGATTATGCGAATGAAACAGCAGAAAGATTCAGGTTCTCAAGAAAGGAAAGGAAGTGCGTATCCTTCCTGGTAAAGAATCACATGAGGCCTGTTCTTTATTCCAGCGAATGGTCCGACAGGGCTGTAAGAAAACTTGCGATTGAATCCGGGGAATACCTTGATCTTCTGCTGGATCTTGCTTCCGCTGATATCGCTGCGCATTCCGAATCCTATGCTTCCGGGGGGGCTGCCAGGATGACAGAGCTGCGGGAAAGACTGCACAGGCTGATGCCGGATACCCGGAGGAGGGTACTCCCCGGAGATCTCGGAGAAGTATTGATGCAGAAGGCAGCAGCGGATACCGGATCATTCCCTGAGATTGGAATTATTCTCAGTAATCTTGAAGAACTTGTCCATCAGGGAATTCTTCCTGAAATGGCGCCCCCGCAGGTCTATCTTGACTACCTTGCTGAACATCCGGAGCTTAAGCAGAAATAGAATATGCGAACATAGTCAGCATTATTGTTTCCGGGATGCTTGACAATATGTTTTCAAATTGTATCTTTGTTGACCGAACGGTCAGTCAGTCGAAAGCAGGTGGTTCATGAGTACAAGGGACAACATACTGGACGCCGCCGAGGAAATTTTTGTTAGCAGTGGATTCTCCGGCTCCTCCATGAAAAGCATTGCGGAAAAGGCTACTGTGGCGAAAAGCCTTATTTACCACTACTTCGCATCCAAAAGGGAACTATGGGACGAAGTCATTCACAGAAGAATATCCAATGCGAGCCTTCCGGACAGGATGATAGAGTTGGTATCATCCATTCTATCCGACGGCCTGGATGTAGTTAGAAAAAAAAAGGATCATACCACATATTTCGAGTTTCTGAAGGATAACCCCCAGTTCGTACGAATGCTGGCATGGCTCAATGCAGAGCAGTCTCTGTGGATATGTCCTCCCCCTGAAGTGAGAACTGAAGTTATCAATAAGCTTAAGGAACTGCAGGAAAAGGGAGTTTTCAGGGATGATATAGACGCCAGAATGTTCGTTGTATGCTTCATGTCTATCTGCGAGGTGTGGTTCATGTCCCGTAGCAGGATTGCAGCGTGGTTTGGCGAGGATATGAACGAGGATGAAATGAGTGAAAAATACATCGACGCGGTCGGAAAGATTCTCCTCGATGGAATGGCTGGATCAAAATGAAAAAGATAACGGTCAGCCTTATGTCCGTTCTTTTACTGCTGATATCCTGCGATCAGCCGGAGGAAGTGGCTGAAAAGTTCCTCCCGGTAACTGTAATGGTCGCGGAAACGCAGGTGATAAGTTCTACAGTTATCGCGGCATGCAGGCTCGAATCCAGCAGCGGGGCGGTCATTACCGCTATGAATCCGGGCAGAATAATGGATGTTGTCGTCAGCGAAGGTGATGAAGTTCAGGAGGGGGATATCCTTGTTGAGCTTTCAACGGATCAACAGTACAGCAGCGCTGTTTCCGCTTCATCAGCACAGCTTACGGCTGCCAGGAGAGTGGCGTCAAATGCCGGAGCTGATCTTCAGAGGGCCGGGAGATTAAGGTCGGATGGAGCTATAAGCGAAAGTGAATATGAAATGGCCGTAGCCGCATCAGCGTCTTCTGAAGCAAACGTAAGGCAGGCTCTCGCAGGATACGAAAACGCGAGAAGCATGGAAGAAAGCGGAAAGATCCTGGCGCCGTTCAGCGGCACCGTCACCAGGGTATGGGCAAAGGAGGGATACCTTTCTTCGGGACCTCTTGTTTCAATCTCAGACAGCGGTGTCATGAAGTCAGAACTGCTGATCGCAGGCCGTCATCTTCAATACCTGGCCGAAGGGCTGCCTGTAATTTTCTCCACCTCACATTACCCCTCGGAGCTTTTCCCGGGAGAAATTCTATCTTTCTCATCCTCTGTTGATCCTGTATCGGGGCTGGTTTCGGTGATGGTTCAGTTTCATGGAAGTTCCGGCAGGCTCCGCTCGGGGATGACCGGTACTGCGATTGTCGGTCTTGAAACCTCGCAGAATACGGTAGTTCTGCCCCTTCAGGCACTGCTTCATAAAGATGAATCCTCATGGGAAGCGGCACTTGTCAGTGATGGTATTGCAGATATTGTTCCGGTTGAAATCGGAATAGTTAACGGAACCGATTTCGAAATCATCGGGGGGGTTGAGCCGGGAGACTCGATCATTTTCCTTGGTCATCATCTTGTCGTTGACGGTTCACACGTAAGGGTGGTGCAGTAATGAGTTTTCCAGGACTGGCCATTAATAGAAGAATAACCTTCCTTATGATTTTCATTCTCATGGGCGGCGCCGGCCTGTTCGCTTTAACGCAGCTTGGCATCGACTACTTTCCAAAAGTGGATCTGAGACAGGTAGTTGTTGTAACTCTCCTTCCCGGTGCCGGGCCTTCCGAAGTTGAGGGGCTTATAACCGAGATAATTGAAGATGCGGTTTCCGGAGTCGAGGGAGTTGAAACGGTTGTTTCCACTTCCAGGAACGGCCTCAGCATGATTACGCTCGAACTTAAGAACAGTGCCGATATTGATCAGGCTGAAGTGGATATCAGGGACGCGGTTGACAGGGTAAAAAGCCAGCTTCCGGACGGCTCCGGCGATCCTGTCATAATGGCTATGGAATCCAGTATGAAACCCCTGATCTTGTTGGCTTTCAAAAGTGACATCATGAGTGGAACTCAGCTCCGAAACCTTGTTGACGAGGATATCTCGCCGAGACTGGGAAGGGTCGAGGGGATCTCTTCCGTCGTTATCAGCGGCGGGCAGGTCAGGCAGATAAACGTTGAAGTCGATCCTGTGCTGCTTGCCGGGACTGAAATTCCAATTTCCAGGGTATACGGTGTCCTCAGCGCTGTTGGAGGAGATCAACCCGGTGGCGATATAAGAGATGGCAATATGGAGTTCGCTGTCAGTGTGAAATCCGGCTTCGATGATTTGCAGAGCATAAGGGAGCTGGTGATAGGTGTTCATGGCGGAAGGGCTGTCAGGCTCGAAGAAGTGGCTGAGATAATTGATGGCCATGCGGAGCAGACCGAATACACCCACCTCAATCAGGGGGAGGCAATCCTGCTGGTTTTCAGGAAGAGCTCCGATGCCAACACGGTGAATACCTGCAACAGGCTTGAATCGGAAATCGAGGAAGTTTCGGAGGAGTACGCAGGTATCCTGGAAACCGAGATAATCTACAACCAGGAAAGATTCATTACCGGCTCCATGAAGGATCTGGCGCTTACTGCGGTGCAGGCGATAATTCTTGCTGCGGCGGTACTTACATTCTTCCTGGGATCGGTATCCAACGCCGGAATAGTAAGTCTTTCCATGCCACTTTCATTTGTGGCGTCATTTGCGGTGATGTACCTGCTTGGAGTGAGTCTTAACATCATGTCCCTGGCGGGGCTTAGCATATCCATCGGAATGATAGTGGATAACTCGGTGGTTGTTCTTGAGAATATTCACAGATGGCGAAGGGAAGGTGAAGGCCGGGCAGAATCAGCCGAACATGGCGCCGGACAGGTTGGAATGGCAGTAACAGCATCAACCCTTACGACCGTTGCTGTATTCATCCCCATGCTGTTCGTGCCCGGAATGACCGGACAGATATTCAGGGATCTGAGTCTGACCATCGCGGCCGCCCTCTTCATATCACTGTTTGTTTCCCAGTCCCTCATACCGCTGCTGGCCTCAAGGTCGAAGAACCTGATAAAGCAGCATTCCGAGCGTTCACTGTCAACTAAGATTCAGCGCTGGCTGCAAAGGTTGGAAGAGAGGTACTCCGGAGCGATCAGCTGGTTCACCGAACATTCAAAGTTCGTTTTCATTCCTGTGATCCTCCTGTTCGCAGTATCACTTTTCGTAATGAGATTCATTCCAAAGACCTACCTTCCGGAACCGAAGGAGGGGATCATAGACATCAATATCAGCCTTGCCGCTGGAACCGGTCTTGAATTCACGGATAGTCTGCTTGTGGAAATTGAAGGCAGAATTCTGAAGATAATTGAGCCGGGTGACCTGGAGAATTCCTATATGAGTGTAGGCAAGCAGGAGGGTATGGGCGCTTTTTTCGGTTCTTCATCCTCGGCAAATGGAGAGATAAATTTATACTTCGTGAAAGAGAGTGAGCGGTCCGGAAGCCTTGAGTATTACGATATGGCAATACGCGACCTGCTGGCAGAAGTGCCGGGTATAGAATACAGCCTTACAAGCGGAATGCCGATTGGTAACGAATTCCCTGTTAAAATAGTCATTTATGGAACAGACCTGGATGAACTTCGAAATATCGGGGAACTGGTAAAATCGGAGATGGATCGAATTCCCGGAACTGTCGACATCTCATCCTCCATGGAGAACCAGCTTATGCAGATAGACTTCGTATCCGATGAGAACGTGCTTTTCCTCAAGCAACAGTCTCCCGTTGCGATAGGCTCGGAAGTCACAGTTGGTATCCTTGGGCTTGATGCCACCACCTTCGCGGAAAACAACCGGGAGTACGATGTAAACCTGCGTTACGCGGAGGAGGAAAGATCGAGCAGGGAAGCTCTGGCCGGTATTATCGCGTACGGCATGCCACTTGATGCCTGGGGCAGCTTTCAGAATACACTTGTTCCCGAAAAGATAGGCAGAAGGAACAGGATACGAACGGTGGATATCAGCTGCAGGATCGCAGACAGGGCGCTGGGTGACGTTGCGGCCGATGTTGAAATCATGATGGATACACTGAACCTCAGCGGTCACAGGTACGAAATCCTCGGCGACATTAAGGACAGAGGTGAAGCTTTCGGAAGCATGGCGATAGCCATCGGAGTTGCAATAATCCTGGTTTACATGGTAATGGCATCCCAGTTCGAATCACTCCTTGAACCTTTCATCATCATAATCGAAGTTCCCCTTGCCATGATCGGGGTTATCTGGACTCTGTTACTGACCGGGACTACCATGGGACTTACGGCGCTTATAGGCCTGCTTATGCTTACGGGAATAGTTGTGAATAACGGCATTGTATTCGTCGACTACGCGAACCAGCTTAGACGGAAAGAGGGAATGTCATCCAGAGATGCCATTATTCTGGCCGGACAGAAAAGGATGCGCCCCATACTCATGACCGCGATAACGACTATTCTGGCGCTTATGCCGCTTGCAGCCGGGGCTACGGAAAGCTCCGTAATGTGGGCTCCGATGGCTCGAGCGGTAGCCGGAGGTCTTGCGGTAGCCACGGTTCTTACGCTGGTTGTTCTGCCCTGCCTTTACGTGAAACTGGACAGGTGGCATGGAAGCATTAAGGGAGATTCATGAAACGAACTGTACCCTACCAGCTCAGATACAGCAGACGGGTAAAGAGATTGAGACTTGAAGTTGTTCCTGGAGAAGTCAGGGTTACCGCTCCGCCAGGAACAGGCATTTCCGTAATAGATGAGTTTGTTCTCAGCCGCGAGAAATGGCTTGCGGGTAAGCTTGCGGGCTTTGCCTCAATTTCTCCCCCCTCTGCCCCCTCCGAATACACAGAGGGTTCAGAAATATCCGTTCTTGGTAAAAAGATAGTTCTTCGACTGACAGAATCCGTAGAATTTGAATTGTGCGATGGTGTTTTGTACGGATGTTCGTTTGACAATAGTGTGGATCTGGGTCTGTCTATGGGGAAGTGGCTGGATCGCCAGTTGCTGGGTTTTGTGAATGAAATCATAAAGAAGTATTCCCGCTTCGGGTTTGTGCCTTCCAGAGTAAGGCTTGGCAATGCCAGAACCCGCTGGGGAAGCTGCAGTTCCCGGGGAGTGATCATGATAAACAGGAGGCTGGTACATGCTCCGCCTGATGTGGTTGAGTATGTGGTGGTTCATGAACTGGTTCATCTCAGGTACAGAAACCACTCACCACTGTTCTGGAATTCTGTGGAAGATTTTTCAGGCGATGTAAAATTACCCAGGCGCTGGCTTAGACTGAATGGCGCCTTTCTGCTTCAGTGAGTGCGGCGGGGAGAAGATCATCTTCTCCCCGCCTGATCCGGTTTATTTTATAATGACCATACTGGATGTAGCCGATTCTCCATTTGCGTCAAGCCGCAATAGATAGATTCCGGGAACAAGAGATTGCACATTCATATCGATAGGACTTGATCCTGCCGGGAGTGTTTCAGAAACGCTCTGCACTTCCCTGCCGGATATATCGAAAAGACTGAGTTTTGCCAGACATGTTGATGGCACATTAACAATAGCTGAAGCCATGAAGTTAACGGGATTTGAAGAAAGCCTCATTGTGACAGTTCCAATTGAATTGTGGAACGAGTCCTCTTCCACACCGGTTCCACTGGGAACAGCGAGATAGGCAACTGTGGCAATCGCGGCTTTCGCCATGTTGGTGCCGAAGGGGAAGTACTGGGTGTAGTTCGCGATCACATCAGTGGTCTGATGGTAGTACGGATTGCTGCCCCAGTCCATCTCTATACTGAGCATTGCTGGATATCCGGCAACCCAGAAGCTGGCGTGATCACTGGCGGAGACAGGAGGATTTGCCACAGTCTTGGTTAGAGCAGGTACGTAGGTATCGCTGACCGCATCAAACGCCAAACCCAGACCAGTGGAAGCAGTGTTGTAGTTCAGTGCTGCTTTGTCATAAGGGGAAGGGCCGTAGAAGATCATGTCCAGATTCACCACACCCAGTATTACATCACCTGCTAATTTAACGGAGTCGGCATAATGCGCGCTTCCGAAAAGGCCCTGTTCCTCACCGCCCCAGAGGCAGTAGCGTACGGTGTATTCGAAGTCATACTGACTCATTATCCTTGCGGCTTCCATCACTGCTGCGGAACCGCTGCCATTGTCATCTGCTCCCGGGGCATCGGTCTGGGGCTGGGGGGAGGTGCTGTCCAGATGTCCGCAGATAATCCAGTACTGATCTGGATTTACAGTGCCTGTCTGTGTGGCAATGACATTCTGGCAGTCATAGCCGAGTGAGGAAAAATGCCTTATCTCGGAATTGAGCCCGTAAGAAAGAAATCTGTTGTGGCTCCAGGCACAGGCGGAGTCAAAGCCGCTGGTGCTGGAGTGACGGGTAAGGTAGTTCTGGTAGTTGGTTGTGATGGAGATGAGACTGTCTTCACTCACAGCAGCAACAATGTCGGCTACGGAATCGTCGTACTCCCCTCTTACCGGAATGGGTATGGGGGTGGCGGGAGCTTTGGTTTCCCTCAGGGGTTGGACCATGAAGATATCGGTTCTCAGGAAATCGCCTGTAAGCGGTCTGAGAAGCTTTACTATCAGTGTTCTCCCGTTTCTGTAAAGCACACGGCCCAGCTCTGTTGCCTGTAGTATCCCGTTGTCATTCCGTACGGTGACCAGAGCATACGCGCTCAGATCAGAGGCATCTGTGTCTAGAATATTCCCTCTTTTCCCCCAGGTACCGAAGGCGACCACATGCTCTTCCGTTCTGTATACGATAACATAGGAATCCGTTGCCTCAGCATACCTGTCGGGTATGATAAACAGCGTTTCCGCAGAGACAGTACCGGTAATCAACAGAGAAATCGCGAACAGAATGGGGATCCTCATACTCTACCTCTTTCCGGGGCTGTAATGATCATAATCGTATACATCAATTTATAACATACTAATATAGTACGTAGAAGAACAAGATCTCATGACGGCAAGTTGCATGCTTAGGAGCTGGAAGCTTATAACTCATCGGTTTAGGGCGGTGAAATCGAGTAATTCCATTCTCCATGAAACTCATCTCGTTTTAAATTAATTGCTTTCATTTCTTTGTCGGACACTTTTAATCCAAC
>WTBT01000081.1 GCA_013138965.1 Candidatus Aegiribacteria sp.
AGAGCCCCTGCGGCGTTACGGATTCAGTTACATAGCGTTGCTATGCGCCCTCATCCGCGCCTTGCAGGAACTCAGAATAACGGCGCATTATATCGACACTTAATACCTGACAGAGTACTAGAATGATGCTTTTATATTTCCCCAGGTGTTTCTTTCAATGGCGACCGACGTGCGCAGCTCGAAGAAAGTATCATAATCTTTCCCGAGATGCACCTGTGTGCTCACAAACTGACCCTGGTTGTAAATCCACATTGTTGAGCCGAACACAAGCGGCTGCTGAACACACCAGTACGAACTCGCTGGGATTCCCACTTCCAGCCAGTAAGTGTTACCGGTAGACAGGGTCCCCGCGCTCGAAAAAGTACAGGTTGTTTTAATAACATCTTGCCCGAAGAGATCGTCTCCGGTATCGACATGGCTGGCCACGGAAAGCCCGCCTGCGACATAAGTTGCCGTATTGGGGTTAACACTTCCATCGTCCTGGCTGATTTTCAGAAAGATGCTCGCGGGTTGTCCCGCTGTATACACCATCCACAGCACAACAAACTTTACATCTCCCGAAAACACCGGCACGAAATCGTCAGCAATGAAAGCTGACTGGAAACCAGTTTCTAAATCCGCATTAGAATAAGTCTGCGTAAATATCGCGTCACCGGTCTGGGCGCTCAGCGGCACGGCAAAAACTGCCAGGCACACAAAAACAAATAAGTACTTTTTCATATCAATCCCCCATCCAAATACAAATAACCGACTCAAAACTCAAGCTCAAAAAATATACCATCCACTCACAAAACAAACAATACCATTGAAAAGTTCCATCACTATCGGGTATTCCACCGCCTTAATAGGTCCGTGACTGCCGGAGAATTCACAGCAGTTTCGCCGGACATCTTTCACAAGCCATAGCCGGCCTGTTTTTCATAAATGAACCTCCGTGTTATAATTGGTTTACAGCCTATACAAACAGGAGGAGCAATGGAGAAGCTTGAATACGCAAGGGGTGTAGTATTCAGAAGAGAACCCGCCGGAGGCATTCTCTTCAATATAGATACAGGCAACCTTCAGGTTACCGAAGGCGTTGCCTTCGGCATCTGTGACATGATAGACAAGGGTACGAACCTGGAGGATATCCTGCTGGAGTTGAAAAACCTCTACCCGAATGAAAAGAACCTTGAGCAGGACCTTGAAAATTTCATCAGGGAATTAAAAGAAAAGGGCGCCCTGGCTTGAGCGCTTCCTACTGGGTCTCCCCGCGTGAGGCGAACCTGCTGATAACGGGCCGATGCAACCTCAGATGCAGGCACTGTTCCGTGACCAGCCATGGCGAGCTGAATACCGACCTCCCCCTTTCGGAGTGGATCAATATCCTTGATGAACTCAGCAGGAGTAAGCTTTTAAAGCTTACCATCACAGGCGGAGAGCCATTGTACAGACCGGATTTACCGGAATTCCTGGCGGAGGTTTACAAAAGACCCTTCAGGTTCTCCATCAACACCAATGGAACACTTATCACGCCGCGCATCATTGAAACCGTAAAACGATTTTCATCGAGGCTGAATGAATTCATGGTCAGCCTTGACGGCCCGGACATGGAAACCGTTGACAGCCAGCGGGGCGAGGGTGTTTTTGAAAAATTACTGTCGGGCGTTAAAAAACTCAGGGCGGCGGAATTTCCCTTCGGCTTCTACTGCACGGTTACAAGCATCAATGTCGAGAAACTGAACGAAACCGCTGAATTCGCTCTCTCCCTGGGCGCCGAGTGGATCAAATTCAACAACTTTGTACTCGCCGGACCTGTTCTTAACCATTCGATGATCCCTGGGCATGCCAGAGTAAACAGAGCCGCCGGGAGGCTTAGTATTCCATCGATAAAATACCCCGGCAGAATCCAGGGCTCCATTCTGGACATGCGTGAAAGAGTACTGAAATACAAAGCGGGAGAACTTCGAAAAACGAAGAACAGAGCATACTCATGCGGCGGGGGCAGAGGCAAGATAGCCGTCTTTCCCGACGGCAGAGTAACCCCCTGCGACCACATCCCGGATATTACACTGGGCAATATCACCGGCCAATCGCTGGAAGAGATTCTAACCGGCGATGTTATGAAAAGATTCACCGGGTTCATGGCGCAGCCCAGGTCGGATTATCCGGCATGCAAAAATTGCGGGCACATTGATTACTGCACCGGGGGCTGCCCTGTTGAGCCGCTCAGCCGAAATGAAAGCATAGGTTTTGACAGGCATTCATGCCTTAGGCTGGCGCTGGAGGAGAAATGACTTCACAGCTTCCAACCCCCGGCGTTCTCTATATCAATCCGGCCGGCGGCTGCAATCTTCACTGCAAACACTGCTGGGTGAACGAAGGGTCATTCACGGGGGAGCTTCTCGCGCTGGAACAATGGGCAGAACTGCTGAGCCAGGCAAAAGAACTCGGATGCGGATACGTAAAGCTAACCGGCGGCGAACCGTTACTCTACGAGCACATCGTTCCACTGTACAGATTCATCGCGGAGGGGTTCCCGAAGGTTGTCATTGAAACAAACGGAACGCTTCAGCCGGCAGGCCTTTGGGACGCTCTGCTGGAAAGGAAGCCATTTCACCTTTCAGTGAGCCTTGACAGCGCTGAACCCGATGTACATGATGAATTCAGGGGTGAAACCGGAGCCTGGGAAAAAACTGTATCATTCGCCAGGAAACTGGTTGAACATGGAATCACCAACCAGGTGATAATGTCCGTACCGGATACGAAAAGAAAACCCGTTGAAAACATGATCAGGCTCGTTCAGGACCTGGGTGTTCATACACTTAAGATCAACTTCATTACGCCATCCGGCAGGGGAAAAAGCAACAATTTCTTCGATAACAGCTCCATACAGGAAACTCTGGACTTTTTCAGCTGGATCGACAGCGAAACCCCCGTGTGGGTGCGGCCTTCCATCCCGGCGGCCCTGCTTCCGGTCAACCGTTTGCCTGATCTTGGCTACTGCCCTGTAAGAAACCTTATGGGTGTTCTTCCGGACGGCACTTTTTCCCTTTGCGGAGTGGCATTCTCAAGAAAAGAAATGGCCTGGGGCAAATTCCCGGAGACCTCTGTAAAAGAAGCATGGAAGAATTCACCGGTGTACCGCTTGATCAGGTCGTCCGTTCCGGATAATCTTGAAGGAATATGCCGCCGGTGCATCCACCGGGACTCGTGCATAGGCAGGTGCGTGGCGAACAACATGGAAACAGGCGGAACCATCACAAGCCCGGACATTCTGTGCCAGAGAGCATTTGACGCGGGTCTTTTCCCGGAAACCAGATTGATCAACAGATGATGGACAGGTTTTTGCTCAGGGCCCAGCTGCGGGCTGTGCTGCCCGGCGGCGTTGTTCTTCACGCATCTTCTGTTGCTGAGAATGACGCGGCGTTCGTCTTCCTGGCACAGTCGGGAGGCGGCAAATCCACCATTATGAGCAAACTGACGCAGAAGCTCTTCGGGGCCATCGCCGACGACAGCCTGGTTATCGCCAGGGGAACCGACGGGGTTGTAAGATGCCTGCCCTGCGGTTCCATGAAGCAGTACGCGGGTACCGAGAACATTGATGGCGCAACACTGAAAGCCTTTTACTTTCTGGAGAAGGGCTCACCGGCCTGCAGGCGCCTCATTACGCCTGAATATGCTTTCTACAGAACGATGAGGGGTTCAACAATTATGGCCTACGGGCATATTACGAAGAATGAACAGAGGCAGGCTGCCGCCTTCCTTGCTGAATTATTCAACTCCTTCCCCGCTTACATATTAAGATACGGGATTCATGAAGACCCTGAGCGCCTGCTGATTTAATAATGAACCAGCAGTCTCATGAGTGCCGCGGATGGGTAAAGGGGCTTTCCATGTGGCCGAACCTGATACCAGGCGACATTCTCAGGGCCGAGGAGTGCCAGGCACAGAATTTAAAACCCGGCATGATAGCGGTGTTCGCAGCTGAAGGCGGGGAACATTTCATTGTTCACAGAGTGGTAAGTGTCCGGATCTCTTCCGACAATACAGTTGTTCAGTCTGCTGGTGATAGATCCGGATTGGACGAGGGGCAATGGCGCTTCATATCTTCTGATCACGTCACGATGGTTACCGGAGTACTCAGAAGGGGTAAGTACCACAATGTCGGCAGTCTTTCCATTCCCATGTTTCTCTCCCCTTCTCTGTTGGTAAGAATTTACTGCGGTATTGTCAGAAAGCTGTTCTGGTAGTATCATCCATTTGTATTGGTATTTACGCTGAGAGGAGTTCAATTATGATTTTTCCCGGGAGTTACTCAAAGCCTGTTCTTATGGATATTGTGGGGGCCGCGGATAGCGGTTGGAATGCTGCCTGTGACGAGGGTACCGGACCTAGCACAGGCTTTGATTGCACTGACGGTACTACGGTAGGAAAAAGCGACGGCGGCAGGCTTTATACCAACCCCGACGGTTCTTCCCGGCTGCGCAATTCCGGAGATGCGAACAGAGGGTTTTAAACCTCATCTGAACCTCCGCGGGAAACCGTGAAACTCGGTTGCAGGGGTTAAGGATACGGGACTTCAGCTGTAGGCGCTGGCCTGAATGGTATACATCTCGCGGTACATGCCGTCTATGTCGATAAGTTCCTGATGGGTTCCATGTTCGATTATTCTGCCTTTATGCAGTACTGCGATTCTGTCAGCCATCCTTACCGTTGAGAATCTGTGCGATATCACTACAGCGGTTTTTCCTTTCACAAGTTCCCTGAATTTAATGAACACATCCTGTTCCGCTTTAGCGTCCAGCGCGCTGGTAGGCTCATCGAGAATAACAATCGGAGCATTGCGGACGAACGCTCTGGCAAGCGCGATCTTCTGCCATTCACCTGTGGAGAGCTCCTTGCCTCCCTTGAACCACCTGCCCAGAACCGTATTGTAACCGTCCGGCAGGTTCGAGATAAGGCTGTCGGTTCCAGCAGTAACCGCCGCCTCGCGGATGGCGGATTCATCCGGTGTGTGCTGAATATCACCCAGGCTGATGTTCTGCCCGGCAGTGAGGTGATATCTGGCGTAATCCTGGAAGATAACGCTGATGTTCCCGCGAAGATCCGCTATTCCGAAATCCCTTATCGGTATTCCATCGACACTTATGATGCCTGAAACAGGATCGTAGAGCCTGCACAGAAGCTTTACGAGGGTTGTCTTTCCCGAACCGTTCTCTCCGACCAGAGCGAGCATCTCCCCCTGCCTGACGGAGAGAGATATATCATCAAGGGCCCTGCTGTTGCCGGAGGGGTATCCGAAACTTACATGATCGAAGACAATTCCCCTGCTTATGGAAGCAGGAAACGGTTCCGGTTCGGGGGGATCGATAACCGATGGCTCAATATCAAGGAAATCGAAGAGATTGGAGAGAAAGAGGTTTCCCTCGTAAAGCCCGGCCAGGCTTCCAAGCAACCCCCTGAGATACCCCAACCCTTTCTGAAAAGCCTGGAAATACATCACCATGCCGCCTATTGTTATCAGGCCGCCGAATGCCTGCCATGCGATAAATGCGAGTGAGCCGTAAACCAGCACGGTTGCCACGGCCTGAGTGCCAAGATCAGCTGCTGCTTTCCTTCTTGCTATACCTAGCATCTCTTCCCTGAGGATGGTTCTCAAATCCCTGTATCTTTTTCTGAAGTATTCTCCCAGACCGAACAGCCGCAGTTCCTTGGCATGTCCGACAGAAGTTATTAACCAGTGCTTGTACCATGCCCTGCGTTCGGTTTCTGTTCTTTTTCGCTGCCACTTCCAGAATATTCTCGAGAACTTCAGCTTCACGAATACTCCGGGGAGCGCTGCCGCAAGAAGAACAACGGCAACAATCCAGTGGAATGACAGGAGCAGGCCAACCATGGCCAGCAGTGAAACACAGCTCTGAGCTGTTCTGATCAGGCCGTTGACAATGCTTGTGGGTCTGAAGGGAGCTTCGCTCTGTGCCCTGTGCAGAGTATCATAGAAACGCGAATCCTCGTAATACGCAAGGTCAACACCGATGGATTTCTCATGAAGAATATCCTGCATGTAATCCGTGACGATTCTGGCCTGGGTCTGTTCAACAATCCCTGCGAGAGCTTTCGCAGCAGCCATCAGCAGCGCGACGCCGCCCATGATTCCGATGAGAAGACCAATATGACCGAAAGAAGATGTATTTCCCCCGGATATGACTTCCTCTACTGAATCTATGAGAAGTTTCATCAGATATAGCGGAATCAGCGGAAGCAGCCCCTGAAGAAGAGTGAGCAGGAGGTTGGCGATGGTCAGCCCCCGGCTGCTCTTCCATACAAGGGATACGGCTCTTCCGAGCATCATTCTTTTACTCTCAGCTTCGGTTTTCATGGGACTAATCTATAACGGGCTTACAGCAGGAACCAGCATAAGGGTGGTGGTATTTCAATCGCTGATGTATCAATTGAGCGATATGAAAGATATAGAGCCGCCCGACGCGATAACGAAGGCTGCCTGCGGATGGCTCCTCTCCGGGGGTGTACCCGGGGCCTATGCAGGGCCCGACCCCGGCGCGGCTCACGATCTTTCGCCTCTTCTCGCGGGAGAAATGAAAAGAAATGATATCAGCCTGTCCAGGGCGGCGGTCTGGTTCCGTCAGGAGCAGATTATACGGCCGGTTCTGGAAAGCATCTCCGGAGAAGGCGCCGAAGTATGGGCTGTTAAAGGTTTCGACCTGGCCAGAAGCGTGTATCCATTTCCCGGCGGAAGACCCATGTGCGATGCTGACCTGTTCATAGAGGAAAGAAACCGGCAAAAGATTCTGGGTATTTTTAGCAGGTCCGGGTGGTCAAGAGGGTCTCCCGGAGACGGCATCTTCAATTCAGGCATTGTGTCCGAGATGAAGATGTACAGGCACGGCGCAATGGTTGAGCTGCACACTCACATTTTCTACTTCCCCGCGACATTCCCCGGAAAACTTCCGACAGATCTGTTCGAAAACGGCAGGCTTCTGGAACCGGGGCTGATGGGATTCGCCTGGCATAACGCGCTGCTTATGGTTCTTCTTCATACGCTGACTAATATCAGGCTAAGACCTGTGTGGTGGGTGGACATCTGCCTGCTCTGCGGCAAGGTCTCTGAAGCGGGGAGCTGGAATAAGTTCGCGCGGAATGCCTTCGCTACAAAACTGGGCAGTTCACTTGCATATCTTCTCAGAACTGCTTCCGCTGAACTGGAAGCGCCGGTTCCCGAAAGAGTGATGATTGCGCTTAACAGAAGCAACAGCGGCAGAGAGGACATAATCGAGAAACTCAAGGCCGGGCGGAAGCTGCCCACTCTGCTCAATCTGAAACACCTGAGAGGCTGGAAAAAAGTCTCCTGGTTCTATGCTCTCCTCTGGCTTGTTCTTACAGGCCAGCACCCGCTGAGGCGAAAATGAATTGACGAATTCCAGCGCTTACCTTTCCGGAAGTTCGAAGAGCGGTTTGTTTTTCTTTTTCCGAAGCCAGTTCATGGCTTTCAGGACGGGGGTTTTCCGCAGTATGAACAGAAAGGCCTTTCTCTCCCCCGGAATATCCGTCAGTATTATCCCGATAATCAGTGTAATCAGGCCCTGACCGGGAAGCACCAGCATTGCAAGCCCTAAAAGAATAAGAACAATTCCTACAATGTTCTTAACCACCAGATACAGAATGTGCAGGGGGAACGGAATCCAGGCGGGTTTTGCCCGAATCTTTCTCTTCTTGAAATAATCAGCCGGAAGGCTCTGAACAAAAACAGGTACAAGAATGATGGAAACAAGGAGCATGGCCAGAGAAACCACACTGATAGAAAATGCATGGCCCTCCGCAAAATCAAGAACCAGGTTCATTACTCTCATGAAGCTACTCTATTCCGACCAGTCCGGATAAGTCGGATAAGTATATCCCGAATCGAATTCCACTTCATCCTTCACGAGTTCGCCGTATAGGCCGGGGCGCCTGTCTATCAGGTAGTTGTGGTCAACCTCGGGGTGGGTTGGTCCGTAGTATTGCGGCACAACGTCCGCAATAAGAAGCGTCTCCTGTTCGTGATCCGCCGCGATGATGATATCTCCATGGGGGCCGCAGATTATCGAGTTGCCGCGGAAATGCCACTGATCTTCACCGACCTGTTCATACCCCCGCCGGTTTGAATACGCGCAGAATATGTTGTTCTGGTAAGCGTTGGCGGGTATCAGAAGTCGGGAGATATCAGGATACGGCACCGGGCTGCGGTTACCGTCAGGAAGCGTGTAGTAGCCGTCAGCCGCAGTCGGTATGACGATCAGCTTCGCCCCTTTAAGAGCGAGGATGCGGGAGAGTTCGGGGAATTCTGCCTCGTAACAGTTGAGAACGCCGATGGGGAAACCTTTAACCATCAACACGGGGTAATCACTCCAGCCGAAGTCCCAGACCAGTCGTTCCGAGTCTCCATAGAGATGGGTCTTACGATAGTTCTGCAACAGCGTACCGTCCGCATCGATCACGGCAATCGCATCGAAGTAGTGAAGTTCACCATCAATCAGCGCAACCTCAGGGTAGGGGAGAATGAGCGCCATATCGTATATCCCGGCTATCTCCCGCGCCCTGGTTATGGACGGGCCATCCTGGGGTTCAGCCAGTTCCTCGGCCATTTCAAGCGTAAGAGCATAGCCGGACAGATAGAGTTCCGGGAAGCTCAGTAACTGAACATCGAATTGGCCTGCCGTCTCGACTATCCTCTCCAGACGTTCAAGGTTCTCCTCCACGGCCTGCGAAGTGCCGATGGCAGCCTGGCCCTGGTATATCCCCAGCCTGAGCCCTTCCCCCTCTTCTGACAGGGATTCATAGATGTTCATACGATATACCAGCATGTTCCTGCCATCGATAACCGCTTCCGGCTCGACAGGCTCCTGAGCGAATGCCGGGGACACAAAAGGCATCACCTGCGCGAAAAGCAGAACGAAAGCAAAGCTGAAAATGGTCCTCTTTATTAGATTCATTTACTTCTCCTCCTGATAAGACCGGATGCACCAATATTTATTAGTTAAGGAGTCAGCAGCCTGAGCCGTTCAGGCTCCTTCTCCGCCACTACGATTTCCTTATTCGGTATGGCACATACTCCAAAACCCTTTCAAAACGATTTTCTATAAGCATAATATTCGTTCATCTTGCAGGTGTCAATTAATCAGTCGGAGGCATCTTTTCAATGATAAGGAAGCATCTTGCAGATTTACGATATACTCAATGTACTTGAGAATCACAGAATAGATCAATTTCCAGAAGAAGCCCTGAAAGAGGCTATCCGCCGCAAACAGGAAATCACGCCATATCTGCTGCGGGCAATCGATATTGCAGCTGAAGAACCGGATTTACTGACAGGGAACACCTCAAACAATCTGCATTTGTTCGCATTCTATCTTCTCGCCCAGTTCAGAGAACCTATGGCCTATCCAATTATCATCAAGATATTTAAACTTCCCGCAAGATTTTTGGGTTGCCTTTTTAGAGACATACTTAAAGAGGATAGATCTTCAATTCTTGCTTCAGTATGTGATGGTGATATTGTGCCAATTAAATCCCTTATTGAAAATCCCTCTGTCTTTGAAACTTCACGAATAGATGCTCTGATTTCATTACAGATACTCGTTTATGAAGGTATTCTGGAAAGAAAGGAAGTACTGGAGTACTTTGCGGAGCTTTTTCAGCACAAACTTGAAAAAGAACCTTCTCCTCTTTGGGATCATCTCGTCTATGAAACTGTACAACTCTACGGTAAAACGCTGCAAGAACATATCTATACTATTTTAGAAAACGATCTGGTGAATCCCGATTTCATATGCCGGGAAGATGTGGATACTGCTTTTTCTTTGCCTGAAGATACTGTACTGGCTCATTCAAGATATAACTGCAGGGGGCTGGTTGATGTCCACCGCTTTCTGGGTTGGTTGTCTCCTGTCGAAGAAGTGTTCAGATCCCATGTACCAACAGCCGATCGCCCTCATCATCATCCTGCCAGTACATACGTCAGGGAACATCCCAAAATCGGCCGGAACGATCCCTGCCCGTGCGGTAGCGGCAGGAAATACAAAAAGTGTTGCGGCGCCAGCTGATTCAGGACATCAATTATTACTTTCATACCAGGTTTGACCATTATCGATATCAGCCAACAGAAATCTGATTCCCTGATTATCCACGGGATTCAACCAAAGCATTTTTTCAAAGACTTTTCTGGCATCTTCCATCTGTCCCAGGCGCCAGAGGGATAAACCATATCCATGCATGCATCTGAAAAATGGCCGGTTATTGATATGACGCCAGGACAGAAGGCCACTGAAATCCTTACCCAGAGAAAGTTCACCAATACGCGTTCCTACTTCATAATGTCTTTTTGCCTTATCGATAAACATTTCAAAATGTTCGTCTGTAAGGTTAAACTCCCAGTTACCAAGATGAGCATGGGCATCCAGACACCGGAGATCCGTCGTTAATAATTTCTCTATTATTTTCAAGGCTTCCGCATGTTTTCCGCATTCGTTCAAATAAGAGGCCTCCGTAATCGGGTCATTACTGAAATCTTCCGGATCTTGAAACGGAATGATCTGATCCATTTCAAAGGATTTTCTGACACCGAAATCGATAATTGATTCAAAATACCGGTAAAGCGAGGGATCCAGTTCTTCAAAGTATTCTTCCGGATCCCATTCTCCCATTTCATTCAACCCGAGCGGTTCCAAATTTAGAGCGGGAATATCAATTCTTTCGGACACAACTTCACCTGTCATATAATGAGTATTTTGATACCGCCACACTTTTGAGGGAATTATGGTAAGGATCTCCCCCTCAACTTCCCTTCTGACAATACGAAATGTAACCGGCTGTCCGGTTGAGACGATTCTGCATCTGATCGCGGCTTTCTTAACCGCAATAGCAACTGTTTCAACTGGCTTCCCAATTGGAATGCCCAATGTTTGATTACTCTCAGTCAATTGATAATCTGCCTTTCAATAATCTCAATCATAAAGCCTCACCGCGGTTTCCGGAGAAGCAAGAAGGTAAGCAACCTGAAAATACTCCGGCTCTCCTGACTTCAAAGCAACAAAATCAACCTCACGGGTACCTGAGCCTCCGGTGCTTACTCTGTACCCCCGTCGATGCAGTTCCAGAAATACAAGATTCTCAAGCAGTCCGGATATATCTGTACCCTAAAAACGCATTTCGAATTCCAAGATCGCTCACATAGTATTTAGCTCCCAGCTCAAGATGCCTTTCCCCAATGTTCGATTTCCTGGACTTCATCAATGAGAAGAAGAGCTGGATGATCCTGCGTGTGGTTTTCCCGCAGTGAGGTTTGCGCATGTATTACCGGTTCTGCTTTGTCCGGAATGAGTTTCCTTTGCGGGCTGCGTACTTCCGTCAGGACCTTCCCTCTGTAGCTGGCACCCACATCATCCTTGCAAAACAGGGAGTAATATTCCCTGATTTGCAAGGATCAATTCACAGAAAGTCTTTCAGTTCACCACAAAGATCAACAGGAGATATTACTAGAATATCAGCGTCTATGGGATACTTTTCCCTGCCGGGATAAACGATAAACCTTTTTGCAGGCTGAATGTCATCACAGGAGTGGAAAAACCCCTTTCCAGGTTTGGGAGAAAGACTTCTCTTTATCTCAATGGCCCATTTATCACCTTCGGGGAAAACAAGCAGCAGATCTACTTCAGCCCCGGCGGAGGTTCGGTAGAAGTATGGTTCGGCTCTGCCCGAGGTCACTGAGACAAGCTGCTCGATCACAAAACCCTCCCAGCTCATTCCCACAACGGGATGCGAAAAAAGAGACTCCATGTTCTCTATGGCCAGCAGCCCGTGAACAATGCCGCTGTCCCGAACATATACCTTCGGGGATTTAACCAGCCGCTTACGGGTGTTTGCAAACCAGGGCTGGAGTCTTCTGACAAGGAGCAGATCAACCAGCAGATCAATGTACCCTGAAGCGGTTTTAACATCCACTCCCATGTTTCTGGCAAGAGTCGCTGTGTTCAGCAGTCCTCCCTGGTTGTGGGCAAGCATCGTCCAGAACCGGCGAAGTCTTTCAGCGGGGATCCTGGGGCCGAACTGTGGGATGTCTCTCTCCAGATAGGATCTGATGAAGTCTCTTCTCCATCTGAGGCTGGCTTCATTGCTCTTTGACAGATAGCTGTCGGGAAAACCACCCCGCAGCCAGAGGGGATCAGCATTTCCATCGTCAGTATAAGTTTCCAGAATATCAAGCGGATCGAGTTCCATGTAGCTGACCCTTCCGGCCAGTGTTTCTCCCGACTGCCGGAGCATTTCCAGTGACGCTGATCCCAGAAGCAGATACATCCCGGGTTTTCTGGAGCGGTCGATCATACCTCTTAGAATTGGAAACAGATCTGGAGTCCGATGGATCTCGTCAAGAATGACAAGTTTATCGGTATGCATGCCCAGATACAATTCCGCTTCTGTAAGTTTGGCTTTATCCTGTTCGGATTCCAGATCAAGATAGACGGAAGGGCATTTATCCGCCACGCTCAGGGCGAGAGTGGTCTTGCCTGTCTGTCTTGGTCCCAGAAGCACTACCGCCGGAACCTCTTTCAGCCTGCTTTGCAGCTCTTCAGTTATCCTTCTATGTATCATACTTGTAAATATGGAGTATAACTCCCCGATTTGCAAGGTTAAGGTTTTTATGACACCGGAAGCATGAAAGAAGCAGTAGAAAAGTGTCTCATTCTCTTTGACACGTTCAGGTACTCGGTAGACGGTTATCCCTGCTCAGAGCAACTATGATTGTGTGTACTTATGTGAAGACAGGTTCTACTTCTGCTCCGGGGTCAATTCTTTGCCGTAAAGCTTGATCATGCACTCGGGGCAGATTCAGTGGGAGAACGTAGCGTCGGAGTGATCGGAGACATACAACTCTATCTGCTGCCAGTAACCGTCATCATTTCTGACTTTCGAAGCACTGCATAACATGTTGAACTGTCTCTATTATACGCGAAGCATCCACGACCATGCAGGTACTGCTCTGATTACGCCACCTTCCACGGGGATGGTCTCATCATCAAACATCGTAATCAGCACGGCCTCATGAAGGCCAAGCTCATTCATCGCCTCCTCCAGCGCAAGAACTTCGCGCCTCCGAGTCGAGGAGTGCGACATATCCGCGCAGACCTGGAGAAGTTGTGAAGCATTTCCGGTCGCCGTGTCTCCAACCACGAAATCAACCTCATGCCCGGCCTTCGTCAGGTAGTATGAGATAGTACCTTCACCGCTTGCGTTCATGCGGCGCCGAAGCTCAATATAAACCGCGTTTTCCAGCCTGGCGCCGCGGTTCGACACTCCGGCCGGGGACATCGCGTAGAACAGCCCCGGATCAATGGCGTAGATCTTCCTTGGATTGGCTCGTCGAACTCGAAGTGACCTGCTGAAGATCGGCACTGTAAATAACAGATAAGCATCAACAAAATGATCCAGCAGTTCATAGAGCGTGTCCCTTCCGACTGCAACACCCTGCGACCGAAGATCGTTGAACAGCCTGTTCACAGACGCCAGAGAACCGGATGATTGGAGCAAAGCCCTCGAGAAATACTGTACTGCATGCAGATTCCGCACCTGATGGCGTTCGATGATGTCGCGAAACAGCACCAGCTCAACATAGTCCTGCAGTACCTGGATCCGTTCTGTCTCTTGCAGTAATTGCACGTCCGGGAAACCGCCCATGCGCAGGTAGTCGGTAAACGCTGCTTCCAGCCTGGACCGCTGACGGGAGCCGGGTATCGAGTCCGGAACATCGATATCCGCGAACAGCAGCGCCTCTTCATAGCTGAAGGGCAGCAGCTCTATAGCGAATCCTCGACCACGGAACTCGGTTGCAACCTCTTTTGAAAGCATCTTAGCAGAGGAGCCCGATATATAGAGTCGGGCGGCTTCGGTATCGAGTACCCGCCTGGCGAACCGGGACCAGTCCGGAGCTTCCTGGATTTCATCGAGGAACAGGTATGCGCCTTCTGATCGCGCTTCAGGAGTCATTCTGTAGAATGTCTCCAGCGTTCGGTCAAGAATATCATGACCAGGCGGCTGCAGGCGGTCGTCCTCGAAGTTCACGTACAGGATCCGATTTCGTTCCACACCCGATTTAATAAGTCGGTGCATCTCCTGGAAGAGGAAATATGTCTTGCCGGATCGGCGCATACCGATTACCACCGAAGCCATATTTCCAACAGGAGACATGGTCGCACTGCGCGGACTTACAATCGGAAGAGGTCTGTACTGGAAATCAGCTATCAGCTTCTCAAGTATGTCCATAATTCCTCCTTCCAGCATGGATACTATAGCATACATCTATCCTTATCGCAAGGTAACATATATGATCATGTGTCCTTCTAGAAAGACATGCTCTACTTTTACTCCTGACTATACCCTTTGCCGTAAAGCTTGATCATGCAATCAGGATAGATCCCGTGGGAGAATGTAGCATCAGAGTGATTGGAGACATACAGCTCTATCTGCTTCCAGTAACCGTCATCATCCCTGATTTCTCTTCGAAGGCTGGGTTGTCAGTGAATTGGCAAAAATGCAGTTCAATATGGGACTGCAGTCAAATCTGCATTTCTGGCGAGATCACAAAGGTCACGAGATTGATGTTCTTTTCGAGAAATCGAATAGAACCGTTCCACTTGAAATAAAGTCCGGTCAAACCCTGAACAGCAGCTTTTTCAAGGGACTGGATTACTGGGCAGAAGTGCAGCAGGATCGAGAATCAGGATTCATGGCTGGTATACGGCGGGGAGAAGGCACAGTTCAGGCGGAATACCAGAGTAATCAGCTGGATGGATCTTCATGAACTGAAAATCCATTTTTAGCCCGCTTAAGTTCTCCAGGAATGTCCGTCAGTATTATCCCGACTATCAAAGTGATCAGCCCCTGACCGGGAAGAACAAGGTTAAATATTCTCATTAAACGATTCCATTAACCATTGCCATGCAGGAAGAATTTCAACTGTTCGACCGTCCCGCTCAAACGTGCTTCTATCGTCCGCGGTTATTACAATGCAGGATAAGGCTCCAGAACAGACTCCGGCTTCAAGAAGGCTGTCAAAACTCCCTCTGCTGATTTGTTTCGTTCAGCGCCCGGCAAACCTGTATCGCTTTTGCAGCTTCATAGTTCATTGTTTCCTTTACAACCCCGAACTGAATGTGTCAAAACTTTCAGTGATTCAGAATCCATGCTTGAAACCTTTAAAGTTCAATTGGAAGTAATGGAATCATATAGAGATAATTTTGAAGAAGCTTTGGTATGTTAAGCCTGGATATGAATATCCTGTGCTTGAATTTCAAATATTCGATTATAACAGAGCCAGCAGTCACTTTTGACGAACATAACAAATAGCCTTATATTCGTTTTGCGGACATTCGAACGTTATGGAGAACTATGACTCTGCCAGGAAGAAAACTCAGAACCAGCAGTGGTTACTATACGTTTTTGCCCGATCCTCTTCCTCCTGAGCTGAAATGGACACCGGATCTGGTCCGATCCCTGTCAAACGCGGACAGAGCGATAGGGAAGCTGGCCGGAGAGGGACGCAGGCTTCCAAATCCGCATGTGCTTATGCGACCATTCATCGCCCGTGAGGCTGTGCTGTCGAGCAGGATCGAGGGTACGCAGGCTACTCTGGGGGAGCTTCTGGCAGCAGATGCCGGCGCAGTACTGAAAAAGAGCCCTGCAGACCTGCGAGAAGTAGGCAACTACGTGGCAGCACTGGAATCCGGCATACGCAGACTCGAAGAGGAGCATCTATCCCTTGATCTTATTCTGGATCTTCACCACCACTTGATGACCGGAGTCAGAGGGAATACGGCACGTCCGGGTATTATCAGAAATACTCAAAACTGGATTGGCCTGCCGGGATCAACCGTCTTCGAAGCATCCTACATACCCCCTCCGCCGGAGAAGCTTCTCGAGCTTATGAGCGATCTTGTAGCTTTCATGACTCAGAAGTCCTTACCACCTCTGGTGAGCATAGCTCTGGTGCACTATCAGTTTGAGGCCATCCACCCTTTTCTTGATGGAAACGGGCGATTGGGCCGGCTTCTTATTACTCTGTTCCTTGTTGACAGGGCAATCCTTCCAACTCCCCTTCTTTACCTCAGTGCATTTTTCGAGGCCAGCAGGGGAGAGTACTACAGATGTCTCAGGGCTGTTACAGAAGAAGGTAACTGGAATCGCTGGCTTCAGTACTTCCTCGGTGGCATTGCCCTGCAGTCCGATGACGCACTGAACAGAGCCTGTCGGATAGTCGATCTTCTCGACCAGTGGCGCGTTCAGGCAGCCGAGTTTCCCGGTTCAACCCCCATAAGTCTCCTTAATCTCCTTGCAGGCAATCCTTTCGTAACCATTCCTGGAGTTTCAGAGAAGCTGGGTATTGCAAGATCAACTGCCAACCGTGCAATAGAGTACCTGGTTAAACTTCGTGTGCTGGAGCAGACCGACCGCAGAAAGAGAAACAGGTCCTGGGTAGCGCCTGCATTACTGAGGATACTGGAGGAACCCGCCAGGCTTTCCCGCAGCAGCATAGAATAGCGGATCTGTCCTGCATGACTCCATCCCCCTCGAAGTTATCATACTCAAGAATAGTACTGCACTCCAAATGAATAACCAACAGCTTCAATATGGATGACAATTGAGAATACCATTGACAATCTACACCCTTTCAACGGGAGAGTGTCAAATACTAATTGGCAATACTACCTCAAAGTGGTACAGTATAGTGAGCAATAAGGAGAGTCGGGATGAATTTAGTAAAAATTGAAGAGGTCCTTAATGACCAGAGGGAATACTTCTTAGAATCCACACTTATATAACATTACAATAATCAGGGAATTTCTCTAGTCTTCTAATCTGCATATATTGGCAAAAGGATTTCGTAACTGGATGTATAGATAGGCGATATGCCTATTGCATGTCATCTGCAAATGTGGTATAATAACCCTATGGATCAAAACAGAAAGGGGAATTATATCATATGATACAGATTGAGAAACGAGACATTGCTGTGCGCAAGTATCTCATAGAGAATGAGATAGCAACTATTGAAAGCCTGAAAGCAGTAGCAAAAACGAATGCTCCAATGACTGTGTATCGTTGTCTTTCTCGACTGGGGTACCTTGTTAGTTACTCGCACAGAGGAAGGTTTTACACTCTGAAGGCTACACCACAGTATGATACAAATGGGTTGTGGTCGTGTCGATCTGCAATGTTCAGCCAGTATGGCAATCTTCTTGAAACAACAGTTGCATTTACAAAACAATCAGATACTGGTGTTACCGCCTCAGAGCTGGAAAAGCTGTTACATGTTGAGACCAAACACGCACTTCTTGGCTTGTACCGTAGTGGCAAAATAGAACGCATCCGTCTTGATGGGCGTTTTGTGTACATGTCAGCAGACAAGGGTGAGCGGCGGCGACAGGAACTTATGCGCAAAGAATGCGATGCGAAAAGCGAGCTTGGCACAGGAATCGCTGAGTTATTGACCGATGAAATGAGAGCGGCAATCGTACTATTCTTCAGCTTGCTGGATGAGAAGGAACGGAGATTGTATGCTGGTCTTGAGGCTGCCAAGCTCGGGCATGGTGGAGACCGCAAAATAGCTAAGTTACTTGGTTTGGAGTGTCACACGGTGGCGAAAGGACGTCGCGAGCTGTTTGGCGACAAGGTGGAACGAGACCGCACGCGACGCGCTGGTGGCGGTCGCAAAAAGATAGAAAAAAAAAGCCCGAGATAATTGAGCATATTCGTTCAATTCTGGAGCTTGATACAGCTGGCGATCCCATGTCCAAGAGACGGTGGACACATCAAACTGCGCAGAAGATTGCCGATATTCTGGACAGTGAACGCAACATTAAGATCTCAGCTACTGTGGTGCGACATTTGCTGTACAAAATGAACTACTCGCTGAAAAGCAACAAGAAGTGCCTTTCATCTGGAAACAGTCCTGATCGTGACTCGCAGTTTGGTATAATAAAGGAGCTACGCAAGCAATTCACTCGAACGGGTGATCCAATTATCAGTATTGATACGAAGAAAAAGGAATTGATTGGTCTTTTCGAGAATTCAGGAAAGATCTGGTGTCAACAAGCCAGTAAGGTCAAGGATCACGATTTTCGCTCCGAAGCTGACGGGATAGCTGTTCCATATGGAATTTATGATACAGTGAAGAACTCGGGACTACTTGTGGTTGGTGAATCAGCAGGAATTGGAAAGGAATTCCACTTACATCCTTCAACACTGTTGTTGATTATGCGTCGGGCACCAGCACCAGGACAGGGCTTCATATAACTGCCTGCCGCGATGAACATACCTACCAGAAGGGCATCAAGGTAAAGGATCAAGAGATGAAATCAATTCCAATGAGCAGAAATGATCTCCTCGGAAAATGGAACTACACTATTACATCAGCAGAACAGAATGCGTGTGTATGAGTAAACAATAAAAACTGAAGGTAACTTTTCCTGCACATAAAACGCGGTAATCAATCTACCGATCTGCTCAGGCTATGCACTCCGTTCCAGGCAATCGGAAAATATTGATAAGTCGTAAATCCTGATTGTAGTCGAGAAAATATCACCTCTCGACAATCTACAAGAAACCGCCTAAATTCTATGAAAATGTGAAGTTATTTATGTGCCAATCCTTAAAGGAATTAACTGAACAATGTCAGCTTTATGAATTTTGTCCTATTCCTTAAATTGTTGCTCCTTCGATTCAGAAAAAATCCATGTCAATCCAAGCGCCTCCCCTGTATATATAGATATTGTCGATTAACGCCACTCCGAATCAAATATGCAATTTTGAAAAACCTGGAAAATGTCGTAGATTGATTTAGATTATGTAATGGATATTTGACAGATAGTTATTTATCTGAGATACTAAAGTGAAAAGCGACAGAATACATTTTTGTTTGAAGGGTGTTAATGCATCATGCTTGATAGTATATCGATTATTGTGCCCGTATATAATTCTACAAAAACTCTAAAGGTGCTGCACGATCGCCTTATAACTTCTGTTACGCCTCTATGTAATCGATATGAGATAATTCTGATAGATGACGGCAGTGAGGATGCTTCATGGGATTGCATCGAAGAGATCATTAGTAATAATTCCGCTGTTCGGGGGCTTAGACTGATGCGAAACTTTGGGCAGCACAATGCGCTGCTATGTGGCATAAGAAAGGCGAAATCAGAAGTAATAGTCACGATAGATGATGATCTGCAAAATCCACCAGAAGAAATATGTAAACTGCTTGCAAAGCTAGAAGAGGGATATGATGTTGTCTATGGAACGCCAATCAAACGCAAGCAAAATCTCTGGCGATCAATTTCAGCATCCCTAACTCGAATTGCACTGAAGAGTGCTATGGGAGTTGAAACAGCGAGTTCTGTGAGTGCGTTTCGTGCATTTCGCACTTGTATTCGTGAAGCGTTTTCAGAATACAATGGACCATTTGTATCAATAGATGTGCTTCTTTCATGGGGAAGCACTGCATTTAGTTCTGTTCCCGTTAAACATGAACCACGAAAAGCAGGTTGCTCAAACTATACTTTCTATAGTCTCATTTCTCATGCTCTTGATATGATGACAGGATTTAGCACAAGACCATTACGAGTATCAAGTATAATGGGATTCCTTTTTACAATATTCGGTGTAGGAGTTCTTCTATACGTAATTATTAGATACCTTGCATTGGGTTACAGCGTACCTGGTTTTCCGTTTCTGGCCTCAATTATATCTATCTTTGCCGGAGCTCAACTATTCGCATTAGGAATTATCGGGGAGTATCTAGCCAGAGTACATTTCCGCACTATGGACAGGCCTGCATATGTTGTTCGATATGAATATGATAAGGAACCAAAGGATAGTATGGGGTTAGATAGCACAGATACAACTAGTCATCTGAATGATATATCAACCCTGAAGGGTACCAGTCCATGAGCAAAATTGAATCTATATCATACACAGACGATTTGTATAACGGGCTAAGAAATCTATTATCCGACTCCCAATATAAGCCTTATAGATATCTGCATAGATATGTTGGAGATGAACTGGTGGATATGTGGCAAGATATTATTGCTGATCTTCTAAGGGAAGAAGGTAACATCTTCACACAAACTCTTGGTTCAGAAATAGTTGGAATTGTGGTTTGTCAAGATCGATCATGGGAATCAGATGTCATAGGACATAAAGCAGCGGAAATAAAGTATTTAATTACTTCCAAAAAGATAAACAACGAAGATATTGTTCTAGACCATCTTCTCGAACAATCGATTGAATGGGCTCAACGTCATGAGATACATTATTTACTATGCAAGACAAACTGTGATAATATTCAGTCAGCAAATGCTTTGGAGAAGAAAGGATTCCTGCTGACTGATACACTTCTGGATTATGTATATGATATGAAAAAAGATCCGCTGGAAAATATCACTATTCCTCCTCTCTATAATGGAGTTACCCTAAGACACGCTGTTCCAGATGATATCGAAGCATTAGTATCCGTAGCACAGGCTGCATTCTCAACGCACTTTGGAAGATTTCATCAGGATGATAGACTTGATAATAAAAGAGCAACACATGTATACGAGGAATGGATAAAGGCTTCATGTACAGGATACGCTGACTGGGTTGTGGTTGCGGAAATGAATGGATGTATAGCCGGTTACTCTGTTTGGAAAAAACCTTCTCCAAGGGAAAAAAAGCTTAGTAAAAGGATTGGACACTACAGTATTGGTGCGGTTCATCCTGATTTCGCGGGACATGGTCTTTTCAGCTCATTGACATACAGAGGAATGCAGCATCTTTCAACCTGCTCCGATTGCATTGAAGGACCTACACATATCAATAATTACGGAGTTCAGAAAGCATATTCCAGACTAGCATGGCGAATCTGTGATGCAAGACACTCCTTCCGTCTATGGCTGAGCTAATAATGAATAAAACTACCATACGTGTTCCTTTTAACAAACCCTCTATTATTGGAAATGAGATAAACTATATAATAGAGGCCATCCAGAACGGTCATATATCGGGCGATGGCGAATTTACAAAAAGCTGCCAAACACTCCTTGAGAAACAATTAGAAGTAAAGAAAGTACTCCTTACTACTTCCTGTACACATGCCTTGGAAATGGCTGCGTTATTGATAGGTCTGAAGCCTGGTGATGAGGTTATCGTGCCGTCATTTACTTTCGTATCTACCGTGAATGCGTTTGTACTCCATGGCGCTAAGCCTGTATTCATTGATATCAGACCAGATACTCTAAATCTAGATGAGTCTTGTCTTGAAAAACTTATCAACAGGAAGACAAAAGCAATTGTACCAGTACATTACGCAGGTATAGGATGCGAAATGGATGCAATAATGAATATTGCATCTTCTAATGGGATCGCAGTAATAGAAGACAACGCTCATGGTCTTTACGGAAAATATCGAGGTAGGTCTCTTGGTTCATTTGGCTGTATGGCGACACAGAGTTTCCATGAGACGAAAAACTTCTACTGTGGTGAAGGTGGTGCGTTACTGATAAATGATCCTTCACTTATTGAGCGAGCAGAAATAATCCGTGAGAAGGGTACTGACAGATCCCGCTTTTTCCGAGGTCAAGTAGACAGATACACATGGAGAGATATAGGTTCAAGTTACCTTCCATCGGACATTCTTGCAGCGTTCCTTCTAGCACAGCTAGAGGAAAAGAATAAAGTACAGCACACGCGTAAGTTTATTTGGGAATACTATTTCGATCACCTCTGTGAATGGGCGGAAAGTTATGGAGTTAAGTTACCATTCGTTCCGGCTCATTGCGAACAATCATATCACATGTTCTATTTACTCGTTCCATCTTATGAAGCAAGACAGGCTTTGATTAGCTATTTAAGAAAGCTTGGTATTTATAGTGTTTTTCATTACCTCCCTTTGCATTTGTCGGCTAAGGGTCGAGAGCATGGAGGTAATGAGTTTGACTGCCCCGTATCCTTGGATATAAGTGAACGTATACTTCGATTACCTCTCTACAACGATCTGACCGAAGATAACCTATCATACGTAGTGAACTCAATCAGAAAATTCGATTGGAGATACTGAACCCTGGATGTTTAGAAGTATCACTGAACACACTGTTTGATTTTAAGAATCCGATTCTTCATGTTTAGGTTGAAGCTCAATGATCTTACAAGAGGATACTCCTCTAGAAAAATCCACTACTTCAATAACATTCCATGCATCCTGAAACACCTCAAGCTCTGCAGGAGAGTAAACCACACCATAAGTAACGCAGCCAATTAGATCATCATCAGGAGGCCTGAACTCTGAGACTGATGCATCTCCTCCTAATCCAAGAACCATACTCTGGATACTTTTTACATTCATTACACGAACTTCTGTCGCCCGGAATGCAAGTCCTTGATGGCGCCAGGATTCTGCCGACTTTCCCGATTGCTCTGCTGAGATAACAAGCACTATAGATTCCGGAGGAAGCTCACAGGAAACATATTCAATCATAGCGGCAAATGATTTATTAACATCTATGAATGAATACACTTCTGTCAACTTACTTTGCGCTGTTTCTACTATTCTAGGTACAACCAAGATACTTATTGGTATAGTTAATACCAATATGGTTGAATAGATTTGCATATTTTTTCTTGCAGACGCCACCGACAAAAGCCCATGCTGTTGATAGAATCTTGTAAAGTCATATTATGATTCAATATAAGTGTTGTTTTGGCCCTTGACAATGATGTGCCTATTGACTATGATAATTACTTATCAGATA
>WTBT01000088.1 GCA_013138965.1 Candidatus Aegiribacteria sp.
TTTCTCAGAGTTGCAGATTCAAATCACTCTGCTGGAAACATAAGTCCGGCGAAAACGGAAACATATCTCCGGCGAGCACTGGAAAGATAAGTCCGGCGAAAGTGGAAACTTAACTCCGGCGTATGCACCCCAGGCCGAGCTGGCTATTTCGTGATCCTCCAGAATGACGGACCAGACTTTGATACCGTAGGACTGGGAAGGCTCCTGCTCGGCAGTGATACTGATATAAGCCATACCGCCTGAGGCATCACCGACGTAATTAATATCGAAATCAATATACGCTGGTACCGCAAGCCTGTTGTTGATCGCGGTTGCGTAACCTGATGGAGAGGAACTTGCAGATAAGCCATCAATTTTAACCGTTGAATATTCAGTTACTCCATAGAAACTGAATCTTCCTGAATTGAACGAGTTTGCCGCGGGACCGTCGTCGAATAAGTACATGGGTGCAAGATCCCCCGAGGCGACGAAGGGGGCGAGAGCAGTCTTAACAGCTGACCAGCTGCTTACACAACCTCCTCAACCGGTCTTGGTGAAGTATTCCCAGAGAACAACCCTTTCCGCGGAGAAGGACATCGCTGCAAAGACAATCAGAAAAAGAACCAAGATTTTCATACTGTCTCCCTATTCAGAATATACATAGCAAATAACTATGTAATTGTACAGTGTACCATTACCTTAGTAAATTCTCTTCGAACCACCCACGTATTCTATTGTTGCCCCGGATTGCCATGCAACCCGGGGCCAAAGCTCCAAGGAAAAGGGAAAATCCTAGAGCTTTACAATACTCATTGTAGCTGCCGATCCGTCGGAATCAAGCACCCTGATGCAGTAATATCCTCCGGGAACACCTGCACCATCTGAACAATTGCCACTCCAATCAAAGGTTCCATTGAAGGGACTTCGCAGTATGGATCTTCCGGTAACATCGTATATCTCAACGATCGCATTTTCTGAAATACCCGTAGCGGATATTGTTACCGACTCATTGAAGGGGTTCATACTGGCTGAAAGGACAATCTCCCGGGGCGCAGGATGCGATCCACCTTCTATTTCTGTGGGATTAAAACTTACCAGGTAAATTTTGCCATCATCGGGATTACTCACCCATACGTAATCCAGAGCACTTTCACTGTAGAATGCGATACCTCTTGCAGCTGAAATAAGGCTGCTCGGAAATACCATGGTGGGATACCCGGTGGAAGCGTAGCGCTTCACAGGTGAATTTGTATCGTCAGTTGCCGCCCATATTTCGCTAGTACCATTAGCATTAGCATTTCCATCGTACGCGATATCGAAAATATTCACAGTGTTGATCTGGTTGATGTAAGTGACCATGTATTTGCTTCCGCCAAGAGGCAATGGGTAGCACCTTGCTATCATTTCCGGACCCGATGTACTGGTTTTTTGGCCTGCCAGGTAAAGATTAGACTCGTCTCCGCCTACTCCGGTCACCGACCAGAGAGGGCTACCTCAACAAAGAACATCAGAAGAGCCCTGATAGCTCCCTGATGTTGTGTACTTGTAGACATGACCGCTGTTACCGGAGCCATCATCTGCACCTACATACAGAAGATTTCCAGCGTAGCCTATACCAGTTGGAGTTTCAGTACCTGTTGTAGAGACTGTCCAGGAGTTATTGACCGAACCTGACATTTCATCGAGTACATATACTGTTTTTGAATTCGCTCCTACGGCGTACAGTGAATTGTCATAGTAGGCAAGTCCGGATATACCGCTGTCGGGTGCATCAAACGAACGGATGATCTGTTGTGCCGGCAGTACTGCCACGAAAGATAACAACAGTATACAGATCAGTTTCATGAGTCCTCCTTTTCCTGAATTTCATATCAATTGACCTCCCGCTTTCCAGGGGAAAACCCCTGTTATTTTATAAACTAATCTTCAATCAATATCAGCTGCTTTGACTGAGCAGCTCCATCAAATTCACATCTGCAGAAATAGACGCCGCTCTCAACTCTTTCTCCCGAACTGTTCCTGCCATCCCACATCACACTATGAATACCGGAAGTTGAAAACTGATCAATAAGTGTAAACACTTCACGGCCCATGATATCGTAGACGATGATCCTTAAATTACCATCATCAGGAAGGCTGCAGGAAATATCCACAACGGAACTGAAAGGGTTCGGAGAAGCCGGGTACATCTCGAATGCGGAAGACGGATTAACAGCTCCACCGATGCCGGTCTGATTGTAATAGAGAGCGCCCATATCCGCCCTGGTTCCGTCCGGGTCTGGAGGTGATGCCGGATCCCCCGCGTCGATGCAGGGAGATCCAAACTGAAGATGATAATCATCTATTGTCGCATTCACGAACATTGGCGTGTCATTGATGTTTCCGATTCCGGGCATATCCTGCGAGATACAGGAATAGGTAAGAGAGCTGGTTCCTCCTCCATGTGTTGAACCGTATTGCGTACCATCATCGGCAGTATTGAAAACGATGATGTTGTTCACTCCGGAAAAGGTTGCCACACCACCATCCCCGAACGTACAGATTCCACCACCCGTCAAGTGTGCAAGATTGTAAACTATAGTGTTGTTATTCAAGATTATGTTGCCGTCTCCTTTAACCATTACACCGCCGCCCCCCATGCCTCCGCCAAATCCGGATGTGAGCTCATTAGAATGGATAACGCAATGCGATATAAGAACATCTGAGTCGTTGCAGTGGACCCCACCGCCGCCGCAGGTGCTTCAAGCGCCGTCACTTCTATTATCTCCAATAACTGAATAGAGAATCTGCGAATCGGTGCAGTTTTCCAGGAATACTCCTACTCCCTTAGGATGGTTGACTGCCTCGTTGTCCCTGATAACGCAATTTTCGATTATGACGGTTGTATTTGCTGCATAGATACCGCCATGATCGTTGTTGCACGCGCCGTTGGAAACACGGCTGTGCTTCAGTGTTAACCCCTGGCTTCCATTTACGGTAATACTGGCATTGGGGCCGGTGTAATCGGGCATGTAGCAATGATCGATAACGCAGTAATCCAGGATCGCAGCGGGAGCGCCGGTCTGAAATCGCAGTCCGCCCCAGCGATGCTCAACGACGGGATCCTGGCGGACGAAAAGAATACTGTCCCCTTCCGCTCCCTCTGCTGTCAAGTGTCCCGATATAATCCATTTATGATTACCATTGTGAAAAAATGTGGTTCCGGGCGCAATTGTTAGAGAATTACCTGACTCTACCGAAATTTCACCGGTAACAAGGTACGTTCCAGGCCCAAGTGTTCCGGACTGAGATCCGCTTATTTCAGTCTGAGCACCGGCAGATGGAGCGAAAATTATTACGCACACAGTCATGAACAGCGGTCTTTTCCTTAATCTCATATCAAATAGCCTCCTGCTTTCCCGGAAAAGCATCTGCGTTCCTTATTAGTTAAACTCCAATCAGTATCAGCTGCTTTGACTGAGCAGTTCCATCGAATTCACATCTGCAGAAGTAAACACCGCTCTCCACTCTCTGTCCCGCGCTGTTCCTCCCATCCCACAGTACACTGCAAAACCCGGAAGCTGTAAACTGATCGATAAACACTAAAACTTCACGACCCGTGATATCGTAGATGATGATCTTTACGTTACCGTCAGTTGGAAGACTACAGACAATACTCACAATGGAACTGAAAGGATTCGGAGAAACCGGGTACAGCTCAAACACGGGAACTGGCTCAACCGTTCCACCTATGCCAGTCTGATCAAAATAGAGTGCACCCATGTCAGCTCTTGTTCCGTCAGGATCCGGAGGTGATGAAGGGTCTCCCGCATCGATACATGGAGATCCATACTGAAGATGATAATCGTTGTCAGTTGCATTTGCGAACATCGGATTATCCGTGATATTCCCAAAGCCGGATAGCTCCTGTGAGATAGAGGTATAGGTTAAATCAATCTGTCCACCACCCCACTGAATAGACCACTGAGGATCGATGTCAGCGGAATTGAAGAAGATAATATTATTTCTTCCAGTGATAGTCCCTCCGTCAATTACGCATATACCGCCCCCATATCCGCTAATAGATGGATGCATGTTATTAAATGATTCGTTGTAAACAATGGTATTATTCACTAATTCAACTTCACAAGCAGTTAGCGAGTCAAAGCTCGCTGGGAAAAGGCTTAAATTACCACCTTTCGATAAAACACCACCGCCGAAATTGTCATTCTCATTTCTGTAGATAAGATTATAGGCAATGGTAACATTTAAGGACTTATAGCAGTGGACCCCACCGCCTCCGCAAGCTTCTCATTGACCGTTTCCATCATTGTATGCGATTACATTCCTGAGAATTTGAGCTCCATCACAATTATCTAGCAGTATCCCGGTTCCTTCAGGATGACTTTGACTGTAGTTATCCACGATACGGCAGTTTTCTATATGCACTTCAGCATCCTTCGCATATACTCCGGCACCGTAGTTCACACTGGAACAGTTGGATACCCTGCTGTTTGTAAGTGTTATACCATCACCCCCATACACCATTATTCCTGCAATATATATCCAACTGAAAGGTTTCCTTGTGAATTCGATGATACAGTAATCAAGTGTTGTAACAGGAGCTGAGTTAAGAAATATCAGACCTTCCCAACCGGTAGCCTGATTCTGGGCTGTGAAACAAATACTATCTCCTTCTGCTGCAATAGCTGAGAAGTACCCGGATATTTCCCATAGAACACCGGGGTCGTTTATGAACGATGTACCAGGAAGTATTTCGAGCGAATCTCCTGTAAGCACCTGAATATCCCCAACAACAGAATAAGTACCTGGCCCGAGTGTTCCGGATTGAGAGCCACTGATTTCGACCTGCGCCCTCGCCAATGCCGATATGAACAGAACGCAGTATGCAGTGTAAAGTATCGCTTTCCTTCTTCTCATTTGACTGATCCACGATCCTGGAAGCACAGCATATCCACTTCTCCATGAGAACCTATTTTTCATGAATATCTCCTTAATCATTTAATTCAATTATATGTTCTAATTCAAATGTCGTCAATAGCTATATGCAGAGTAACATTTATTCATTATTCCTGATTCATAGTAATGAATAAAGCAATTAGGGAATAAAATTGTATAATTCGTGTAATTCAGGATGGTATCCAATAGCAAAGTGAAAATTTATATTATAATCAATATTTGCGAATTGACGGAGAAACTGTTAGGTATTCATTAAATGGAAAAACTATTCATCGAATAAACAGAAGTATCGTGATCATTCCGGAAAATTGGAGCTGGCTTTCGCATAGCTTGATGTATGGCACATGTCGTGTTGAGCTGCTTGATCTTGCTCCGGAGACGCTTGGAATATTCAGG
>WTBT01000032.1 GCA_013138965.1 Candidatus Aegiribacteria sp.
TCTTTTTGAATGCTTTCATGACATTCTCCCTATTTTATGGGAGCACTTGATTGCACTCCCTATAGGAAGTATGCTAATTGAAGATACATGTTGCCTTTATCTGCGCGGTACGCGCTTAGTTCAACAACTGCATCAACCAGAAACAGTTGCGAAGTTCTTGGCTATTCAAGTACTGTTCTGGTTATGCAGAGCGTTCAGTTCATCAATAACCCCTGGCTGACTTAACAAATATTTTCGGGCAAATGCTCAGATTATGCAACCGCAGAAACTCGGTTGATTCCCAAGACAGATCCAATTATGCGGTGATTGAAGGCATGAACTGTTCACTGGTACCCCCACCCTCGCCAGATGCATAATCCGGACCAAACTTGCCACCGATTCCGGGCAAACTTGCAGGGTAAAGTTTCCACTCTCGCCGGTCGAACATTTACAAACTCGCCGGAGTTATCTTTCCAGTAGGGTCGGTGATATTGCGATTAATTCATGACCCCAAAAGCGCATATTAGGACATAGTGAATTCGGAATGCTCTGCTAATTCCCCGCTCAAACCCAGACAAAGATTCTTAGATCTATGCTGATTCTCAAAAAAAGAATCATGACGACAATTGTCCACTGGGTGGCCTATCGCCAACTGTGGAGATAATTATCCATGGGAGCTTGGATTCCGAACAATACGGTCAAACCGAAAAATTCTATATGTAAGTGATGAAACGCAACGGCTATCCAGTAAGCTCCGAGTAGTTGCTTAACTGTTTGCTACAAGCTTGATTTCTAGATGGCAGTTCAGGGCATCCGCATATTTCTTAAGTGTAGAAAGCGATGGCGAATGTTTACCGCTGCTCAATGAAGATTCCAATCTTGTAACTGCTGGAGCCTTTGTTCCCATCCGTTCAGCGATCTCTGCCTGGCTAAGCCCGGCATTCTGGCGAGCTCTCAATATTTCATGAAGCAGGGAGAATTCTGGTTCAAGAGCCTCATAGGCATCCCTGACCTTTCCATTTTCCAGCGCTTTCTCTTTCAGTTCTGAATGATTCATTTTCTAACACCTCCTTCTTTCTTCTTCTTGCAATTTCAATTTCCTTCTTGGGTGTTTTCTGAGATTTCTTGATAAAAGAATGGAGCATGATAATCCTCTTACCAATTTTCGTACAAAAGAAAACTCGTGCTATTCCTTCTTTTCCCTTCAACCGTAATTCAAAAAGCCCTGTCTCAATTTTCTTTGTATGTGGTAAACCAAGATTCGAACCAAACTCAATCAGCAAATCAGAGAGTCGCAAATATCTTGCCAGTAGACCAGCTGGTAATTTGAGAATCTCTTCTTCAAGCCTCTGATTATAGTATTTGATTTGCCATCTCATGCACGCATCATAACATATATGTTACTGTTTGACAAGTCTGCAGAATGTCCATTTCAATCCATAAGAAGAATCCAGGCAAAATGCTTCGGTAATTGCTAACGCAGAACCCTGGTTGTTCTCCGATTCAAACAAAGGAATAGTGGATGACTATTACTTGACTGGTAAGCCAATTCCCATGAGTGAGGATAACTGCATTTCCGATGCTGATATAGAACAATTAATCGAACACTGTTCTCCTTGTTTATCCCTCTTACAGATACTATCATATACGAGAGAAGAAATAATTTCGGGAACAACTAACAACAGAACAGCGACTATGGTTCTATTAGCTCGTGTATTGCTGTCTGCTGATTTAGAGCGTTAGTGCAATAGCGATTCAAAGGAGTACACATGCAGAAGTATCTAATAGAAATCTTGGAATGTCCTAAATGCCACGGCAAACTAGACTGGAATATCACAGATCAGACTACTGACAGAATTGAGACAGCACAGATTCTATGTACTCATTGTTCCGGTTCCTATTCAATTCAAGATGGAATTGGCGTATTCCTGACTACGGATTTAAAGCGAAATGATCTTTGGGAACAGGTAGACGGGTTGGAACAGCACTTGAAACAGAACCCGGGACTTGAAGAAAGACTCATGGATGTACCTCTCGATACGCTCGGACCTGTTGATCAACATTACAGAGGTGTAGTACATGAAAGTCGTGGAGATATTGAAGCAGCAAATGCGGCTTATTCCATTTCCAAGAAGGCGATGTATTCGGCGGATACAACCAGATGTGTGGACAGCCAAATGGACTATTTAATCAATGAAGTTTCCCAATCCAACAGCCCCATTGTTGATCTCGCTTCAGGAGAGTGTGGACTAGTCAGAAGGATGTTGAAGGATCTACCTAATTTGATTGTTGTGACAGATTTCAGTCCCAGTGTATTAGTGAGGAATCGAAAATGGCTAATGGAGCAGGGGCTATACGATCGAGTTAGCTTGCTGGCCTTCGATGCTCGTCAGACACCATTTGCGGCCGATTCCATTTCATTGCTTACCACACACGCTGGTCTCAACAACATCCAGAATCCTGGGAAACTACTCGAGGAACTTTATAGAATAGTCAATGGCAAGTTCATTGCAGTTTCTAGCTTCTACCCCGAAGATGATAAAGAAAATGGTGCAGTGATTGAAGAGGGTGGTCTAGCAGAAGTGTGTTATAGGGATAAACTATTAGAACACTTTCATAACGCTGGATGGGTATTCGAGGTAAAGAACTCCTGCAGCATAAAGGCAAATCCTGCGCCTCCCGGTGTTGTATTAGAAGGAGCACGAGTAGATGGTTTGCCAGTACAAAGTACATATTTGGAATGGTGTGTTCTATTGGGAACCAATGCATAACAAGGCAAATGCAGCGGACACAGAATACTGTGCCGCTGATTTGCGACGTTGAAATACGCGTATACCGGTCAAACCGGAAAGCAAATCTCACGACGCTTATCATCAGCAAGATTGCCGACTCCAAATCTTGATGATAATCTTTAGTAAAGTTTACTCTCCAGAATAACAGTATTCATCTGCTTGGCTGATTCACGAAAAATGGTCAGTATTTATTTCCGATATGCATCTTTTCTAGCATCTATCGTGAGCATATAAATTATTTGCTCAACACTGTCTACAACATAAAAAATCCGATATGATCCAATTCGATATCGCCAGGTTTCAGGTGAGTAACCTTTCAACTGCTTTATGTTTTTCCCGTAGAACGGTTCTGAACGAATCTGAGGGTAAGCGTAAATATCAAGCTTTCTCCTAACAAAACTAGATTCACTCTTGGATAGTTTGTCCAATTTCTTTATGAATTCATCGGTTTCAAATATTCTAAACTCAGACAAATTTGCCTTGTCTCGATTTTGCATCTCTTAATCCGCTTGCTATGCTCAGATTCAGTTCCTTGTTCTCGCTGATTTCCGCCATTTCATACTCATCTACAAAACCATGCTCTTCTATCCAGAAAGAAAGGATTACGTGCGCCTATCACTGAAATAGCAGGCCGATTCCCTCGAGTGAAGATAATTACTCTTGCAGATGAGATTCCGTAATAATTACCCGAGTATCTTCCGGAAAATCCGAACAAATACTCAGATGATGCTGTGCATCCTCAGCTAATTCTCCGGACAGATCCGGACAATGCTTCGTTAGGCCCTTGCACAATCAGAAAAGTACTTGACTTCCCCGTTGATGCACGTATAGTATACGTGTAATAACAAGATAGGGATGGAAAACATGCAGAAAAAACTGACTTTGACTATAGATGAGGAGGTCTACAACGGTCTCCGTCAAGTCATAGGACCACGGAAAATTAGCCATTTCATCGAGGACCTTGTTCGACCACATGTGCTCAAACAGGATCTGTATAAGGCATATCAAGATATGGCAACCGATCATGTGCGTGAAACCGAGGCTCTGGAATGGGCCGAAGCTACATTCGGAGACATAAGTCATCATGAAGAGATCTGAAGTCTGGTGGGTAAATTTCGACCCCTCCGTAGGAGGTGAAATCCAGAAGCAGCGACCGGTTGTAATTGTGAGCAACGACGCCGCCAATCAGTTCTTGAACCGTGTGCAGGTTGTTCCTCTGACAGGTTCCACAGATAGGCTCTATCCGAGCGAAGCGTATGTAACCCTCAAAGGCAAACGTTCCAAAGCTATGGCAGATCAACTAACCACTGTAAGCAAGCATCGTCTTATCAATAAAGCTGGATCGCTTTCTTCAGCGGATATGCAGGGTATTGCCAGGGCTATCACGACACAACTCGATCTCTAAGACATAACAAGATGTCTAAAGGTAACGCTCGTTGTAGCTATATTGAAAAACAGGGCGGGATTTCTCCCGCCCTGTTTTCTGTACAGAGTTATGTGTTACCAGGTCTTCTGGAAACTGTACTGAATCTGTATTGTTCCTGCCCCGTCCGGCGGCGCAGGTATAATTAAACCTTCCATAACTTCGCAAAGGTCATCATCGAGTTCTCTGTCAAGGCCGCTGCCTGTGATCGAGACAGATGTGACGTTACCTGAACTGTCAACGGTGACATTGAATGTGACCGCGCCGGTGGGCCATTCGTCATCGTTATCCATACTATCCACAAAATCCTGGTACACTTCGGTAAGGTCAATGACAAGCTCCCTTGCCGCTGAACGTACGACGGATGCCAGAAGGCCGAGTGTAGGTGAAACCGATATGTGACTTACATCGGCTAACCACTGTGTTTCGAACTCGTCACTGTATAAGTAACCTCCGCCAATATCCTCACAACATTCTTCTTGAGCAGCCATGGTTCCGGAACCGCTGTATCCACCGAGACCTAGAGCCGATGAGCTGGAAGTGGGGCTGTTGACGTTTCTGGAGTAGTGCATTCCACGGGTATCACCAACAGAGCCGAAGATGCCTTCATACGAAACTCCTTCGGGCATATTGACAGGAACCTGAACCGTTACCGGTTCACCACTGTCCGGGTCGGTTCGAACTTCTTCGGACACAGCAACGAATGCCGTGTATTCACTCATTATCTGGTAATCAAGGGCAGTATCGGTTATTTCATCGATGATATCCTTATCATCGGTCAGGTAGCCGTAACTGTTGTACATATCGCGGGTGAGATCATGGATCTTCTTCCTGGCCCATAGAGTCGCGATTACATCGTTATCCTCTTCCTGGGACGGAAGTGCTACCCTCAGCTCCTGTCTCCAGCGTTCACCTGCGACCGTTCCCGAAAGACGAACTGTCTCGGTTCCGGAACCGTCGTACCGGCCGACTATTACAAGAGGTTCTCCAGCGTAGAGATCAGGAATTTTCGAGGGGTAGATATCATGAACATCAAGATCGCCCCAATCAATACCGATTCCTATCAGATAGGGATCGTTTATCTTATCGTAAATGGCGGCAACCGATTCGTCTGGATCATCGTTCAATCCTACGTAATACGCGTGTCCCCTGCCCTCTTCGGCAAGCCCCTCAATGATGTACCTGTTAGGGCTGGAGCCGACACCTATGCTGAACAGCCGTGTGTTCCCACCAAGTGTACTCTGAAGCTCACCAAGGATCTCCGCTTCGTTGCCTATGAAACCATCGGTAAGGAATATGACGAAGCGCATCCTTTCCGGGTCCTCCGGGTAGCCTATGGCAGCCCTGATTCCTTCTATCATCATGGTCCCGCCGGTGCCGCTCATATTATTGATGTACTGTATACCCTGCTGAACGTTACCTTCAGTGTTGCTGAGGGGAGACCTGGACATACTGCTTGCGGTCTCGCTGAATCTCATTATCTGGAAAGAGTCGTTCGGGTTCATTCCCCGGACGAACTGCCTTACAGTCTCCTTGGCAACTTCCATAGGCTGGCCGCTCATGGAACCCGAACAGTCAACAACGAAAAACATTTCTTTCGGAGTGATTTCATCTACATTGATGTCAGCATCGGGCTGAAGGATAAGCATGAAATGACCGCCCATGGAGCCGTTATGCGCAATAACTCCGCTCTGAATCCTGTCGGAGGCAGTCGTATACCTCAGCACGAAATCCCTGTTTGGTATCACGTCATCGTTCTCGAGAGAAATGGTCACGGTACCGTTCCAGTTCAGCTTCGTATCCACTTCATGGTTGAGTGATTCAAATTCCCGGATCGCCATACCCGGATTAAGGTTGACGGATAGTTCGATATCGTATCCGGTTCTTGAACCTTCCGGAACGATTGGCGGTGTTATCCTGTCGGCATCTTCAACGGAAGTAGAGACTTCGTGCATGTCGAAGATCCTTCTCACGAAATTCCCTGCCGGAACGAACCTCGGTCCCACGACCATAGGGAACACTATTTCATACTCACCGTCATCGTATTCGACCGGTGCAACGTAACTGATCTCAATTACGATGCTGTCACCGGGCAGGATATTACCAACTGTCTGGGTGAAGATGTTCGGACGTTCCTGTTCCAGAAGGCTTGCGGTCTGACCGGCCTCTATGGCTTCATTGTATATCTGCTGCGCCAGATAACGTTCATGGATCTTTCCCTCGATAAGTCTGTCCCCGATCCACATGTTCATCCTGTCAACGGCTGCGCTCTGGGGAAGGGGAAATGTGTAGATGGCTTCGATAACCTCATCGTATGGATTACCGTACACCTGTCGTACGGTGGCCCTCTGCAGGTTGCCGCTTACGTCGATCACGACCGAGGTGTGCTCGAGGGGAAGCTCTCCCACAACCCCCTCTTCGCCAAGAACCTGCATCCTGCCGGTACCGATTTCATCCATGGACTGTTCCATGGCAAGCGCCGCAGCTGCAAGGATCATAACTGCGATTATCAGGTGTCTCATTATTCTTAACCTCCATGTTGAATGTTTTCCTGTTCCGATTCTGATACATGGAAATCAGGTGGAGTATTCCATCCCGCACAGTAAACTTGTACTCAGTCCGCGGAACTCAGATATTGAATCAGTCCAGCACAGTAGTAAGCCGACTGGAAACAGAATCACCCATCCTTGCGGAGATGATGTAGACCCCGGCAGGAACTTTTCTGCCCGTTGAATCCGTTCCCTCCCAGCTTACCCTCTGTGATGAGGTGATATCCGTTTTCCAGATAAGCCTTCCGCAAAGATCGTGTACCGATACTTCCGCGGGTCCCTCATCGAAGTTCACGTAGAAGGAAACCGGAGCATCCCTCTCCGATGGATTGGGATACGGGGGGGTGATATTGAATGAAACGGGAGGTACGTATCCTCCTCCCTCGGTCTGCATGACCACGAGAGCAGGGTCCATGAAAGCGCTCCAGGACAGGAGGCTCTGGAAGGTACGGTCGTAGCCTCCGCTCATAAAGGGGATCCTGATATCCTTAGCGATAGCGAAAGCAAGGCCCAGACTTGATGCCTGCGAACCAAAAACCTGCCTGGACAGATCTATGCACATCCGTTCACTGGCTCCGAGGGAAGGCCAGTGGCCCTCCCAGCCGTAGCTTGTGTTGAAAAGCACGGCAACTCCACCACCGTCGGGTTTGTTGAGAAGAGCTTCTGCAAGGCAGTTATATCCGATATAGTCTGCTGGACGGCATGCTATGCTCACGTGAATGCCGGTTTTACTGCCGTTATGTAAGCTGTCGGAAGCGATCCAGTTTGTCATCATTCCCTGAGGGGCTTTATCCCAGTAGATACCCCTCTCATTTCCATGCCCTGCGTAATGATTCCACGCGGAACCACCGCTTATTATTGGTATATGTTCCGTGATGCCTCCACCGGGCAGCTCTTCGTAGAATTTATTCACTTCCCAGTACGGAGGAAATTCGACAGCGATGGAATCGCATCCCTTGTCCGCAGTGTATCCGATACTATCAAAGAGAACAGCGCCGCACAGAACAGCCGTTGTCTGCCAGTCTCCGGAAGGCGGATTGGTCTGGTAGGTCAGGTTTTTCTGAACGAAGATTTCCGCTTCATCAATAGTAGAAAAGAGTGCCCGCCCCAGCAGTACATCAGCGTACAAATCCAGATCGTCATCCGGCTGACCGTATTCACCGTCTCCGCTAGCATCCCATGTGCCATCCAGGTCGGCAAAATAAAGATCCACCGTGGCAGTATCCGCTTCCGTCTCGCAATACGTGTAGACCATCCTCACGGGAACGAGTGTTTCATCTCCTGCCAGCAGGACAAAGACAGTCCCGTGTTCAAGGAACCTGTTCTTAATGAAGTTTCGCAGCTTCTCAGCGTCATCAATGCCGGGGAAGGAGGAGAGTATTTCCTGCACAGAAGCCGTTTCAACTGAATACCCCCTGCCCTCATGAAAAGTCGCAAGCGGTTCCATAGTTTCTGCAAATGAACTGTCGCAGATCAGAAGGTACTGAGCGTCTCCCCCCTGAATTGGGGATGAATCCCATGAAGAAGCCTGGTCAGCAGTCCCTTCAAGAACATTAATTCTGCTTCGGGCAACCCTTCTCTGTTCGGCAGTCAGATCACAGGGGAAACCGTCTTCCCATGTTACTGTTACTTCTATTTCATTTATGATGCTGAGCGAGCCTGTTGCCGGGATGTAAACCCATGGCTGAATAAGACAGGATGCTATCCTGGTACCTGCAAGGGTGCCAGTGTGTGTACCGATAACAGGGTTTTGGGGCCAGGGGGAATCTGATGAGTAAACGGCAGGATCAGGCAAGCGCACGGAACCTGAATTCTGTAAACTGAATGGTCTGAGTTCCGTTGCGGGTATGATTGGTATTCCCGGGAGACCGATTTCAGTCTTTTCATAAGTGGCTGCGCTGAAAGTAACGTTCTTCGCGCCATCCGGTAGTATAAATACTTCGGGTATTGCCGGAAGAAGCGGAGTTCCGGGGATGCCCCTCTGCTCGAACCCCGGTATTACAGCCACAGTCCAGATATCATTCAACTGAAGGTCGACATCAGCCGGATTGAAATGAAGTGTTCTGGTAATGGAACCTCCTGCCACCGGAAAACTCAGTATAAAAAGCATTTGTGCAAAACAGACTAATTTCAAATCCATCTCCTCCATTACATTCAGAATACTATGAATATATTACATAACCAAGATTATCGTTCCCGGACAGTAAGAAGGGTTCATGGAAGGCGCAGACATTGAAAACTAAGAATTTCAGGGTAGTACCCAGAATACCGCCGCCGCTTGCCGCTCTCAAGAAGATAGCTTACAACACCTGGTGGACGTGGAATACACAGGCCATGGAGTTATTCCGATGGATCGATTCCGATCTATGGGAAAGTACCTATCACAACCCTGTACGCCTGCTTGGACATGTAAGCCAGGAAAGGCTTGAGGAACTTTCGCATGATACAGTCTATCTTTCACACCTAGAAAAGACAGTCGAGAGGCTGGCTGATTATCTTGAGCGAAACACCTGGTTTGATGCTCTGAAGAAGCAGCAGGAAATAACGGGCGACAATTTCCTTGTCGCCACTTTTTCAGCTGAATTCGGGCTCCATGAGAGTATACCCATCTATTCCGGAGGCCTTGGCGTACTGGCCGGAGATACGATCAAGAGCTGCAGTGAGCTTGGTCTCACAGCTGTTGGGGTTTCACTGCTTTACAGGAAGGGATACTTCAGCCAGTATCTGAACAGCGACGGGTGGCAGCAGGAACGTTATTTCATCAACGATTACTCCAATATGCCGGTTGAACCGGTCTACCGCGTCGACGGAGCCCAGGTCTCAGTAGAAGTTCCGATGGCCGATAGAATCGTAAGGGCAGCAGTCTGGCGGGTGAAGGTCGGCAGAGCTTCCCTGTACCTTCTGGACACGAATCTTCCGGAAAACGATAGAAGTGACAGGGAGATAACAGGTCAGCTCTACGGCGGAGACCGAGAAATGAGGATCAAGCAGGAAATAATTCTGGGTATAGGAGGCCTCAAAGCCCTTGACGAAATGAACCTTGCACCCACCGTTCGGCATATCAACGAGGGGCATTCGGCTTTTCTTATCCTGGAACGGATAAGACAGCTTATGCAGGAAGGACTTTCCTTCCCGGAAGCCCGTGAAATTGTAGCCGCAGGCAACGTGTTCACAACCCACACGCCTGTACCTGCGGGAAATGAGGAATTCTCAACGGATATGGTGATCAAGTACCTTCATCCCATCATCAACGCCATAGGTCTGACAGATGAGGAGTTTCTTCGATTTGGGCATTACGATGACAATCCTAAATTCTCAATGACGGTTTTCGGCCTTCGTTTTTCAAAATTCAGTAACGGTGTAAGCGAACTTCACGGGAAGATCTCGAGGGAAATATGGAAGGATGTCTGGCCGGCTCTCCCATCCGCGGACACACCTATTGCGCACGTAACAAACGGAATACATCCCGAAACATGGGTCTCCGATGAGATGGAAAAACTGTTCAGCAGGTATGTCGGTCCAAGATGGTCAAGCAACAAGACAGATACTAAGGAATGGGAAAAAGTTGATAAGATCCCCGACTCCGAACTCTGGCCGGCCCATGTCAGGATGAGAGAAAGACTTATCTCCTGGGCAAGGGACAGATGGGAAAAACAGATAAGACGCATGGGATTGCTCAAACCACACCTTGAAGACAAACCCGTTCTTGATCCTGAAACAGCCACCATCGGTTTTGCCAGAAGATTCGCAACTTACAAGAGGGCTACCCTCCTTCTCAGAGATGAAGAACGCCTTGCCGGAATTGTCAATAATCCTGAATGCCCTGTGCAGTTCATTTTTGCAGGCAAGGCGCATCCTCACGATTCATCCGGCAAGGAACTGATAAAAAAGATCATCCACCTCTGCATGAAAGAGGAATTCTACGGAAAGATCATCTATCTTGAGGATTACGGCATGGATATGGCCAGACAGATGGTTCAGGGTGTTGACGTATGGCTGAACACTCCAAAACTGCCCATGGAGGCATGCGGTACCAGCGGTATGAAAGCATGTTTCAACGGAGCCCTCCACTGCAGTGTCCCCGACGGCTGGTGGGCTGAAGCTTACAGGCCGGGTGCAGGCTGGTCCATCGGTTCCGGTGAGGAATACGATGATCCTGAGCTTCAGGACAGACTGGAGGCAAAGGCGCTCTACAATATCATTGAGAATCAGATAGTGCCCATTTTCTACGATCGTGACAAGAACGATATCCCCTTGAACTGGCTCAGGATCGTCAAGGAGTCAATGAAGAACGTTTGTCCGGTCTTCAGCAGCAACAGGATGCTTGCCGAATACACCTCGAGATTCTATGTACCTGCATACAAAGGAACAGAGAAACTGTCGAAAAACGGTTATTCGGGAGCCAGGGAACTCGCTGCATGGATGGAGAAGATCAGGGAGAACTGGCATTCCGTCAGGATAGAATCGGTTGAATCGGAAATTGAGAACGGCACCTGTGCTGTAGGCGATCCTATCCCTGTCAGAGTTATCCTTCGTGCGGGGGAACTTGAGCCCGATGATCTCCTCGTTGAAATCCAGCACGGCAGGATTGATCACGACGGATGGCTGACGGAGAGGGAATCGATCCGCCTGGCCTTCGAACGTGAAGAAGACGGAATGCTGTTTTTCACAGGTTCATTCGAATGCAGCCACTCGGGAAATCAGGGGTTCACAGTGAGAATACTCCCATGTCACATTGAGTTCGATCGTATTATAGAGCCTGATCTCGTCTGCTGGTGGGAGTAAATCCAGCGAAAACCGGGACTTGACCTGCAAGTAAAAGTGACATATTCTCTATATATAAGAGTGTTATTTATTAACCTTACCTGAGGGGGTAAAAATGAACAAAATCACCCGTCTTATGACAGTATGCGCAGCATTACTGCTCATCGTACCGGCAGCCAGTGCAGTAGACTGGTCCGATAACTTCGATTCGTACGCTCTCGGCAGCGGACTGCACGGCCAGGGCGGCTGGGCAGGATGGGACGGCAGCGTTGCCGCGGATGCCTTCGTTGCAGATACAGAGGCCCTTTCCGCACCCCACTCGGTACGCATAACGCCAACATCCGATATCGTACAGGAATTCACTGAAACCACCGGTGAGTGGGAAATGACAGCATGGTGCTACATCCCCACAGGCTCCACAGGCAACCAGTTCTTCATAATGCTGAATATGTACACTCCGGACGGTGTAGCTAATGACAAGTGGTCCGTGCAGCTTAAGTTTGATTCCGATGCGGGCATAGTATCGAACACAATGCATGGCTCTACTGCATCTGCGCCATTAATCCGTAATACATGGGTTGAAGTCAAAATTAAAATCTATCTTGACACGAATATGCAGGACACGTACTACAACGGTGCCTTCATGGATTCAACTCCATGGCAGGATGGTACCGGAGCGAATGAAATAGCAGCTCTTGACCTCTTCTCCGACGGGGGAAGTACGATCTACTGGGATGACTGCAAACTGATACAGACCAACATCGCTCTTGAACACACAACATGGGGACGAATCAAAACACTCCTGCAGTAGTCCGCGAGAAACCAATATAGAGGGAGCCGGCCTTCCGGCTCCTTTCTTCTTTTGCTCCGGGAATTCTACTGATGATTCTCCTGCATTACCCTTGACAAAACATGGCTGGAATTGTAGTTATTGCTGCCAAAGATGCGGGAGCGCACGGGGACTGGTGTCCCTCCCGGACTTCAAATCCGGTGCTGGGTGCTAGAACCACCCTGGGTGGGTTCGATTCCCACACGTTCCCGCCATTTTATTGTGTCGCTCTATTTTTCGATATATGATCAAGCACCATTTCCGCAAGGGTATAGCCGAAGATCCCGGGCATTATTATAAGGCTGGGTATCCGGTTTCTTACCCTCCCTTTGCGAAGGATCAGATCGTCCATATCGGGAGGAAGTGAATGATCGCCGGCAGGCTCAGTTGAATACACGCAGGATATACCCCGGGTAATTCCGCGCTTACGCAGATACTTTCTAAGCTGTTTTGCCAGAGGGCAGCATCTTGTCTGGGATATGTCACCTGTTCTGACAAGTGACGGATCTCTCCGTCCTGAAGCCCCCATACTGCTGAAAACAGGTATCCTTTGTTCAACGCAGTACTTCAAGCAGCGAAGTTTTTGGATTAAGGCTGTCTATGGCATCGACAACAGCATCTGGTACCGGTTTGAGAATCGAATCAGCTGTGTCTGAATGAAAAAACTCCGTAATGGTCTCAACCCGGGTATCGGGGCAGGTCCCGCGAAGCTGATCAGCTACAATGTCAACTTTGTAACCACCACAGTCCCATGATCCGGCAATTGGATTCCTGTTCAGAGAGGTTTCTGTAAGCTTATCAAAATCCACAAGGCGAAGGATCCCAATACCACTTCTTGCGAGTGCGGCAGCTGCATGACAGCCAACTCCGCCAAGGCCTATGACTGTAACATCCGCCCTGCGTACGGCCAGAAATGAATCCCTGCCAAGGGAGTCAACAACCCTGTCGAATCTTCTTTGAACCTCCATATTTCACCAGCCTTCCCTGATATTGAAAAGCTCTCTTGCATTTCTGGAAGTTTCAAAGGTTACTTCATCTGAACTGATTCCGCGAAGCAGCGCTAATGATTCACCGATTCGGGCAACATGTGCCGGCTCCATCCGTTCGGGGTAGATCCCATCCATTCCGATGGAAGGAGAGTCGGTCTCAAGAACGATTTTACGAAGGGGTATCGCCGCTGCGGAACTTCTTGCTCTCTTTGCGCGGGGCCTTGTCACAGCGCCTCCGAATGCAAGGAAGAAACCAAGCTCAAGGAAACGCTCAGCCAGCTGAATCCCTCTTGTAAAGGCATGTACAACGCCCGTAACCTTTCCATTGTATTTCTTTTCAGAAAGAATTGACAACATTTCATCGAAAGCTCCCCGGCAGTGCAGAATCACAGGCAGGCCAAGTTCTGCGGCCAGATCCAGCTGCGTTCGGAATACAGTGATCTGGGTAATTCTGTCTGGATTTTCTACTTTGAAATCAAGACCTATTTCACCCACGGCAACTGAACCTGTTTTGATCAGAAGCTTTTCAAGCATACCCGTGTCAAGTCTCTCATCCGCACACCACGGGTGAAGACCCAGCGCCGAGTAAACGACTGGATATTCTGACAGTTCGGCTACTTTCTTCCAGGAGCCGGTTTCTACGGCGGGAACGATAATTGCTGAAATGCCCTTCGCGGCAGCTCTTTTCAGAACACCATCAATATCTCCGCACAGCGGTTTCATGAACAGATGGCAGTGAGTGTCTATCAGCATATCGGATTCCAACAGATTATGCGAAAAAGTTTTATCGCCTTTTTAAGATATTGTGATCCCATTTCTTAATACAATGCATTCTGCATCGGCCGATCCGATATGTCCAGAGCAGGATATCAGTACGTCAATGTTCTCTGCTTGAATCCGTATCCCATTACATCGTAAGCGTCATGCAACACCATGAATGCGTCAGGGTCAATCCCCTTCAGTATTCTCCTGAGCATCATAACCTGCCTGCGATGAATACAGACGTAAATAACATCTTTCTTTCTTCTGCTGTATCCTCCCTCCGCCTTGAGGAAAGTTACGCCTCTGTTGAGTTTCTGGAAAATAGCATCTCTTACTTCATCGGGTTTATCAGTCACTATCATCACCGCTTTTACATAAGGCATTCCCTCAGCGGCGAAATCGGTCATCCTGCTTGTAAGGAACAGGTTAAGATAAGCCCATATGACGATGACCGGATTCCTGAATACGAAGCCAACCGCGAGAATGATCAGGGATTCGACCATCCAGTAACCGGTGCTTATCGATACTCCAGTATACTTTTTCAGTATTGCCACGGGGATATCAGTTCCACCGGTGGAACCCCGGAATTTGAAAATCAGACCAAGGCCAATTCCAAGCAGAGCGGAACCGGCTATGGAAGCCAGGAGCATGTCCATTTCGGAATTACCGGTAAAAAAGACCGCCAGTCGTGGCAGCTGTCCCGCTCCGGCAACGTTATGTACCAGATTTTCGTAGTTTGAAAGAAATGATAGATGGGAAGGCTGAAAAAGCCAGCACATTGAATTCGACATGAGCATTCCCACAAGGCTTCTTATCCCAAACTGCTTCCCAACGACCAGATAGCCTAAGAAGAAGAGAGGTACATTGAAACCGAACATCCAGATGCTTTCGGAGATGCCTGTCCAGTGGTACAGAACCTGCGCCAGACCGGCTACACCGCCAGGCGATATCCGGAAGGGAAACAGAAACCACGAATAGGCTATCCCAAACAGGATAGAACCTGCGAAAATACCGGCGTAGTCCTGAAGTTCATTCCTGATGCTCACTTTCATCACCTCCCAGTAGGAAAAGAAAGGGACAAAGCCGGAAATAGCCTTGCCCTGTCATGTACGGGAAATATAATTGATTCCATCCCCACCGAAGTGAATGTTTCTGAAACATTCGCTGACCGTTTCTTCGAACCAGTGGAATAAAGCGTTGTTCCGAAGATGGCGTCCCTGGAATTACCGGTAAATTCGGAGGATGAATTTAATCTTGATGATATCATGAACAAAACAGATATCGACCGGATTCCTGAATTGCTGCTCCATCATGACCCGGCTTCAGAATATAGCCGAGAGGGAACTCGCAGGTGAAGTAATAACTTCTGAAGACGCGGATTTTCTCAAGAGTTTCGCCGGTTATCTGGAATCGGCTATCTGCTGGGATGGTGTAACAACAGAAGGTCTGGAAACATCACTGATCGCCGATGTTCATACGGATCAGAACAGCGGCCTTGTGCTTGAAGTCGCCTCAGAAGACCTTGACTACTGCATTGGTTATCTACAGAAGAGCTGACGGTTATATCGAGGCGGTTGTGGGGCCTGTACTCAGCTATTACGAATTCTCATGGCCGATGCCGAATAGACTGACAGATGAAGCCTGGAGGAAAACGCTGTCGGGCGATGAAACACCGGAAAGACCGCTCTGGGCAGCAGAATACATGAAAAACCCGTAAAACAAGCCTTGGAGACTTGTTCTAATTCAGTATTGACATGGATATCTGACCGCTTGTAGATTACTTTAAGGATAGGTATATGGAAACTGTAATCAATCAACAAAGAATTAAGGAAGGAGATATACTGTGAAACTTGTACTTTGTGTGCTTATACTTGCCGTATCGCTCAGTATGGCCGGGCACCCTGTAGCGACAGGCAATTATGGCGGTACATCAAACTGGCAGGGTACCGATGATATTGTAGTCTGGTCTCAGCTACCATCTACAGGACTAATGGCATCCCAGAAATTCACCGATTACGACTCAACAGCTGTTGACTGTGGTGTCGCTGATGACTTTGAATTCACCACAGAAACCACCATCAACAAGATCCGCTGGTGGGGAGGGTATTGGAACGGTGCGGGGCCCTTTCCTGTCGTGTGTTACTCTCAGATCTACCTGTACAATGATGATGGAACCGGTAATGCTCCAACCCTTCCGGAACATTCATCTGCAATCAATTACTGGGCAATAGCACCAGCTGACTACACTGAAACAGTTGACGGGGACTACTTTGTATACGAATACATATTCCCCGCTGACGTAGTATTCGATGCCAATACTAAATACTGGATTGAGATCCGCAAGGCATTCGACTTCGCTGGAATTGGACAGTGGGGCAGGGTTCAATCAACGCCTATTTTCCTATCAGCCTGCGTTCAGGGAACAATTGGATTTTCAGGAGGTCCAGTATATTGGACAGCTCTGGCTAACGACGCGGCATTCGAGCTTATCTCTGAAGCCGCGCTGGAAGCCTCAACCTGGGCTGAAATCAAAACAATCTTCTAAACAACCATAGATATGACAGATAACCGGGAAAAGTATCTGCTTTTCCCGGTTTCTCATTAGCTGGCAAATTGGATAATCTCCAGAGTTTTCGTATTTACCTCGCGTTCACAAATGGTGATCAGCTGACGTACTGGCTACAATTCATAGAAGCTGACAGTTCATTCTACGATCATGCGCGCGGAAGTTCCTTCCTTCCTGATTGTTTCAGGCGCATGGTGCATCTTCGACGGTCAGGAGAATGATAAATACATAACACCCGAAGAATACTGGAGAACCTCAACCGGCATGAACCTCACCAGAGATGCATTGAACAATAACTCGACAATAAAAACTTCCATGTTTTGCTTTTGCTGCCAGATGAATTCTTACAGCGAGTCCGATATACAGGCTTACCTCGATTCGATGTCTGTTCTTGAAGCTGAATATCCCGCTGTTACATTTATCTTGTGATGGAAGGCTGGTAAGTGTCCCGATCTATACCCAGGTTACCTCTGGAGACCATGAGGTTATTCTGGAAAGCCTGTGCACTGGAATTTATCACTGCGTGATTGTCGCTGGAGAATTCTTCAGGGATATGGTCAGTGTAGTGCTGTTGAATTAAAGGCTTGCTTGAATATAGTATTAATAAATAATATGATAATAATGCTTAAATGCAAGACCTGACCCTATTCCCACTCGATCGTACCGGGTGGTTTTGTCGAGATATCGTACACCACCCTGCTGATACCTTTTACCCTGTTGACGATTGAGGATGATATCCTGGCCAGGTGTGCAGGAGGCATTCTGTACCAGTCAGCGGTCATCCCGTCTGTGGAAGTTACAGCACGGAGGGCGATGACTCTGTCATAGGTTCTTTCATCGCCCATGACTCCAACGGTTCTTACCGGAAGAAGCACGGCAAAAGCCTGCCAGATCTCATCGTAGAGATCGTTCTCCAGAAGATAATCTATGAAAATCCTGTCAGCTTTTCTAAGAATGTTCAGGTCTCCATGGTTGACATCACCAAGAATCCTGACCGCCAGTCCCGGACCGGGAAAAGGATGCCTTGATACCATACGATCAGGCAGACCCAGCTCACGTCCAAGCTCCCTCACTTCGTCCTTGAACAGCTCCCGAAGCGGTTCCAGCAACTTGAGGTTCATCTTCTCAGGCAGACCGCCTACATTGTGATGGCTTTTAATGGTCGCGGAAGGTCCGCGGACGGAAACGCTCTCAATAACATCCGGGTACAGTGTTCCCTGGGCCAGATGGGTCACATTATCAATTTCAGAAGCGGCTTTCTCGAAAAGCTCGATGAAGACTCTTCCGATGATCTTCCTTTTCTTCTCCGGATCTGTCACTCCGCTTAAAGAAGAAAGGAACTCATCGGAACCGTCAATAACCTTAAGCGGCATTCCGAAATGACCGCGGAAAGTCTCCACTACCTCTTTCTTCTCACCCATTCTCAACAGACCGTTATCCACGAAAATTGGAGTGAACCTCTCAGGAACCGCTTCATGAAGAAGTGCGGCCACAACGGAGGAATCCACACCACCCGAAAGTCCGAGAATAACATTGCCACCGCCGGCAAGTTCCTTTCGTACAGTTTCGATTGATTTTATTCGGAATGTTTTCATGCTCCAGTTGGGGGAAATACCGGATATTCCGAAAACAAAATTCCTCAGCAATCTCTCTCCGAATTCCGTATGATTCACCTCCGGGTGAAACTGCACTCCATACCTTCTCCTTGTAACATCAGCCATGGCTGCAATCGGAAGTGACTCGGTATATGCTATCGCGCTGTACCCCATGGGAACCTCGACAACTCTGTCTCCATGGCTCATCCAGGCCTGCAGGCCGGATTCAATATCATTGAAAATATCAACGTCTTTTTCAAAGCACAGCTTCGCAGGGCCATATTCCCTCTCATACCCGCCTTCTACCTTTCCATTCTCATGAAGGGCCAGCAGTTGCATTCCGTAACAGATACCAAGCATCGGCAGTTCGATCTGAAATATCACCGGGTCAGGATGGGGAGAGTCTTTATCGTACACGCTTGAAGGACCTCCCGAGAGGATTATTGCAGCAGGCTCAATTCTCAATATCTCGGGTAGCGGCGCATTCCCGGGAATAAGCTCGCAGTAAACACCCATTTCCCTGATTCTTCTGGCGATCAGCTGATTGTACTGGGAACCAAAATCAAGAATCGCTACTCCACCGTGAACCATATTATCTCCTTAACTATGGCTTTTGTAACCATCATATTCCGCGTAAAGTTCAGGTGGTCTTACAGGATATTCACCATCAAAACAGGCTGTGCAGTAATCACATGGGTTGTGTGCCCTGACGCAGCTGAGCATTCCATCCTTCGACAGGTATCCCAGGCTGTCAAGTTCGAGCTGTTCAGCTATTTCTTCCACTGAGAAATTTCTTGCGATCAGCTTCGATGGTTCAGGAAAATCTATTCCGAAGTAACAACCGTATTTATGTGGAGGGCAGCTCACCCTCATGTGGACCTCAGAAGCTCCGGCTTCCCGGAGAGCCCTTATTCTGGCTCGACTTGTGGTGCCCCTGACAATACTGTCCTCAACGACACACAGTCTTTTACCTTTCACAGCTTCCGGAATGGGCTGAAGCTTTCTCATGACCATTGTCGCACGCCGTGCTGAAGTCGGGTCGATAAATGTCCTGCCAACGTAATGATTACGGGTAAAGCACATATCGAAGGGCAGCCCCAGCTCCCTTGCAAAACCCATTGCGGCGAACATTCCGCTGTCTGGAACCGGAGCGACTATGTCACATTCCACGGGATATTCCTTTGCCAGCCTACGTCCCATAGCCAACCTTGTTGTGTAGACGCTGTCTCCGAATATCCTGCTTCCAGGCCTCGCGAAATAAACATGCTCAAAAATGCACTGCGCAAGCCCCGGCCTGTTCCTGAAAAGGTTAGCTCCGTTACTGAACCGCTCCGACTCAGGAATGAATGTGTCATGCGGAATGTAGAGGATCTCACCGGCTTTTATTTCCCGCAGGTACTCAGCTCCGCATACATCAAAAGCCAGGGTTTCGCTCGCGACGATCCATCCCCCCTCCTCGAACCTGCCAAGGTTCAGGGGTCTGAATCCCAGAGGGTCTCTCACCGCATAAAAACCATCAGGAGTCATTAACAGAAAACAGTACGCTCCCTGGAGCTTGTTGAGAGCTATCTCCAGAGCTTCCCGGATATTGAAACCGGTCTGTTCGAGATGACGGGACATCAGGTGCAGAACAACCTCGGTATCGGTATTCGTCATGAAGATCGCTCCCTGACGCTGCAGTTCGTCCCTCAGAAATCCGGCGTTCGAAAGGGTTCCGTTATGGGCGATTCCTATCTGAAAGCCGGCCATGCTCACCATCAGCGGCTGAGCGTTCTCGACCCCGACACCCCCATAGGTTCCATACCTTACATGCCCCATTGCCGCTTCGATTCTGCCGGTGAAAAAATCAGACGGAATATCGGACATAGCCTCGGATACGGTACCTTTTCTCTTGTGCAGCTTCATCTTGCTATCGGAATAAATAAGCACTCCGGCGGCCTCCTGGCCTCTGTGCTGAAGGGCGAGTAATCCCTCAGCCACGAGAGCGACAGAATCCCCGCTGAATCCGCTTATTCCGCAGAGTCCGCAATATTCACCTGCTTTATTCGGATGCATGTTTCCTGGCAGCTCCTATGAAGGCTGTGAACAATGGATTGGGCTTAAGCGGGGTTGAAGTGAATTCCGGATGGAACTGGCATGCGACAAACCATTTGTGATCCGGCCTTTCAACTATCTCAACCAGATCTCCGTTCGGAGACAGGCCGGAACAGACGAGTCCTGCTTCTTCAAGCCTTTCCCTGTATTCATTGTTGAACTCGTATCTGTGCCTGTGACGCTCTGAAATTCTATCGATACCGTAGGCTGATTGCGCCACCGAGCCATCCTGCAGAACGCATGGGTAAAGACCCAGGCGCATTGTCCCTCCCTTCTGGGTAACTCCCTTCTGTTCCTCCATAATATGGATTACCGGATGGGAACACCCGGGGGCGAATTCGGAACTGTTTGCATCGGAAAGTTCCGCAACGTGCCTTGCCGTTTCAATAACCGCGCACTGCAACCCCAGACATATGCCCAGAAATGGAATGTTTCTCTCCCTTGCGAACTGAACAGCTCCCAGTTTTCCCTCGATTCCCCGGTATCCGAATCCTCCGGGGACCAGTATTCCATTCAAACCTTCAAGGACTCCCTCAATACCACTTTCGAGATCCTCCGATTCGATACCCTTTATTTCCAGCGCGACATCATTGGCGATACCCCCGTGAGAAAGAGCTTCAAAAATGCTCTTGTAAGCATCGCGCATCCCCATGTACTTGCCTACAACACCAATCCTGAGCGAAGGGCCGGATGGGTTCACTGCCCTGCTGATCATGGCTTTCCAGTCATCAAGATCCAGATGATTAAGAGGAAGCTTCAGCCTTTTCAGAATGAGTTCATCAAGCTTCTGATCCGCAAGCTCAACGGGTACTTCGTATATGGAATTTTCTACATCCTTCTCTTCGATAACAGCATCAGTCGGGACGTTGCAGAACATGGAGAGCTTTCTGAAATGCTCTTCCTGAAGGGATCTTTCTGTCCTGCAAATAAGAATGTCCGGAATGATTCCAATATTGCGCAGAATGCTTGCTGACTGCTGTGAAGGCTTTGTTTTCAGTTCCCTTGATGCGGACAGCCAGGGAATAAGCGTTAAATGAATGTACAGCACATTCTCCCTGCCCAGATCCTGACCGAGTTCCCTCAGGGCTTCAAGAAAAGGCAGACCCTCTATATCACCTGCCGTCCCTCCCACCTCCGTTATCGCGATATCGATACTTTCATCCGCCTGGGACAGGACAGCTTTCTTTATTTCATCGGTAATGTGTGGTATCACCTGAACGGTTTTGCCCAGATATCCACCTTCACGCTCCCTCGCCAGAACGGCTGAATAGATCTTACCTGCCGTGTAGTTGCTGTTGCGATTGCATGATACTCCCGCAAAACGCTCGTAATGTCCGAGATCCAGATCGGCCTCCGTGCCGTCATCCGTTACGTATACCTCTCCGTGCTGGTATGGAGACATGGTTCCCGGATCAATATTCAGGTAAGGGTCAAGTTTCTGTAATGTTACGCTGTAACCCCTCTGCCGAAGCAGGAGAGCGATGGAAGCAGCAGTTATTCCTTTTCCCAGGGAGGATACTACTCCACCAGTGACGAAAATGAATTTGCATCTGTCATGCGGCATGGAAAAAACAACCTTTCGGAATAAGAAAAACACTTCCCAGTATAGTTGAATATGCTTTCATCCCGCAAGTTTTTCAAGCCTGCATGGTTACCCTGAAACAGTATGCCGATCTTCCGCCCTTCAGCATCCAATACCTGATACTGATTGATGGTAATTTTTCTACACTTCCGGTTTAGTGTCCTTAATCCATTCAACAGCAGTAATTTATACAAACAGCAGATACATAGGCAGGCTATTGCGAATACTGTTCATTTATAGCATACTGGCGTGGTCTATAATACTCATTTCCGGAAGGTTGCTCGCATGATAAGATCTATGCTGGTTATGCTGTTTCTCGCAGTCACGATATTCGCGGTATTTGCTATGGAACCTGATATCACGGAGCCTTCATCCATAGATTTAGAAGGTCTTGAAATATATGCAGTCTGAAATTGAGATACCTGACAACGTCAGGATAGAGAAGCTGGAAAACGGCCTTACGGTCATCCTTCAGGAACTCAGATACTCCCCGGTGGCTGCTGTGTGCCTGGTGTACAGAGCCGGCTCATTGTGGGAGACCCCTGAGACACGAGGTCTCAGTCATTTCTGCGAGCATATGATGTTCAAGGGGTCTCAAAAGTTCGGCCCCGGAATATACTGGAAGATGATACAGCGCAACGGTGGGCTGGCAAACGCTTACACATCAAGAGACATAACCGTCTATTACTCAGCAGTGCCAAAGGCAGGCCTTAACGATATTCTTGAACTTGAAGCCGACAGGATGCAGAACTGCAGCATGACTGCAGATGATGTCACTTCCGAGACAGCGGTCATACTGGAGGAAGAACTTCTTACAAACAGGGATGATCCGGCAGGCTCACTTGATTCACTTCTGTACAGCAGAGCTTTCGGCAGCCATCCTTACGGCAGACCAATCACGGGTTCACCGAACGATATCCGATCATTCTCTCAGGGGAAGCTGCGGAAATACTACAGGAATTTCTACAATCCGGCGAACGCGGTGATCTCCGTAGTGGGAGATATCGATTCTGAAGCCGTGTTCGCAAGAATTGTGAAACTCTTCAGGGCGAATGCGGGACATTCAACTGAAAGACCCAGTGTTACCACTGCACCTCCCTGTACAGATCAGTTAAGAACAGATATTGAACATCCTTCACACCTTCCAAGAGTATCCATTGGATTCAGAGTACCGGAATGTGATCATGTGGATTCAGCACCTCTCTCACTCATTTCAGCTTACCTCGCATCCGGCAGATCCAGCAGGTTTGAAGAGCTTCTGGTGAAACCGTCTCTTGCTCTTGATATCTCTGTATCAACTAATACTCTTATCATGCCGGGGCTTTACGTGGTACGTGCTGTGCTGCCGAGCGGCGGCTCCACGGAAAAGGTTGAAAACATCATCTTCAGAGAACTTAAAAGAATCGGGCAGGAGGGAATTGACAGCGAAATATTGAAAACCCTCAAGAATCGCCGGGAAGCCTGGAGCATAATATCTGACGCGGACCCTCTGGGCAGAGCCAGGAGAGTTTCCACAGGATATGCGAAATTCAATGACCCTTACTATTATTGGAATTCAATAGAAGCGTGCAATACAGTTGATGATAATGATATCAGATCAGCTGCATCCAGGTATTTCAGAAAGGGTTTGTCCACTGTCTCGGTGCTGAAGCCTTCCGATACATATACAGCCAGGCCACCTGCAACGACAATGTCTTCTTCCGAAACCGACCTGGTTCCCCCCACTGGTCAGGAACCTTCTGAAATAGAGATCCCCGACAGGCTCCTGAAAACACCTGACATCTCCGTATCTGACAATATAAAAGATATCATGCTTGATAACGGAATAAGGGTTCTGTTGAAAAGGGATACTTCCTTTCCAATTGTCTCAATGGGTTTCTCCTGCTCTATGGGTTCAAACAGGGAACCTGCGAGTCTGACGGGTCTATCGGAAATCACCGCGGAGACCATGCTGTACGGAACACCCGATGAAGACAGTATAAAATTCAACGCACGACTGGAATACCTGGGCACAAGCGTGGATTTTTCATCGACCAGTGATTTTGCCGGCGGTATCATCACATCGCTCAGCAAGGACGCGTCCGAGGTTCTATCCGTGATCTCCGATATGCTTATCCGCCCGGCCTTCCGTCAGACCGATATTGATGCTGTAAGAACTGATGCGGTCTCAAGCCTGGAGGAATGGGTTAAATCCCCTGTGGGAGCTGCCATGAATTCCTTCTCCAGGCAGTCAACATACCCCCCGGAGAGAGCAGCGGTACCCACAAGGGAATCACTGGAAGCTGTATCGCGAAAGGATGTAATCGATTTCCATTCAAGGTGCTGCAGACCTTCCGGAACTGTTATCGTGGCAGTGGGCAGTTTTCAGGAAGACAGGTTACTCAAGGTGATCAAAAGGCGCTTCTCAAACTGGAAGGATCCCGAGTGCCCTCCATGCGGTATAGAAAAGGTCAGCAATCAGAATACTTCATCCGAAACGCATTTAAACCTGGAGGGCAGGGAGCAGATAGCCGTCCTTATCGGATCACCGGCACCCCCAAGGCTTCACAGTGACTCCTATGCCATTTCAGTCCTCAACGGAATACTTGGCGAGGGAATAGGATCGAGACTCGGAAGAAACATTCGCGAAACAGGTCTGTCATATCATGTAAGCAGCCTCTACATCCCGCTGACGGACAGAGGCAGAATTCTCGCTCTCCTTCTAACGAGTCCTTCCGCTTTCCCTGTGGCCTTTCAGAAGCTGAAGCGGGAGCTTAAAGACCTTACGGAATGTACCGTGAGCAGGAATGAACTCAGGCTGGAAAAAGCCTCATACATAGGCCGCCAGGAACTTGGCATGATGAAGTACAGCAATATTACTCAGATACTGCTAACATACGCATCAATGAAGCTTCCACTGGACCACGACAGGCGCACCATGCAAAAGATCTCAGAACTGACAGAGGAAGATATCAGGCTGGCAGCGGAAAGGTGGCTTGGAAGCGGAATTACCTATATATCCATCGCAGGTGGTTTGAACACAATTCCTTAACTTTCGATCCTTGTTGAGGATACATGGTAGATACCCTACACCTCAGAGATACGGGACATAGCCCTGGAATGGTTTAAGATAGCTGAAGCTGATTTGGCATCTGCGACCTATTTACAGAATATATAGCCGGTTCCAGTAGAGATTATCTGCTACCATTGTCGGGAATCAGCTGAGAAATATCTTTAAGGATATCTTGCTTTTCTGTGAGATACTATTTATTCAGTGTGTTCTATGTAATCCTGGATTGATACTGCTGTTTCCGGAAAACTGTGGAGTATTTTGCGATCCATTGTAACGAGGGGTACATTCAGGTCCTGTGCGAGATTGACGAATTCACAGTCGTATGCGGAACAACCGCTGTTCCCGGACAGCTTCAGAACCTGGAGGGAGTTGATTTCATATTCGTTATGCTTCAGCAGGCTTTCTGCGGTCTCAAAGATATGAATGGCAATCGGTAATGCAATGATATCTTTTCTGACATAGAGAGAGAGGATATTCCTGAATTCACTTCTCCAGAGTAGCGGGGCTGCCCAGGAAGATGTTTTCCGGAATAATTGATCCGCAAGATCAGAATATTCAGAAGAAAGATAGAAGTAGCTGATGACATTTGTGTCAACAACGATCATGGTCTTCCCTCATTTTTCACCTTTGTGAGTTCCTTGTGGCTGATAATGTATTGTGCTGTTTTCTCGCGGAGTGTTCTTGCTGCCAGCAAATGTTCACCGGGGTCAACCGCTGTACAGGTGGTGGCCTGCCTGATAAGATAAATGATTTCGCTGTTGATACTGCGGTAGTGTTCTGCCGCCTGATGTTTAAGTGTTTCATACAAGGTGTCCGGGATATTCTTCACTGTAATGGTTGCCATGACAATCCTCCTTCCAGTATGGAACCAATATGGTTTCACAGGAAGTATCTGTCAACGATCCTTTTGCCTTCTCCTTGGTCGAGCAAGGCTTGGTTTAGTTACCTCTTCTCCCCTTCTTTTCGCCCCTGAGTTCGTCCATGATGTTTCGAACCTTCTGCATTTCTTTTTGCTCAGTAACCATTGCATCGAGTTCCCACTTTGGTTGTGGCAATAGAAGCACGAAGAGGAATCGTTCCATTGAAGCTTGCGATAGCTTCGGATCGGAGCTGCAACCCCGTCAATACCCTTATTCATACCATCTATAGATAATTAGTACCCTTATTCTGCGTGATATTTCCATCTAGCCCCCCGCCCCCGACCCGTGCAGGAAACTTTTCCTTCCTGTTTCAATGTACCTAAAATGGATTGAATCCAGTCGCGCCCTACCCCGGAGCAGACAGCTTCAAGCTGTTGCAGGGTGAACTCGCCCGGCATCCCCTGAAGCGCATGTATCACCATTTCCATTTTCCCGCCGCGCGGAGCCTGAATCTGCCCCACCCGCTCTTCGAACTCCCGGCAGGCCTGCTTAAGGATAAACAGAAGGTAGCCAATATAGGGCCAGGGATCGTGTTTCCCGTCATGCCAGCCCTGCGAACTCAATTGCAATGTTTCGTAATAGCGCTCCTTGTTCTGTTCAATGATGCGTTCCAGACTAATGTAACGTCCTGCATCAAACCCCAGATGATAGCAGGTCTGGAGCAAAAGCAAGCGGGATACCCGCCCGTTACCATCCCGAAACGGATGGATACAAAGAAAATCCAGATTAAGTGCTCCCAGCAAAATCAGAGGGTGAACCCGGCTATCACTTCGCAAACCATCCATCAACTCGAAGCTTTGTCTCGTCATATCAGGAGTTTGCTCCGGCGAAACCGATCTAAACCGTACAACCTGATCCCCGTTTGGAAGAATTTCGACGATATCGACGGGCTTGTTCTTGTACTTCCCGGCATCCCAGATATCTCCCCGGCTCAAGCGATGGAACCGCAGAACAGTCTCCTCCGAAAGCGAAAGACCGGCACCTTCTGAATGGATCAGGTTCAAAGCCATTCTGTATCCCGCCACCTCTTCCTCATCTCGGCTCCTGTAGGCGGACGCACCGAAAATCAGCGTTTTGATCCGCTTTTGATCCACCTGCACTCCTTCGATCCGATTGGAGGAAACCGCACTCTCAATCAACGCATGTTCACGAAGCGCTTTCAGCTTCTGAGGTACCTGACGAGTGAACAGCTCCTGTTTTCCGCGATATTCCATCAGATCCCCAATTTGCCAATTTATCTTCATCGGAACCGGGATATCATTCATTTGAAATCTCCGCAATGTTTTCACTTCAACCCTCCGATTCTTAACCGCGAAACCGATTCACCGCATTTTTTCTTACTCATCCGGCACTTCCCGGTATCCTGACCGGAACGAGCCTATCTGATACTTCACTTGCATCAGCACAGAATACCCCGAGTCGCTTTGATTTAATATCCTGCTTCAGATTGATATGTACTTTTCGACTACTATCATCTTTGAAGTAGTAGACTTCCTTGTTAATCATCGTTTCAGTCATTGTAACTTCATATCGTGATAGTAGTTGAGACCACACACCAACTTCATGAAGTGTTATGACTACATCTGAATCAAGGAGTACTAAGCGTGGTTTCGTAGACATCTGAATTCAGGTCAATCCCGTATAATAGAAGTTCATCACGCAGACCAGAGACTGTTGTTTCAAGCAAATCAGCGAGGCGACCGATTGAAATTCTGCCATCATTATATGCCTTGTAAGCTAAAGCGATGTACCTCGAAGGGAATGGCAATTCACTGTATTGATCATCCCGCTCAAGATTCTTGTCAATGGCGCTCAGTTCAGGTGATGAGAAAAAAGCAGGAGGGACATCATCTGCAATCAACTTCAGGTTGGCTAATCTCCATAGCAGAGCAATGGTGCTTACATCATAGCTCCGAGCCAACATCATTAGATCGTACCAACGGATTTTGTCATCGCTTACAAGACGATGGAAATCAGATCGTATACACTCTTCAGGCATTAGCAGTGAGCTGGCAAATATCTCAGCAAGAGTTTCATTACGACTGCTCATTTTTTCAGTCCATGATTTTGGATGATCCTCTGAACCCCAGGTAATCAGATGAAATAACTCGTGACCTAAGCTATAATTCTGTCTCCATCCTGGTTCAGATGAATTAAGCAGTATACCAACTCCGAAATCACCTTTGGTGCAAGCAGCAGAACCTGTTGCAAGATCATCGGAGAAAACCCAAACACCCCATTCCTCTTCGATAGCATCTCGCAGAGCACAAGCAGGTTTGTCTCCAAGGGACAGGCTTTTCCTGTAACTATGAGCCCAATCCATAACATCCTCATAGCTCGTTAAATGTGGCTCGTATAATGGTTTTTCCGGTAGCTCCTGGCTTGTTTTGGAGCCTGTGCAATCAACAATAAACCTATAGTTTTGGCATCGCTGAAAAAAAAGAGCCTCATCCTTCGCTACATCGGAAGTGTCGTTGAGTGCACGCCACTGTACTACCGGTTTTTGTATGGTTCGAAGTCCAAGGATGGTTTCAATGCTTGTATGAAAATAGCCTGCTAGAATTGAAAGTTCGAATGCTCGAAGAGCTCGATCACCTCTCTCAATGTCGGAGATGCTTTGTGCATGCCTTAGGCCAAGTACTTCAGCCAATTCCTGCTGAGATAAGGCCCATGATTCTCTGAGTTTACGAATACGCTTACCAATAAGATGATTGTTCGTTTTCATAAAGATCACCCCCACACTCAATGATTTCCATAAGGATTATAGACTATTCTTGGGATATGTCAAGTTTTTCTTGAATCCTGAATCATAAATTAATTTGAATTGATCGTTATCAGTAGAGCAAGATCAGGAGACCGCCTATGGTTGGTGTCACGGTTTCTGCGGAATCAGCGGCTATTCAAAGGGTCTTCAGATCATTCCTGGTTAGATTCCTGTTATTATCGAACAGCTCGGAACTACTCGGAAGTCGATCGCTTCCGAGTCGAGGTCCGGGTTTCGGTAGGCTGTTCGAGAGTAGAGCTTCCAGATGTAGGATTGTTCCTGACGATTATCATTGGACACTTGACGTGACATGTTACGGGACATACATTGTCGTTGGAGGTGAAGTATGAAAGCTATGCAAACATCTGCTACAGTAGTATGTCAATTAGAGAAAACTGCTGCCAAGGAGACAATCGAAGCAGCTCTGGAGTATTTAGGCTTGAGCAAAGTCGAACTTGCCAGAGCACTCGGTGTTGATAGGCGAACCATTTTTAGATACCGAAATAGAGTTAATGTCCCTTCAAGACATGTTCGCGCCAAGATGGAGAAACTCCGCGAGATTCAACACCTGCTCAGCGAGATATTCGATGGACGTGATGCCCAGCTGAATTGGCTCTGCAGCCCGGTGCCACTTCTGCGAGGAAGTCGACCAATTGACCTATTGCGTCGAGGTGACATAGATGAGGTTCTCTCCATACTGGCTGGACTCCATTCAGGCGCGCAGATGTGATATTAAAGGGTCTCGTATGGAGGCACATTCCAGCAGGTGCCCACCCGTTGCACGTCGGTTTTATACTGAGAGCCAAGGGACGCTGGAATCGAGCTGGTGAGTACGGTGCTCTCTACACATCCCTAACGGTAAATGGTGCTCGTGCGGAGTATCTGAAGTACCTGATGCAGGCAGGAGCAACAGTCGCTAAAAAGCCACGGAATATCGTTTCACTCGACATTGGACCGGATTGTATTAAACTCTGATACATACTAATAATCAACGAGTCGAAGAGTATTAGAGTCAGCGAGTTGGCAGTCACTGCCATCCACGCCATTGAGGAACGGAAGCATTCCACCATAATCAGCCATAACTACCCACTGAGCACAGGTTATGGCTGGATATTTTCAGAATAGTCAGCCATAACTATATCTCAGATCGACGGGAGCAATATGATGTCTGATCGCATCAATCATCTTTTGCCCATCTCCTGCAGAACAATACCGCCGATTACAAGAAGAAACCCGGCAATGGTCCACAGGCCTATCTTTTCACCCACGACAGAACCGATGAAAACCAGGACTATAAACGGCATCAGGTAAATAAGATACCTAACTTAGGACGTTGTTTCTGAGAGTTCGAGCGCCTTCTGCCATATAGCAAAGGTTATCCCCATTTCAAAAAGTCCGATGTATACAGAACCGATGATACCCATGAATATCAAGACAGCAGATATTCACTGGAGACTCGGTATACGGATGTACCTCCCTCTGTAGTAGGGTCCGTGAATTATCACCCAAAATATATTTCAGGAACATCGTGAGAGAGTCTAATTCTCGAGCATATACGTTGTCAGACGGTGAACACCAGGAATTGATCCCAGAGAGGTGTCGTTCGGATCCTGGTGAACTCATCCGGTCATCGCCTTCATGGCAGCATGGAATGCTCTCCAGCAGAGCATTAACAGGAAGCAATTCTCCTCCAGCGGGTCTTGTGAGTGCACCGACATCAGGGCGCCATGAACACCCGCCTTGCCCTCATGGTCATCTTCGGCCAGGTCGTTCAGGTATTCGTGGAGCTGGGACGCAAGGCGGTCGAGTCGGGATGCGGTGAACACCTCGGCCGTGATCTCAATGCTGAGCGAACAGATCAGATCACCGAACGACTTCTGTACGGCATCGTCGAGCATATCCTTCTGCGCGATTGCAGCCAGGATGTCAGGTGACTCTTTGATCCGCTGTTCCATCACATCGAACCAGGGCATGAACTCCTCTACGGGCAGGAAGAGAACATGCGCATCATCACGCTCCAGCAGGCGCAATGCGGCACTCTCCATATCGCGGCATTGAGCCTGGGTATAGGCTGCATGTTCGGGATGCGAGGCGCAAAACTCTTCAATTATCGCTTTCTTCTCCGGGTCTTCCGTCAGCTCCCGTAGCCGGGCTTCCAGCTTGTTATACCCCCTCCGTCGAATCTCTTCCGGGTCGATACCAAGCTTCTCGAATAAGGTAATCTCCTCCCTGTTCCGCTGCTCCTCCCATTCCAGCATGGCGTGTATGAACATGGTGAGAAGAAACGGATCGGCTCCGTCTTCAACCGGCTCGAGGATCAGGATGGCGCTGTGCTGTATTGTCCATGCGTCGAGGAACCGTTCGGCTTTCACGTATTCGGGCAGCAGGAGCATCAGGCGTCTCGACAGCGCGTCCCGTTTCTCGTCATCAACCAGGAAGCGGATGACCTTTGCCGCAATCTCGAAGTTCTCACTGTTCGTCCGGTTTCTTATCGGATATCCGACCTCTTCGAAGGCGCGCTGAAGATCAGTTGCGGAAAGCCTGATGTTCTCGAACGGTGGCTCTGCCAGTAGACTATCGACCCGTTCGAACAGCTTCCCGGGTTTTCTCATCAGTTTCTCGTACTTATTGCGGTGCGACTCCAGTACTTCGGCAGCTTCCTCGATCTCCTGCCGCCGGGAGTCGAATTCGATGTACACCTTTAACTGCTCGGTCAGGGGGGCGAGTTCCCTCTGCATCTTTCGCGGAAGATGCTTCTGCATCTCTTCCCAGTACGCGAGGGACATCAGATCTTCCGGCATGCCCGGGAATCCGTCATCACGAAGCTGGGCGTTCCGTCTGCGATCACCGACAGGGAGTTCAGAACTCTCAACCCCGGAAAGTACCGCCTCGGGATGCATTGTCCCTTCCTTAAGCCAGCAGCAGCGCTTGTATTTCTTCCCGCTGCCGCAGGGGCACGGGGCATTTCGTCCAACCTTCACTTGATATACTCCATTCGCCCCGTGTCATCGATCATGCAGCACCTGTCATCGGAGTTGATGATGGAATCGAGGTCTTCTTCAATCACCTGCATCCGAATATCATGGAATACCGAAATCCAGCAGCATTCGGACAGGAACTCCAAGTATAGCAAAATCGATCAGTACTGCCCCATCTTGCTCAGTCTTCTCGCCTTTCTGGGAGAGAGTTTTCGTCGAAATTCATAATCCAGGCTCAGATAATTACTTCTTTTGACCATCCCCTGCAGAACAAGCTGAAAAGGGGTAAGCCAGCGCAGGGTCAGCTTGAAAGCTGAAGCAGCGGTTGACCAGAATACTACAGCGGTCAGAGCCAGTACTCGCGGTTTCACTTGGTGCCCTTTCCAGTGATGGCAGCATTTTCTCATTTCACAGCAATATGTTATGAAATCACCGCTGTCAGCCAGGCTGTTTTACGCTCTTGCCGTCGATTTCCGCAGAGCTTTCACAGATTACTCAATGTCTTGCATATAGCGCAATATATGGACACAGCGCTATAGTCTTAACACCAGATATTGTGTTTATTCACTTGACACGGGAAAGACATAAAATATACTCGACAGGTGGAAATCCGGATGCTGACGACCACATTGAATAACTGTTTATCTACTTGATAATATTTACTGGCGGTTTTTTTCAGAGAACTGATTCTGCTGCTGCGGGGTAAATCATGGACTGGCTGATTCGCAAGCGTGACGGCAAAATTTTAAACTTCACCAAGATGAAAATTGAAAAAGCTGTCGAACGAACTCTGAATTCTTCGTCGACCGATGCTGATGCCGGTGAGATTGCGGATCAGGTCGAAGCAAGCCTATATATGAACTACTTCAAAAACGGCTCAATTCCGACCGTTGAACATATTCAGGATTTCATTGAAGAGACACTTGTTCTGCGGAAGCTGACTTCGGCAGCGAGGGCATTCATTTTATACCGGGAAAAGAAGAACGAAGCCAGAGATGTAGATCATCTGCTCAGCGGAATGGAGGAAACCGTTTCCGATTACCTTGGCAAAGCCGACTGGCGAGTCAAGGAAAATTCCAACATGAACTATTCCCTTCAGGGCCTGAATTTCTACCTGTCATCTTCGATAACAAGAAAATACTGGCTCAGCAAAATATACACCCCCAGGATAAGGCAGTTCCAGGAAAACGGTGATTTCCATATTCATGATCTTGGAATACTTGGTCCGTACTGTGTCGGATGGGACCTCATGACCCTCCTGAAAGAGGGTTTCAGAGGGGCAAGGGGAAAGACGGAATCTTCCCCCCCGGCACATCTCAGAACAGCACTCGGACAGATTGTCAATTTTTTCTATACCCTTCAGGGAGAGGCTGCCGGAGCTCAGGCATTCTCCAATTTCGATACTCTCCTGGCGCCTTTCATCAGGTATGACAAGCTGGACTATCCGCAGGTCAAGCAGGCTTTCCAGGAATTCCTTTTCAATATTAACATCCCTACAAGGGTTGGCTTCCAGGCTCCGTTTACCAACATAACAATGGATCTCAATCCTTCATCAACCTTCCGTGATCAGAAAGTGATTATCGGCGGCAAGCCGAAAGATGAAGTCTACGGCGATTTTCTGCAGGAAATGGATATGATTAACCAGGCTTTCGCGGAGCTGATGATGGAGGGTGATTCCAGGGGAAGAATATTCACTTTCCCTATACCCACTTACAATCTTACAAAGGATTTCGAATGGGATAACGACAAGCTGAAGCCATTGTGGGAAATGACCGGCAAGTACGGTGTGCCCTATTTCAGCAATTTTGTCAATTCCGATATGGACCCCGATGACGCAAGAAGCATGTGCTGCAGGCTCAGGCTTGATAACAGAGAGCTGCGCAGCAGAGGCGGCGGTCTTTTCGGTTCAAACCCGCTTACAGGATCCATTGGAGTAGTTACCATCAATCTTGCTAAAATCGGATACACATCAGCGGATGAGGATGAGTTCTTCAATCGTCTTGCCGCAGTAATGGAAGCCGCAAGGGAATCCCTTGAATTGAAACGTGACCTGATCGAGAAGCTTACGGAACAGGGTCTCTATCCATATACAAGCCACTATCTCAGAACGGTCAAGGCTCATCAGGGGCAGTACTGGAGCAATCACTTTTCAACCATCGGGCTTCTGGGAATGAATGAATGCTGCATGAACTTCCTCGGAGAGAGCATTGCCACCGAGGAAAGTCGCAGATGGTCTATCAAGGTACTGGATTTCATGAGGAAAAAACTCACGGAATTCCAGGAAGAGACTGGAAATCTCTACAATCTTGAGGCCTCTCCGGCGGAGGGCGCTTCCTACAGCCTTGCCAGAAAGGATAAAAGTGAATTCCCTGACATCTATTGCATGGGCAGCTCTGATCCGTACTACACCAATTCAATCCACCTGCCGGTAACGGAACAGATGGATATTTTTGGGCTTCTCGAGCATCAGGACCCTCTTCAGACCATGTTCACCGGCGGGACTGTCGTTCATGTATTTATAGGCGAAGCAATTACCGACTGGAGAATGGTAAGAAAACTGGCAAAATCCATTGTTACACGGTTCCATCTGCCGTACTTCAGTTTCACACCCACTTTCTCAATCTGTCCTGTTCACGGGTATATAGCCGGAGAGCAATTTCTCTGCCCGTACCCGCATACCGGCGAAGAGCTCGCTGAATTCGGTGAGATTGTTAATCCTGACGAATATAACCAGCTGCCCGAAGGCAGCTACATAAGAATTGATGATATTGATTCAGGGGATCAGGGAAGTCTCTTTCTCAACATAGGAAAGGTTTCGACAAATGTCTGAGATCAAAGAAAATAATCGCATAAGAGCTGTTAAAACCGAAGTCTATTCAAGGATAGTAGGATACTACAGACCGGTTCAGAACTGGAACAAGGGAAAAAGAGAGGAATTCTCCCAGCGAAAGTACATTTCGCTGAAGACAGCAGTAGAAAAGGCTGATAGTTGATCCGATCCCTCACAGGCACAAGCCTGATCGAGTATCCAGATAAGATATCATCCATAATATTCATATCCGGCTGCAACCTTCAATGTCCCTACTGCCATAATCCTGAACTAGTAAGACCCGATATGCTGGATCAGGAATTCAGACTTACCCATAAGGAAATCATCGAAATGCTGCTGGAGAGGGAAGGCTTCATCGAGGCCGTAACCATAACGGGTGGAGAACCTCTTCTGTACAGCGGTATCTTTGATCTTATCAAAAGCATTAAATCCGAAACATGCCTCTCGCTAAAGGTGGATACCAACGGAACTCACCCCCGCAGGCTGAAAGAGGTGCTTCATCATACGGACTACGTCGCAATGGATCTTAAAAGCTCTCCCTCAAAGTACCTGAAGGCTACGGGGGAACAAGCTGTTTTCTCGGATGTCCGGGAATCCATTGACATTATCATGACCCTGCCGGAATACGAATTCAGGACTACAATGGTTCCCGGTATTGTTGACCGTGATGATGTCATCGAACTCCTGCAGGAGATCGGAAGGGTTAAACGATACGTTCTCCAGAGTTTTCATTCGCATAAGACACTCTCGGCTGAATTCAGGGACATGCCCGCCTATCCCAAAGGTTACATTGAGGATACAGCAAGTATCATAAGAGACATGAACCTGGCTGAAGAGGTTGCTGTCAGGCTCTAAAGAACCCCTGCTATCATTGACATACGTATTCTTTATTAGTATATACTTATATACTGAAATGGAGGCTTATGAAAGCTGAGCGATACAGCCTTAAGGAACTGGCTGAAGTTATGAAAGCACTGGGCGCTGAAAACAGGCTCAGGATCATCGATCTTCTCGTGGACCGCGAATCTCTCTGCGTGAACGCCCTTGCCTGCCATCTTGATATTTCCCAGAGCGCAGTATCCCAGCATCTCAGGATTCTCCATTCCAGTGGTTTCGTTACTTCCCACAGGGACGGATACTACACCCATTACAGGCTTAACACTGAAATGCTTGACAGCTCCATAAAGCTTCTCGCTCAGCTGGCTGTCAAACGCGAAACACTCAAACCGAACGAATGCGCCTCGAAAGGAGGAAAACAATGTGCAAAAACGAAAACAAATGTCAGAAACCGGAAAATCTGAAGGGTAAACCCGACGAATGTTCCCCGGAACAGATACATGAATGTCATGGTCCGGACGGCCATCATCCATGCAATTCGAACAAAAAGGAAGAGTAATGAAGCGGATAATACTTGTTGCTTTAAGCATTGCTATAGCAGGTACCTTTGCTATAGTGCAGGCTCATGAGGACACCCTTGTCCCTGACTGCGACAACTGCGAAACCGTAGACGGCGAATGCTGCTGCGGCGGCACAGTTGATGGCTGCACTGAAGATTGTGACAGCTGCGACTCCTGCGACTGTGAATGTAAAGAAGATTGTACTTGCGATACCGAATGCAGCTGTGACGATTGTACTTGTGACACTGAATGTGACGATTGCAGCTGTGATGACTGTTCTTCAGAAGAAGAAGTTCATCATTGTGACGGGTGCCACTAAACTTCATAATTCTGCGGAAAGAGCGGGCGGAATCCGCCCGCTCTTTTTCAGTTCACTGATTACATGATTTTACTCTTACGGAAATATCATCTTTTTCGTTGTAGCCTTTAAGCGAAGATACAAGACCCCGAACAGCCCCCTCGATGATACCTGCCGGGAAACTGCCCAGTTCCACAAGTCTGCCTCCTAACTTCACTTCAACAGAGCCTGGGGCGAAGAAGCAGTCCTCCTCCCTCTTCTCTCCCTTAAGAATGGCTTCAGCCAGCCGCCTGCAGTCGAGGCCGCATCTTCCGCATTCCTCAGCGGTTTTCTGCGGCAGCAGACTGAACGTTTTCGCGTAGATATCTTCGGAAGAGATAGATGATTCGTTTCCATCGTACCGGGCAAGAAGCAGTGAATCATCACTGAATGTATTGCTGCCGCATTGTACAACGGGAGCTGCCAATTCCATATCAGCACGTACCAGGAAAATGTCCGGAGGCATGGACTGCATTATCCTCATTGCTGAACACGATCCGGGGAATGATACTTCGCAGCCACCCCCTTCACTATCTGAGAGAACGCATACAATCCTGTTCTGCAGAGTGTTGCTGAATATTGATATGAATTTGTCTATCAGATCGTCTGCCCCGGTAATTTTAATACACTTCATGAAATCTCCTTCTCAGAATACATGAACGGCACTTGCCTTGAAGGATATATACACATCCTGACCTTCTGTCAGATCCAGTTCGGATAGAGCACTTCTGGTAACGGATGAAACTATCAACAGATTACCGCAATCCACAGAGATGCTGAAAATCGAGCCTGTGCGTTCAACGGATATGATCGTTCCCGCAAAATGATTCCGCTCACTTGTAACCGCAGTCTCCCTTGAAACAACTATTGCCTCCGGTGGTATCGCCAGAAATCCATGTCCTCTCTTATTCGATGTATGCCTGACAATAACTTCTTCAACGATAGCTCCATCTGCGCTGAATTCCGCAGGAAAAACATTCTTCATTCCAATAAATGATGCCATGAAAGGAGTTGAAGGGCTGTAAAAGATTTCATCAATCGTTCCTGTCTGCTCTATCCGGCCGTTCCTCATGACAGCGCCAGTCGTACCGAGAGACAGGGCATCGGTGAAATCATGAGTAGCCATAATGAACGTTATGCCGATCCTTGAATGAAGATCTCTCAGTCTGCTGAGCAGGTTAAATCTCAGATTCGGGTCGAGTGATGTAGTCGGTTCATCAAGTATCAGGATTTCCGGTTCAATCACGAGCGCTCTTGCGAGTGCGACCCGCTGCAGCTCACCCCCTGAAAGAGTGCTGGAATCACGATCCCCGTACCCCTCCATATCCACCATTTCAAGCACACTCGAAACCTTCCTGCCGATCTCATCCTCAGGGATTCCTCTTATCCTCAATCCCCACTCGACATTTGAGTTTACGCTACCTCTGAACAGAACAGGTCTCTGAAAAACAGTGACCATTCTCCGGCGTACATCCAATCTCTCTTTCCCGCGATGGGAAACAGGTTTGCCGGAGTGTATCACTCGTCCTGAAGATGGTTTATCAAGAAGACCTGCTACCCGCAGAAGAGTAGTTTTACCGCAGCCGGTTGGGCCCATAAGAACAAAAAATGCGCCCATGGAAATAGATAAATCCACATCACTGAGGATCTGCTGTCCGTTCTTCCTCTGAACGATGTTTTCAAGTTCAAGTATCATCACTTCTCGCTGTGTTGAAGGATATTAACGGTAACGCTCACGATCATAGCAAGAGCCAGAAGAATAATTCCCAGGGCAATTGAAGCTGCAGTCTCTCCCTTTCCAACTCCAAGCGCGATTGCTGTTGTGAGAGTCCTCGTGTAACCGGAAATATTACCCCCGACTATAATAGCCACTCCTATCTCCGATACTGCCCTGCCGAATCCCATAAGAACCGCTGTCAACACCATGTATCTTGACTCGGACAGAACCTTGAGGACCATCTGCAGCTGCCCTGCCCCGAGAGATAATGCAGTATCCGAGATATCTCTTCCCATGCCTGCGAGAGCAGATATGGTCAGTCCGGTAATAATAGGAGCTATCAGGAGAACTTCACCAAGCACAATCGCACTTGGTGAAAACAGCATTCCAAGGCTTCCAAGAGGACCTGCTCTGGAGATGAACAGAAAAACAAGCATACCCACTAACACCGTGGGTACGCTGTAAAGTGTCTGAATAATACTGAGAAGAAACCTTTTCCCTCTGAATCGATTGAAATGAATCAGGCAAGCGAGAGGGATAAAGATGAATGATGCAACCACCGTGGCACTGATCGATATCATCAGGGTTCGAAATGCGATAGAGAACACCACAGGGTCTCCTGAGATTATCATATCAAGTGCGATACGAACAGCTTCGAGCAACTGTGACATTAACTGCCTTACATGTCCAGTCCGGCGCAGGGGGTGAACAGCTGTATGCCGTACTCATCAACACCGTAGTTTCCGATAAGCTCCTGCACGGTTTCCGATGTAAGGAATTCAACAAGATTTTCTGCCATCTCAGGGTTCCTGCTCGATGTAACTTCGAGTACTGAATAAACATTCAGAAGCACATCACCCTGATCGACCACCGGTTCCAGGTCCAGATGATTCTGGTAAGCGATAAAGGTTCCCATATCCGAGAGTGTGTATGCGTTCATTTCGTCCGCCATGACAAGCGTTGGTCCCATTCCGCTTCCACCCTCCACGTACCAGTCACCCGATGTTCGAACATCATCGTAATCGTACCCGGCCGCGGCCCAGATGGCTTTTTCTTTACCGTGTGTGCCTGAATCGTCACCCCTGGAAACAAAAACAGCCTCACCGCTGTTCATCAGTGTTGTAAAAGCTTCTTCCGGCATCATTCCTTCCAAACCTGCGGGGTCATCAGGTGATCCCGCAATAAGGAAATAGTTGTACGCGAACGGGATACGTGCAAGGCCGTATCCTTCCTCCACGAACTGCTCTTCCCTGGCCCTGGAATGGACAGTTATAACATCAACATCCCCTCGGAGGCCCCATTCAAGAGCTTTGCCCGTTCCCGCGTAAAGCACATCGAGTTCTACGCCGTATTCCTCTTCAAACATCGGCTCAAGATAGCTCCACAGGCCGGTATCGTACAGGCTGGTGGTCGTAGCTACCCTCAACCTGCCGGCGCTCGGCCGCGGAGGAACCGATTCGTTACCGGTGTCCTCTGTTATCTCTGTGTTCTGCTCCGGAACAGTTTCTGCCAACGGCTCTACCTCTTCGCCGCAAGCCACTGAGAGAAGCGCGATAATCAACATTCCGCTGAAGATGTATTTTGTCATTATCATTCCTCTTCTTGTGGAGATAAGTGTTTTGGAACTATTGAACTTAGTGAACTTTGAAGAGGTAATATATCCGTTATGTCAGCATGACACAACCATGCATGCGCGCATGCGCATGAAGTCAGAAGTGGCATCAAGCCCCGACAGCATGAATGATTCTTTTTTTATTTACTCCAGCTTCAGCAGCGCGGCAGCCGTAATAACATTTCCCGAGTTCAACCTTGCAGTGTAAATACCTGACGGAAGTGAGACTCCTGAAGATGATACTCCATTCCAATGGAAAACGGCTTTTCCTTCACTTGAAACAACCTCAAGCTCAGCAACCAATCTACCGGAACCATCAAATATCTGAAGATTCCCTGAACCATCGAAATATCCTGACACCTCAATACTGACGGACGCGGAAAAGGGATTGGGAGAAACATCAAGAATCAACTCCATCATCGAGCCTGCTGATTCTTCTTCGCAGCCCTGGATGATTGTTGTGTTCATAAAGATATTTCCATATCTATCAGCCAGATCCAGATCTCCATCAAGATCCATATCAATGAATACAAAATCTATATAGGGGTTATTAGACAAAAATTCATTAAAGGTAAAGGTACCATCACCGTAACCGGCGATTGAACCTCCACCCTCTGCCACAGAGAGATCAAGATGACCGTCAAGATCAAGATCGGCAGTGGCGATTTTTTCAATACCAATTGGACCAGCACCAAAGTATCCTTCTCCTGTCTGTAGAAATGTTCCATCCTGCTGATTCAGGAAAATGAAGGTTGAGTAAGCGCTCATCGAAGCCAATCCTGTAACAGCGATATCAGTGTAACCATCCTCATTGAAATCACCACAAACGCTGAAATACGGTCCAGACCAACCGAAGATTTCAGCTTCGTAATGATCAGGAGCACTGAAACTTCCATCTCCGATTCCATCGAAAACCAGAAAACCATCTTCACCACAGGGCACACACAAATCATAAATATTATCTATTTCCAAATACCCTAATTGAGCGGAACGGAAATAGTGATATGGCTCAATCTCATCGTAAACCCATCCCTCAGCAAAATCACCCATGCCATCACCGAGCATGACAACAACCGAATCACCTCCGGGGAAACTCCAGGATTCTCTAGTAACGCCCGTCATATCAAGATGTCCATCATTGTTGATATCTCCTGTGCAACCATCGCATAATGACCATGGGAATGTATCATCCAGAGTGAAACTCCCGGTTCCATCCCCCGCATAGAACCAGGTCTCTTCAAGATTCATCAGCAACATATCATCACAAGAATCCTCGTTGAAATCTCCAGTCAGAATCTGACCGAAACTAGAAGTATCAATATTAACTGATCCCAGACGTGTAAAACTGCAGTCTCCATTCGAAAGAAATACTTCATAGTAACTGCTGTCAGAAGTCCAAAAGTCCAGAGCTACAAAATCATCGAGCCCATCGTTATTGAAATCGGCAGACTCAATATCATTGAAGTTCTCATAATCATAGACCAGTTCAAATATCTCAGCTGATGTGCCTGAGGCAACGCAGAACGGAATTATCAGAAAAGCCGATGTGAATATCGATTTGTATTTCATCTCAACAGCCTCTCCAGCGCCTATGCCTGCATTCACAACCAGTTATTGAGTTTCAAGTTCTCCAATCAAAATACTTCTTGAAAGATCCTGAAGGGATTCTTTTTATCAGCCCGTTTCCTGTGGTTTTCAACTCACGGCGATTTCAAGGAAAAGAGGTATTCGATGATCTCGTTGGCCATCATGGCGGCCACAATGGCGACCCTGGATGAAAGTGTACCCTGGGAAAGGTCACTTTCCTGATCTCCCACAATCGTAAGGTTCTGCCGCCTGTCAACTCTTATTGAATCGGTCTTTCCGAAACCTGTGATACCCGAGCAGGAGAACACAGGTTTGCGGGGGAATCCTTCAAGCCAGGATTCAAGGAGCATGATCTTGGTCTCCTCCCTGTCCACCGCTTCAACAAGCACATCACAGTCAGCAAAGATTGAACAGGCGTTTTCAGAATCTATAAGTCTGGTATGAATCTCAATCTCAGCATCGGGGTTTATGAGTTCCAGGTTATACTTCAGCGCCTCAACCTTTGGATATCCTATCTGATCTGTGAAGTAAAACTGCCTGTTCAGGTTGGTCAGCTCAACAGAATCGAAATCGGCAATCACAAGCCTGCCTATCCCGGCACGGATCAGCGAAGCAGCTACATTCGATCCAATTCCGCCTGCTCCTGTGATACCCGCTGACGATCTGTTAAGAAGAGACGTCAGGCCGGGTGGATTGTCTCGAAAAGCACTGGTTTTTTCATCAATCATATTTTAATTCTAAACAATCATTACCGGATGTGCCAGAGTTCTTTTTGGAGGGTTGTTTCCGCCCCCTTCGATTTGTAGCTTTCATGCGTATATTTTCGTGATATTTATCACTGTGAACAGATTCTTTTAAACCTACTGGCGCCTACACAGGGAGTTTTCTATGGCAAACACTTGCAATGCCGGTGAGATTCTTTTCCCAGCCTTCTGGAAGTCTGGCTGTATCAATAGAAACACCGTGGACATAAAAGCCATGTGTTTGATGGAATAGTGAGAGCTCACCCAGTGCTCCATCGATATAGATCGTTCTCTCCGGTAAGTTTTTGGGTTGTACATCAACTTCAATGGAAGTGCGGAGATTTTCAGGAGCTTCCGGATATACACTTAAAATTGCCTGAGAGCCGAATACCCACAACTCGTTGTCACCTGAAACCTCACATGCAGCCCTGATGGCATGCTGGAGCTGCTGAAATGTCATTACTCACCTCCCATTTCTTTTAACACTCGATCCTTCTCCTTCTTACTCAGTACCGCAAGGAATGGACAACTTTGTCGCAATCTTATTGCACGATCTTCTTCTGAGGAGAGAAACTGTACAAGACGTCGAACGGAATACTTCTGGAGAATGTCCATCCACTCTTCTATGTCCCCTCTTGCCGAATCGCATTTACCTTTCAGAATCAGTTTTGTGTGCTGCTCCGCCCTTTCGATTATGGATCTGTCCTCATTGATCATCTTACCGATTATCCTGCAAATCACTGTCAGCCGCTTGTCCTGCGTTTCGTGAGAGACAGCTCCACTCATTATTCCGTTTTCAATATTACTATCTCTACCGGGGGGCAAACCGAAAAGATGCAGTGAGCTGAATTCCTGTTGAGGTGTATCAGCCTTTGTATAGCCAATCAACTCGATAGTCATGTCCACTTCCCTCTCCAGGTCCTGAAACAGTATCCGAAGATTCTGTATTGTCACCCTTAGATTCCCGGCGTTCTGAAGTATACAAATCCTTATCGGATGCTGTGAATCGCCAGGGAGTGAAGGTATCCATGCAGAGATTGGCGGCGGTTCGACTATTTCAATGCACTTTCGGATTGAAGCCAGGATATGCTCATAACGATCAGTCTCAGCGGAGAACAGTGCGGCAACAGCCTGTACTAAGATATCATTCAGAGATATTTCGTATTGCTGTTTCCGGCCACCTCCGATAGCTCTAACGATTCCAGCAGAAGTGAGTCTCTTCATTGCCTTCCTTGCACCCAAAGGTGTAAGATCAGCTCTTTCCGCCGCGTCAACGATCGAGATAGGACCACTAACCTCCGTAAACATCACTCTGAGGAGTCTTATCTGAGCTTCGGTTCCAAGTATGATGTTCAGAGGATACCGAAAAGAATTCTGTTCAATACTTATTGGTCTCATGATATTACTCCAGTCTCTCTTGGTAACCTGCCCAACAATAACAATTGTTTCTAATTAGTAACTATAGTTACTTTGTGATGTATGTCAATCCATATCCATATGCTAGGAGCCCTGTCAGGCAATAAGTGTCGGAAGTGACGTCCGGCCCCGCGATGTTCGGCCTTGCGATGTAAGTATTCCCGGATGTGCCAGAGTTCTTTTTGGAGGGTTGTTTCCGCCCCCTTCGATTTGTAGCTTTCATGCGTATATTTTCGTGATATTTATCACTGTGAACAGATTCTTTTTTAACTACTGGCGCCTACACAGGGAGTTTTTTATGGCAAACACTTGCAATGCCGGTGAGATTCTTGAGAAACAGAAGGTTCTCGGTACGCTCAAGTACACCCCCAAACCCTCCGTAAGAGGGTACACCGGGGAAATACTCAGAGTTGATATCTCCGAGCCTTCCTTCAGGATCATACCGGTAACGGAGAAAATGAAAGATGTTTTTACCGGAGGAAAAGGATTCGACCTCTGGATGATGTGGCAGGAAGTAACATCCGAAACAAAATGGGACAGTCCTGAGAACGCGATATGCATAGCTGCGGGACCTTTAGGAGGCACTACTTCTTTCTCAGGTTCCGGCAAGTCGATTGTCACAACCATATCCCCCACGACAGGATCCGCGGTTGATTCCAATGTAGGAGGGCATTTTGGTCCTTTAATGAAGTTCTCAGGCTTCGACTGCCTTGTTATCACCGGAAAATCCGAGATTGATGTGATCATCTTCATTGACGGGATAAACGGGATAGTCCAGGTGATTGAATCTCCGCTTCTTTCGGTGAACTCACACCTGGCCGCGGAGGAGCTGGCCGAAATGTACTCCGATAATGATGACGACAAGCGCCATATTTCAACGGTTTCAGCCGGCGTAGGAGCGGAGCACGCATGGATCGGATGCCTGAATTTCTCCTGGTGGGACTGGAGAAGAAGAACCATGAGGCTGAAACAGGCCGGAAGGGGCGGAACAGGCACAGTCTTCCGGAACAAGGGTCTGAAGGCTCTTGCAGTGAAGGCTCCCCACACAAGACCCGCATGGACAATTTCCCGGCAGGATTCAGGGGAGGCATCCAATGATTGATTTGAAAATAGTGGACGCAGTCATTGAGAAATGGAATACCGATCCGGACTTCGTTATCGAAATGATGCAGGATGTTCAGGACGAATTCAGGTATATCCCGAAGGAAGCCCTTGAAAGAATTTCCGACAGAACCGAAAAACCAAGGGGCAAACTGTTTCATATCGCCACTTTTTACAATGCTTTCAGCCTTGAGCAAAGGGGTGAAACGGAAATACAGGTCTGCATGGGAACGGCATGCTACGTAAAGGGGGCAGCGGATGTTCTTGCAGCCCTTGAAAGGGCTCTTGGTATTTCAAGCGGAGATACGACACCCGATGGCAAATTTACCCTTACGGAAGTCAGGTGCGTCGGCGCGTGCGGGCTTGCTCCCGTTGTTACCATTGGTGATGAGGTTATCGGAGGAGTTAAATCCAGCGAAATACCAGCTATCATCAAGAGATTCAGTTAAGGAGGGCCGGAAATGACTATTGATCAGTTAAAACAGATGCAGCAGAAGGCTCTCGATAAGTACGAAAGCTACAGTGCGGCGCTTATGGTATGCACAGGCACAGCGTGCGTCGCAAACAAATCCTTCAATCTCGTTACTGTCCTGAATGAGGAACTTGAGAAACGAAACCTGTCGAAAAAGTACCTGGTGGTACCGAGCGGCTGCAACGGGTTCTGCGCCAAGGGGCCCATTATGGTGGTTCAGCCTGAGGGGATATTCTACGAGGAGCTTACCGGCAAAGATATCCAGGAAATAATAGAGAAGCATCTTGAGGGTGGAGAACCTGTGGAAAGGCTTCTTTATCATCATGATGGAGCAGCTGTTCCCAAGATGGAGAATATTCCGTTCTTCGGAAAGCAGAAACTCCTTGCTCTGCGGCACAAGGGAATGATCAATCCTGAGAAGATCGAAGATTACTTCAGACTTGATGGATACCAGACACTGCACAGGATACTCACAACCATGAAACCGGAGGAAGTGATCACTGAAATCATCCGCTCCGGCATCAGGGGCCGTGGAGGCGGTGGTTTCCCGGCTGGAGTGAAGTGGCAATCGTGTGCCCAAGCCGTTGAAAAAACCGGAAACCCTCCGTCTGTGATCTGCAACGCGGATGAGGGAGACCCCGGCGCTTTCATGGACAGAAGCATAATAGAGGCAGACCCCCACAGTGTAATAGAGGGAATGCTTACGGGCGCCTATGCAGTGGGAGCCAGCAGGGGATACATCTATATCCGCAAGGAATACCCCCTTGCCATGAAACGGCTGATCATTGCTATAGATCAGGCACGCGAACACGGCCTTCTTGGAAAGAATATCTTCAATGCCGGATTCGATTTCGATATTGTAGTACACAGGGGCGCCGGAGCCTTCGTGTGTGGTGAGTCTTCAGCCCTGATGGCTTCCATGGCCGGTGATCCGGGAGAACCAAGAGCAAAATACGTCCGTTCCGTTGAGCGGGGCTACAAGGATAAACCGACTGTCCTGAACAACGTTGAGACCTGGGCCAACATTCCCCTGATAATGGAAAAAGGAGCTGAATGGTTCGCATCCATCGGAACAGGCGATGTATCTGAGAATCCCTGGAACGGATCATCGGGAACCAAGGTTTTCTCTCTTGTCGGAGACGTGAACAACATAGGCCTCGTTGAAGTGCCTATGGGAATAACTCTCCGGGAGATCATCTACGATATCGGCGGAGGCATTCCTGAAGAGAGGGAATTCAAGGCTGTACAGACAGGAGGCCCTTCAGGAGGAGTCCTCCCTGCCGACAAACTTGATCTTCCGGTGGATTTCGACACTCTCACTGAGGTTGGCTCAATGATGGGCTCGGGCGGAATGGTCGTCATGGATGATGAAACATGCATGATCCAGGTGGCAAAGTACTTTGTTGATTTCCTCAAGGATGAATCCTGCGGCAAGTGCACACCCTGCAGGGAAGGACTTGTCGCCCTTGGCACTATTCTGGAAAGGATAACCAACGGAGATGGCCGCCAGGGTGACATCGAACTTCTCGAAGAATATGCGCAGAACATGTGCGAAAGCAGTCTGTGCGCGCTGGGTCAGACTGCGGCCAATCCTGTTCTCAGCACAATCGAGTACTTCCGGGATGAATACGAAGATCATATCCGGAAGAGAAAATGCATGGCGCTCAAGTGCAAGGCGCTTATTGAGTACCACATAATTGCCGATAACTGTACCGGCTGCACCATCTGCGCCAGAAACTGCCCGGTGGACGCGATCGAGGGCAGCCTGAAGGAACAACATATGATAGACCAGGAGAAGTGTATTCACTGCGGAGTCTGCAGGGAAGTATGTAACTTCAACGCGGTGGAGGTACTCTAATGGCTGACAGAGAAATGATAACAATCGAAATTGACGATAAACCAGTCTCGGTCGGGAAGGATTCGACCATTCTTGAAGCCGCGCGGGAAATCGACATCTATATTCCGGCGCTCTGCAACAGTGAACTGGTTGAGCCGTACGCGGCGTGCAGGCTCTGCATTGTGGAAGTGGATGACGGAAGAAAGAAAATACTGGTTACTTCATGCAATTATCCTGTTCGGAAACCCATCAAGGTATACACCTCTTCGGAAAAGGTGCTCAGGAACAGGAAAATCATACTGGAGATGATGCTTTCCAGGTGGCCCGGTGTGCAGGTCATAAAGGATCTCGCGAAACATGCCGGGATTCAAAAACCCCGCTATCAGCATCCCGCAGTAGATCTGAATCCCAACGCCTGCATTCTATGCGGCCTCTGCATGAGAATCTGCGAACAGGGCATCTGGGAGAACATCATCAATTTCACGAACAGGGGCGCGGTGAGGGCGGTTCGAATGCCCTACGATTCCGACCAGCCCCATTGTATAGGATGCGGGGCTTGCGCCGAAATATGTCCCACCGGGGCAATAACCATGGTTGACGACCCTAACCATCCCCACGACGCCGATATGGTTCGACGCGCAGGCATGAGAATAACCGAGGAGATGATCAGGTTCGACGAGGAGCAGTGCGACATGCGCGGAGTGGGGACCGCCCACCTTGTTGAGATAATGGATGCCTACGATCTCCTCCCCGTCATGAACTACCAATATGGCAAACATGAAGATACTCCAAAGATCAGCTCCGATGTCCTCAGAAAATTCTTCACAAAGGGTAAACCGGATGGATGCTGGCTCGGATGCACCATGGCCTGCGCAAAGGCCATCGAGGATTTCGAACTGAAAACCGGGCCCTATAAAGGAGAGAAAGTCCTCGTTGACGGCCCGGAATACGAAACCCTGGGCGGTTCATCCAATATGGGCATATTCGACCCCCGTTTCGTAATCGAGTACAATTTCTACTGTGACACCTACGGACTTGATACGATCTCCTTCTCAACAGGACTATCCTTTGTTATGGAGTGTTACGAAACCGGCATTCTTGATAAGGAAAAAACCGGAGGGCTTGAAATCCCCTTCGGCGCTAAGGACGCGGCCCTTGAACTTCTGCATCAGATAGGCCGGGGAGAGGGTTTCGGACTCATCGCCGGCAAGGGTATCCGCTACATGAAGAAATACTTCGTGGAGAATTTCGGCGCCGATCCGGACTTCGTGACTGATATCGGCATGGAAGCCAAGGGAATGGAATACTCCGAATACGTAACCAAGGAATCCCTTGCCCAGCAGGGCGGTTACGGCATAGCCCTGAAAGGCGCCCAGCATGATGAAGCCTGGCTGATCTTCATGGACATGGTGAACAAGCAGATACCGACCTTTGAAGATAAAGCTGAAGCCCTTCATTACTTCCCCATGTGGAGAACATGGTTCGGTCTGTGCGGGCTCTGCAAGCTTCCCTGGAACGATGTTGAGCCGGCGAATAACGCCGAAACAGATGAACCGGCAAAGGTACCCGGACATGTCCAGGGGTACTGCGAGTTCTTCGAAGGGGTTACAGGAAAACCTCAGACCATGGACAGCCTGATAAGAATGTCCGAGAAGGTCTACACCTTCCAGCGCGTTTTCAACCTGAAGATGGGCTTCGGAAAAAGAGAACATGACGTAATACCCTACAGGTCTGCCGGTCCCGTTACTGTTACGGAGTACGAATCACGTCAGGAACGATACGACACACAGCTTCGCGTAGACGTGGGAATCGATCCCTCCGGAATGTCTTCCGAAGAGAAGGTTGCAGCCATGCGTAAATACCGCGAAGCGCAGTACGAGCAACTGCTGGACGCGGTTTACAAGCGCAGGGGCTGGACGAACGATGGTGTTCCGACGGTCGAAAAGCTCGAGGAGTTGGGCATCGATTTCCCGGATGTAATCGAGCTCGTACGAAAACACGGAGGTTGATATTTGCAGGCGGGGACAATTTGTCCCCGCCGCTGACAGTATGATAAATGTTAACGGCGAACAATCAGAATGGTCCCGGGGTAAGACAGTAAGGGATGTCATAAAGGAGAAGAATTACCTCTTCCCCCTTCTTATCGCACGAATCAACGGAAAACTCATACCCAGGGATAAATACGATTCCACGGTAATTCCGGATGAAGCAACTGTAGACATAATCCATCTGATGTCCGGAGGATAAATACCGATACGGTCCGATTAAGAATCAGTCTTATCCCGGCCCGGTGGACATGGAAAAACGGATACGCGGGTTATTCGCATGCACCGCTTCCGCAGCACGAACCTTCGGTGGAGCAGGGTCCGCTGCAATCGTCTTCCTTGTTTTCGGCAGCGGCTTCCACGAGCTCCTGGAACCTTGCATCCTCTCTGAGACTGGCAAGATCTTCATCATCAAGCATCCAGTCGGGGTCTCCGAATCCAGCGCCTACAGAACCTTCAAGCCAGGTAAAAGCCTCGTCAGTATTTCCGTTTATGGCTTCAAGGCATGTGAGATTGTACATGACCATGCAGTCCATAGCGCCAAGTGAGCACAGTTCATTATCATCTGTTATCTCACCCTCCAGAGCTTCTCCGATCATGGTATGAGCTTCCAGAAGTGTCTCATATGCGCCTTCAGCGAATTTACCGGTTTCCAGATCGAATGCAGCGGTCACCTTCTCAGAGATGTCAGCGATGGTATCCATTCCTGCTGTGGCGATGGCGATAAGCAGTGTTACAGCAAACAGAGATGCTATTCTCATATTATTCTCAATTCCTTTCGAGTGGATGTAATAACGGCTCAGTTCTACCCAATATAGATATTTATCTTAACTAGGAGGCTGTCCGAGAATGCAGCATCGGCATAAGGAACCACATATCTGGCTATAATGACCACATATTATCGTCAAATACATTCCAGTATTCTCCTCAAATCTGTAATCATTCTATCTCAGCTATGAG
>WTBT01000068.1 GCA_013138965.1 Candidatus Aegiribacteria sp.
TTTCTCAGAGTTGCAGATTCAAATCACTCTGCTGGAAACATAAGTCCGGCGAAAACGGAAACATATCTCCGGCGAGCACTGGAAAGATAAGTCCGGCGAAAGTGGAAACTTAACTCCGGCGTATGCAAAGTACATCTTTTGCACCGAGAAAATTAATGAAGTTCAGGATTTGCACAAATATATTGCGAATTCAATAGGAATAATTAATGAGGATCTACTAGTTATTTCAATTTACTGACTGGGAAGATAGTAAAAGAAAGCAAGGGAAATGTACTTATCAAATTTAAAACTCTGGAATTTTCGAAGGTTCGGAAAGGATGGTCTGCTTGATCTCGAAAGCCCTGATCTAGATCTCAATTTTACCAAGGGTTTGAATGTATTGATTGGGGAAAATGATTCAGGAAAGACTTCAATTATTGATGCAATAAAACTTGTTCTGAAGACTCACAGCTATGAGTGGCTACGAATAACACCTGAGGATTTCTACAAAAGTGCTGCTAGATTTCGAATTGAACTTAGATTTGATTTGTTGTCCGATGATGAAGCTAAAAACTTCACAGAGTGGCTTGGATGGATCGGGGTAGGAGAGAATGCCAAGGCTTTCTTACGTTTGATTTATGATGTTACGAAAAAACTTGACGATAATAGAATTCTCCCATCAGATGTACGAGGTGGTGTTGACGATGAAGGATATCCCTTAACAGCAGAGTCAAGAGAATACTTAAAAGTCACATATTTGAAGCCATTACGTAATGCCCAATCCGAGTTGATTCCAAAGAAATATTCGAGACTCTCTCAGATACTTCAAGGGCATGATGCCTTCAAGGGGCAGGAAGAAACCCATCACCTTGTTGATTTATTCAGTAATTTTAATACCTCGATTGAAAAGTATTTTCATGGAAAGGATTTTGATAATCTCGATCTTGCAGATCAGAAAGGCAAAGAACTGAAATGTGAAATCGACAGATATGTTCACTCATTTTATGACAAAACCAAAGAATCCCAATTCAGTGTTGTCGAAGGAAAACTACGCACCATCTTGGAGAAACTAGAGCTAAGCATTAAGGAAGAGATAAATCCTGGTTTGGGAACTCTAAATAGGCTCTTCATGTCCTCAGAACTACTACATCTACACAAACAGAATTGGGATGGAGTTCGACTTGGATTAATCGAAGAATTAGAAGCGCATCTTCACCCACAGGCCCAGATGCGTATCATTGAATTCCTTCAGGATGAAAATGATAGTCAGTTGGTGTTGACTACGCATAGTCCAAATATCGGTTCAAAAGTAAAATTATCGAATCTCATTATTTGTTGCAACAATTCTGCATTTCCAATGGGGAACACTTACACAAATCTATCTCCTGCCGATTACTCCTTCTTGGAGAGATTTCTGGATACAACCAAAGCCAACTTATTCTTTGCCCAAGGTGTCATTATTGTGGAGGGTTGGGCAGAGGAATTGCTTCTACCTTATCTTGCGGAAAAAATGAAATCACTAGGCATTATTGAGAACAATTTGACAGATTCTGGAGTATCTGTTGTAAATATTAGTAGCACCGCTTTATTGAGATTTTCAAGTGTATTTCAGCGCCGAGTCGGCAATGACACGATGAATATTCCGGTCTCGGTAATCACTGATTTTGACTTTCGGCCCATTGAATATGAACAGACGACTATGTTCTGCAATGCTTTGGAAAAATACTTGAAAAAGCAGAAAACCGAGAATCCTAAAGAGTTCAACGAAGAAGAGGCAAAACAGGTCTTTCGAAAAAATCAGAAAATCGTTGCCTCTTATGATCAAGTTGAGGAAAAACGAAAGAAAGAGGATAAATACAACGGCCAAGTAGTTAAAACTTTTGTGTCACCATATTGGACACTGGAGTATTGTATTGGGCTTTCCCCTTTATTATCTCCTATCTTGTTTGAAGCTCTTAGACAAGCTGGACTAGAAATGGAATCTGATGGTTATTCTGGGAAAAAGATAGATGTTGAATGGGCTTCCTTTTCATCTGGTAAATTACAAACATCTATTGCTTTTGATCTATACACAGAATTTATTGGTTACGGAAAGCGAATATCTAAGTCAATCATTGCTCAACACTTTGCTCAATTGCTCGAACAGAACACAGGCATAACAAAGACCGCTTTGGAAGATGATACTAGCATTTCTTATCTGATGGACGCAATCAAGTATGCCAGTAGACAAAATTGAGATAGCTTCAAGAGACATCAATTATGCCGAAGAGGTTCTTCTTTCCGACGGTGAGATATTCGATAATGAAAGAAGAACTTTTATCTCCGATCTTCGAACTCTCGATCTCCAAGCCGTACCAGGCAGTGGGAAAACTACTGCCTTACTAGCCAAACTACTGATTCTAGAAAAACTCCTCCCCTTCACTGATGGTTCAGGGGTTTTAGTGATCTCACACACAAATGCTTCCATCGATGAGATCAAGAGTAAAATCGGGAAACATGCGCCAAGATTATTCTCATATCCAAACTTTGTTGGAACAATCCAGAGTTTTGTTGACAGATTACTTGCTATTCCTTTCTATGCTAACAAGTACAACAGAAAGCTTATTCGGATAGATAATGAGATCTATTATCAGCATCATTACGTGCCCGGCAGAGCAAGCGCTTATCTTAATAATCGATCAGACAAAGATGATATACTGTTTAATTCCAGATTATTCGGCGATAATGAACTACGATATGGATTTACATCAAAAGCATTCCCGTTAAGAAATAGAGAGAATACTACATACAAAGCATTAGTTGACTTGAAGGTGCTTCTGCGGGAAAAAGGCTATTTATGTTTTGATGATGCTTACATTCTTGCATCTCAATACATACAGGAAATCCCTCGAATCAAGACAATACTCCAGAAACGATTTAGATTTGTTTTCGTTGATGAGATACAGGATATGGCTCGTCATCAACATGATATATTGGAGCAGCTATTTTTTAGCAGCGGTAACAGCATGTCAGTGTTTCAAAGAATTGGCGATAAGAACCAAGCCATATTCAATGGAGAAATCACACTCGAGGATGTCTGGGATGATAGAGACATCATATTGAAATTGAGCGGGAGCTATCGTTTCCATCCTAAAATTGCCAATGTGGTTAAGTACTTTGCATTATGTCCAACTGAAATCGAGGGAAGAAGAAAATACAGTGATGGGACTGAGATTGAAATCAAACCTCACATGATTGTCTTCGATGACGCTTCCCGTAATCAGGTTATCCACTGTTTCTCAGAAATTATTCAAGATCTTAAATCCAGCAGCAAACTTCCCAGTAATCCCAATCATGGTTTTAAAGTGATTGCTTGGAGGAAAGAGCACGAAGAATCAGACAAATTGGGTCTGAAAGACTATTATCAACACTTTGAAGAAGAAACTCATAGTCCGAAAATAGACCATACTAATCTAGCTAGCTACCTTAATATCTGTATTAAAAAGAAGCAGACACTGGACTTTGTTCGAAAAAGTATCCTAAACGCTTTCCTTAAAATTCTACGCTTAGAGAATATCAGTGATCAATCGGACAGGGTTTTTACAAAACGAAAACTATTAAGTTATCTCAGAGATGAGCACCCGGAAACCTACGAACTTTTTAAGTTGAAACTCTATCAATGGAGCATTGGATTAATCAGAGATAAACCTGATGATGTTCTATCTGACATAAAAGCGTACACCCCACAAGTCCTGATTTGCTTCGGAAAGGAGATTGACCTAAGCCACTCTTTTATAGTTGGTGATTCCGTCAATTCAACGCAAACATCATCCGGTGATAACAGTGTCAATAATACCAATATCTATAAGAATGAGGATACCGAGATCATAGTGACGACTGTTCACTCATCCAAAGGTCAGACGCACACTGCAACACTATATTTGGAGACTTACTACTATCAAGACGGGAGAGGGATAAACGCAAAATCATATGAGTCCCAACGTCTATGCCAGCAATTCAAGAACAACTTCATACCAACGATGGCTGGTGTGCGTGTAAAACAATCTGCGAGAATGGTGTATGTTGGTATTTCTAGGCCAACACATCTTCTATGCTTTGCAGTGCATAAGGACAGGTTCGATAGGTACTTGAACGACTTGGATGATACGGTGTGGGAGATTATAAAAGTGTAAATTCTAACAACGGCCAGAAGGAAATCGAAAAAATGACTGGAAATCTTTCCTCACGAATAAAAAAACGCATCAGCCAATTATTAGCTACACCGACGGATGACCTTGACTACAATCTATTAGTACCAAGCTCGCTTCTGCGGGAGGCTCGCAAATATCTTCGTAATGCGGCGAAAACCGTTGAAAATAGAGACGAAATTATTCGTCAGGAACTCGGTGCAAACGGGATAGAGACAACTGTTCTCCAAGTGCTCCTCAAGCTTCATGCGCTTGGATATGCGCCGGGAGAGTCCCCCGATCTTGTGCTTCGGTCCGTGAAGTTCACTATCGACCACCTTCTTCGAAACTATCCGTGTCACGTTGTTTGGACTCCAGTTAAACTGGGTGTCCACCCTCCGGACGATACAGTTGCAACCATTGAGAATCAGATCCGATTGACGAGTTTTGACTTCCCAAAACCCTGGAATGATCTTGAGTACGCAGTCCAGAATACCTTGGCATCATGGAACGGTTATCGCTGGATCGTGAGTCCAGCTGGTCGTGTACTGGCAGGACTCAGTACAGCGGCTGCCACAGTGTACCTTCTGAGTCTCGAAACATACCTATGCGCAAGTGACTCGAGCAGCCCGTTTAATCAGAATCCTTGGCACATGAGCCTTGAGTTTCTCAGTTCCTTTCTCGATCATGAATCTGTGACCGTAGACATCGGAGAAGGTAAATACACTTTATCCGAACTTGATGACAACATGACATATCTCAATAGACTGGGGGAGTTTGAACTCATCACTACGCATGACAGAACTCTAGAAAGGCGTGGACCACTTACTCAAGGGGGATTACCTGTCCTGCACTTTGCTGACGACTTTTTCGAAACAGAGTTGACTGCGTTCGGTAGGCGGGTGCTGGAGACTGTTGTTAGGGAAAGGGATTCTGCCGTGGCACTTGTCGCGGATCACATGGTAACGAGCGAACTCACAGGGACCCGGCCCCTCTTGTTTACAGAGATGGAGGGAGCTAACGACCTTGAAAAGATCAGCAAGGAACACGCTGCAATTACAGGCAATCAAGATGTCGTAATCCAGAAGATACTCGACGATGTCAGGAACAGATGTACATCAATTCTGACGCTCCGTTCTGTGCCACCAACTTTAGAACGGATAATCAAGAATATATTAATCGCTGAAGGCGCATTTCAGAAGGATAAGGAAGCAATGATGACACTTGGCGGATGCGTGAAAGTCATCAAGGGGATGCAGGCAAAAGGGACTTGCCCCTTCCATTCAGATACTTTAAGCTATATTCAGAGCATTGAACGAAACGCAATTCTTCATGGTAACATCACGCCTACTGATGTGATCTTGGAATCATTTTTAAATATAATGCTAAATACTCTGCTAAAGGTCTACCAAGACTATGCGGAGCATCAACATGTGCAATGAAGAGGTATTGCATAACCACTATGTGAGGTTGTTGATCGGCATCGTCGCTCACAGCTTACGCGAAGCGTTACCAATGTAAAGGATGAATCAAAATGACAATAGAAAAAGGCATAAATAAGGACCTTGAACTTATCCAAACAAAGGATGCTCAACAATGGTTTCAACAACTAGTTCAAAAGAGCGAGTACGTTGGCGAGCTGTTCTCAATAGACTATGAAAATGCCAAAGTCCAAATACACGACAACGAGAGACGAAAAGTTGGAGGAATACCAAGCTTGTGTTTTCTTATTGCCACCCGTATTGACCCCGATAAAGATAACATTGACTTTAAAGAAGAAGATGCTTCATTGATTCTGCTTCGCGTAATGGACGCAGCACAATTGCCCAATAGTGCAGAGGCAGAAAGAATAAGAGTAGAAACCGCCCAACGAGTTAGTGGAGACACAGACACCCATTGGGACGGAGATGGAATAATGGATACAAAAACAAAGGTATATCTGGGTTATGCTGGCGTTAAATGTAGAATAGTAGGAACATTTTATTTAGATGAACTTTTTGGAGATAGAGGAAACGGACACCTACATCTGAAATTTGGAAGCGACCTATCTAATTTCTATCCAAACAGAGGCTTGAAAGTCTACAAGCCAAATGGGAATGCCTTAAAACTCATTGTTAACTATACTGATCCAAGCAACCAGCAGGAACATATTGAGCGGTATGGAACTGCAGAAAGCGTGAAACTTGGATACATACGATATGCATCCACCAATAGGAAATTTCAAGATATTGATGATGTTCCTGTGCATATCTATCCTGCAGACCTTCTCTCTCAAAAATCTGCACTGTTCGGTATGACTAGAACAGGTAAATCAAATACTACCAAAATCATTGCAAAGTCGGTTTATGAATTACGTTACCCTAACAAATCAGAAGATAAGGCATTAAGAATTGGACAAATTATTTTTGATCCTAACGGCGAATACGCAAATGAAAACGCACAGGACAAGGATGGTAATGACAACCCAAACGCATTAAAGAACATTTGGGAAATTCGAGACAGCGTAAACAAAGCAAATGAGGTAGTTACATATGGAATAACTAAACACCCCAATGACCCTGACAGAGTTTTAATGATGTTAAATTTCTATACTAATGAGAACTTGCAAATCGGGAAGGAAATCATTGATGGTATTCTTGCAGATGATAGCACAATTCATATGAAAAACTTCCAACAAGTGACATTTGAGGCACCTGAACCGGAAGACCACAGAGCATTGACAAGACATAACAGAAGAGTGTTAGCTTACAGAGCAGTATTAGACAGGGCAGGATTTGATGTTCCTAGTGATGTGCGTGCTAACACAAGTCGTCTTTTTAATGCCAACTTAATAAATGCGATGCGAAATAGCCAAAGTGAAAATGCTCCTGAATATCAATCTGCTGCACAGGTGTTTTCAAATCAAAACCCAACTTGGGGACAGCTTGCAAACGCATTTGAAGCATTGGATAAATTCATCAGAGATCGTCAAAGTGGTTATCAGGCATTTGAGTCAGCTTATGTCAATAGAACAAATGGTTCTGGAGACAGATGGGCGGATGAGAACTTTAAAAAAATCATTGGCATTTTTCAATACGCTAACGGAACAAGAAAAATAGGAAAAGCAGCTGCTCAACATAGTGCAGACACAAGGGACGATTATTCAGAGGACATTTACAACCATCTGGTTGACGGAAAGCTTATAATCATTGACCAATCTAGCGGTGAGCCAGAACTGAACAAATCGTCTGCGAATAGGATAATGACTAAAATTTTCCGAGAGAATCAAAAACGATTTATACAAGGAACAATAAATATTCCAGAAATATTGGTTTACATCGAAGAAGCACACAACATTCTTCCTGCAGGAAGTAATTTGGATTTAAATGACATTTGGGTTAGAACAGCCAAGGAAGGTGCAAAATACCGAATCGGAATGATTTACGCGACTCAAGAAGTAAGCAGTATCCAAAAAAACATTTTGCGAAACACCGCAAACTGGTTTATTTCGCATTTGAATAACACAGACGAAACCAAAGAACTCTGCAAATACTACGATTTTGCTGATTTCGAGCCATCAATTAGGCGTGCCCAAGATAAGGGGTTTTTAAGGATTAAAACATTGAGTAACCCATTTGTTATTCCTGTACAAGTGGACAAGTTTCAAGTAACAGTATAGTAGGCACAAAATGGGATTTAAAAACGAACTAGCAAGTTACGAACCGCTCCGCAGGATATTGGACAGCCCCAAAGTTCAATCATTACAGAATAAGTTGCGCATAAGAAAAAGAGACGATCAGGATAATGCACATAAGGAATTTGAAAGCAATATAATTAATAAAGCAGACCTATCCAGTGATTTTGTTCCTGACTATGTTGTTGCAATTGATGGAAGCTACCTATCTGCAAAAGCGGAGAATGGATTTCCCGGTGCTGAGTTTGGTTACATTACAATATCTGCTGTTCTCATAATTGAAAAGATGGTTAGGGAGTTTGCTAAAAAAGAGTTTATTGACCCCAAGAAATTCAGGGAGACCGAAAAGGCATCAACTATTGATACTGTAATTCCAGGTTGTAATGTCATCATCAAAGGTGAGAAATCTGCCAAAGCCTCAATGCGCAAAGCACTGTTTGAAGAACTACAAACCACAAGAGCATTCGAGGAAGGAGAAACGTTGCTTGAAACCTATGAACATCTTTTCAAGATCAAGCAAGAAAAGGATAGAAAACTTGGTAGTGGACGAAAACCAATAAGTCCAATTGATGGAGTTGACCAAGATATGACTTACGACTTTGGTCAATATGTTTGCCCCAAAAGTGGAGAACAGTTGTATTCCACTGATGCGTTGCGTTTGCACGAACTAATGAATCCCAGCGGAAAGAGTGCCGAAATGTATGGCCAAATAATGGCTATGCTCGAAAAAATTTGGCTCATCCATATTCTACGGTCATTTGAAAAGAGGGATTGGCTGAACTTATTGGATAGAGTTGCCTTTGTACTTGATGGCCCATTGGCCTGTTTTAGTACTTGGTCTTGGATTAACAAATCCATTATTGCAGAACTTGTTAGAATCAACGAACTCCAGAAGAAACAAACCGGAAGAGACCTTTTGATATTCGGAATAGAAAAGTCAGGTACTTTTTATAGCCACTTTGAAGAAGTTGACACTGAATCGGATGGAACAACCGACCGCTTCCCAAACCAATCTGCCTTTTTACTTTCTGATGGCTATATCAAAAGGAACATCATATTTTCTGAAAGCGTTAAACAGTACGGTCAAGATACATACTTCGGCAGAAAACTCTTTTACAAGACTAAAACAGGATACAGAATTGTTCCAGTGCTCGCCTTTTTCAATGAGTATCAACAGAATTTAGAAACAGCAAGAACTAACCAATATCCAAGATTGGCGGACTTAATGAATGTATTAGACGAACTAGTTTCAAGCCGGTATCCTAATTCCGTTTCACCACTAGTTTCTGCACATGCTGAAGCTGCTATTCCGTTGAATCTTGGGAAACGAATCTTTGATGACATTGCACGTGAAATAAGAGCCAAATCAAAACAAGAATGATAAACGTAAAAGACATAGTAAAAGGATTTAAAACTCCCGAATCACGCTGGGCACGGTTTGGGCCTTACTATGCCATGTTTCCTCTTGACTTTGCTTTTGAAGTTGTTGAACAGTACTCAAATATTGGTGATTTTATTATTGACCCTTTTGCAGGCAGAAGTTCGAGCATCTATGCTGGTGGTGTTTTAGGCAGACACAGCTTGGGAATTGAAATCAATCCGGTTGGTTGGCTTTATGGAACAGTAAAACTTCAACCAGCAGGAAAATCGGAAGTGATTTGCCGTCTGTTTGAAATATATTCTAAAAGGAATTACTACAAAAAAGCAGTTGAACGAATGCCTCTATTTTACAGAATGTGCTATTGTGATGAAGTATTAAAATTTCTTTTAGCATCAAGAAAGCACTTAGACTGGGAAAACGATTGTGTTGATGCTACTCTAATGTCAATTCTTCTGGTCTATCTACATGGTAAGCTAGGCGAGGGAATGTCCAATAAAATGATGATGACCAAAGCAATGGGCATTAATTATTCTATAAATTGGTGGAAGAAGCATAATCTGACAACACCACCGGAAATCAATCCCATTGACTTTATAATGAAGAAACTGGATTGGCGCTATAAAAAAGGAATACCTGCCGTGTTTGACAGCCATGTAATCCTGGGAGATAGCACTATTGAATTGGATAAAATTATACAGGACGCCCAAGAAGCAGATATTCGCTTCTCGCTTTTGTTTACTTCTCCACCTTACTTCTCAGTGACCAACTATTACTCTGACCAATGGTTGCGTTTGTGGTTACTCGGTGGTTCGGAAATACCGAAATCAAGAAAAGAAAAATACAAAACACGATTTTCTTCAAAAAAGGACTATTACATTCTTCTTAACAATGTTTTCGGTAAGTGTGCTTCTTTAGTAGACAAAAATAGTACAATCTACGTACGGACTGACAGACGAGATTTCACATTTAACTCAACACTTGAGATATTACATAATCACTTCCCGCAACATAAGACGGAAATACGCGATAGACCATTTAGAAAAAGGACTCAAACCGAGATCTATGGGAATTCTTCAGTAGAAAATGGAGAGATAGACATAATAATGTCGAGAAAATAATACAGGAAGTCAATCTATACTTTTCAAGCAAATTGTTAGCTTAACTCCAGCGTGTGTTAAAGAAATTTATCTCCTAAACTCCTATTCGATAACAGTTTCTATTGATGATCATCGATCTCACCATTGAAGAAAGGATTTCTATTTCAATCCCATTATTGCAAGTATTATCGGTATTAATGCTAATGCTATCCCCACTTTGCCAGTACTTATACCCCTTGATTTTGATATAATATATGCACGCCTAAGCTTATTATTTGTCCCTAGATATCTCACAGCTTGAACATACTTGGATAATTTAATACTACGAAATCCCATTGTTATAAATGTAGGAAATACAATTCTTTGCAATTCCTCAACCGCATTATCTGTGACATCAGTTACAGCTTCTATTTCTATTTCTAAATTCTTCCCTGAAGCGAACCATTCGAGTTTTGGATCATAAAATATATATTCGTCTACAGATAAGATCAATGCGAAAAAGCATGAGAGAAGTTTATTCCAATATCGATGAATCTGACAATAAAAACACTAACGAGAAAGAAAGGGATTAAAGAACAGAGTTGCTGTCATGAGAAATATCACTTATGAAATAAACTGGAAAACCGGAGCTGTTTCTGGAAAGATAACTCCGGCGAGGAGAGTGGAAACATTAATAGGTATGACTGGAAACTTTGACCGGTGTGGGCAGTTATCTCTTTAACTTCTGTATAACATGCCCAAATTTAAAAGGAGTTCCCATTTCATTTTTTATTTTTAATCCTCAACCGTTACTGATTTTGCGGCAGTATTACAATTATATTCATTATTCCACTCAAATAATCCATCAGACAGCGCATAACTATCTTCCCCACTCAATATCATTTTTTGAATATTATTAATAGTTGCTTCAATATTAATACCATTTTTGGGATTAACATCTGCAACTGACCAATTTTTATTATTTTTTTGACTCTCTATATCTGACTCTGTATTAATCCACCATTCGCCTTTCATACCGTTATAACTTATCGTTACGATTTCTGCTTCTCCCGCTTTAATATTAATAAATGTAAGAAATGTATGTTTAATCGTGTTCGGTGCTATTTCGTGCAAAGTTGCAATATTTGTACTAAATGGTATTCTTTCTTGTATTTGACAAACCCAATTTTTTGAAGAAGTTTTAATAGTTTCTAATTTATAATATGCTTCCTGCTCTTTCTTACTTTTAATCTCATCAGCCTTATCAATTTTGTTGTCAGTTTCCCTTTCATTTGCATCATCAATGCTTTGTGGCTGCTCAAAAATTACATCTTTAGGATCTTCTAAATGCCCTTCAATCGTAATTCCTTCTAATACTGTCTCAGGTCCTTTTCCTCCAATAATTTGGGTAATCGATCCTGTAATTTGAGTTGGTTCTGATTTCTCGGTTGGTTTGTATTCTTCTGCCGTAACTGGAAGAAGTTGAGGTGCATCAGTTACTTTTTGTGAGGAGTCTGTTTTTTCGCTTGGTTTGTTTTCTCCGGACGTAATGTGCTTAATGGGTGATTTACTTCCTGTAGATTTATCCGCAGTTTTAGGGATATAGTTCCATCCAATTGTCTTATCTAGATTTGTATATATCGATTTATCTGGAGAAGCCAAACCTCGTACCACTCGCACGGGTACACTGAAATCTTTGAGAGGTGTAATGAGATCATTGGAAATACCATCCAATATTTTAGCACCATCATGGTATTTGGAAAAGGGTTCTCTCATAGTCCCTTCCTGTGAATTGTTTTCTTTGCCTGGTTGGTTTGCAGCTTGTGCAGCACCCTCAGTTGCAACATCATTTAAGGGGTTATCTTGTGATTCTCCTGCATCAGTTGAACCATCTGTCGAACCCTCGTCATTGCAATCCAAATTGTTTGCTGCATCAGTTGAGCTATCACTTGAGGAGTCATCTTGGGATTCTCCTGTATCTGACGATCCACCTGTTGACCCTTCCTCACTGTTTTCCAAATTGTTTGCTGCATCAGTAGAACTACCACTTAAGGAATCACCTTGGGATTCCCCTGTATCAGTCGAACCACCTTCAGACGAGCCTTCTCCTGAATCTCCAGAATTATCTACAGCAGATTCACTACCATTATCCATATTATTAAAGCCCCCTCTTGACTTTCAGGAGTCTCGTTGAATGACAATTCGTCCATAATACCTCCTTATGATCTCCTCTTTGCTAAAGGCGTTGGTAAACAAATCTTTGGATATTAAGGCCTTTTTCCAACTGGAGTTTTATCTAAACTGTTAACTGCTTTTTCTTCATCATCATCATTTTTCCATCCTCTACCTAGAGCTTTCTTCATGGCTATTTCCACCGTATCGTGAACTGTTCTTCCATCCACCCACTTTTCTCCCTTTTCTAGCATTTCTTTATCCCAATCTTGTTTTTGTAATACTAACCTATCTCTTTATATCATATCTTGGAACCGATCGATCATATTTGTAACAATTTTTTCTATCAGAAAGAAATCCATATATGGCATTGATTCCGCTTTCTGAATGGTAAAACATATAGCTATTTTTTTCTTTTCCTCTGCAGAAGAATTCTCTGTTATTAATCTTCTTACTGGAACCATGCACCACTTTTCCAAATTTTCCCAGATTTCTATCCCTGAGTAGTTTGCCAAAGTATTTACGAAATTATTATGTAGTCTTGAATCCCTGGTTAATTGTAAAACATTTTCACGATACAAACAAAGGTTGTCTGAACAAATTCTTTTACATCCTGAAAATGGATAGTAGGAGACCTTACAGAGGCTATGGTATTTGTTTTTGAATACATCAATCCGCTTTTTATCATCATCAGTAAGTTCGGATGTCTGCCCTACAAAACCAACTTCATAGACAATAGACAGCAACTGGTTTTTTAGTTCATAAACATCCTCATATTTCCAGTCACGTATTTTTCCCATAGTCTCAAAATACTCATCAAGACCTTGAAGCAAAGTACATAGAACAACTCCTGAATCCGAACTACGATCTTTTCTTAGTTTATGAATCTCTTGTAAAAGCCGAGGGAATTCTTCAATTAAAGATTCTCTTCTTGCTAATACAGAAAGGATATAACGTGATAAAGTTTCCTGGAATTCGTTGTTCTCAACAATACTAATTGCTTCCTTTCTATATTTGCAAATATCTTTGCAGTATGATGAGCAACTATCAAGTGGTACAAAAACTTCCGTCAACTTTTCGGTAAATTCCTTCATTGAATCTTGTATTATCTTGTTTTCCTCGGATTTATTTATATCCTTAGATTCTATCTTGCTGTAGGGCACCTTAACTAAAATCGGCGTATCGTCGCCTTCGCTGTAAATGGCAGCCTCTCCCACATTCAAAGTAGCGATATAACGTTCTTCGTCATCCTTTAGATTCATGGTCCCTCCCATAATGATCCGATCATCTTCAGCAACAATCCGATGCATTACTTTGAGGTTTGTATTCTTTGTAACGTCCAAAGCTAACTTGGATGGAATTTGCTCTGCGATTAAGAATCCCTCTCCATATGCTCTAATTTCTGAAAGAATGTTAGTAAATGTCTCTACCGCTTTACCTTTGATATTAGCAACCTCAGTATCTATAATTGTGGGAACATTCCGGAATAACCTGTGAGCTTCTTCTACCACTGTGATGTGCCGAACACCAATTCCTTCTCTTAATCCTTGCGATACATAATGCTCGTATAAAAATGTTAATAAGAGTCCTATAATAAAGGCTTTCTCATCATCATCGCCGATTTGTTCAAGCTCAAGTACGGTTGGTCTTTTAATCAGTTTATCAATTGGGATTGATTTTCTTGTATCCAGCATCAATCCTTTGCCACCGATGCGCAAACTGTTTATTCTGGTTTTAAGTGCCGCTTTTACATCCATCGTAATTCTTTTTTCATATCCGAGTCTATTCACTACCGGGTCGATTTTTCTGTAGAGGTCGGTTAGGGTAGGTTGAGCATTCGTGTGGAAACCACGTTTATTTTCATTTGTAACTAAATCCCATCCTTTATCTTCATAAATTTCATGGATACATTGTTCTAATACATAAGGCATTGGTGCATACATTATAAAACTCGCATTGAAAACCGATTTCAGAAGATCAATATGAGTCTGGACCGAGACTCCAGGCATTATCTCAAATGGATTAAGGCGGAAAGGTGACGTATTGTCATCACCTAACGTGAACACTTGCAAATCTTTAACGAAATCGCCATGCAATAGCTTTCTATATTCAGTCTTCGCAGGCTCTATGACCATAAATGGTATACTTTTCTCCCAAATCTGTTTTAGAAGATAAAAGATGGTGTTTGTCTTCCCACTTCCGGTCATTCCAACAATCAAAGCATGTCTATCGAGATGTTTAACATCCATCCGATACTCATACCCCATCTTGTTTCCCCGATCTATCACCTCTCCTATATTAATTACATCATTTACTGCCGTTTGATGAGAAGCGACATCAAACCGCGCATAGTCTTTTACAAAGTATCCTGGCATTTCTTCGGTTGGCAGGTGAACTAAAGACGTGAGTTCCCCCGAGTTCAGCAGATTGAGGTATTTGAACGGATATTGTATCTTACCGGGAGGAGGAGGAGATGGGGTGGTTATGTGAGCAAACTTATGAATTTTTTCTTTTAAATCATGACTTTCAAATACACGAATAGGATCGGGCCTGGATTCTTTCCCTCCGATAACAGCTTTGATAAGGCTCTTGGCACGATTAAAAACCCTTACATCCTGAGATAGTGCATATACTGCAGTATGCCACATTCCCTGCGTTTTACCCAGCTCCAATTTCTCCAGTAGGATGCCAAGTAAATCTCGATACTTCTCCGCTATCGGGCTTGACATGTCTGCGCTTTTCTCAGCATTCGCAATAATCCGTTGTTCGTTGAGGACATCATTAAACAATTCGACAATTTCAGATTCAACAACCGGTTTAGCAATCACCATGTATGCCCAATTAGTTCCGTAGAGTCCACGAATCAATCTTTCAACTTGCTCAACTCCAACTTCATCAGCACCAACCTTCTCCATTGGGGTTCCCATAATTATTCCGGTGAAGTCAAAAGCATCTATCACTTCTTGTAGAGCCTGCATATCCGTTTTGTCTTGTTCAACCAAATCTATACCTGGATAAGCGCTCTTAAGAGAAGTAATAATAGCTGACAGATTACCATCGGATTCCTGACGTATTCCGGAACCAACATCCTTATTTGGATATGTTCCAACAAATACGTTGACTTTTGTAGGTTCACCAATGATCAAGTAGATCACAGGTATTTTTTCGCCATAGAGACCCGCAATAGTGTCACCCATCAAATAGCGTAATGATACAATCTTCTCTTTATACTGTTCCCACGATTTCGAAATCCCGACAACCTTTACAAACCGGATTGTATCAGCTTCGGGAACAAAGAAGTCACGAATATTGTCTTCAACTTTACCCTGTGGTGAATCAAGATAATCCCGTTCAAGGTATCCGATATGTTTGGTTGAGAAACTACTCATGATTTCATCTTTCTTCTGGCTTTAGAGATACTGATTCCAGATATCAACGAATAAGCAATAATGAATAATAGAATGAATGCTATAGGAAAACTGGATTCCTTAAGGGATTGCATTATAAATAACCCAATAAGAAAAATCACGGAGAATATGAGCGTTAACCTCACTTCAACAGGAATCCTCGTATTTAGTTTCGATAGCCAATAGGGTGTAGCTGCACGTGTAATACGAATTAATGTTATCATAGCAGCGATAATAAATAATGACAAAGCGAGGTAAAGTGAGATATCGTTTATTTGCTCTTGCCATGCAGGAACAGGAACACTGGATGAAACAACTGCAGCCGAACCACCAAATACTTTTATAGGAATAACTTTAGGTTGCATAGTTGGACCTGATACGATGTGAATTGACAGAAAAATGCAGGATAACAAAAATGCAAGTGTCACTACAAGAGGAAGTTTTGGCTGCTTCATATATGCTTGAGTGGTTTTATTGTAGACTATTTTTGGTTTCAGCATTCCATCTGCTTTTATCTTTCCACCTAACTCTATCTCGTCGCTATCGTTTAAATTCCCAAGTATTTTTTTCTCTCTGATGGTAACCGGTACGAAATTTGTGATATTACCATCCTCATCTACCTGTTCAAGTTTACAAAACACGACAGTAAACTTTCCCTCATTTCTCCACTCCACATTTCTTGCAATACCTCGGAAGATTCCTTTTCCCCTTTTCATAATACACCTCCTTTTATGAATACATCTTACTTTCCATTAGCCGTTATCCAATCTCAGAGTCAAGCATAATACTATTTATAGTTGAAACGGAGAATGCTGCAGAGCTGAATACCTTAACGAGTAAAGGGTTGGTAGCGCACGCCCCGTGCGGCTGCAACCCTGTGTTGAACTAAGCGAAACTTCTCTTTGTATTTTCTATTAATGGCGTATGCTGAGTGTTCTTACCTGAAATTGGTCAAAA
>WTBT01000099.1 GCA_013138965.1 Candidatus Aegiribacteria sp.
AGGAATGCTATAGACAAATTCAACAAAGCATATTCACAAGATTGCCAGCCATTTGAGTGGAAAAAGGAGAAGGTTCATCAGGTTACACTCAAAAGATGTTACGCTGATTTATGCAAGTAGGTACTAGAACAGATCTGATACCTCGGATTTGCCGCCCGCAAGCATGAATGTAAGTGGCGCTTTCTCGCGCAGAGAAGACATCATTATGTGGGCAATCTCTCTGATATCCCACTGTGCGTGTACGTCTTCCCTCAATCTTGAAAAATGGTAGAGCTCTCGCCCGTTCATGCTGAGAACTACCCTTCTCCTGTGGGCGTTTGTCAGCATATAGGGATACAGCTTCCCCAGCGTACCCGCAGTTCTTTCGGCTTCATGCAGACCTTGCATGAAATCCTCCTCGAGACCCGCATCGGAAATACTGGCGGGAACCGTTGCTCCAAGAATCGGATCGTACACCGAGACCAGCCTGCTGCACATGCGGTGCCTTTTCAGCTGGGCAAACGCTGTTGCCGAAAGAACCAGTTGAAATCCAGCCCTGAAGAATTCCCATATCCTGGGGAGGGAATCATGGATTCCAAGCCCTGAAAGGGCTTCGACGAAAAGCTCCTCCCTGCTCTGTCCGTCAAGTTCCAGCCACATTTTCAAAGCGGATTCAAGGGACCTGCCGCTGCTCCATTGAATAAGCAGGGATCCCACCTTTGAATCGTCATCACAATCCAGGAGCACGACGCAATCAGATGGACGTGATTCAACAGGAGACAGAGAATGAGCGAACATGTCCATGGCTGTGGGCTCAAGAAACAGGAATAGCGAAGGGGCAGCTTCCACTGCCAGTTCGAGAAGTCTGTCGGCGATCAGTCTGACTTCCGCAAATGGATGGCATGATAATCTTCTCACCATAAGCTCAAGTTCTCTGGCGTTGACTGTCATACCCATCTGGCACGCGGTTGCAAGAGGAAGCACGTATCTTGCATCCTCTTTCGCTTTGTCCTTCTTAAGGCCGCTGCTGCGAAGGCCGTCGTAGATCCTGTTGTAGAGCTGAAAAAGTTTTAAGGCAGCTTCGCGATAATCCCCTTTTACGTCTCCGCGCAGCTCTGAAGGCACCACAAGATCTTCACCTATTCGGATATACCTCTGTGATTTTTCTGTAAAACTGGCCAGCCGGAAACCCTGAAGCTCCTCTGCCGCAAGCCTTGAAACATCAAGAATATCGAAATTGAATACGGCATGCTCGGCGACTGACCCATGACCGTAATCGAAGATGATACATCGGTTGGATGCCCGTGCTTTCTCCACTTCCGCGGCCGCTTCCTTCCGGAGAACGTTAATCGGTCTGGGATCCCGGCTGATCCGCGCATAGGAGGCCGACAGTGTTTCCGGGGTATTACCCCCGTTCTGTATATCGGTGTTGTATCCAGCCAGCTGGATATTCATTGTTCCCCTCTTCCGCCGTTCTTTATAAGCTCCGCTGTGATCATTGCAAGTGGATGATCGAAGGGAAGCTTTTGAAACATGAGATATCTTAACCTTGACAATCTTTCAGTCCGGGAAGGCAGCTTAAGAGCATCTTCCCACCAGCCGATGATCTTCTTGACATCCATGATGTAGGGCATCAATTCAAAACCGTCCTCGATCTCCTCCAGAGAATCAATGAATCTGCCCAGAATTTCTAACATGGATCCTAGTTTCTCCATCAGCTGTCCTGAAGGGCCGTAGGAAGCGGCATTTTCAAGTTCCAGAAGAAGGGATTCAGTCCCTTCATCCGGGCGCCAGGGAAGATAATGAAAACCGCTTAGAATATCCCAGGCCTGTGGCATATCCCCCAGCTCAGAAGGAAAGCCGCAGCTGACTCCGACTCCGGAAGCCTGCAGAAGCATATAGACAGCATGAAGAGCCACCGGGAAACATGATGAAGGGTTAAGGAAGTATGAGTGCCCTTCAGGTATCCTGTCCCGCAGACAGGCAAGATATATCCTTCTAAGGCAGTAATCATCGGCCAGGAGATTATCCCATATTACCGTTTCACCGCCAAGCAATCCCCGCGCTTTCATCATGATATTTTCATCAAGTTCCCTGGATATCACGCCGTTTCCTGTCCAGAAGGATTTCCAATTGCCGGGTACGCTGTCCCTCCATGCGGAGAGGTATTCAGCGCCGTTATATCTGTCCAGAAGTTCCGTGCAGTAAATAGAGGGGCAAAGGTATATCATGCAGTCAAAGCCCTTTAGAGCTTCACCGGCCAGCTCAAGCTGACGGACAGCAAGCGAAGCATCCGCTCTTTCAGGAATATCATCAAAGAGTACGGCTATCCCGGAGGCGCCGGCATCAACAGCTCTCTCAGCCTTTTTCCTCAGATAACCGCAATCCTTACTACTGAATTGCCATGGACTTATGCCGAATATGAACTCCACGCCAGATCCCGCAGAGTCATTGATATTATCTGCAAGTTGAGACCATAGCCCCGCAGGATAATCTTCCCTCCACCTGAGCCTGTGGAAAGGATCATTCTTGGGTGCGTAAACAAAAGCAGCTTTATCAAGAAGTGACAGATATCGAATCAGAATGCGTCTCTGTGGTGCACTATAGGGCCTGCCGTAGAACCCTTCAACTACTCCGTACAACATGAATTCCCCGATCATACTCGTTGACTTCCAGGGTACCTTTTCCTAGCTTTGATACTTGAATCTACAGGAAAATTCCATTCATAGAAATACCTTCATTCTCAGTCATCAGGAGGATCAGATGTCGAGGAAAATAGTCGAAGCTGTTCCGAATATTTCGGAAGGACAGAATAAAGAATTGATCGATGAAGTTGTAAAGGCAGCATCCTCAGTTGCGGGGTGCAGGATTCTGGATGTTGACCCAGGCGCAGCTACAAACAGGACCGTTATCACCATCGCCGGTTCTCCAGAACCAGTAATGGAAGCGTGTTTTCAGCTCATAAAGAAGGCCGGAGAGCTTATCGACATGAGTAAGCAGACAGGAGAACACCCCCGGCATGGCGCTACCGATGTCTGCCCCTTCGTACCTGTCTCCTCTATAACGATGGAGGAATGCGCTGAACTCGCCCGGAAACTGGGGAAACGTGTTGGAGAAGAACTTGGAATACCTGTTTACCTGTACGAAAAGGCTGCTTCGAAACCGGAATGGGAGAAGCTTCCCAACATCCGGGAGGGGGAATACGAAGCTCTTCCCGACAAACTTGGAAAGCCTGAATGGAAACCGGATTTCGGTCCCAACGAATGGAATGAAAACGTTGCGAAAACCGGAGTATGCACAATAGGAGCCAGGAATTTCCTGATCGCTTACAATGTGAACCTTAACACGAAAGATCCCGGTGTAGCCAGGGATATCGGCCTTACCATAAGAGACAACGGCAGATTTCTTCGTGACGGCAACTGGAAATTCATCCGTGATGAAGACGGTAATAAAACGAAGCAGCCGGGCAAACTCCAGTGCTGCAAGGCAACGGGCTGGTACATAGAGGAGTACGATACGGCCCAGGTAACAATGAATCTCACCGATCTCTCCGTTACCCCCCTTCATATGGGCTTTGAGGTTGCGAGAGAGGAAGCCCAGAAGCTTGGAGCGAGGGTTACAGGTTCTGAAGTGGTCGGACTTCTGCCGTTAAGCGCTATGCTGGAAGCCGGACGGTTCTATATCGAGAAGCAGAACGCGGGTCTTTCATCAACAGGGAGACAGGGCAAAACAACCGGTGTCCCTCAGAAGGAACTGATCGAAATTGCCATCAGATCAATGGGCCTCAGAGATGTAGCGCTCTTCGATCCGGAAGAGAAAATCATCGAGTACATGGTCACCGAGAAGGATGTGAACCTTTCAGGCAAAACATGCTGTGATTTCGCGGATGAACTTTCGACCGATTCCCCCGCACCCGGGGGTGGTTCAGCCGCAGCGCTCATTGGCGCTCTGGGGGCTTCCCTGAACGCAATGGTAGCCAACCTGACGGTGAAGAACAGAAAATGCAGTGTTAACTGGGATCTGATGCGGGAGATCGCCCCCGAAGCCCAATCCATCAAAGACGATCTTCTGAATGCGATTGATGATGATACCGCCGCATTCAATGACTGGATGGATGCGGCCAGGCAGGACGGAGACGTAGAGGCGGCTGTAAAGAAAGCGATAGAAGTACCCCTGCGGGTACTCAGCCAGTGTCCTGAGATAATCAGAATGGCGTCATCCCTTGAAGAAAAGGGCATGCAGGCTTCAGTTTCCGACGCAGGCGTGGCCGCGTCGGCAGCCAGGGCGGCGGCGGTAAGCGCGTATTACAATGTGCTGATCAATCTTGGCGAAATTGAAGACTCCGAATATGCCGCCATTACAAAAAAACAGGCGGAGGAATATCTGACGAAATCGTTACAAAGCGCCGACAGTGTATTCAATAAGGTTCGGGAAAAACTCATTAATAAAATGAAGGGCCAGGACTCTTGAGTAAAATAGAACGGACACTGTTCAAACCTCTGAGTATTCCAACCGGCACACAGAAAGTACTGAAGGAATTCTGCCGGAATGCCAGGGGTGATATTCTGAGGATGACCACGCTTGCCCGAAGCGGCCATCCGGGCGGTTCAATGTCTTCACTTGAAATCTTCGCCCTGCTCTGGTCCCAGGCCAACGTAGACCCGAAAGATCCCCTGAAGGCAGGGCGGGACAGAATAGTGGTAAGCCACGGGCATACTTCCCCCGCTGTCTACGCCACACTGGGCAGACTCGAGTTCTTCGACCTCAGGAGGGCGGTTGCCACTTTCAGGAAGGCCGGCAGCCCCTTTGAAGGGCATATTGAAAGATCCATTCCCGGAGTTGAGCTTACAACGGGAAATCTTGGCCAGGGGGTCTCAGCCGGAGCTGGAATGGCGCTTGCCGACAGGACTAAAGGAATACGAAACCATACATGGATCATCACCGGTGACGGCGAACATCAGAAAGGCCAGATAGCGGAAGCCAGAAGATTCATACGGAACTACGGGCTCAACAACATAACAGTTGTTGTAGACTGCAACGGCCTTCAGATATCCGGACGGACCGACAGGGTCATGTATACGGATATAGCCGCTGAGTACAGGGCTGACGGCTGGGATGTCACCGAAGTAGACGGTCACAGCCTTTCCGCCCTTTACAGAGCCTTGAGGCCGGAAGAGACATCCCGGACGCCCAGGCTTGTCATGGCAATGACCGTAATGGGCAAAGGGGTCTCCTTCATGGAGAACGATGCCCAGTATCATGGTAAGGCGCTGACACTTGATCAGGCTGGATCCGCCCTGAATGAACTCGGCCTGACTAACGACCTGGATGAACTCGCCGAGCTCAGGAAAGACAGCTGGAAGGGTAAGGGAGACTTCAACCTCAGGCTTCCCTATGCGATACTGGACAGTGAGGGAACATCCATCATCTACGATTCGGATCACAGGGGAGACAACAGAGGCGCTTTCGGCACTGCTCTGATGGACCTGGCAAAGATGAATACTGATAACCTGCCCATGGTTTTCGACTGTGATCTTGCCGGTTCTGTAAAAACGGAGCAGTTCGGAAATGAATATCCCGATCATTTCTTTCAGTCTGGTATCATGGAGCATAACACGGCCACTGCCGCGGGTGCCGCCTCAATTGCGGACAAGGTTGTCTTCTGGGCGGACTTCGGAGTATTCGCAGCCGATGAAACGTTCAACCAGCACAGGCTCAACGATATCAACATGACCAACCTCAAGGTTGTAGCAACCCATTGCGGCCTGGATGTGGGGATGGATGGAAAGACTCATCACTGCATCAATTACATAAGCCTTATGGGAACACTCTACCACTGCAACACGGTCGTACCCGCGGACCCTAACCAGACCGACAGGGTAATAAGGTACGCCGCGACACATCCGGGGAATTTCTTTATCGCGATGGGAAGATCAAAACTGCCGATTATCACGAAGGAGAACGGAGAACCGTTCTTCGGCAGGAAATACAGGTTCGTATACGGCCTTCATGACCATATAAGGGAAGGTTCAGATGTAGCCATAGTCGCCATGGGCAACATGATCTTCCGAGCGATGAAAGCCAGGGAAATACTGCTTGAAAGCGGTATTTCGACGGCTGTCTTCGCCGTCAGCTGTCCCCTGTGCATCGGCCCTGAGCTGCTGGATGAACTGTCGGGTTACAAATTAGTTCTGACACTGGAGGATCACGACCTGGATACGGGCATGGGGGCGAAGATGGCTATTGCCATTGCATGTTCCGGAAGGAGCATCAATCTCAGAAGAAAGGGCATAACTCGGTACGGAGGATCAGGTGACCCTGAAGACCTGTACAGAATGGCCGGGCTTCTTCCCGAGCAGGTAGCGGAGTACATCCTGGCTGAAATCTAATGAAGCCGGACGTCACTTTCAACACTTTCGCAGAGTATCTTTGAAACAAGTAAACTGGATTTCCAATCAGATCAGGTTAAAAGCCGTCTGAACATTTCGTTGTAGGATTCGGTGCCGGAGATGATATTCCAGTAGCCCCTTGCGAATTCTTCGTTGTCCCTAAGCCGCATCATGGCTGCCCCGCGGATAAACGGACTGAAGAGGAGATGCCTGTAAAGCATCGACTGTCTGACGATATCTATACAGCAGTTTTTATTCTTCAGTACGGTTCTACGGTCTCCCCCGGATATAATGCAGTCCGACACAAGGAATCCGCTCTCTACAGCATGGCCGATTCCTTCTCCCGAAACATGGTCCACCAGGCCGGCGGCATCCCCCGCCAGATACATATTCCCTTTCCCGAGATTTCGTTCCAGCACAAGGGATGGTATCGGGGCTCCATGCAGCTGGTATTTATCGCAGGAGATACCCCTGTCTTTAAGAAAACCGTTCAGCGCCCCGGCTATGTCGAATGGTGATGCCGGACTGCCCACAGCTCCGGCTCCGATATTCACCTTTTCACCGTCAGGGAAAACCCAGATGTAACCGTAAGGGATATAACCGAAGTGAATCTGAAGATCTTCCGGTTTTTCATTCAAATCGGTTAATGGTATGAAATACTCCAATCCCATACCCTTTCCTTTACTCCCTCTGCCTGAAATGAGTCTTCTGACGAAACTGTCGCATCCATCTGCTCCGACAAGGTTTGAACAGGAATAATTCTTACCCGATGAGGTTGTCAGAGACATTGATTCGATTGATACCACTGCGTCCCCTGTAATGACGGACGCCCCGGCTGAAGCCGCCTTATCAAGCAGCACGCTGTCGAATTGCCTTCTGGATACTATCCGCACAGGGGCGCGATGTGAAGTGTAGGTTCGGAGGAGTTCATCCCTGTTCCAGAGGGACACAGTCCTGTGTTTCTTCAGTGTCAGGTCTTCCAGTTCATATTCAGAGAGAATGCCGGAGGTGATGAGAATCTCCGCCGCCCTTGCGCTGAGGAGGCCACCGCATACTTTGTCCCTCGGAAAAGAAGCCTTGTCTATCAGGATACATGGAATGCCGGCGGATGCCAGCTTCCAGGCACACGAAGCGCCAGCAGGCCCGCCCCCCACGATCAGGGTCAGGTCTTGCATTTGAGCATTATTGATCATTAAATTCATATTTTATATTATATATTGCTTCTCACATATCAATCCCGGCACTATTACCCTGCTATTAACCGCTGTCGGAACGGAATATAATCATGGTTAATCCAGAAGTAATGATCGGGGCCTGCCTGGCAGGCCCCGATAAGTGAAGCTTAGAAGGAATCGGCAGAATCGGTAATCTTGACGCCTTCAGAAACGATGTATGAAGGAACACTCATAGCTACGGGATTCCTTCTTCCGTAAGTATTGGATCCATTTACGGATTCCGATACCGATGAGATAACTTTCACGTTTCCAAGCACATTCTGGAAAGAGTCCGTTACCCTTGATGAAAAAATAGGTGATATGATTTCCCCGTTTTCAACAAGAACTGCATTGAATCTGGAACTGCCGGTAAAAATCCCCTTGCTCCGGTTGGGGATGTTCATGTAATGCAGAGCGGGAATATACAGTACTCTGCCCATATCTTTGACTGCTTCAAGGGGATCAACAGAACCGAAGCCTGTATCCAGCACGATACTTGATGAACCGATATCGTGCCCTGTAGGGTTCTTTCCATATTTGGCGGCGGTAGCCGAATCGTACATAAAATTGATAAGCTCTCCGTCTTCCACCAGCGGGAAGATACCACGTTTACGACCGCTCATGTCGAATCCGAACATAAAAGTTTCCGGATTTGTGGGATCATCAACAATGGAAATTTCTTCCCCGAGAATCATTTCTCCGGGGCTGTACTTCGTAGTCCAGCTCTGTTTCTCCTCCCAGCTTCTTCCAGACAGACCGGTATATACCGCCATACCAATTATCTCTGCCACAGCGGATGCTCCGAAAATAACGGTGTATTCTCCGGGTTCAGCCTTGAAACCGTCATTATCTTCGTAGATGGGTATCAGTTTACTGAGAGTATTTATTGTTTTATCAATAGAAATATCAGAGGCTCTCCAACCGGTCTGGTTATCTGTAAGTTCCCATTTGGCCTGAGGATGTTTCAGCACAACGGAGAATAGCTGATCGGTGCCTATGTGGTAGAGTTCATTCCTGTTGGCCGTGGTAAGAAGGCACTCCTCCATCAACCCGCTGGACCAGGACCCGGAGAAATTGTACTGCCCTCCGAGTCTCTCGATAATATCCCGGTAAGCCCCGGACTTCACGCTGGGATCAATATCTGCAAGCTCCAGGTCGAACTGGCTGTCTTCACTTATGGTAGTTTCCACCTCATCAGGGATGGGATCGTATGTTTTGGGCGAAGCCATTCTCGCTTTTTCCCTGGCTGCGTTAAGGATGCCCCGGATCGTATCCGCATCCTTGATCGCACCGAGGTAGGTCTGGCTTCCCTGTTTTCTACCCTCGGTTACCTCCATGTCCAGTCTCATAAGATCTTCGGAGGTATTCAGTGATACCGAATTGTTGCCAATCCGCATGAGATGACTTTTCTCATGATGCAGCTTAAGTGTTGCCTGGATGCCCTCATCGGCAGCTTCATCCCTTACCTGCATCAGAATCTTCCTGATGTTTGCGTCCAGCATTCTCTACTTCCTTTCCCCGGTAATCACATCATCGAATTTAACAACAGGGACTCCGTGGCCGATCTGCATAACCTGGTTCGGCTCACCTTTCCCACAGTTATTTACCTGCTCTACTATCCACGTGGATTTATCACCCACTGCAGAAAGGGATCCGTAGAATTCCAGAGTATGCCCCTGGTATGTGGGGTTTCTGAGAACCCTGGTCTTCTCTCCGTTCTTCACTTCCCAGGCTATTTCACAGCCGAAGTGGAAATGCTCTCTGTTGGATCCAATCGACCATGAGACGGGGTTATCCACCACGATACCGTCCTCGGTCGATGCTATTATATCCTCCTCAGTGCCATCATTGCCCGGAAGAATGTTAACATTTGTCATCCTGTCTATTGGAGCTCTGAAGAATGATGTTGCGCGAGCAGCTCCACCACTCTGCCCGAAGACTTCCCTGCCAGCTTTTTCATTCGCCTCATTTACCATGGCTCGTGATGTAAGGGCGTTGACCAGGATGCCCCTGTCAATAAGAAGATAATCACGCTCAGGAGTTCCCTCATCATCGAACCCGAATGAGCCCGGGGAATTCGCTATGCCTCCGTATGCGCTTACAGACAGCTTATCACTTCCATATCTTAGTTTGCCGAATGAATCAAGGTCAACAAAGGACCCCCCAGCATAGGAAAGCTCGTATCCGAGAATTCTGTCCAGCTCAAGCGGATGTCCGATTGTTTCATGAACCTGCAGATGACCCTGACCGGGAAGCAGTATCACGGATCTTCTTCCATATTCAAGTGGTTCAGCCTTGATAAGCTCCGCCAGTTCCGACCTGACTCTGGCTGCGTGCCCGGAGAAGAGTTCCGGATCAGTCACCATCTCCCAGCCGGTAGTACCGTCTCCCGTTGAATACAGGCTCATGCTGCGCCTCTGCATCTCACCATCAGTGTCCAGTGCCATGGCCATGATCATGCCGAAAACATTGACAAGGTCCTTGCTTATCTCGGAGCCTTCACTGTTCTGAAAGTGAATCTTCTTCCGCTGTAAATTGACGTAGACCATTCTCTTGAAGATAAAATCCTCCCGCAGGTCATTATCAAGCCCTGTAAGAAATGCCAGTTTATCCTGAAGGTTTACGGAAAAAGGATCGACCTCGACAGGGGAGGCATAACTGCCCTTTACAGCTTCCCCTACACCCATTGAAAGGGGAACTTTGACAAGTCTGGATGCCGTTCTGGCGTTGGTAGTCGCCTTCCGGAAACATGCCTCAATACCGGACAGGTCACTGGTGGCGGCAAAGCCCCACGCGCCTTCCCATAGAACCCTTACTCCGATACCGCTCTGTACTGTCGTATCGTTGGCCTCAAGATCACCATCGTAGAGTAAGAGCGTTTCAGAACTGTCATCAAGGTAATACCTTACGTCAACGTAATCGGCACCTTCAGAAGATATTCTCGATATGTTGGCCGATATCTCCTTCTTAACATTCGCTTCTGTCATTGAAAACCTGCCTTAAGATTGGAGAGAATTGTATAAATATTTCCTAATATACAAATTGTTTATAATCTAAAAAGTCAGAACTTTAGAGACTGTTAGAATCTGTCAACACTATCGCAATCCTGAAAAATTATTAATAGAATATGTAATATCGTCTGAATAATAACATATCTACTCATCAGAAAGGTTTTGTATGAGAAGCAAGGTTCAAATAGCATCGGCAGCGCTTCTGATTATTGGTATGGCTATTCTCGGTTGCGGCGAAGGCGAGGATGCAAGCGTAATCGAGGAAAGTAATCCCACAGGCACTGCACATATGGAGCTTACTACGGAAAATACGATAGGTGTTGAACTGGGTGACACCAATTACGTATTCGGCCAGATCGTTGATGCGTTTCTAGATGTAAACAAAGATGTTCTGGTCCTTGATATGACAACCATGAACGTAAGGAAATTTTCATCAGCCGGTGTATTTATCGGATCCGCCGGCAGGCAGGGTACAGGTCCGGGAGAATTTCAGAGACCGATGGGCATGGCTGTGCTTGGAAACAACGATTTCATAGTTTCCGACATAGCTGGCGGTGCTATTTGTGTTTTCGACGATTCCCTGAACTGGAAAGAAAACATAATCGGGTTTTTTCCAAGGCCGCCTTTTAGCGTAAGAACTGCGGGAGATTCAGCCTTCGTAGGTATGCTGCCTGCTTTTGATCGTGAGGATGGTCTAACGGGTTATGCAATAGCACGAATGGAGAATTCTTCTGAACCGGTCACTGTATACGTTGAAGAAATGCGTGTTTTCGATTCTTCACGTATCGGCCCATTGGGTGCTGACAAAGACCCGATTTTCACTTCGGATAACGAAGGGCATGTATTCGTCGCGGAACCGGGAACAGACGCAATAAAGATCACGGGATACAATCGGGATGGAGAGGCGTTCATTGCGATTGACGAGAACGTCGACAGGATGGGAAAAACCCCGGAAGAACTTGCATGCGAGGAAGCGGAATTTGAGGAGTTCTCGACTCGGATGGGAAGCCGTGGAGGAAGAATGTCAGGTATGGAATTAACCTTCGATCCAGTCCTTTACCGCAGAGCGGTTACTGAGCTGGGTGTAGACAGCGAAAACAGGCTGTGGGTTCGATTAGGCACTTACCGCTACCCCTTCTGGAATATCTACGATCTTGAAGGTGAACTCCTCTTTACCGCATCCCTGGAGATAGATGACCCGGATATCGATTATATGACTGTAAGAATCACTGAGAACGGAGCAGTGGCGTGGATACCGGATCCCAGCACATGGCCAAGAGTTCTGGTGCTTGAAATCCCGGATACTATATAACCGGGGGATTCTACAGCAGCTTTGTTCCTGCAGTAGGACGAGGTACTTTCACAACCAGGATTCTGAGATTCGCGTCACTCCTGTTATACCAGCAGTGCGGAATATCTTTAGGACTGTCTATCACCATGTCCCTGGAAACTTCAAGCTCTTCATCTCCTACTTCAACAATCCCCGTCCCTTCAAGCACATAGAAAAACACATCAACCGGAGTTATATGGCGGATGAGTTTCTCACCGGGTTTGAGGGTAAGGTGGCTTGAAAGGGCATGTTCACTGTCGTAAACGCGCCTAACGTCAATACCGTGAGGATTCCCTGAAACAGGCTGTTCCGATACTCTGATTATTTTCATTTTATCTCCACTCCGTAAGAAGGGGGTGGCTGCCCACCTCCTCTTCTATTTCGATTTAGCCCAGGATAGCCTTGAGATCATCCTCGGGAGTTGTTGTTGGCATGATATTGAATTTGTCCACAAGTATTTCCAGTGCAGCGGGAGTAAGGAATGCTGGAAGCGTTGGTCCAAGCCTTATATCTTTAATACCAAGATAAAGCAGAGACAGCAGTATTGTAACAGCCTTCTGCTCGTACCAGCTCAGTATCATTGAAAGAGGCAGGTCGTTGACTCCGCATTCAAAGGCACCAGCAAGTGCTACTGCTATCTGAATAGCGGAGTGAGCATCGTTGCACTGACCTATATCGAGGAGTCTTGGAATACCGCCTATATCGCCGAACGGAAGCTTGTTGAAACGATATTTGCCGCAAGCCAGTGTAAGAATGATACAGTCATCCGGTATCTGCTGAGCAAGATCAGTATAGTAATTTCTACCGGATTTCGCTCCGTCGCATCCGCCGACCAGGAAGAAATGCCGGATGTCTCCATCCTTAACTGCCTGGATTACTTTATCCGCAACGGAGAGGACTGCATTATGCCCGAATCCTACTATTATCTTCTTCTCGGGAGCATCCTCGCTGAAACCATCGGCCGCAAGGGCGGTTTCGATTACAGCAGAATAGTCATGGTTGTCTATATGCGCTACTCCGGGCCATTGAACCAATCCGGTTGTGAAGATTCTCTCTTTGTAAGAATCCTTCGGTTTCTGGATACAGTTCGTAGTCATTAAAATGGCTCCCGGGAATTCGTCGAACTCCCTCTGCTGATCCTGCCAGGCGCCACCGTAGTTTCCAACAAGGTGCGGATATTTCTTCAGGCCGGGATATGCAAGCGTGGGAAGCATTTCACCATGTGTGTACACGTTTATTCCCTTGCCCTCGGTCTGCTTCAGCAGTTCCTCAAGATCCTTCAGATCGTGGCCTGATACAACTATAGCCTTGCCCTTGATGGGGGTAACCCTTACTTCGGTAGGTTCCGGATGACCGTAGATCCCTGTATTTGCAGAATCAAGGAGTTCCATGACACGGAGGTTCTTCTCTCCAACCTTCAGAACCATGGCGAAAAGATCAGCAACCGTGTTCTTCCTTGTAAGGAAATCAAGGCTTTCATGGAAGAATGCGTATACTTCATCATCTTCATAGCCGAGGATCTGAGCATGATCTGCGTAGGATGCAGAGCCCTTCAGCCCGTATGTTATCAATTCCTCAAGGCCTGTGATATCTTTGCCGGGATCTTCAAGCCTGTCAGCTATGGAGAGCTTCGCGGCTTCGTTCTCGATCTCTCCATCATTTTCCGGCATTTCCCATACGGCAGGTCCGCCCGGCTTCTCAGGATCCAGTCCCTTCTCTTCGCAGGCTTTGATATACTGATCACGAATGTTATCCCGAACCTCAACACCTGTACGTATCAAACTTATCAGTGTGTCAGAATCGAAATTCACATTTGTAACTGTTGTGAAAAGCGCTTCAATCACAAAAATATCTGCTTCACGGTTCACAACTCCGAGTTTCCCGGCTCTTGCCGCCCAATTGGAAACACCTTTTGCAACATATACTAGAAGATCCTGCATTACTGCTGTTTTGGGGTCCTTACCACAAACTCCGAACCTGTCGCAGCCGGTTCCTTTTGCTGTCTGCTCACACTGATAACAGAACATTCCTTCTCCTTCCTGTAAGATTATCTCATATTCATGAAATCATAAATTAGTACTTTCATACCAAATATATTGATCTCACTTTAACCGTCAATGGGTATATGTTTGCGCGAATGTTCGTGACCGGTAATATTGACGATATGGTATTCTATTACTATTTTATGGAGAATGAAAGGAATACTATGTCATTACCAGTGTCCATCCCCGAATCGGTTTCTCTTGCGGTTCACGCCATGGCAAGGCTTGCAGTCGCTGGAACAGAAGCAGTAAAACTTAATGATCTCCTCATCAAACCGGGTTCTGCAGCCCATCTCTCGAAAGTAATGCAGAAACTCACAAAGGCAGGTATGGTTAAATCCAGAAGAGGCCGCGGCGGAGGGTTTTCCCTGGGAGTCAATGCCTCCGATATCAGGCTGATGGATATCTGGATTGCTCTTGAAGGAACTTTTGAAACCAGCATATGCCCCTACAAGGGGAATGGATGCACCATTCCGATATGCCTTTTCAGCACAATCGGGAAGGACGCCTCGCAACTGATAAGGGGCTATTTCACAGATACCACTGTTGAGGATATTGGAAAGCTACTTGAAAAGGATGAAACAGAACAGTGACCTGATCCCGGGAGAAATCTCTCTTTTTCAGGTTTCTTTTCATTCAATGTCATGTTTCTCTATGCGAAGAGTTCTCTGAATACGTCATCCTCATGCAATCCCTGTATTCCCATTCGAGTAAGCGCGAAATCGTACTTCACCGGATCGTCGGGATTGATTGCGCTGAAACTCTCTGTTATCTCAGATGCCGCCGCGCAGCTTGCGGTCTTTCTCCCGGTGAACCCCAGCGCCCCGGCAGCTCTGAACATATGAACATCGAGGGGAATGATCAGAACTGACGGTGAAATCCATTCCCATCCTCCGGGATCAACCTCATCCTTTCTGACCATCCATCTCATGAAAAGGTGAAGTCTTTTGCAGGCGCTTCCAAGGGATGGTCTGGGCAGCATACTGCACTTCTCCATTCCGGCCCCTTCCAGAATACAGACGACGAACCTATCAAGAGCATTGTGATAAGTATCTTCCGAAAGAAAAGCTCCCAGCATGTTTCCAATGAGCCCCCATTCATCCTGAAGTATTGACGCGGATTTAAGAATGGCAGCCATCTCAGAAGTGGTTGTGAACCTGTGTTTGAATCCGGCAAGCGCCCCGGAGAGTTCTTTGAGGGATACATCCCGTAGAAAACCGGATGGAGCAGGTCCAAGTACGTCAAGTACTCTTTCAGTACTTTTCAGTATCTGCGCAACTCTTCCATAGGCAAGCCCGGACGCGATCAGCCCGACTATTTCCCTTTCTTCGGTACAACTGTACCTCCAGAGAAATTCCAGTGGATCCGGATGAATGAATTCCCGCCGGTTGTATTTCAGGTAAACCTTATCCAGGAACTCACGAAGCTGATGTGACGGCATGGACAATACTGTCAGGCAACTATCTGATAAGTGTGACTTTTTGTGCTGTCTGCCATCCTGGACTCTGCAGCCTGATGATGTAAACACCTGCAGGAACCGTATCATCGGGTGTCCAGGTGAAGGAATCAAAACTGGCTTCAAGTGAATTATCAGCAACAGCTACTACTCTTCCGTAAATATCGAATACGGTCATTGCCACGGAGATTAAAGAAACCGTTGAGTACTGAATTGAGATCACGCTCCGGAACGGATTGGGCTCGGCTTTCTCAATGGTAATACCCGCAATTGAATAATCGCCATGGGCCAGCCCTGTTGAATTAGTTTCATATTCGAAGAGCCAGGTGTCCGGGGCAAATCTCGGCTGGGATTCGTTTCTTCCCGAATTATCCGAAGCAGCTATGTAGTACTGTACCGTTTCAATTCCCGGGACTCCGGGAATATTTACTGTGAATGAATCGGAACCGGAAGATGTCATGGGAAGGGATGTAAAGGATCCGGAGGTACCGATTCTGTAATACACGTTATGACCGGTCAGTGCATTGTCAGGATGGCTTCTGACAAGCGCATCAATCGTAACCGGGCTGCCGGATGCCTGCAGCGAATCCACCGGAATATGCCGGATGAACAGCATTTTGCTGTCCATGACATTCCTGGTTCTGCAGTGAAGCGCGTCGGTGGATAGCCAGCCGGAATGCTCAAACCCTTCTATGGTGTAACCCGGCAATGCTGCCTGATACGAAGCGATTGCCGCGGCGTCGTTGCTTGTGCCGAAAAGGGGAACGTAAACATGATCGTTGCTTATCAGGCTGTTGGTGTATCCTTCGTCTCCGCTGCTCTCAACCCTGTAGACTTCCCAGTCGGTTCCGTAGGGGCTTTTGGTTGATGCCAGCAGGCTCGCAGCGGTTTCCAGCGCGGTGTAATCAGAATGGGAGGGCGGAACCCTCAGAACAAGCATCCTGTCGGGGCTGAGCATCTTGGCCCAGCAGTCGATATGATCGATGTAGCTTCCCTGGGGATCGGCCATTGTAACGTAGTTCTCAATTCCCAGATAGAGTTCCATCTGTGAGTCGACCCAGTCTTCATTCCCGCCATTCTCGCTGTAAACAAGATTAGTGGACATCGCCTGGTCGAACCCGCTTGACATGTAATTACCACCGGTATGTTCGATGGTCGAGGTGTAAACAGATATTCCCCATGTTGAGCCCACAACCACAGGGAAATTATTATCATCAGGTCTGGGCCTGTTGTACGTGTAATTGAAAATACCCTGCCGTCCATTCTCAAGAAGAACGAACCAGGGGCCGTAATCACGTACCCAGATTGAACCCGTGGGCGCGAACATGTAATCGACATTGCCCATAGTCACTCCGGCAGCCATAAAGGCAGTCTGAACCGCACTCTGCTGGTTCGACTCGCAGATAACCCATACTTTGGTTTCTTCAGAAAGAGCTTTGATCAGGCTATAGGGAAGCCCCATGGGCCACACTACGAAAACTCCGGTCGCGGGGTCGTATTCACCCGGGTTAACTGTACCATTCGGAGGCGGCGCGGTGGGAACGGTATTGAGGCCAATCTCGTCCAGGCGCAGCAGCTCCTCATCCGTGAAACCGATGGGAAGCAGTTCCTCCGTTCCGCATACAGATATTTCAGCGCAGGCTGCCATTGCGAATATCAGCATTACTGGTGCATACTTCATTGGTTTCCTCCAGGAATTCATTCAAATCGAATAGTGTAAATGACAATGGTATAACAATAATTATACAAAACAGTTTCGGAAAGAGGAAGTATCAATGTCCAAATCTATAATGTATAGCCTTATCGCGTCGGGGTTATGGGGTATCTGGGGAATATGCGCTAAACTTGCGGCTGACAGAATGGGACACTGGCCGTCACTCTTCATCTATTCTTCAGTATCCTTTCTGCTGATCCTTCTTGGCTTCAGCCTTGCAGGTTCCACTTTGAAGCATGTTTCAACATCGGGGATCCTTCTGGCTGTTACGGCCGGCCTGTCGGGAGGTCTTGCGGTTACATCATTCCAGAAAGCCCTTTCATGCGGACCTCTCAGTTCCTCCATATCAATCACAGCCCTCTACCCGTTGATCCCTGCACTGTACGGTGTACTTCTTCTGGGAGAGGAGATAACGATTGCCAGAGGAACAGGAATGGGGCTGGCGATAGTTGCAGGTGTGCTTCTATGCGTGTAAGTTTTAGTTATAAATAGTAAACATTAATAGGTCAATAGATATTATTGAAAAATAGTTAGATAATACAACTAATTAATTCTTTATAAGTAGTACAATAGGAATATTACGTCAGGCAAGTTGAGGAAATGTGTTACGTCCCCGTTATTTGAGGGCTTCAACGGATGTGAACCGGCGGTTCAGGCGGAGTTCGCGTAGGACCAGTCTGTCCGTTTCATTCACTTCATCGATCAAAAACCTGGCCATGACCTCTCCGATACCGGGACCCAGCATGAACCCCTGACCGCACATTCCGACCGCGACATAATGATTATCGGGACCACACCTGTCCATTATCGGCGCTCCGTCCGGTGTCATGGGGTATATGCCTCTCCATGTTCTCCGTACTTTAAGATTGGCAAGCCTGGGATAGAGATCTATCATTCTGGTTGCCACCAGGGGAAGGAATTCAGATCTTTCATCGGTATCGGTACCGGGGATCGGCGGATCCGGCGTGATGCAGAAAACGACCTGACCTGTATCGTGCTGATAAAAGTAGTAATTGGCTGAACCCGGCGCTTTTCGGATGTCCACCACCATAGGATCGAAGAGCCTTTCAACCGGTTCTGTGACACCTGCTTCATGGCTCTCCGGGAACACAGGAAGTTCAATCCCGATCATTCTTCCGGCTTCCACCGCAAAGGATCCCGCGCAATTCACAACCGCGCCGCACGCGTATGTATCCCTGTCAGTCGTAACCGAAACCACCCTGTTTCCATCAATGCCCAGGCCTGTGACGGTTTCGTTGAAAACGAACAAGGCTCCAAGTTTTTCCGCTCTTCTCTGGAACGCGTAACAGCTCTGCATGGGGCTTGCACTTCCGTCGAAAGGGGACCACGTTCCTCCAAGAAGGCCTTCCGGATTTATGCCGGGAACAAGGTTTTCCATCTCACCGGCGTCTATCAGCCTGATATTCAGGCCTGCCTTCTGCTGAAGCGGGACATTACCCCGGAAGAGGTTCATTGTATCCTCGTCGTATGCTACGTAGGTGTAACCGCCCTGGTACCAGCTTATATCATCGCCGAACCTCTCCTGCCAGGTTCTGAAGACCTCCAGGGAACGGAGCCCAAGGGCGACCTTCGCGGGTTCACTGTGAGTAGCCCTGGCTCCCCCTATAGCGCACTTGTTGTTACCCTGACCTGCTGATGGAGCGCTATCGATACAGAGAACGGATACACCCTTCTCTGCCAGGCTCATCGCCAGCGGTGTTCCTACACTTCCGGCTCCGATAATGACCGAGTCGTAGTTTTTCCTATTCATCATTCACCCCCTTGAACCATCCCAGCTCCGTTTCGGCGAAAAGGGGTCTGTCCGTAAAGGCTGTCATTTCCTCCCCGGGTATCCCCTCCTCCCGGTATATCCTCTCGATCAGGGCTGCACAGGTCTTGCCTCCGCATGCTCCGAACCCGGCTCTTGTTATAGCCTTCAGATGATTCATATCCCTTATTCCCGATCTGATATGCCTGCGGATATCACCCGCACTTATCCTTTCGCACCTGCAGACAATGGCATCATCAGGGAGAGGTACTTCGAGGGGTTTTTGCAGAGGGGCAATGTCTTCAGGTTCCTGAATCACTACTCCGGCTGTCCTGCAGGCGATATCGGCCGGAGTTTCAAGTTTCAGCAGAGTCGTATGTGGAAATCCTGCAGCCTTTTTCCAGCCCGCGATTACAGCTCTTCCGAGTACGGAGCCCTCCCATCCGGTAACGGTTATCTCACTGCCCGGCTCAAGCAGCCACTCACCCAGCTCGAATGGTACGGTTACCATGGGTTTCTCCGAGGATTCTCTAAAATCCACCAGTGTAACGGCCAGCCCCGGACACACGGCTACGCACTTTTCGCATCCAACGCATTCGCCATGGAATTCAGGCAGACCCATTATCGGATGTCCCGATGTGCCTATCAGATCCTTCGGGCAGCATGTCATGCATGGATTGCACGGAATTTCCTGCATGCAGTGAAGAACGGGGAACACACCCTCCCTTACCTCAGGCGGATGGTAAGGAAACAATTTACCGCCGGGGCTTTTCAGCACTTCGGCTTTCTCATGAAGATCTGAGGGGATTGAGATGTCCTCCGCTCCCAGCTCCGAGGCGATCTGAAGTCCCCTTATCTTCCCGGAAAACATTGCAGCGCTTGCTTCGGCGATCTCCTCCGCATCACCCGCCATCATTGTCTTCATTCCGAACTTCAATGCCTTCCTGTAAAACTCATCAACAGGGTTGAGCCCGACCGCTACCAGAACGGTGTCCACTTCCCAGCTTTTCTCAGTACCGGACAATGGTTTAAATGAATCATCTACCTCCGCGATTGTAACCGCTTCCACCTTTTCATGACCATGTGCGGCAAGCACGGTATGTCTGGTGAAGACAGGAACACCGAGCCTTTTTATCTTATCCGCGTGAACCTTATAACCGCCGCATAGAGGCAGAGCCTCCGCCAGCCCCACAACAGTCATCCCGGCCTGCAGTGCATGGTACGCGGCTATCAGACCGACATTGCCGCCGCCTACAACGAAAATTCTCTCCGAACACCTTACCAGATCCCTGTTAACAAGGGTCTGAAACGCTCCGGCGCCGTATGCTCCGGGTAATGTGCATCCAGGGAATGGAAGTGATTTTTCTCTTGCTCCGGTCGCGATAAGCAGGTATTCCGGCTTCACTATCCTGTAACCGCCTGAGCACCTTATACCTACCGTACCGTCACTGAATACTCCGAGTACTATACTGTCCAGCCATACATCCACCGATTCAAGTTCCAGAATCTCTCCCGCAAGCAGGGAAGCTATGTGGATGCCCCTGGTTCCCGCATGGCAGTCGACCACGGAGCCGAAGAACTTATGAGTCTGCAAAACGAGCTTTCCACCAAGACGGTCCTTATCGTCAACGATGATAGCATCTATACCCTTTTTCCCGAGTTCTATCGCGGCGGCCATACCTGATGGTCCTCCGCCGAGAATCAGGACAACTGTATCAATCATCAGGGGCTGCCGGACATCGGGACCGGGAACATCTCTCAGTTCCGGGAGGCCTTCAAGGCTTTCTATCTGCATTCCCGCCTCAAGCGGAACAATGCAGCTCTTACGCGGGACGCCATCTATGAGAAGAGTACACTGTGAACACTGTCCATTGGCACAGAACATTCCCTGCGCGCTTTCGTCAGCGTGGTGATGTCCGAATACGTGAATCCCCATGGCAAACAGGGAAGATGATACAGCTTCTCCATCAACACCCACGGCGGGTTTTCCGTTAAATGTGAATTCGATTTTCCTGATCCGGGGTTCTTCGAGAACCGGGTGTCTGGTAATTCTCTTTTCCTGGGAAGACACTTCTCCTCCTTGCAGCGCCCTGAATTTAATAAGTCAATCAAAGGAAAGGCCAATCTATCACTGCAGTGGAAATGACGCAACGGTTTCAATTCCTATTTTTTTCCTGTTTTCCTGCTCCAGTCGGCTGCGAATTTCATTCTTCTGGGTTTCATGGCCTTGACAAATCCCCTGCACCCTGGATAGTTGATGCATCTCCATACGGTAATATGCGGATACCGGTGCAGCCTTGTCAGAGTTCCGCATAATGGGCATACGGGAATATTATCCCCCGCTTCCCTCTTTATCGCTCTTTCCTCGGCGTCTATCTTCATGTATTCTTTCTTCCTGTCGGGGCCGGCAAGCCATTGACGTATCACCTGTCTGATGATAAACCACAGGAACGCGATAGCCACAAATAGAAGTAACAGCCGGACTGAATTCATTTTTCCTCCGTGTAAAAAGCAGTTGCCTGTATTGACGGTTACCGGTTGACAGAAGCTCTTTTCATGCGTAAGTAATATGCTCTATTAAACAGCATGTGTATTAGTAACGCTTTGTCGATGCGAACAAGTTCGGGAACAAGGAGTATTGATTTGATGAACTACAATTCAGACAAGCTTAGAACAATAGCAGTTATCGGTCACGGTACGGTTGGAAAAACCAGTCTCTGCGATTCGCTCCTTTTTGCAGGCGGTTCGGTAGAACGCCTGGGAAGCGTCGATAGCGGCACAAGCCAATTCGATTACACTGATGAAAGCCGCGAACGGAAACACAGTCTTTCATCTTCGATGGGCATAGTTGAATACAACGGCTACAAGATCAACATAATCGACACACCCGGGCTGGCAGATTTCCATGGAGCAACCATTGGCAGTGTCATTGTGTCCGACGGAGTTGTTCTTGTTGTTGACGGATCAGACGGTGTTGAGGTCGGAACCCTTAAGACATGGGACTTCGCCGCCAAAAACGATACACCTCTGATGATCTGGGTAAACCGGGTTGATCGCGATAATGCTGTTTTCACAAGAACACTGGAAGATATCAAAAATAACCTCAGGAAAAGCGCTATTCCGGTAACTTTTCCAGTTAAGGATAATGGCGTCTTCACCGCGATAGTCAATGTACTTACAGGTAAGGCTGTTAATGCTGAAGGTAAGGAAATACCTGTTCCCGATTCAGCAAAGGACGACATTGAAATGTACAGGATGCAGCTGATTGAAACGGCTGCGGAATCCGACGAGAAACTGATGGAATCATTCTTCGAGAATGAAACACTTTCCGAAGAAGAGATGAATACCGGTTTGAAAAAGGCATTTGCCGCAAGAAGCTTCTTCCCCGTATTCAGCGGAATGGCCTTTCCTCCAGTCGGTCAGAAATATCTCCTTGATTCGATCCTCGCATTTGTGCCCTCTCCACTAGAAGGACATCCAGCAGCCGCAACTGACGGAGACAAAGAAGTAACGATCGCTCCCGACCCCTCGGCTACCTTCGTGGCCAGGGTGTTCAACTGCAAAGTAGACACACATATGGGCGAAATAGTCTTCGTGCGGGTACAGAGCGGAGGAATCGAAGGAACCACAGATATATCCAACACTTCAAAAAACGCTTCCGAACGTCTCGGCAACTATTATTTCATAAGCGGCTCCAGCAGAACCGATGCAGACAGACTGGTTACGGGAGACATTGCCGCAATCGCAAAACTGAAGAGTACATCCACAAACGACACTCTCGGGCAGAAGGGAAGTAAAATCATCCTCAAACCAATTGTCTTCCCCGAGCCCGTTTACAGGGTCGCAATCGCACCCAAGGAAAGAGGTCACGAGGACAAGATGGGTTCAGGCCTGTCAGTTCTTGCAGCCCAGGATCCCACACTTATCCTCAGGAACGAATCCGAGATCGGACAGACGACCCTCTCGGGAATGGGCGAGCTTCACCTCAAGGTTATGCTCAGCAGATTGAAGGACTCAACAGGAGTGGAAACGGAAACCTTCAAACCTAAGATTGCCTACCACGAAACGATTACCAAAAAAGCTGAAGGTTCTTACAAGCATAAAAAGCAGACCGGCGGACGCGGCCAGTACGGCCATGTATTCATAAGGCTTGAACCCCTGCCAAGGGGAGCAGGATTTGAATTCAAAAGCAAAGTAGTCGGAGGAAACGTTCCCACCAATTTCATTCCAGCAGTGGAAAAGGGAATAATCGAGGCCATGAAGAACGGCCCCATATCGAAATGCCAGGTCGTCGATGTAAGGGCAGTTGTGTACGACGGCTCCTACCATCCTGTTGATTCCTCGGATATGGCTTTCAAACTGGCATCCAGAAAATGCTTCAAGGATGTCATGATGAATGCCGGCCCCAGCCTTCTTGAACCTGTAGTAAACATGGAAGTCACAGTCCCGGAAGAATTCATGGGGGATGTAATGAGCGATCTGACTTCCAGGCGCGGGCGTATACAGGGAATTGAAGCAGAGGGCGCCTTCCAGGTCATAAAAGCCAGTGTTCCCGAAGCAGAGCTTTTCCAGTACACAAGTACTCTTAAATCACTGACGCAGGCAAGGGGAAGTTTCGTTCAGAGCTTTGAAGGCTACCAGCCGGTTCCCAGGGATATAAAGGAAAAGATCATGGCCAGCGTCACTGAAGAGGAAGAATAAAGCATGACATCTAAATGGAGGACTACCGCGGCAGTTGTTCTCGCATTTGTGTTTCTTTTTTCATGCCCCGTTATGGGCGGAGAAGGCGGAGGCGGAGGAAGCGCTGAAGATGGCGATTCCAATGCAATGACATATATCACCGTAGGTCTTATTGTCGTACTGGGCTGTCTCTTCTTACTTGATGTTCTGGCAAGTTCAGATGAAGAAGCAGTTATCGCTGATACCGTATCAAACCAGATCATCGAAACGGGTGTTAACTGGAATGAGGTCTTCCCCGACAGTAAGCTGATCACCATTGCCGTGTCAGTTTTCCCTCGCGAGAACGGATCCGAAACCGCGATGCACTTCATAAACGTACTTGATGACCTGGCCGGCGATAATATTTCTGTATACGATGATCCGCTGGACCTTGGAACGGATTCCGCTGTGAACCGCGCGATAATGGCTCATGAATTTTTCGATGTGGATTATCTTGTTTTCCAGGTGGAGGATTCTGAGACCCTGCAGTACGGTATAGCGTCCCCGGATTCAATTCTCTGGACATCAACGAATCAGTCTGATAATAGTATTTTGTTGGTAGCAGAAGAATTACTGCAGTCAGGTGTTTTCTAGGAGCCTGTCCAGGAACCTTCTGGAGCCCGATGTGTTATTCTCTCTTGACATACTCACACATCAATTGAATAGTTGATCAGTCATTCATATATTTATTAGCTATACTTCATTGAAAGGATGAGCAGATGAAATATCATATAATCGTTATCCTGCTTGCAGCGACATTTTCTGTTTCCGCAGGTGAAATGACCGTACCGATACCCCTTGATGCTTCAGCGATCAATTTAGAGGAAGCCGGAATCTACACAAGAATAACGGGTACCGGAATGGCGCTTTGGGGAGCAGAAGGTGAACCCAGCCTCCCCGAGTTCACCGCCAGTATAGCCCTTCCCACCGGATGCGCCGCAACTGGAATCGAAGTGCTGGATGCTGTGTATACACCTGTTCGCGGCCGCTTCACCGTAATGCCGGCCTCAGCACCAGTTCCGCTTTCTGTTGAACAGGAAGTCTATCCTGTTGAACCGAATCCGGAAATCTACGGTTTAACCACTCCTTATCCTCGAAGGTCGGCCAGTTTCGAAGGCTCCAGTGTTATTATGGGAATTCCGGTTGCTTACGTCAGAGTATTCCCGGTAAGGTGGAATCCCTCCAGCAGGACAGTTGAAGTCCTCTCTAACCTTACATTGAACGTAACCTACGAAAGCAGCCCTGAAGCATCCACAGTATCCAGAAGAAGCATACAGAGCGAGATGCGCTCACAGGAGATAGTCAGAAACTCCGTGGTGAACCCGGAAGCCGTCTCAGCTTCGGGTGCCGTTATGGTTGATTCGAAGGCCCTCACCTACGGTGAATACGTGATCATCACCGTCCCGGATTACGCAAGTTACGCCCAGATCCTGGCTGACTGGAAAACCTCAAAGGGTATTCCAACGAACGTATACACTACTACCTGGATTCAGAGCCAGTACACCTGCTACGACCTTCAACAGGAAATCCGCGCCTTTCTCACGGACTGCCGAAACGATGGAGTGGAGTACGTTCTGATCTACGGAGATGACAACAAGATAGCCGGAAGAGACGTTGAAATCACTACTGGTGGTTATACAGAGTACCCTCCCGTTGACCTTTACTGGGCGGATAACAACGACACCGCTCCCGGTGCAGACCTCTGGGACAGCAACGGCAACCATATCTGGGGTGAATACAACATCGACAATGTCGACTACCATCCCGACCTCTGGGTGGGAAGGGCAAGTGTTAACACAACAGGTGAATGCACGATCTTTAATAATAAGGTACTCAGCTACGAACAGATATCAGCCAAAGGTTTTACAGCTCCAATCGAAATGAGAATCGGGTACACAACCGAACTTCTCTGGCCCGGGTGCTACGGCTCCGCGGGAGCTGAACTCATCTCTGACATGCTCCCCTCCACAGCCTGGGAAGAGGAAAAGTGTTACGACTCCGCCAGCAGCAACAGCGTAACAATCACAAGGAACATGATAAATGCAGGGCCGCACCACGTGTACCACGCGAGCCACGGTTCCGAGGCCTCCTTCTCTCTTCCAGGTGGAAGTTACACAACATCTGATTTCATGAGCCAGACCAATATCTCCGGTGGCGGTCTTCCTGCTATCTGGAACTCCATCTCATGCCACATCGGGTATCTTGATTATGGCAGTGACTGTATGGGCGACGCGTGGAACAACTCCCCCAACGGCGGAGGATTCGGGGCCTTCAATGCCAGGTACGGATGGGGAGACCCAAACAACCCCGGTAACGGCTGGAGTGAGGTTCTCTGCAGGTACTTCTACGATGTAATGTGGAACGATGACCTTTACAACCTCGGTGCGGCTCATCTCATGGCCAGCGATAAGCTATGCCCCCCATCGGATAATACTTACGACTGGTGCGTTAAGGAATACAACCTCTTCGGCGATCCTGAGCTGCCCATGTGGTTCGTTGAGGCTCCGAATCTTGATGCTTCACATATCAGCAGTATCTCCGAAGCAATAACTTTTACTGTAACAGTAACATCCGGCGGCTCACCCGTAAGCGGCGCCAGGGTATGCCTTCAGAAGGGTAACTGGCAGACCGGTGACATTTACATGGTTAATACAACGAACAGCAGTGGGATAGCTGCTTTTTACGTCAATCCATCATCAACCGGAACCATGTCCGTTGTCGCCTGGGCAAGGGATCATATTTCCTATAGGGGAACCATCAATGTTACCGGTACGGGAATTGAGGGGGAAGGCATTCAGAACTACGTCAACGGTATAAATGCCATATTCCCAAGCCCTGCAATGAGCAGCGCTACAATACCCTTCAACCTGGCCTCCGCAGGCGCAGCGAGGGTTGACGTCTACGATGTAACAGGCAGAATTGTCGCGACCCTGGCAGCCGAGGAGATGGCAGCGGGCCGGCACAGCCTTGTATGGGAACTGAAAGACTCCAGTGGAGAAGCTGTCCCGTCGGGAGTATACCACGTAAGAATTTCCAGTACTGACTGGTCCGGTACGACGAGCCTGGTGGTAGCCAGATAGAATTCGCGCAAAAAGGCGAACAGGAAAGGGCGGGGATTTCCCCGCCTTTTTCTTTATTGCAAAGGTGTTCCTCCGAAGGAAACCTTCTAATTCACACCGGTCGTGAAGATATTAAAAATCTTCTAAATCCCTGAACAGGAACATCCTGATTTGGAGATTTACCTCAATTTGTATAATACTAGTGTTCAGAGCCCTGAAACTGTAGACTTTGGAGAACAGAGAGGCTGTCATGAAGAACACCTATAAGTTGATCGCAGTGTTTACCATTCTGGTTTCAATAACAATGGTTTTTTCAGGATGCGGTGAAGATGCTGAATCGGAAACCCCTGCTGACATTTCAAGTTCAGAAAGTGTGGATACTCTCATTATAACGATCACAGATACTATAGGGGTTGAAACTGGTGACAGCTCGTACGTTTTCGGTATGCTGATGGAAGTAGCACACGGAGCAGATGGAAACATAATCGCACTGGACATGAACAGGTCGTGTCTTTCGGTCTACTCTCCCGATGGAGAGTTCATCGGTTCGATCGGGTCTCCGGGACCAGGTCCAGGGGAGTTCCTGATACCCATTGATTTCGCGATTATGGCTGATGGAGGAATCGCGGTTAGCGATGCAGTAGCCAGGAACATTTCGTTCTTCGATTCGGAGGGTATTTTCCAAGAAATAATTGACGGTTTCTTCCCCACACCCCCTATATCCATAGAGGGCTGCCCCGATAGAGGTTATGTCGGGCAGAGCATGTCAATGGTTATGACCGGAGAGACTATGGATGCTTCGCTGCAGCTGTGCAAGTACACCGACAGCACCGAAGCCGATGTTACATATTTAACTATACCAATGGAAATGGATTTCTCCGGCGGAGGCCAGGCCAGCCTTCAAAGGGGACCGGAGTTCGATTTCGCGGTGGGCCCCGACGGAAGCGTCTTCGTGGCCGAGTTATCCGATACACTTCTTGCAGTAAGCGGCTACTCACCGGATGGGGAGGAATTCCTCACGCTGCGGGAAGAGAAGGAGAGAACCCCACTTACCCAGGAGGAGATAGATGCAGGATCGCTAGCCATGTCCATCATGATATCTGATGGAGAGGCTTCGGCCGATATGGACAGAGTCGATAACACGGACATTTGGAGGAACGTGATAGCCTCAATCGGTGTTGACGCAGAGAAGAGGATATGGGTTGAGATGGCATACACTGATACGCCGGTATTCAGAGTGTACGATTATTCGGGCAATCTTCTATTCGTGGCTGTTACGAACGTTGATTTCACTCCTGTCACGCGGCCTTCGTTCAGTATAGACGCAGGCGGAATACTGGCCTGGAACAGAGACCCAATGGATTATCCAAAGATATACAACCTCCAACTCCTGGAGAACTAGAATGACAGTCCTGATGATGCTTGCATTATCGATCTCCTTACCCCCGCTGGCTACACCTAGTGAAGTAGATCCTATGGATCCGTCTGCGGGGGATTTTCTGGATCTCGATCTTTCGGAATACTACCGGATAGCGGGGGAAGCGTACCGAGACGGTAATTACAGCCTTGCTATAAGGTACTACCTTGCATCCCTGACAAGAAACATCGATAACGAAATCGCGATTTACAATGTTGCCTGCTGTTACGCTCTGATGGGTGATGTGGAGCTTACTTCCCTCTACCTCCAGAGGGCGGTGATCGCCGGGTATCATGACATCGGCTTTATAAACGCGGATACTGACTTCGATACCATCCGGGACAATCCTGTTTTTGTCGGCACTATGCAGCATATCTCGGCGGCACTGGGTGAAGCGCCTGAGTATACAGGTAACAGGTATATCTTCTATGCCGAGGCAGCCTTCCGCTGCCTTCTGCGTTTTCCTGAGGAATACGACCCGGAATTGGAATACCCTCTTGTTGTGGGCCTGCACGGTTACGGTGATTCTCCGGAGAATTTCGTAAGACTCTGGGAGTACTTTGATGAACCTGATTTCATTTATGCCTGTCCCAGGGGACCCTACCCCTTCACGGACAACAATGTTACCGCCTACTCCTGGTTCAAGCAGTACGAAGAGGGGTACGATATCCAGGAACTTGACCTGCTTTCCGCTGAGTACGTGATCTCACTTGTTGACGACCTTAAGGAAAGGCACCTGATATCAGATGTTTTCCTCTTCGGTTTTTCCCAGGGATGCTCTCTGACCTGGATGACAGGTCTCACGTATCCTAAGAAGTTCACCGGACTGATAGGGTTTGGCGGAAGGCTGGACACTACATTTGTCGGCGCTTCCAGCTGGGGTGACGCAGCCGGACTTAATGCCTTCGTGGCCAACGGCACTATGGATCATTCCGTTAGTATCGAAGAAGGATTGGCTGCGGTTGAGATTCTTGAAAATCTGGGAATTGAGACGGTTTTCAGTTCCTGGGAAGGGGTGCATATGGTTAACAGACCTGTACTCCTTCAGGCTCAGAAATGGATGGAAACGCTCAGGAGATAATGGCATCAGGTCTTGCATTTAAGCATTTTGAATTGATAAAAAGTAGTAAATGCTCAAATGCAAGACCTGACCCCATGCTTTGTTCGAGAAGATACGGTAACTTCAAATACCGGCAGCCCCTTTGCAATATGCTTCTTTACGGTACACTGCTCGGCTGAGCGCACCAGCGCCTTATGATACTTTTCCGGGAAAGATCCGGGTACCCTGATATCGATTCTCAATTTCTGGAACAGATTCGTTTCGGAATCTCGCTCGGCAGTCTGATACAGACTGATGCCTTCGGAAGGAAGATCATGATGCTGGCAGAATGAAAGCACGTAAATACCCGCGCAGGTTCCAAGGGACGCGAAATACAGGTCAAAGGGCTCCGGCGCGGCCCCCTCTCCCCCGCCCTGAACAGACTGATCCGTTCTGATAGTAAAATTGTTGTAACTGGCATCTACTCTTTTCCCGCCGGGAAATACTATTTCCATATCCATTGATTCAGCGCTCCCTGTTCGTTCTCATTATTTTCTGTTCCTTGAACCTCATGATATGATCTCCTTAATTCTGCCCACCAGGCCGCATTCCAGTCTTACCTTTATGCCGTGAGGGTGACGGGGAGATTTTGTCAGGATATCCTTTACGATTCCCTCGGTTAGCTCACCAGATTGCTGGTTAACCTTGGTTACGATTGCAACCTTCATACCTGCTTTGATATCAGCTCTTGCAGGAAGCATAAATAAACCGGACCTTTCTGAATTGCAGACATCATCGGAAAACTATCTAGAAAAAGGTTAGGTACAGGAGCGGTCATGGTATGATGTTGACCAGTTTGCCGGGCACGACTATCACCCTCCGGGGTTCACTGCCTCCCATCAATTCCTCAATCCTGTCCAGTGACAGGGCTCTTTTCTCCAGCTCATCCGCACCGATCTCTGAGGGAACCCTCATCCGGGCACGTATTTTCCCCTTCACCTGAACGACTATTTCAACTGAATCCAGAACAAGGTCTTCTTCGTTCCAGGAGGGCCATTCCTGCAAAGTAACCGTATCTCCGGGGAAGTTCATCCGCTCCCATAGTTCATCGGAAATGAACGGCGTCATCGGTGCCAGCAGTACAAGCAGTTTCCGGATTGAATCCTTCCATAGCCTGCCTGCGGCGCCTGCCTTCTCCCTGTTGGCCGAGAGGAAATTCACGAACTCCATCATCGCGGCCACCCCCGTATTGAAAGCAAAGGAATTTATATCTTCCGTCACCTTCTTCACGGTTCTGGCCGTATTGTAGTGAAGTTCGGCGATGAAATCCTCATCAGGCTCCATGGGCTCCGGTTCAGCTGTTTCATGAACAACCGACCAGACCCTTTTCAGGAATCTGTATGTGCCGGCTATCCCCTCTTCGCTCCACCCCAGTTCCGCTTCGAACGGTCCCATGAAAAGGATATAGAGCCTCAGGGCATCGGCACCGTACTTCTCCACCATCTCATCAGGAGTAACAATATTTCCCTTTGATTTGGACATTTTCTGTCCATCGGCTCCGAGTATCATTCCCTGGTTCTTGAGGACGCTGAACGGCTCGATAAAATCAAGCATACCTTCATCGAACATGACCTTCGTCCAGAATCTGGCATAGATAAGGTGCATAACCGCATGCTCGGCACCGCCTACGTAAAGATCGACGGGAAGCCAGTATTTAACGGCCTCCGGATCGAATGGTCTGTCGGACTCATGCGGGGAGGCAAATCTGAGAAAATACCACGATGAGCAGACAAACCCGGCCATCGTATCGGTATCGCGCCTTGCAGATCCTCCGCATCGGGGACATGTTGTATTAACCCATTCTTCTGCTTTTGCCAGAGGCGACAGTCCCGAATCATCAGGTCGGAAATTCTTTACTTCAGGGAGAATAACCGGAAGATTTCTATCGGGCAGGGCGCCGCATTTCTCGCAATGGATTATCGGAATCGGAGCTCCCCAGTACCTCTGCCTTGAAACAAGCCAGTCCCTTATCCTGTAACGGACATCAGGTTTCCCGATTCCTTTCTCCACAGCATATTCAGCCATCTTTACTCTGGCTTCATCGGAATCGAGCCCGGTGAAGGGTCCGCTGCTGATAAGCTGCCCATCAGCGACCGTGGCAGCTTCGGAGGCTCCCCGGGGTATGCCTTCAGGGGCTATAACCTCAAGAATGGGTATATTAAATTTAACCGCGAAGGCATGATCCCTCTCATCGTGAGCGGGTACCGCCATTATCGCGGCAGTTCCATAACCGGCCAGCACATAATTGGCAACGTAAACTGGAACCTTTTCCTTATTGTACGGATTTACAGCGAAGCAGCCGGTGAACACACCGGTTTTCTCCTTCTCAGCAGCCGCAGTTCGCTCAAGATCACTCTTAGCCCTGGCTTCATTTACATAATCCATAACCGCGTCATGTTTGTCGGCCAGAACCAGTTTCTCGATATCCGGGTATTCCGGAGCAAGTACACAGAATGTTGCTCCGTAGATAGTATCAAGCCTTGTCGTATAAACCGGAAGGTCTAATTCAAAACCTGTTTCAGGATTAACCACTCTGAAGATTACCTCAGCACCCTCGGATCTTCCAATCCAGTTCCTCTGCATTGCCTTGATCCCCTCGGGCCAGTCGAGGTTTTCAAGGTCTGCAAGCAATCTGTCAGCGTAGTCGGTGATCCTGAAGAACCACTGTTTCAGTTTCTTTCTTGTAACCTCGCCTCCGCAGCGCCAGCAGATACCGCCTGCAGCCTCTTCGTTGGAAAGAACTATCTTGCATGCAGGACACCACATCTGATCCTTTTCAGTTTGATATGCCAGCCCCCTGTCGAAAAGAAGATTGAAGAAATACTGGGTCCATCTGTAGTAGCCGGGATCGCTTGAATTGATCTCCCTTTCCCAGTCGTAGCCGGCCTCTATGAGTTTAAATTGCCTGCGATATGTATCCGCGTTGATTCTGGTAACTTCAGCGGGATGCATACCTGTTTTAATAGCGTACTCCTCCGCCGGCTGACCGAAGGCATCCCAACCCATAGGATGCAGCACATTGAACCCGTCCATCCTTTTTTTCCGGCATATGACATCGGTTGGTATGTAGTTCTTGCAGTGACCTACAGACAATCCTGCTCCCGAGGGATATGGGAAATAATCAAGGCAGTAGAAAGACTCCCTGTCCGGTTCGGTACTGGTCCTGTAAAGACCCATCCTTTCCCAGACAGGTTTCCATTTCTTTTCCAGTTTTCTGAAATCGTAGGGATCCAACGTTTTCCTCCAGATATATACAAATTCCGTGATTCGTGAACCGGTAGTATGACCAGAAAACCGCCCAAGGTAAAGTATACGCCGTCAGATATCCGCGTTAAAAGGGTACCCATATTCTTGTGATGATCTCTGAATCGGCTTCCCTTATAGAACGCGCTAATCCATGCAGGGAAACAGTATGTACAGTGAGCCGTTTTCTTCGTCCTTGCGCAGTGTGCTCCCGGTGAGTTGCAGTATCAGGCACAGCAGTGAAATTTCCGAGGTTTGTGGAATTCCTCCCGAATAGTCTGCCTGTGCAGTTGGATCGAACAATTTTGCTGGAAGAGCCTTCAAAGGACTACCATCAGTCTTCCGGATTTCTAATTTTACATAATCTTCCGCTTCCCTGTACAGATCCCCGACATACTCAAGGTTCTTTCTCCTGATGACAGATACTCTGAAGGTTGGCGCGGCTTCAGGGCATACGATACTGCAGAGTTGAAGCGTAACCCGCTGCATAAGTTCAATGCTGCCGGATATGTCGTAGAGATCGCCTGATATGGAAACAACCGGAGAAAGCATACCGGCTTCAATAAAGGAGGAAATAACCTTATCAAGATAGAATTCGGTACTGACCCTTTCAGGAATTGTACTTAAAGACATCTGGATCATTCGGAGGTAGAGGTAGCCTTTCTCCATACCCTCAAAGGCGTACTTCGCAGTATTCAGAACAGCCGCTACAGGGTGATCGGGATTAAGAACCTTCTTCACGCGCATGAAGCCTGTGCTGATGGATTTCAGAAGGCTCTCCAGCGTACCTCTCAATGCATATCCTGAATCTTCGGCTGATTCCATCTGCTTTAGACGCATTAGATACGACGGGTCTGAAACCGGCCACCAGATGATCAGTGATTCTCCAACATGTCCGTCAAGCGCCACGGCAGCCATCTGAACAGGCTCCCCGCTTTCGGTCATGAGCTTCAAGTTCATCCTGCCCAATTTCAGGATACCTGAAATCGACGCATCGAGATGCGACCATTCGGTACCCGAGAACATATCGTAGATTGTCCGGTTGGAAACACCTCCGTCGCTTACATCCATCCAGGTTGACAGGAGTATCTTGCCGCTGCTGTTGGAAATAAGAAACTTGCCGGCCGCCCTCTCCGCGATAAACGCGAATCTTCTTCCTATGGTTGATTTTTCACGTTCAACACAGGTTCTGGCAACATTACGGGCATAATCCTTCAGGATAGAATACTCTCTTCCACCGTGAAACAGGCACTCCCCGATTATCTCTGTATCAGTCTCCAGTGGAATTGTCCACTGGTGTGTGGAAACTCCATCTGTTTTCTGATCGTAGGAGGTTCGAGTAACAGGGTTGGCTCCTCGGATCTTCAGCGTAACCCTGGATGCTCCGGATATTTCAAGCAGTGCGGCTGCCGCTGCCTCTTTAACCCTGATCCGGTCAGAAGCCGATAACAGAGCCGATGTGCCTCTGCTCAGGGCGGAGTACGTCTCGGCTGCCTTTTTGGCTGCACTGATGCTGTATACATCATCTGATTCAACGCCAGCCACAATTATTACAGGTTCCAGATTTCTACTCTCGACTGATTCCGTTCTAAGCAGACGCCATGTGCACCTGGCAGTTTCTCCATCCTGATTCTCGATTTCCCAGGATTCCGGGAATTCGGACGATCCGTTCCTGATAAATCTCTGGGCTGCGCTGATCCCTCCTATACCTTCAAAAAGGATACTGGCGGCAAGCTCAGACCCGGCAGTGGCAAGATCGCGGGAAACTCCGGTCAGTTCCTCCATGGGCTTGTTCCAGAGAATAACCGACCAGTCGATCCTGAATAGAGCAACAGGCACATCCAGTGAATCAATCATGGTACCGGCAAACTTATTCTGTCTGCTGATCAGAAGATCCAGATGTTCTATCTCAGCCTCGTACTCGTTAGCGTTTAAATATGCCCTGACTGCTTTGGCCAGGATTTCAGCGAAGGGAAACAACTCTGTTAACAAATCGCTTCCAGTGGTTGCCATAATGATGTAACCGTAAGTCTTTCTTTCCGATTCAAGAGGAAATACAAGACAGCCCTTAAACCAGGAATCAAGCACTCCCATATCATCCCCGGTGAGCCTGTACCCGGTATCGGAATCCAGCAGTACTGGAGCCAGCCTCAACTCTAAAAAGATTTCAGGTGCATCATCCGGCCAGCCGGATGTACAACCTGCAAGCCTGCTGTCCGAGAGGGGATCAGACAGATAAATCGCCACAGCATCAGCATCTATACAATCACGCAATTTCTCAGCTATTTCAGCAGTACTGAAGGTTCTGGTAGAAAGGAGTGTATCGGCCATGTGGTTTATCTTCTTTATGATTTCCAGACAGTTTCTGTAGTTATCATTCACTATTGTGATGTCGGAAATATCCTCGAATATCCCAACCGCATAGAATACTTCCCCATGATCCTCCATAATGGGGTGAACATTCTGAAGAATTATCCTTCTGGTTCTATCGGGAAGGGTAAATCGGGCAGTTCTGGCATCTTCCTTCTCCTGTGAGTAGCTTGAAAAGAACAGTCTTGTCAGATCTTCGATGATCTCATAACTTTCGCTGGGCAGGATTTCATGCAGATGAATACCAAGAAGATTTTCAACCAGCCCGAACATACGACCGAAAGCTCTGTTAGCAACAAGTATCCTGTAATCTCTATCGAATAGAACCAGACCTGTGTTCACTGAATTGAAATAAGCCTGGTTCATCTTTCTACTCGTTCTCAGGCGATTCTCAGCCTGAAAACTCTCGGTCGTGTCGAAACAGGTTCCCACCATACCACTGCTACCCGGAGTAAACGTACACTCAATTCTACGCTGGGCATCGGGACGGCAGACTACTTTCATCTGTTTACCGTCCAGTACCATCTTCACGACATTTTCCCAGGAATACAAAACGGGAGATACGAGAATATCATTTATGTTCTTACCAATTACATGCTTCTGTGGGATTCTGAATATAGTGGACATAGCTTTATTCCAAAGTGTGATGTTGCCTGTCCTGTCAGTTCCCACTATACCAGCACCGAGTTCATCAAGCATGATATTGCTCCGGCTCTGGAATCCGGGAATACCGAAAATGACTACCTCAGCTTGATCTTTTACGGTAGTGACTGACCCGGTGAGGGAAGATGTGGAAAGATGAACGGGAATATCCGGAAGTCCGGCGGCCAGAATGGTTGCAAGTTCAGTTGGAAGAAGAGTAAGGGAGTCGGTTGAATTGATAAGCCTTCGTGCGCTTACACCCAGGAGTCCTTCACTGTCACCGGAAACAAGTGACACACCTGAATCCGGAGTCCAGCTGATCCTTACCCATCCACGTGAATGTAATGAGCCTACCGTATCATTATTCATCCGATTCGCTCTCATCATACAACGATGAAACCGCCATGGTTAGATTACATACTGCAGCCCAATGCAGAAGTGAGTCCAGGAATCATCGACAAAATCCGAATACTCATCGGGAAAGGATCTGCTTTCCCGGGATCTTCCACTATGAGACAGTGCGCAGTCTATTCTCATCCGGCCTACATGGTAGTTTCCCCCTACGGAGAATGCAAGGCCCACGCGGTTCATATTCTCTCCCTCATTGAATCCGACACCGGCAAAGATGTTCATATTGCCCCTGATGGGAGTTTCAATGGAAAGTTTTCCGTTAAAGAAATTATTGTCGAAAGGATCGACTATTTCACCCTCAAAACCAATCGTAGTATTACCTATATGCTCGGCTCTGGCTCTTCCGGCAATGGAGATGCTGGAATAGTAGCGATCAGCAGACCCAGAATTAAAGCACATGCCGGCGCTTAATTCATCATCCCATAGAAGGAATCCAGCGTGACAGCATGCCTCTGAAAGCTCCCAGCTCCACGAACAGGTTGAATCTATGTAGGGAGTAAACATCTGATCATAAACGTAATCGTAACTGACTTCACCGAACCTCAATCCGCCGGATACCCCTGCCGCGAAGTTATCGCTGATACTCCATGATACTCCGCCCAGGGCTTCCCATAATCCGCCTTTGGCTTTCAGCATTTCAATAATGTCTATGCCTGGATGGGCAGGATCATAAGGAAGGAAGTGTATTCCGTCATACCGGTGATCAGATACCTTTGCTACGCCGGCACCAATAACCAGATCCGGTCCTGTCCGGTAAGCTACCGCGCCTGTTATGGAACATAAGCCAGTGCCTGACCGTTGTGTTATGCTGGTGCTGTCGCAAACCTCCTCACTCCAGGCGATCATTGAAGTGGAGGCTGTCATATTGAAGCTGTTCACATTGGAAAGAGAAGCGGGATTAAGAAATACAGCCGAGGCTCCCTCGGCCCCGAATACTCTGATACCTACCAGGGCTGCTGACCTGATGCTGATGACATTAACACTGTTTCCGTAGTTCAGCGCATCGTGAAATCCGTACCCGAGGCATGCTGCGGGAACAATAAAGATAATCAGGATAAAAGTAATCAGTGATGATACTGCTCCATAGATGCGTCTTCGGGAAAATGTGACAGGTAAGAATTGGGACATGTCAGTTCCTTCCGTGCATGCTGTGATTGTTCCTGCAATGATACAATCACCGAATAGTAAAAACAATATTGCCTTCGAATAGATGATAAGCATATTATTGGGACAGATGAAAGGAGTGTGCATGGAGCAAACACTTGTTATCCTTAAACCAAATGCGGTGCAGAGAGAACTGATCGGTCAGCTTATATCCAAATTCGAACGAAGGGGGATGAAGATAACAGCTATGAAACTGACCAGGATCTCCATCGAAACAGCAGAACAGCATTACAAAGAACACAGGGGAAAAGAGTTCTATGAGGATCTCATCTCCTTTATTATAAGCGGACCATCGGTTATTATGATTCTTGAGTCAATGGACGCTGTTGAAATCGTAAGGTCAATGGTTGGCGCAACCAATCCTGCGGAAGCCGTACCGGGTTCAATAAGGGGTGATTACGCAACCAGCCCCGGTCATAATATGATCCATGCGTCCGATTCTGTTGAATCAGCAACAAGAGAAATAGAGCTTTTCTTCATACCTGAAGAGATACATGAATACCGGCTTGCCGTAAGACCCTGGCTTTAACCTGTCAGCTGTTTTACAGATTCCAGTTAAGCCCGAAGGAAAGAAGCGATTGCGACAGCTTGATATCGATCGGATCCCAGACAGAGAAAGCATACGATTCTCTTGTTATGGAAGACCACGAAAACGCGCCGTTCAGAGTTATTCTTCCAAGGCCTATTGCCGCTCCGAAAGACAACCCGACTCCCTGGCTTTCTACTTCCTCATTCCTGTCGATAAAGGATAACGCACCTCTGAAAGTAAGGGAGTTGGACGGGGATAACTGTCCTATAAATCTGCCTTCCAGATTATTGGCATCACCCGGATCAACGATCTCAGCCTCTATTCCAAGGGCTCCCTGCTTCAACTCTCCGGTATAGAGTAAGGCACCGGCGGCAATTCGCGCATCGTAGTGATCCGTGGCGGATGCCCATGAGACGCCTATGCTGGCCATGCGAAGGGGAATCATTATTCCGGCGTGCCAGCAGAATTCACTCTCATTCCATCCGATCGAAACCGTTGTGTCGTTTTCAGGATGCACTCTGTCCTCAAATGTGGAATCGTAACTGGCCTCACCGAACCGCAGTCCGCCTGAAAATCCTACATTGATCCAGCTTTCCGGGTGCCATGAAAAACCTGCGGCGGATTCGTACAACCCCCCTCGTGAAACAAGTTCAACGGCTTCGATAATATCACCAGAAACAAGATCCCGGTCGTAATACCTGCCTTCAAATGAGAAGTCCGAAATTCTTGCTATTCCAGCTCCCATGGCAAGCTTACTGCTTGCTTGGAATTTCATGGCGGCTGACAGGTTAGAAAGAGCAATCCAGTTGAAATCATGGTATCCGGTAGTATCTTCAAAAGATTCGATAAGCACAGCGGGGCCAATTGACATCGTGAAACTGGTTCCTGGAATCCGGTAAATGTCAGCAGGATTGGTCAGAACGGAAAGGGCATCCCCGAACCCGATGGCTCTGGCTCCACCAAGACCCATTGTAACAGCATTGTATCCGGGGATGGAAGTGCCATTCCCGTTTGCATCAGCGTATCCGAAAGCAGAGGCAACGCCCGAAATTACAAGAAGAAGCAGCAATGCAGAACATTTCACGATTCTCATAATAATCCCCTGTTCATTAAATGATGTCCGTAGAATACCGTAAACTACCGACAGCAGGGCTGCAGGCGGTAAGCATTTATTCCTCCTCAGGAGAAGTTCTCCTTCACGTATTCGTACCCTTTTCTAACAGCTTTTTCGTTCAGCTTGATGACCGACTCAGGCTTCCCTTTGAATAGAAATGACATGAGATTCTCTATTTCACCGGGATCGAACATTCCGGTGACAGCTGCAAAGGCACCTACATTGACCATGCTCTGAACCCTCGTATCACCGAGTTCATCGGCGATGCCGGTAATAGGTATTGGATACACTTTAATGTCCCCGCGAGAAGGCTCTATGTTGATAAGTGTAGTGTTGTAAATAAGCGTTCCTTCGGGAACGAGTATCTTCTCGAATTTTTCGAGACTCGGCTGGTTCATGGCGATAACCAAGTTGGGTTCGGTGCACTCGGATGCGCCAATGGTATCTTCCTGTATCTTGACCGAGCAGTTCGCCGTACCGCCCCGCATTTCGGGTCCGTAGGACGGAAGCCAGCTCACGTTGTAACCGTATTCCATTCCAACGTTAGCCAGAGCTATACCCGCGGACATTATGCCCTGTCCGCCAAAACCGGCTACCCTCAGCGCTACCTTTTCCAAAGCAGCATCAGGGTTCTTTTCGAAATTTGAATCACTGAGAACACTGTACCCAAGAATTTTCTTGACTTCATCCGGATCCATTACCGGAACGGGACGTTCAATTGCGGGCGTATCTTCCGAAATATCCCTGAACGTATCCAGAGGGAACCTGGGTATCATATTCTCTTTAATCCAGTTCTGGGCCGGCACGGAATCCATCTTCCATCCGCTGGGGCACATGCTTAGAATCTCAACAAAGGAGAATCCCTTCTTGTCCCTGGCGTTCAAAACAGCCTTGCGCACAGCTGCTCTTGTCTTCCTGATATTGGGCATGTCATGAAGAGATGTTCTTACCACGTATACGGGAGCGGTCAGCTGATTGATGATTTCGCACACCTGTATTGGATAACCGTCAGTTTTGACGTTTCGCCCATAGGGTGTAGTTGTAGTTATCTGTCCCTCAAGCGTAGTTGGCGCCATCTGTCCGCCGGTCATGCCATATATGGCGTTGTTAACGAAGAAAACTACCATGTTCTCCCCGCGGTTCGCCGCCTGGAGGATATTATTGCCTCCGATGGCCGCAAGGTCTCCGTCGCCCTGATAACTTATAACCACCGAATCGGGATTAGCTCTGGAAACGGAGGTGGCAACGGCAGGAGCCCTTCCATGTGGAACCTGCAGGTTTCCGGTATGGAAGTAGTAGTATGCGAACACACTGCAGCCAACGGGACTGATAATTATTGTCTTCTCTACGATATCGAAATCCTCAAGGGCTTCGGCTATAAGCTTGTGAATTATCCCATGACCGCAGCCAGGGCAGTAATGTGTTCTGTCCTTCTCAGCGCCGGGCTTATGCCTGTACACATCAATGAAACCTTTGGGTTTTCTAAGTACTGTTTTCTGTGCCATAATCACACCCCATAAAGTTCGGAGACCTTTTCACAGATCTCCAGGGCAGTCGGAACGTTGCCACCCATTCTATTGTGCAGATCGGAAATCATCTTTCCGCTCAGCGCAAGATTTACATCGTCTACAAGCTGACCATCAGACATTTCAACGGTGAGAATACCTTTTAATCCTCTGTCTGCAAGCTCCGCGATCTCATCAACAGGGAAGGGGAAAAGAGTTATGGGTCTGAGCATACCAAGCTTGATTCCTCTTTCCCGGGCGATACCGATTGCAGAACGGAGAACACGGCTGGAACTTCCATAACCGATGGCAACAATTTCAGCATCGTCCATCCTGTACTCCTCCACCCGTACTTCGTTCTTCTGGATGATCGCGTACTTCTTCATCAGCTCTCTGTTCCACTGTTCAAGGTCATCATGATCAAGGTAGATGGAATTGATGAGATGCCTGGAATCGGCAGTTCCATAAATAGCCCATTCACTCTTGTCAGGAAGTTCCGTCACCGGTTCGGGAAGCTCTACAACCTCCATCATCTGGCCGATGACACCATCGGTGAGCACAAAGACAGGATTTCTGTATTTGTCCGCCAGTTCGAAAGCCAGCATTGTCAGGTCGCACATCTCCTGGGCCGAGTTAGGCGCAAGTACGATAACCTTGTAGTTGCCATGTCCCCCGCCCTTGATAACCTGGTTGTAATCACTCTGCTCAGGGCCGATGTTGCCAAGGCCGGGACCGCCGCGCATGATGTCAATTACTACACATGGAAGAGCCGAAGCCGCGCAGTAGGAAAGACCCTCCTGCTTAAGGCTGATTCCGGGACCAGAGCTGCCGGTCAGGACTCGCTGTCCGCATCCCGCAGCACCGTAAACCATATTGATTGCAGCAACTTCACTTTCAGCCTGAAGGAATGTTCTTCCAAATTTCGGGAAGAGCGCGGAAGCTGATTCAGCTATTTCGCTGGCCGGCGTAATGGGATAACCGTAATAAGCCTTGCACCCGGCAAGAATCGCTCCGTATACGGCGGCATGGTTCCCTTTCATAAGTTTTCGAGGCATTTAACTCACCTCCTCTGGAACATAATTCTTCATGTATACTGTAACCGCACTTGGTTCAGGGCATACATAGTAGCAGTTACCGCAGCCTATACAGCCGTCACCAACGTACTCCGAATAGTGAAACCCCTTGGAATTAAGTTTCTCCGAAATCACCAGTACATCCTTGGGGCATGATGCTACACAGAGCGCACACCCCTTGCAAATATCGGAATCGATCTCGGGAAACGGGTATTTCCTGTTTTCGTTCACTGGAAAACCTCCCGGTTCATGTTACGATTTTTCTTAATCAAATACTGTTTTTGATAATATGCCTAAAGATTACTCAAATATATGCCGGAAGTCAACGCAAATGGTATCAAATCATACTGAATATTCAAGAGGCACACTTCTTCAGGAAGAACCGCTCTCCTCACGCCGGCTAAGACCTGGACAGAGGTGTTCTCGGGGCGCCTGAGATGCCGTACCCCAGGAAGCCCAGCAAATGCCTTCTTAGTAGAGTGTTTCATTCAAATCCTTTCGCTGCAACCTTCAGAGGATCTTGTTCCAGCCGGCGGGGTTTTTTCTGTAACCCGACATCTCCAGCGTGAGTTCATCACCCTCCCATTCGGGGAACCTTACCGCTCTGCAGCCCTGATACTTCAAGTAGCGCTCAAGGGTTTCAAGATACTCGTGAACCTGGAGGTTCTCCGCGATCTCAACTTCAGTAACAATGGTGACCGCTCCCGGCTTCAGCACCATGCTGCCCAGCTTCTGCCCCGAAAGTTCGAGTATCAGTTTTCCTTCATCGCCGCTCAGAAGGCGGGGCGCATATTTTTCGTTCCTTCCTTGCTGTTTTTTTCTGAGGTAGAAGACCGCCAGCGCATATAGAACTGCGAAGGAGAGGATGGCCGGAACGACGGGCACACTTTTCTTCAGTACTATCAGGATGGCAAGAAGGATACCATGCGCAAGGAAGAGCAGTCCCATCACAATGGACATTTCCCCCGAGAAGTCCCTGCCGGCTGAGAATCCGGCGACCCTCTTCATCCGGGAAGCCAGCCACGGTTTTCCTCTTGCGGTTGATACGAGCAGCACTCCTGCAAGGACAAGTTCAAGAAGCACGTATCCAGTTCCGCTGTATCCCCGGCCGGCCAGCATATCCCCGGCAAGACCTGCGGATGCCAGCACCGCACCCTCCAGAATGAGGGAGGAATGCTTTGTCCCGCGGAAAACCAGCAGAAAAAGGAACTCACCGAGACCGAGGGCAAACACCGCAAGGGAGGCTGTGTACCCGTCAAGTAAGATGTCAGCCGCGAGATATCCCGCGATTACAATAAGGGTCGGATACATTTTATTCCGGGTCAGCTTCCGGTTTCATGACGAATTCCTCGCCCTCGGTATCCAGAAGCACCCTCTGTCCCTGTTGTATTCTGCCGTCGATTATGGCGTTGGCCAGTTCATTCTGAACGCACTTCTGTATAACCCTCTTCAGGGGCCTGGCGCCAAATGCCGGTTCATATCCAAGCTTTGTCAGTAGATCCAGGGCTGATTCGGATGGAAGAAGGGTTATGTTCTGTTCCTTCAGTATCCTGTTCAATCTCTTCAGCTGGATCTCGACGATTTCTCTCAATTCCCCCCGTCCAAGCGGGCGGAAAACGATGATGTCGTCTACTCTGTTGAGGAACTCCGGTCTGAAATGTCTACTCAGTTCCCTCTTAGCCCTCTCTGAAAGCTCCTCCTGTGTCAGCTTGCCGGCGGTTTCAGCTATCCAGTCACTGCCGAGGTTACTGGTCATGATAATCACCGAGTTCCTGAAATCAACGGTTCTTCCCTGACCGTCAGTCAGGCGGCCCTCATCAAGGATCTGGAGGAACACGTTGAATACCTGTTGATGAGCCTTTTCAATCTCATCAAACAGGATGACGGAATAGGGCCTTCTCCTGACTGCTTCGGTAAGGTAGCCTCCCTCATCGTATCCCACGTATCCCGGAGGAGCGCCTATAAGCCTTGAAACGGAATGCTTCTCCATGAATTCACTCATGTCGATCCTAATCAGGGCGTTCTCGTCATCGAAGAGGAAATCCGCAAGGGATCTTGCAAGCTCCGTCTTACCTACTCCAGTGGGTCCCATGAATATGAAACTGCCCAGAGGTCTGTTGGGGTCCTGAACACTTGCACGCGACCTTCTGACAGCCTCGGAAACAGCGGATACCGCTTCATCCTGACCGATAACTCTTCTGTGAAGCTCATCTTCAAGAGTGAGAAGTCGTTCTTTTTCACTTTCCATTAACCTTGATACAGGAATACCGGTCCACTTGGAAACCACCTCGGCGATGTCATCGGCAGTAATCTCCTCGGAAAGAAGCGCTCCTTCCCCCTGGAGATCATCCAACCTCTCTTTCAAGGCAGCGGATTCATCCCCCAGTTCGCGGATTGTGCCATAGGTTATTTCCGCAACCTTTTCGAAGTCGCCCTGACGCTCGGCTATCTTGGCCTGTCCACGGAAATCTTCAATTTCCCTGGCGTTGTCACGGATATTATCGATCAGGTCCTTCTCATTCTTCCAGCGAAGTTCAAGGGCTGTTCTATCCTCCTCCAGTTCTGCCAGGTCCTTCTCGATCATTTCAAGCTCAGCCTTGCAGTCGGCCTTATCTTCTCTGCGCAATCCTTCCCGCTCTATCTCCAGCCTCATTATCCTGCGCCTGATTTCATCTATCGATTCGGGCATGCTGTCGATCTCTATACGGAGCCTGCTTGCGGCTTCGTCTACAAGATCTATCGCCTTATCGGGCAGGAACCTGTCGGTGATGTAACGGTTGGAAAGTGTGGCAGCGGCAATAAGGGCCGCATCCTGGATAGTAATCCCGTGGTGGCTCTCGTACCTGTCACGAAGCCCTCTTAGAATACTTATCGTATCCTCCACGGAGGGAGCCCTGACCATGACGGGCTGAAAGCGTCTTTCCAGCGCGGCGTCCTTCTCAATGTGTTTCCTGTATTCATCCAGTGTCGTGGCACCTATGCAGTGCAGTTCTCCCCGCGCAAGCGCGGGTTTAAGCATGTTAGCTGCATCCACCGCGCCTTCAGCGGCACCTGCGCCTACAAGTGTATGCATCTCATCTATGAAAAGGATGATTCTTCCCTCGGCATCGGCTATCTCCTTCAGGACAGTCTTCAACCTTTCCTCGAATTCTCCCCTGAATTTCGCTCCCGCTACCAGAGCCCCCATATCCAGCGCCAGTATACTCTTATTCCTGAGCGTTTCAGGGACATCACCCTCAGTTATCCGTATTGCAAGCCCCTCGACAATCGCTGTTTTACCTACTCCGGGCTCCCCTATAAGAACGGGATTGTTCTTTCTTCTCCGCCCCAGGACCTGCATGATCCTTCTTATCTCATCATCCCTGCCTATGACAGGGTCCAGCTTCTCCTGGCGCGCCATCGCGGTAAGATCCCTGGTGTATTTCTCCAGGGCTTTGTAACTGTCTTCGGCTGATTCGGAATTGATCCTGGAAGATCCTCTTACGGAAGCCATCGCCTCCAGGAAAACCTTTTCCGTGACTCCCTCTGAATGGAGAACATTCGCGACCCTTCCTCCGGAACCAAGCAGCCCCAGGAAAAGGTGTTCCCTGGCTACGTATTCGTCCTTCATTTTCGCGGCGATCTTTTCCGCTGCGCCCAGTATTACTGTCAGATTCGCGGACATCCTTGGTTCGGAACCGCCCCGGGTTCTGGGAAGTGAACTCAGCACTCCTGTGATCTCGTTTCTTATCGCCTGCCGGTTCAGTTCAAGGCTGTCCAGAACTCCGCCTATTACACTGTCCTGGTCATCAAGCAGCACAGCTGCGAGATGAACGGGAGCTATCTCAGGATTACCGGCTTCAATTGCTGTTCGGCCAGCCTCTTGAATAGCCTCCCTCGATTTTATCGTAAATTTCTCAAAGTTCATTGATTACCTCCTGTCAGTATAATAGAAGCATATTTCCTGCCAGGCAACCTCTATGTATGGGGTCAGGTCTTGCATTCGAGCATTAAAAACCGATATAAAAAGTACCAAATGCTCAAATGCAAGACCTGACCCCAGATTCGTGACCCCAGATTCGACCCCAGGTTCAAGCTTTACCGCATTAACATCAAGTTGTAGTTTCACCTAGTTGGAATGCTGAATCATTCACATAACTAAGGAGAGAATACTTATGGTAAAAACTGGAGTTATCGGACTTGGTTACTGGGGCCCCAATCTGCTGAGGAATCTCTATGCCAATCAGCGGAGAGGGGAACTTGTGATGTGCGATTCGGATCCTGCACGTCTTGAGAAAATTAGATCCAGATACCCCGATGTGAGTTACACTCCTGATTGCCAGGACCTGTTCAATGACAGCAGTCTTGATGCCGTTGTAATCGCTACGGATGTCTCTTCACACTATCCTCTCGCTAAAAAGGCTCTGCTCGCAGGAAAGCATGTATTCGTTGAAAAGCCCTTCGCCGCCAGTATCGCGGAGGCCGAGGAACTTGTCGACCTCGGCAAGAGCAAGGGTCTGGTTACAATGGTGGGACATACGTTCATGTTCTCACCTCCCGTTATCAAGACAAAGGAGATTATCGACAGCGGTGAACTGGGCGACATTCACTTCATCACATCCAGCCGGGTGAACCTGGGGCTTCACCAGAAAGATGTCTCCGTGATCTGGGATCTCGCTCCGCATGATTTTTCAATGCTGTTCTACTGGCTTGGGGAGGAACCTTCCGAAGTGAGCGCCTTCGGTCATGCCTACGTTCTTGACGGAATCCCGGATGTGGCTTTCATCAACCTCGCTTTCCCGAGCAGTGCTATCGGTAACGTGCAGGTTGCCTGGCTTGCGCCCTCAAAACTCAGGAGAACGGTAATCGTCGGAAGCAGGAAAATGCTTGTCTACGATGATACCGAACCCATTGAGAAGATAAAGGTTTACGACAAGGGCGTTGATGTTATCGAACCTGAAACCTTCGGTGAATACCAGCTCACCTATAGAACGGGGGATGTCATTTCACCAAAGCTACCTACGGGTGAACCCCTGGCAGCGGAGATGGAGGAATTCCTGAGCTGCATAGAAACCGGAAACGACCCGAAATCATCCGGTGAGGAAGGTCTTGCGGTTGTGAGAGCTCTTGAACTGGCCGATGCCAGCCTCAGGAAAGCGGACTAGTGTCATGTCAAGTGTCAGATGGTGTAATATTGCGAAGTTATTTGGCGTTCCTGCAAGGCGCGGGTGATGGCGCATAGCAGGGCTATGTAACTGAATCCGCAACGCCGCAGGAGTGTCAAAGAACGAGCAGGATACATCATTTGATGCTTGACATGACACTGAAGGGAGGAACTGCTGTCCATGGATTCTTCAGTACAGCTTAGTACGGAGGAACTCTATATAACCGGAAAATCGGATGAACCTCTTGAACTGGCAGTTCTTGCCGGATCCATGATAGTCCTCCTCGGCGACGATAAAACCATCGCTCCGAATCTTGCTCTTGTTCTCGCCGGAAGAAAACCTCCGGCTTCCGGGAAGATTCATCTCGGAGATGATAATCTGGACATCAAAAGCAATAATGCAAGGGGGAGGGTTGAATACGTTTCTCGCGACTTCTCCTGTCCTGAGGGAATGACTGTATCAGGACATCTCTCCCTTGCAGCTGCAGCGGCAGGCTACAGCAGAAAAGATACCAGGGAGATTCTCTCCCAGCTGTACAGCTGGTGTTCTCTTGAGCGCTGCATGAATGAAGAGGTGAATGAGCTTTCGCCTGACAACCGGTATCTTGCCGCCTTTGCTGCCGCATGCCTGCCGATTCCCGATGTTTTTGTACTGCAGGGACCTTTTCCGGATAAACTGCATCCCCTCCTCGAAGATCTATGTCAGGGAGGGTGCGCAGTCATCGCATCCCTTCCCGAAATACAGTGCATACCTCAGACGACCGAAAGAATCGCTGTCTGCGACTCAGATGATGTAAGGCAAATCGTACGGCTTCAGGAACTGTCGGATGCCTGTTCTAATCTTATGCGGCTCCGGGTCAGATTTTTTCCTGCCCTGCCCAGAGCCGTGATGGAAAGCCTGCCCGGAGCGAAGAATATTCTGGCAATAGATGGTGGATACGAATTTCACCACCCTGGACTCTCTGCTGCCGTAACAAACCTGGTTAACCTTGGCAGAGCCAATTCAAGACAGATTGCCGGGCTTGAGGTAAAGCCACCGTCGAACTCCGAATTGGTGGAATACTTCACAGCTGATGATGAACATGGAGAGGCGGATCTTTTTTGCGCAGAAGACCTGAGTATCTGAGAATATGGGTCACTGTATTCCGGTACATGTCGGAATGGGCTGTGGGTCGACAGCTTTTTATCTGGATTCTGCTGGCCGCTCCCATCATCGCATGGATACTCCCCGGACAAACTGCTGTTCCGTTTCTGCCGCTGGCGATATCCTGCATAACATACTGCGGACCTGCCGCATTTCTTGCAGGCTGGCGATGCTCGAAGGCAAGAAATAACCTTGCGGATATCCTGTTTCAGACAAAAGCCGGGAAATACTCTCTAATACTACCGGAGATTCTGCTTCCCATTATGGCAGGAGCGCTGCCAGCGCTGAGCCTGGCTGCTCTCTGGACGGCTGGCAGGGGTGGTTTCCCCTGGCAGCTGTGGACAGTTATTCCCTTCGCCTCATTGACCGCTGTTTCAGTGACGGTTCTGCTGGAGAAATACCTGAATCAGACGGGAAGTATAGTCAACCTTCTGGCTTTTATGGCCCAGGCATCCGCCGCGTCATGGGCCCTCTCCCCGGTTTTCCAGCTCCTGATCCCTCATGGGTATGTTCTATGGACCCTGAGATGGATTGATGGCAGCGGAGCAGCTTTTCATGGAGATATTTACGTTTTCTTCGCGGTACTTCAGGGAATAGGGCTGATACTCCTCACAGTTAAAGTACTATCAGATTCAGGAATGAACCGTTCAGATTAACTCCTGGAAACCCATCTGGAACCCTTGACCGCAAACCTTCTTCTTCGGTCGGCACCCCTGGTGATTCCGATTCGCTTTGTGGTCGATATCTCGGGTCTTCTGTCATGAAGTGGAACCAGCAACTGAATCTCTCCATCCAGCAGTGAGAGTCCATTGTGCCTTCTGTCTATTCCAAATGCCTGGCACAGCCTGCCGGGGCCGGAGCACAGATACTCAGGCTTTTCCGTCCTGCGGTTCGCGCACATCAGTTCAATACCCTCAAGCGGCGCAGCGGCACGGATCAGAACGGCTTCTCCTCTTCCTGTAATTCCGGATGTTACATTGAAGCAGTTGTGAACGCCATAGATAAGATATACGTAAGCCAGACCGCCCCTTTCGAACATGGGCCGGTTCCTCTCGGTTCTGCCCCGGAAGGAATGGCTTGCGGGATCATCCTCTGTGTAAGCTTCGGTTTCCACAATAATCCCGGAAATGAATTCTCCATCAACCTTCCTTCGCAGAAGGCAGCCAATAAGGGCGGGGGCAAGGATTTCAGCGCCTCTGCTGAAAAATCCGGCCGGGGGTGTTGCGAAATTCTTCAGAATTCACCTCCTGTTTCGGGGGGACTGAATATCGTACATTATAGATGAAGGGAAAGCAAGCTAACATGCATTCATGCCTTGGAGGATAAAATGAGTGATTGCCCATTCTGTAATCCCGATGAAGACAGGATCATCTGGAAAGATGAGAATGTGTACGTTATTCGCGACCTTTACCCGGTATCTCCGTCCCATACACTTATTATTCCCTTCAGACATTTCGCCAGCGCATTCGATGCCACTGAAGAAGAACTGGCCTCCATTTCCCTTGCGCTCAGTTTCAGAAAGAAGCAGCTTGAGCAGTCCCTTGCGGCAGACGGCTACAACATCGGAGTGAACGAGGGAAAGGCTGCGGGACAGACGATACCCCATGTTCATATTCATCTTATACCGAGATTTGAAAGGGATGTTGATGATCCCAGAGGGGGAATAAGGGGAGTAATCCCTGAAAAGAAGATATACCGCAATTCGTAGATAACGGCATTCCGAGGTTCTGGTTTTCACGAAGATTCGGCTGTCGAAGTTTTTTCTGGAGTTCCGTCAGTACCTGATGGTGTAATGCAGTTCCACTGTTGGCTCAAGGGATCCATGTATGGTTGTTCTGCTCGTTCCCTCAACGTATAAATCAGAACTGAAAAGGTACTGAACGCTGACAGTTCCGGGATCGGCTGAGAATACATCGTCCTTGTACGAAACGTAAAGATCCGGGAGAACGTATTTCCCGACATTGAGTACAAGGCTTGTGGTATCGGAAAGAAGCTCCGGAGATATCTCGAATGTATCAAGACCGATCTCATGCCTGAGATTCCGGGCAAGAAGGCTTCCAAGCATCGTCTGGGCTACGTTTTCAACCTCGGATCTGATGGCGCTGGAGTTCACCTGCTGCATCTCACTGTAAGTGAGCCCGACTGCCAGCAGTGTAAGAATATCCTCCTGTGCTATCTGGCCTGATGGACCCTCGGCGCTAAGGGTGATTTCAAGATTATCCATGTCTCCTGATATCAGTACTGTGATTTCGTACTCCTCGTGGCTGATTATGCTGCGCACAGTGGTCTCGGCTGTTACGTTCAGCTGCATTATCGGAGGATTGCCCTGAATGATATTCACCCTTCCTTCAGTTATCTGGAAATCCCTCTGAAGCAGAGTGATTCTACCTCTTACGGCCGATACGTACCCGTTTACCGTCGGCTTCCGCTCAAGAGTGAATATCCTGAGTTTCAGAGCCATCTCAATATCAGCGAAATTTGTCCTGAACCACAAGTTCCCTCTTCCGGTCACGTCAATGGAAAGATCGAATGGAAGTTCACTCGAACTGGATGAGGAGGAACTCACAGGCTGAGGAATACCTACCGCACCCTCCAGAATTTTCAGCTTGCCCGAAAGGAGCGGCCTTTCGTCCAGCCCCGTTCCACCTGAGGAGAGTCCTCCGGAACAGATAACCGCTCCCATTCCGGGTATGGCTATCTCCATATCCGAAAGGGTGAAATCGAGATTGTAACTACCAAGTTCAAAGGGGATCAGGCTGACAATATCAGCATGCCAGCCGGAGGAAAAGTTTCCGGTGTTCTCGCTGCCGGAACCAAGCGTAAGCCGGGCGTTGTAACCATTTTCTGTGGAATCAGGATAGTTCAGGTAGAAATTCACGTTGGGCAGCTCTATTCCAAGCAGGGTGATGTACAGACGGTTGATCCTTGCGGAAGCCTGCAATTCAAAGGTGTAATCCCCATTAAATCTTTCGTACTCAACCCTTGCTGAAACACTCGCCCCCATGGTTCTCACCGGTGATGGAAGAATATAGAAAAGCCAGTCACCAATATCGTTAACCTCCAGTTCGAGCCACTGAATCTTGTCCATCAGCAGGGGGCCGGCCCAGAGGTCCCTGGCCTTCATCTGCAGGCCGGACCTTACACCATTGTGCCATGCGTATATCCCGTTTACATTGAATACGTTATTCTCTGCGGAGACATCAACGGTTATGCTGTCCATCCTGAACTGGCCATACACTGGATCCGATATGTGTCCTGTCAGGGAGCCCTGAACACCGGCTGCATCCTTAAAATACGAAATCCTGAAGTTGCCGACCCCCGACATATCAGCGGGCAGGCCGGAGAATGTACTGAAGGAGCCGAGATCGAAATTCACTATGTCAGCCTGCATTTCCATTCTTTCATCGCTGAGGATCCCGGACATGGCAAAGTCTCCCACGGGAGGGTCCAGCCAGAGTGTATCCAGAATTATTGTGCCGTTTTCGATATATCCCGATAATCCTCCCGCGGTGACTACTCTCAGTTTGGAATGGGCAGCTCTTATCTCCTCCACATTGAAGAAAGTCGTATCATCGATCCCCACTCCTATTTCAGCCGTATATATCCGCTCATCGGAGCCGGTAAGAGTTAACCCGTCTATACTGATTTCATCTCCGTCAAGCTTGATGTCCGCTTTTGCCTGGAAAACGTCCGAGATTACTCTCAGGCTGTCTATCAGAAGGGATGCGTCCGCGATCATATTGCGGCCCGACATGCTGAAAGTCCCCCTCAGAGATGCCGTGTCGGCTGATACCCCTTCCGCTGAAAAATCAAGGACTTCAATGCTGCCGTCGAGACTCACTCCGAAGGGAATTCCAGCGATACTGTTCCTTGTTGAGTAATTAATGGAACCGTTGAACGACGCCCGTTCAGCGGACATTCCATCCATTACAAGCTCTCTTACCCCCGCATTACCCCGAATATTCATGACGAATTGTGTGCCGCTTCCGTTCAGTGAAAAGTACGCGGAGGCTATATCCGGGTATTCACCTGTATCGAGTTCCCTGAGAAACGAAAGATCCTCAATCTGACCGTCAGCCTGCATTGTCCATGACTCCGGTGTCCATCCTGGCCCAAGCCAGCCGTTACCTGTGAATGAAATATTGCCGGGACCGATGCTTAGCGACCCATCCACATTGAAGGAGTTGTCTGACAGAGCCGCTTCGATATGGAGCGCTGACACATCAATAATTTCCGAGGATGCCGCGGCAAGGCCCACAGTCGCTGAACCGTTCAAACCGGAGTATCCTGTTCCACTGCATTCAGCGGAAACAGAACCGGTGATACCGGTAACTGAGAACTGTGTCAGATATTCAGAAATATCCGTATTTGTCATGTTCAGGTGTAATGCCGCATTCCATCCAAGGGATTCGATATTGAATTCTCCATCAAGGTTCATTTCCGCATCATCCGTTGCAAGGCAAAGATTCCTTACAACAACATCCTGAAAATCAGCCCTAATAGAATCAACTTCAAAGGATGCTTCGTTTCCGAATAGAACAGCTCTTCCTCCGGAAAACGCCAGATCCACCTGAGGATCCGACAGCTCCCCGTTCAGGCTTCCCTCAAAAAAGACCGACAAGTCAACAGGGATATCGAACGATGAGGTGCCGACACTCCCCGAGATTTCAAGGTCAAGAGTTTCCTCTGAACCTAAAAGCGTTCCGGAAATCAACAATGAGCCGGGAGCGGCGATTCCCGTAAATCCATCTGTGGTGACAATGCCGTCGTCCATACGCAGAAGCCCGCTTCCGCATATACTGCCGAAACCGGGGAGATAAATTCCAGCGGAATCAATATTCAGTGTTACTCCGGATACTCTTTCAATGGAAGCGCTGATGTGCATTGAATCGATGATGGTGCCCGAGGGCTCAGTTATTATGCCGTAGCGAAGATACAACCTGTCGGTGCTGGCAGCTATGCCTGCGTCGATATCGTTAAGAATGGACAGGAGCGAATCAGGCTGTTCACACTGTACACCCGTATCGGGAGCGAGGCGTATGTTCAGCCTGTCAACCAGGATCTGATCAACGTGACCGCTGAAAAGGTAATAAACAAGGTTTCCGTCTATCTGAATACCGGTTACAGCAACCACCAGACCTTCGGAATCTGTAACGATAACCGAGTCCGCGGAGGTATTCCGGAAGATATCCGTACGCAGACCTCTGAAACTGATCTGTGTAATTTCATCCGAAACGATACTGCCGATAATGTTCCCTGGAACATCCCCGAGAAACCCGGCGGCAAGAAGGATGTAAAGAGACAGAACCAGGAACAGCAGCCCAAGCATTGCCTTCCTGAACCATGCGGCAACTCCGCGCTTACTGCTCATGGGAGAGCCTCCGGAGAGTTCTTTTTGCTAGAAAGCATGACCTATCCCGATATATATCTTTCCCCTCTTGATGGAATTCTTCCAGGTAGGCGCGAAACCGTAATCAAGTCTCAACGGGCCAAAAAGTGTATTGTATCGGAGTCCGATTCCAGTTCCAAAGCCTGCCGTAGAAAGATCAAACTCATTAAACGCGTTCCAGAGTCCACCGGCATCCGCGAACAGAACGGCTCCAAGGTTTCCGACTATCCTGGTTCGGATCTCGAAACTTCCAAGAATCTCGAACCGTCCCCCTATGGGGTTTCCTTCATCATCCTTCGGACCCAGCGAATTGAATGGATAACCCCGGACTGTAGTTCCTCCACCAAGGAAGAACCTGTCGTCGGGAGGCACGGTAGCGTCATCGCCGTAGGGAAACGAACCCCCAAGTCTCAGGCGGCCCGCGAGTATGAAATCGTTGCTCAGCGGGAAGTAGAGCCTGCCTTCGGTAGAGATCCTGTAGTAATCGTTTCCTCCGAGAAAACCGCCTGACAGTTTCCCCTCTCCCATTATCCAGTGTCCCCGCAGGGGATTAAGCAGCGGATTTCTCGTGTCATGTACAAGACTTGAAGTGATACTGGAGGTTGTCCGCCAATCCGTAGTGGTGAAAACGCTATCCACCCATTCGTTGTACTTCTCGTACTCAAGACTGTAGCCAATCGTGAATCTCAGATGTTCCGTGATATCCCTGGCAAATTTGGACGTTATTGAATAACTGCTCATGCTGATGCCTGGTATGGAAAAGTAGAGGTATCCCAGTTTCAGCTGCCATTTCCATCTTGTTGATAAGAACCAGGGTTCCTCGTAGACGATCTCCGGCTCTATCATACATCCATCCCAGGAACCGAAGAATTGCAACATCCGTATACCGATGGTCAGTTTCTGATTATTGCCCATGATGTTGGGGTGAAGCCATGTGACGCTTCCTAAGACAGCCAGTGGCGACTCGTAACCGATACCAAGGTCTACTCTTTTGTATCTGCTTTCGCTTACGGAAATATCAAGGTTGACGATACTGCTGTCATTCTCGTTCGGGTTGTAAGAGAACCTGACATCCTGGAACAGGCCAAGCCCGTAGATATTACTGATGGACTGCCTGAGGAGTTCCATATTAAGAGAATCACCGGGTGATATCAGCAATTCCCTGGTTATAACCTTTTCACGGACAGTCTCCAGTCCGGAAATAGAAACAGTGCCCAGAGAAACCTGCTCCTGTTCCTCAATATTACATCCCACTGCACGATAACCGGTCTCAACATCTACTTTACCCATGCTTAGAAGATCAATATCTACGGAAGAATAGATGTAGCCTCTTTCATTGTACAGATCAAGAACGGCATTTCTGAAGGAGAGAGTATCCTGTGGCGTTATGGGTTCACCTGGAGCCCCGGGATAAAGCATGGCCAGTGAATCAGCGGTGAATATTATCGCACCGTTGAATACGAGACCGGAAAGAAAGCTTCTTACTCCAGCCTCGACCGAAATCCTCACAATATTATTCTCATCATCCCAGAGGGGCCACTGTACGGTTACAACAGCGTCAAGGTACCCCATGTCGTTAAGGTTCACGATGATGCCATCTCTTACCTGTACCGGTGTTATACGCAGGAGGGATGCCCCTGCTTCAAGCCCTGTTCCGCTTAGAAGTTTATGCTCCGATACGGGAAAATTCCCGGAGATGTATATGGAATCCACTACAGGTTCTGTGAAATCCGCATGCACAGCAGAAGGCACGAACAGAAGCGCCAGTAATGGTGCAAGCGCCTTCACGATGGAATAATGACTTCCAGGTACGATGCTGTTTCCTTTCCGGGTGAATGAAAATCGACAATGCTCATATTCGGTACGACCCGCTGAACATGTACCCGGAAATATACAAGTCAGCAGCTATAGTTCCTACATACAAATTAAGCATAATCCCAATACAGACGCCACCGACAAAATCAGTCTCTCATGCGACCTGTTTCAGCGGCCAGGCAGCAGACAGGCTGGGGTTTAATGTGGTACGGCAAATAAAACGCAGCCATTAATACAGGGCACTGGCTAAACCATGATTCATCATAGGCACTCGTTTGGAAACGGCGCAAAAGTTGTTATTGAATTGGGATCAGATTAAGAATCCTGTTCCGCAGGACAGGTTTGTACGTAATGCAGGAAGAATCAGGCAAAATCAAGTTTCGATGCCGTACACCGCAGAAAATACTGTTAGTGGCAAACACCCTGAAATCAGTGTTTGCCACTGTATTCAGACTACTCTCAGCAGCAGTTAGAAAGATGACTTGATGGCGCCCCAGGTGTTCTGATCAAGACTTAAAGTTGCCTCAAGCAAGAAGTCATCAATCGCTTCCGCGTGATCATATGCACCACGGTATACCCATGCGAATGTAACATTTGCCTCACCTGCACATTCGGCTGTAAAATCGGCCGTAAATTCAAACCATTGATCAAAATTAGCGGGACCGAGTTCGAATGCTTCTGTAAAATCAGCCGATGAATCCGGACTTGCTGTGGTGGAATAGTAAAAGCCGGAGTAATCATAGTATGATGGGTATCTTGCATAGCGCCAGAAGCGCATGGACACTCCCACATATGAACTGAAATCATAGGTGTCGGTAACAAGCCAGCTGTCAGAATTAAGGGTGCCATTATCATCATGCCACGCATAATGGGTACCTGAATGGGCAGGATCGGGCATGAATGTAGAGTCTCCTACAGCACAGATTGCCCATTCCGTAGCGCCGGGATCACCTTCCTCCCAGATCTGCCAGCCAGAAGGAAGCACTCCTCCTTCGAAATCCTCATCAACAATGACATCGGCAAAGGCAAAGCCCGCCAAACAAACAAGGATTAAAGTTATAAAAAATTTCATTCCTGTACACCTTTCGTTAAGTGAGTACATCATAGAGGCTAAACACCTCTTATGTAGAATATCTTCATGTATTGCATCATGTCAACCCTTCTATAATTTCATCTATCTCATAGAGTTTATTTCAATCATGCTGTATAAAAGATATCGAAATACAGGAGCATATTCAGACTTCATGATCTCTGGGAATTTGAACTGAAACAAAAGTTAATCAGGATTACTCTTTTGAGCAGATATCATTTTATAAACCAATCGTAATTTTGTTCCGGGATAATTGATCTCTGTTTTGTTGAGATGGTCAAGCAGATGTATTACAGCCTTATTTTCCCGCTGTGATGACATCATCCTTTCTCGCATACTTCTCCCTGACAATGTTTCCCATAGCTGTCTCTGCTCTGTAGGCGATCATCTTGATTGTATCGGTCAATCGTTTTCGACCTGGTGGTAAACGCTTAAATTTCTCAGCTTCCGGTAACTCATGCCAATCAAGGTGTTCTGGTGTTTCTTTGATTTTTATTTTGAGTTCTTCAATCAAGTACTCGTAGTATTCGATTTCATCAACTACTTGAGCTTTTTCGGCAATCCACCTTTGACTCGAAAGAAAAGCTCCTGTAACGGATACCTCCGCAAAAATGAGCTATCAGTGCAGGTTTACAGGCAGAACCGGTCCCGATTCAACTGATTTTATCACCGGCACTGGGTATGGAGTGTTCCGAAGATGCTAGAGGCTGCATTTCATGCATCATAGAAAGCTTATGCCAAAGCTCTGCAGATGTGCGTGGGATTCTCTCACAATATTCCTTCATGAAGCCCTTGATCGCAGGGATGTTTTTCCCGGTGGGATACTGGTACCCCAGACCTTCGGTGGAATGGCCAACTGGAACCCTCATGTGCATGCCCTGATTACTGACACCTGCTGGGACAGGGAAGGCAATCACTATCCCATGCCTGAAATAAGCACTGCAGATGTCCAGGGGGTTGAAAAACTCTTTGCCGGTCTTGTTTTCAAGATGCTTCTGGAAGAGGAGGTGATCTCCTGGGAGCTGGTTACGAATATGCGTTCATGGAAGCACAGCGGGTTCAGTGTTTATTGTGCTGAACCTATTGAAGCATGTGATGATAATGGTCGAAAGACCCTCAGCGAATACATCTCAAGGGCTCCTTTTTCATTGGAGAGGATGAGCTTCAATGAAAACTCAAAGACCGTGGTTTACAAAGGAGAACACTTTCACCCCGCTCTTGTCAGGAACTTCGATGTTGCAGGTCCCCTTGATTGGATAGCTCGCATAACATCTCATATCCCAGGAGAAGCGCTTCCCAAAACCAGAAACCTTGCTTTTAAATCAGGGTCGTCAACCACAGCCCGCAGTACATTGAACAGCCCAGGCATTTCCTGAATCTCATCAATCACGACAAGACCCTTCAGGGAAGCCAGAAATGACTCCGGATTGGAGAGACGAAACCTGTCGCTTCTCCTGCCCATATCAAGATAAGTGCCACCTGTTTTCCTGTAAATCTGAGTAGCAAGAGTTGTCTTCCCTGATTGGCGTGGACCGGTAAGTGTGTTAATCGGAAAGCTTCCAAGGCATGTTGTTATCTGTTTTTCATAATCATTTCTTGGAATCATGAACTCAATATACCGTGCATATTGGTATTGCCAATACCATATTACGCGGTTATTCAGTACTGTCTGATTCCTGAAAGGAAATTGAACCAGTTGCTGTCAGTGACTTCAACATAGAGTTTCATATCAGCAATATCTTATTCTGAATCATCGTCATTCTCAATTATTGTAACACCTTTTGCTTCTTCGGCCTGCCTGACTACATCATTCATACTTATTGTCGGTAGCAGGAATGGTCCAGGTGGGAAAGATCCTGTAAATGCTGCAATCTGCCCTCGAAGTAATCCGTAAAGGATAGTCCCTCCATTCACTCTGATCATGCCTTCTCTCAAAGATATATCCCATGAGTCAGGACATTTGAAATATCCTTCAATTTCAGAATCGATTTCCCATCCATAGTCATCTGGACTGAGAGAGACGTTTAGCTGCATTCTGTATCTTGTATCGTCATCTGTTCTTCGAGCAACATGATAAGTAATTCTGATTTGCTGATTTACTTCATTATGAATCCCATCAGGAGGAATCTCTTTTGGCGGAATAACTTCAGCACTAAGTTTCTTGATGAAGAATCCCTCTAAACTAAGAATATCACTCATGCTGGTTCTTCCGCTTTCACTTTTATTGTCTGAATACCAGTATCTTCAGAATATTCCTTTTCAGAGAATTCTTTAAACTTCATATCACTGCTTGATTTAAAATGATCCCAATACTCTTGCGGATGAACGAATTCCTTGATTTCCACGACTTCAGTGTACGATTTCAAACGCAAAACAACATCTTTCCCAAGAGCTGCAGCGATTCGTGCAACAGACTTGATCGTGAAGTTCGCAGTTTCATTGAGAACACGACCAACATACTGACGACTTTTTCCCAACCTCTTTGCGAGTTGGCTCTTGCTGATCCCTTCTTCATCCATCGATTGAAGAATATCCTCAACAATATTGGCTACCATGTATTCCTGCAGGAACTCTGGATCCTTCTCCAGTCTTAATCTTTCCTTAAGCTCACTCATAATTCTATCCGCCTTCAACTTCAAGAAATGCCAACATTCTTTCTTCGGCTCTTCTCATTGCCTTATCCTGTTTTTTCTTTGTTTTATTGGTATCACCACGGCTTTTCCAATACCCTCCGGTACATACAACTAATTCCTCAATACTTCCGATTGTCCTGTAAAAGAAGAAAAGTCTTGCTTTACAATTAGACGCTTTTAATTCAAGTAAACCCTTATGATTAACACAGTTTTTGACTCGATTTACATTCCTTATACGATGATTCTCGCTTATCATTCTAGTACTCTGTCAGGTATTAAGTGTCGATATAATGCGCCGTTATTCTGAGTTCCTGCAAGGCGCGGATGAGGGCGCATAGCAACGCTATGTAACTGAATCCGTAACGCCGCAGGGGCTCT
>WTBT01000106.1 GCA_013138965.1 Candidatus Aegiribacteria sp.
AATGTGATCCTTTGTATGGAGAGTCATTAAGAAAAGAGTATCAACATATTGCACCTGGATATTATTTGAATAAGGAACACTGGAACTCTGTTAATTTAGATGGTGATGTGCCGGATGAGGTGTTAAAACAGATGATTGATATGTCATATGATCTGGTTGTAAAAACCTTCAGTAAAAAGAAGCAGAGAGCAGAGGGCTTACTCAGGAAGACGTAGCGAGGGAGATCAAGGCATATCGCAGTGCCAAGTAGCCCTCTGTACAGCATAAACAATCGCATCCTGCTCGAAGAGGAAGTCATTAGACCTCGCGATCTTCCTTGAAGAGGAACTCTTCAGATCGGTTCCCCACCGGCACTGGGTATGGAGTGTTCCGAAAATGCTCAGGCTGTATTTCATGCATCACAGAAAGCTTCTGCCAAAGCTCTGCGGATGCGCCTGGGACTCACTCACGATATTTCTTCATGAAGCTTTTGATCGCAGGGATGTTTTTCCCGGTGGTATCCTCGTGCTGCAGACCTTCGGTGGCATGGCCAACTGGAATCCCCATGCCCATGCACTGATTACAGACACCTGCCGGGACAGGGAAAGCAATTGCTATCCCATGCCAGGAACTTCGATGTTGCAGGTCCCCTGGAGTGGATTGCGAGAATAACCTTACACATCCCAAAGAAGGGAGCCAAGCAGGTTATTTACTACGGAGCGTACAGCCAGGCATGGCGCGGCCGTGAACGACGCCAGGGTGACAGTACCGGCAGAAAAGGCGTATACTCAAACACCTCGATCTCTGGGAGGACCCCAGACCTCCGCCTGAGCCACTGGAACTTGTTTGTGATCCATGCGCGGACTACGTTCCATGGCAGGATGATGTTCCTGAAATAGAGGTCGGGTAAGCTCAGGCAAGTTCGACTTCCGGGTGAGCGTGTGCTTTTTGGCGAATTTCAAGTGGGTATTTGTCGAAAAGGATATTTGATAGAGAGTATTTCAGGGAATACGGTCAGTTTCTGGTTGGGATTGAAGGCGTATCGGGACTATTGGCCCGTTTTGGAAACAGAGAACTGGATTTCTCAATGCTCGGCAACGGTATCCTTCATCTGCCTCTCGACAACAACAACAGGCAGGACATCGAAGATATTACGCCGGAAGTGCCAGAACCATAGAAACTGACCTTGATGAATCAGTCAGTTCCGCCGGTTTCAATAATCCATTCGGTGTACACTTGCACTACCGGGCACAGAGCGCCTCGAAATTCTAATTTCCTTCAAGTAGCAGCCAGCGCCAAAAATACGAGATTCTCCAGATTATTCCCATACTCTTTCGAAAATGAGGAGGGTCTAATTCCCCGCCCCTTGGGGCGTACAATCATTTTTTGTATTCTTGGTGTATGAGTGAACATATTTACAAGAGTCATAATAAGTCGTTGCTAATGTATCATTTCCAGGTTGATGATGACCTCACCCCCAGCTCCAATACCTGGGCAGCGATAAAGTCGATGGGAATCTGAGCCGGTACCTACTCGGGAAGTTTCAATACTTTTGCGAACCCGGCAAGCAGTTCCTTTTCTGCCGTGCTTTTGTCAGCACCTGCTGAAAGCCTCTCTATATCCGAGAAGATGTTCCGTCTGATTTCAATTGGAAGGCAGGAAGCTCGGTAAATGGATTTTTGCAGCCTCTTCTCCAGATCCAGAGAATTGGAGTTTCGTGCGAATTTGATTGCTTCGCTTGCTGCATCATCCCCAAAGGTTTTCTGAAGCAGCACCTGCTCCTGTTGATTGAGTTTGGCGTCCGCCAGAAAGAGCGCCAGTGTTCCCCACAGAACCGCTTCGAATGCAGCGGTCTCGTTTATTTTTGCAAGATGAAATCCACCAACAGCGGCAAGTTCCTTCTGGATCTTTTTCTCGAGTTTCTCCCATTCCAGAGGGGCTTTCCCCTTTTTTCCGGTGAATTCGTAGTACCGATCACTCATCTCGAACCAGAGGAGCGCTCGGACTCTTGAGGTGATCACAGGATGTGTGGACAGCAGTTGATATTTCGACCCCCCCATATCAAGCAGTTCCCTTGCCTGATCAAGGTAAGTGGTCAGGTCGAATCTGATGTGTTTATCGCTCAATCCTGATGCCAGTTTCAGCATTCCCCTGAATGAGGATTCTGTTGAACCGCAGGATATAAAACCTACCCTGTCCGCGCTTATTTCCCTTGCTCTCGAAAGAGCAAGCAGGTTGAAATTTTCCAGTGGGGAACCCTCGGGTTTCGGCGGTGGATAGCGCAGGTGACCGAAAAGGGTGTGGGATATTTCATGGCCAACGATGAATTTTATCTCGCTATTACTGAATCGTTCTATCAGGCCGGAACTGAGTGCAAGAGTCACCGTTCCTCCGAGCCCCTCACCGAAGCTGTAGGCCTGGCCCTCGGCAGAGCTGAAGACGTATCCTTCGATCGTTCGGTCGGGGATAAGCATCTTTCTAACATCCTCGATCATTTCAGCGATATCTGGAAAGAGTTCCCGTACGATGAGAACCGAATGGGACAGGTTCCGTCTTCTCACATCGATCTGCTGTTCTTCTATGTCTTCCTCGACGGAGCTGAAACCGTACTCCTCCAGGGAATCATTACCGAACCTGAAATCCTCGATCTGAAGGGGCAGCTTACCCCGTTTCATCACTGCCTTCGAGAAGAGCCATTTCTTTGGCTATGAGTTCCTGCATCTGCCGTGCCTGCGCCTGAATCTCAGGGTTGGAATGTGTGGCCAGAGCTCGCCACTTTCTGTTTCCCTGTCTGAGATGTTTCCTTTTCTGTTCGACTGTCCATGATTGTTTTATGCCGAGAATGGTATTGACATCCTCGGTTTCATGAATACTTACCGGAAGTATCTTATCAATCATGGTTCTGAAGCGATCACGGTCTACTCCCAGACTCTCGGCGAGGGAGTAAACCAGGTTAAGCTCAATATCCATGGCTGTCCCGTCTGCGCTGGCCACCTTTAGACAGAGTTCGAGTATATCGTACTTGTCTCCCATTGATGCAGCGGGAATAGGATTCATCTCTATCAGATCGTTGCAGAGATGAATGATATCTTCAGGAACTGCAGATCCGGAGGCCATCATTGCCAGTTCCACTGCATTGTTAAGTTTCTGCTTCACCTCCTGCTTCTGTGATTCAACGCTGCTCGCTATTCTCTTCTGTATCCAGTCCTTGACAACCCGGCCTTCGGTTCCTGCGAAATTCCCGTCCGCGGCACTTACCGAGACGGCCAGTTTCACTGCCAGTTCCGCAGTTCTGAGCCTGCTCTTCATATTGTCCAGATACCCAGGCTGATTATTAACGAAAATTACTTCCGATTGCGCGCTGACCAGTACAGCACCGTTCAGAGCTGTCATGGAAACTGTAAACAGCAGCACCCTCTTACCCCTTACGGGGAAGGTCAGGGTTTCAACTGGTATGGATAATAATGGCTGCCACTCGGAGAGAAGGGACATCATGTACGGCAGAATATCCATGGTTGAAGAGTAGAAAGCCGTTGTATCCTGATACTGAAGATTGTCCAGAGAACAGAGTACCGGCTTCTGGTCATCCCTGCCGTTTGTGATGTCAAAGAGTGTGATTGTTTTTAATACCGGACAGTTATCCATTGGGGCATTTATCTGACCCTGCATCTCAACTGTGAAAACCTTCAGTTTGATCTTATCGTAATCCTTCATCTCGGTGGAGACGTATGTCTGGAAGGAAATGGTTGATGCGGCAGGTCTCGGTTCGTTAACTGCATCCTTGCCCGATGATTTCTTCTCGTCTTCAGAATCTGCTACTGCTGCAACGATTCCAATAACTACAAAAAGCAGAACTATACCGCAGCAGATTGGAGGTGCCAGGGAACTGAGCATGAAAATCGCTATCAAGGTTGCCTCCTATTCGACCTGGAAAACCTGAAGGCTGGACCTTCTTCGCTCCACTTCGGACTGGGACATCTGCCCCGCCTGTGTGTCTATGTCCATTTCAAGCTTCCTGCCTGACTCCTCATCCTCGAATACGCAGTGCATTCTCTGGTTGGTATCGTAACTGTAGCGAACCTTGACCGGCTTGCCGACATCCCTGTTGGGCGGAAGATCAAGGTGGCCGATGGATACGATATTCACAAGGTCGGGATCAATGCTTTCAATGACATGCTGGGTAACTTTGGCTTCTATCTGTATCTGACCCTTCGCGGCAGTGTAGTAGGTTCTTTCAACCTGGCACGGCAGTGTTGTATTCTTCGGGATAAGAACATCATTCGCTAGAATCTGTCTTCCAGTCTCCTCATCGATGGTTGCGATAATAGTTCCATAACAGTGTCCGCACACTTCCTTGAGCTTGATATCTCCAAGTCCTGCAGCTACTCCGCTTGGAACTCTGGATGCATCCTGTTCCATCAGCTTCAGCCCGGCATGGAGAGCAGCCCCCAGGGCAACGCATTCATCCGCATTCACTGCAACTGTCGGGGGTTTACCGAACATCTTCTCGAGCCTCTTCTGAATAACAGGTATCCTGGTGCTTCCTCCCACAAGCAGTACCCTATCAATCTGATTCGGTTTGAGTTCGGCTTCATCGAGCACATCCTCCACAAGCATGTCTATCCTGGCTGTAAGGGGTGAGATCAGTTCCTCGAACTTCTCCCTGCTTAATTCGTACTTGAAACTTCCTTCTTCTCCCACCAGAAGTGTTTTCACAGATGGACGCTTTGAAAGAGACTTTTTGGCGTCTTCAGCCTCTATCTCGTACCTTGCCCGGTCTTCCGGGGTTGGAAAGAGATCTCCCTTCTTCTCTATGCTGTATACATCCTTAAAATTCTCTAGAATTTTCTCGTCGAACTCGTATCCGCCCAGTTGATGATCACCGGTGGAACAGACGATGTCGATTTTTTTACCGTGAACATTCATCACGGTTACGTCAAAAGTGCCACCACCCAGATCGAACACCAGTATCTTTCCCGATACATCGTGCTCTGATGCGTAGAACAGCGCTGCAGCCGTTGGTTCATTAACTATTCCTATTACGTTAAGACCGGCCATCTTACCCGCATCCATCGTCGCCTTCCGTCGGATTTCATCGAAATAGGCCGGAACCGTAATGACAACATCGGAGATTTCGCCCACCTGCTTTGAGCATTCTTCTTTCAGCTTGCGAAGAATAAGTGATGAGAGTTCAGCGGGAGTCCACTTCTTTCCCATTACTTCCTGGGGGTAGAAAGAATCCCCCATGTACCGCTTAACCCACCGGGCTGACCGTGTGACATCGTCAGCTCTGGCATTAATGGCTTCGTGTCCCACAAGTACAGTATCCTGAGTGTCATCGGGGAAATAGATTGCTGAGGGTGTGATCCGTTCACCATCGGAGTTCGGAACCGTTTCAGGTTTCCCGATGCTGTTGAGAATAGCCAATCCCGAAAAGGTTGTTCCCAGATCTATGCCTGCAATATTACTCAATGTCATCACTTCCTTCAGATTGTTTTTCGTAGAGTTTTACTTTTGCGGGGCGAATAAGCTTTTGATGTTCGTCACTGATGTAATACAAATAACCCGGATTCACCACCTGCGATATATCTCCTGGTACTCCCTTTTCACAGGGATCTTTGCCAACAACTTCCGCTATTTTCTCCTGCCCTGAATAAGGAGTATCAACCTCGGGTTTAAACTGTTCTATACCGCTTCCATCCAGAGCGAACACAAGCTGGTCGTATATCATCTCCAGATCCTGACGGTGCGCATCAGTTGCTTCTTTTAGGCTGTTCGTGCGTTTTTCTATATCATCAATGCACCTTATTATCCGCTGACAGAAATTCTTTAATACGGTCCAGTCGTATCCGTCCTGGAATCTCTTGACCATGTTCTGCTGTTTTGCGAGATAATCCCTCAGACTCGATACCTGAGAGAGAATATCCGCTGCAGAGTTGTCAGAGCGCTTTGCGCAGTCTCCCGCCGATCTGAGGGCTGCGAGTATATCGAGCTTCTGTTTTTCAAGTTCTGTCTGCAGCAGTTCGTGTATATCAGCTATCTGGCTTTTCGTGTCGTTCATCAGATTACGCAGATCCTTGGTGTTTTTCTTGAACATGTTTTGCAGATTCTTAGACAATTCCTTGAACTGCTTCGCGGAAAGCGCAGCTTCTACCTTCCCGGATTTTCCAGTCTTCCCTGATTTGCCGGCCATATACTATCCTCTCTTATTACTGATGATGGTGAAGCGGAATCAGCACTGCTGCAGTAACCCTGCACAATCCGATCAAATCAAGGCTGTACCAGACGATTACTGATCAGCTATAATTGGATGATAATATTGAATTGTATCAGGTTCTGCCAATTCCTGAAAACCGAGAATCATGTCTGAACTTACCCATTCGCTCAGGATCTAATCGTAAAATCCTTAAAACAGTAATAACTATCAGGATACGGTAGAATTCCCACGCAGCATATCGATTGACTTGCAGAGAAGAAGGCTCAGTCCTGTTCCGCACATGAAGCCGGTTCCCACCTGAAGAAGAGGGGAAGCATTAATTACTTCAGTTAATTCCAGTAACCACTGCAATCCCATAATAAATGTAAAGAACAGGGAAGCCGGAACTAGAGCCTTCCATTTCAGTCTTTTCCGAAACAATGGGAAGAACAGAGCGCAACCGAGAATAATGGAAAGATATAATCCGCTGCATCTTACGCATACAGCAGCAGGTTGACCGAACAGAACAGGGCATCGATCCGCTGAACCATGACATAGTATCCTGTAAACAAAGCGTATGGAATCTGCAGTTCCGCCGTAAGAGAACCGCTCAAGGATTGGAGGCAGCAGACCGATCAGCCAGATTACCAGAAAGGACATTGCGATCAAGAAGGTCCACACTGGATAACGATCGTGTTTTATCTGCAATACTTGCTCCGGTTTTATGCTTCTGCTGTCTAAGAGAAGGTGTTACATTTTATTCTCAACAGAGTGTTTCATGTTTGAACTGTTAGAAGAGAAATATACTCAGACCCAGGTGAAGAAGATGGCTTGAAGGGCTCGATCTTGCCGCGTAAGGACAGGACTCTGCAAAGTCCCATAAGATATAGAGAGTCTGTATTCCAACCAAAAATTGAATATTCGCGCTTCTTGACCACCTGAATTGCTGCGATTATTATAAAAGCGAGTGACTATCAGGAATCTTTCAGCGATTCGATTGCTATAAATTCGAGGAGCAAAAGATACTTACCCAAATCGAAAGGAGCAATTCATGAAAACAAATTTTTTCGTTCTCATCATCCTTGCCTGTACTTCAATTGTACTGGCACAAGGTCATCAGGTGGATAACGACCTGTCAAGTGAATGGGAAGCCACCGGATTCAACAATGGAAGGAGAATCGTAAGAGATGCCGATGGTTATTTTCACATGGTCTACCACAGTCAGAGTAATCCTGACGCAACTCCCGGAGGTCCATGCGAGATTTACTACAGTCATACCATTGTGCCTGCTCCCCCCGCATCATCCGCTGACTGGATGCCGGCGATTCTCATTGCCTCTCCGCCTGAAGACGACAGGTATCCGTCAATCGCGATAGAACACGGTTCAACACTGAATCCCAGTAATGACGATACTCTTCATGTTGTCTGGCAACATAAGGATCATACATCCGGAGTATACGATATCTGGCACGTATCGTGTCCCAATACGGTTAACCCGCCTCCCGACTCATGGGGGGCTCCAGTTTCGATATACACCAGCCCTCATAATTCACTTGTCCCCGATATCGATTGTTCTCTGGGCAACATTCTTCACGTTGTGTGGCAGGAAGAAAACCATGAAGGGCAATTTTCGGAAATCCTTTACCTGAGAAGCGCCGATCACGGTATAACCTGGACAAACCTCACGAATATCAGCCAGACACTATCAACCAACAGCCAGATGCCGGATGTGGCAACGGTTATAGATTTTCCTGATTCACCTTCACAGTTTACTTACTGGTCGAATCAGGTTCATGTGGTCTGGAACGATGATCTTGCCGCCAGTCCACCCAACATCTATTACCGAAGCAGTCCCGATGCCGGAATCTCATGGAATCTGTCTGAGAATGTATCCATTCTTTCCGGAAGCAACACCGAGGATGGATACCCGTCCCTTACGGTAAGCAGGGAAGATACCCCACACGTTGTCTGGATGCACGGAGTCGAACCACATGATCCAGATACACCGGGACCTTACGTTCCCGGATTAGATCCCATTAATCCTAACAGCTTCCCCGGACCGATCGCCGGAATGTACGGCCAACTGAACCAGGAAATCCGCTACAGCAACAGATCCGGCGGAAGCTGGATATCCTTCGAAGTTGTATCCAGCGGAACAGTTGACAATGAATTTCCGTCCATAGCCTGTGATCAGTTCGATATGCTGCATACGGCCTGGCAGGCGTGGAATGGTACGGATTATGAAATCTGGCAGGCGCACAGATCGGCTGCTTCTCCTGCATGGTTCGGTTGGGAAAACATCTCCCTTGATACGGAACACGACGATTTGTTCCCATCAGAAGCAACGAAGAAAGCAGCGTTCTACTCCGAGGGATACGACCTTGTATGGACAAAGATCGACAGCGACCTCAGTGCCGGAGGCCATGGTCAGCTGGCTGCGCTGTCACCTGCCCATGAGATCTGGTTTTCCGGAAACACGAACTACATTTATGTACCGATTGCCAGCGATGATGAAAACGAAATCACCGAATACTTCTTCGTGGAAACCAATCCTGTCAGAAGCGGTACCTGGATAAACACAGGCAACTGCTCCGGCGATATCACTATCTACGATATTTCGGGAAGGATCGTGCTTAAGCGAAATATCGAATCGGTAGACGGCGGATTTTACTGGAACGTCTCTTCCGTCCTTCCGGCAGGTACTTACTCAATCCTTTTCGAGAATAACGGCTCAAGAGAATCTTCAAACGTAATCGTACTCGGAGAGTAATCCTTCAGCGAAAGAGGGGGGGGGCAATCGCCCCCCCCCCTCCCGCCCGTTTCAGATACTTCCCATTTCTTTGAACAAATACTTTTCTATCGATTATATGTTCTGAACACTAACGAAAAGTCTGGCAATTCAGGATAGAAGAAGAAATGAAAACTACGGTTATATTGCTTATTGTCATCACTGCAACTTCGTTTTCAACAGTGCTTGTAAGTGATGATTTCAACAATGGTAATGCAGACGGGTGGACCATAATGCCCTCTGGAGCATCAGTAGAGTCAGGGCGCTAGTGCTTTGCACACACAGCTCCGGATACCGCGTGGGATCTTACAGCTACAGATAATTTCTATCAGGATCCAGGAATTTTTATTCTATGTGGACTTAATCTAGATTCTGGCGGTTCTGCTTCAATGGATGTTTCCTTTGACGATGTTGAAATAATAGATGAAATAACCCATAGCCTACAGGGCAGTTCCTGGGCTTTCGTTAAAGCTCTTTTTTAATCTGAAGAGGGTTTAATTCCCCGCCCCTTGGGGCGTAGCAACAGTTGCAGTTCGACTTATAGATACCCCGCTGCTTGCGGCGGGTGTAGTTCATTATCGCAGCAAGTACATTCAAAATTTTGGAAGTAAGATCTGCTATTTCCGTTACTGCAGGATAATTAACCTGTCTAAGAGAGTGCAGTTATCCGCTCTCATGACCACCAGATACATGCCCGGCTGAAGCTCATCAAGCACTAACTCATGATTTCCTGCTTCCATCTCACCGATGAAAGGCGTTTTCACAAGTCTGCCATCGCAGGAATAGACATCTATTCTCACGTTAAGCTGCTCGGAAATCAAGCATGATATACTTGCAGTCCCTCGTGAGGGATTGACTACGGAGATGTCCATATCGAAATAGTCTCCGGTTTCCTGCTCGGCGATTCCTGTGCCCTGCCAACCTCCCAAAAATGCCCATAACCGCCAGGCAGCATAAGCTTTTCGGTTAGCATTCAAGGGTTGTGTGTGTGCAGCGCTGCAGTTATACCAATCCACTCCTTCTACATGAGTGTTTTGCCATTCAATTGCCCAATTCCCACCTGTATAAGAGCAGTCATCGTTCACATTTTTATCGCCAAAATAGCTGCCATCTGGATCATAGCATTCAATATCATAAAAATCGTATAACACTTTATTATTGGTTATACAGTAATTTCTGATTTGTTGATTTCGCAGGTGAAGGTTACCGGTTAATCCAGTAGCATTAGCATGTCCTGTCATATAAACAAATGTAACATTGGGATATAGACTCTCAAGTGCGGTCATCGGATCCAGGTAAGTATCAATCATTTGCTGTTCGGTTCGAGAGGCAACCTGTCCGCACCAGGACCAGATAATCACATTTACATCTGAATTAGCAGGATTGTCCAGGTAAGCAATCGTATTGTTGTACCAGGCGGGGTAATATCCACAATCACCACTCATCGCATAATTGTGTAAATCCAAAGCGCCTCCGGATCCACCGTTATTCCATTCGAAAATATCATCCGGCAGGGTGAGTCCTAATCCGCCGCCGTTTGCAAAACCAACTAAACCATTCATCCCGCCTGTAAGTTGACTTCCATGTGATGTGTGTCCATATGCAATATGAAGATTTGATTTTGCCTGATTTATTGCAAATTCGGGAATTTGGGTAATATCCGTAGATCCGTGATCAATAATTATCCCTTGAGACAAAACTTGTGTTGACAGGAGGAATAAAAGGGATATTATGAAACTAACTTGTTGTTTGTGAATCTTGCTGTAATTCATTTCTTACCTCTTTCTTAAATACTATATTTTTTGTTTTTCTCCTTATGAAATCTCCAAAGGATCTCCGAGCAAATAGAATTTTAGATTTTCCAGTGTTCCGGCAAAATCACCCGAAACAGCCCATTCGTCCCGATGAACCTCCGAATCCTGCCTGAAACTAATCATACGACCTGGAACATCCGCAGTCAAACATCGTTGCCGGCGAATATACACTGGAATATACTGGACCCCCGCGAGTTCTCGTTGAAACTCATCCTCTCAAGTGAGAATGGCGCCCTTGAGATGTATTCGCTGAGGATCTTGCGGGCATGGGCATCGCATACTTCAATGGGCTGCGCACAGTAGACATTAAAGCCGCTGTGCTTCCAGGAGTTCATTCCAGTATCTATAAAGATCTGAAGTTCGGGGCAGGCCGCAAGGAATTCAAAAAACGCTGCCAGCCTCTTCATTGAGCTTTCAGAAAGGAAATGCTCCATTGCGCAGGCGTCATTTTCGGCCTGTTCCCTGTCAATTCCAAGTATTTAAGTTAAGAAACGGGACAGCAGCTTGTGACGGGTCATAATGCGGAAAAACGGACCTTCCTGATGAAGGAGGGTCCGTTAAACTACATTAAAGAATGCTTCAGACGGTTAGCTCTGTTCCGGTGAAGAAGATGATTCCTGGATGCTTTGTCAATCAGGCTCTGGGCCTTGCGCAAAGCTTTTTCTCTGTCTTCAGGCGTCTCTGATTCATTAACACTTTTAATGGCGCTTCTGAGCTCCCGCATTTTGCTGCGGTTCCTCTGTGCCTTTACTATATCGGTCCTGTGACGTTTCAGCGATTGCTTGCTCCTTGCCAAGAGGAGACTCCTTTCACAAATTTGGTAATACTCGAATTCTGTTTATGATCTGTCAGCAGTGAGGAATTCTAAGCCCTGAAGCAACCGAAGTCAATCTTTGCAAAGGAGATCATGAGAAAGTATCTGTTTTTGGCTCTTACAATTCTTGTATTCGCGTCTGTTGTTTCGGCGCATAGACTTGTAAGATTGTACGATGTTTCGCGGGGTTCTGTAATTGATATGATAGAAAAGGGATACGATGTAACCTGTGTTGATATGAGACACGGGTATGTGGATATCATGCTGCCGGAGCAAGATGTAGATCAGGCAGCCCTTCTCTCATACGACTACGAGGTTCTTCCAAGGGAATGGGGAGAACTGCTTCCGGAAAACATGGACGATGCCGGGGAATACTACGATCCAGAAGAGAACTGGACTTTCTGGTCATCCCTTTCTGCTGATTATCCTGAGCTGGCAAATCCTCCGGTTACGATAGGGCAATCCTATCAGAGCCGGGACATTTACATGATCAGATTGACCGGTCCGACATCAGGCTACAAACCGCCCATCTACTTCTCTTCGCTTATTCATGCCCGGGAACCGGGCGGTAATTCGGTACTGATCGACTTCGCCATGTGGCTTACCGGCAATTACGACGGCGGCGATACCCGGGCAGCGTATATACTTGACAATTCAACCGTCTACTTCGTCCCCATTGCCAATCCCGATGGTTACGTATACAACATGCCCAACGGTGGCAATCAGAGAAAGAACATGAACTTCACCCTTGGCGACGGGATAGATCTGAACCGTAATTGGGGATATAAGTGGGATTATGATGATTTGGGATCAAGCCCCTATCCCAACGATCAAACCTATCGCGGCACATCGGCTTTCTCCGAACCTGAAACCCGGGTACAGAGGGATTTCATTATCGATCTTGAGCCTATAGCCGCGATGAATTACCATACTTACGGTGGTTACCTGCTTTACCCCTGGGGGTACGAAGACATCCTTTCTCCTGACAGCATCCTGTTCACAGGCTGGGCAGATGCCATGACCGCTGAGAATAACTACACTTACGGCACTGCATGGCAGATACTTTACAACGTTAACGGGGAGAATAACGACTGGTCATACTGTGGAGACAGTCTGCCAAAAATATACGCCATGACACCGGAGGTTGATGATAAGGGTTTCTGGGGCTCGCAGAACGATACTACGGAAATAGTGAGGATCTGCAACGAGTGCCGTCCGATGAATATTCTATTCTGTTTTGCGTCTCTGGGCTACGTTGGAATCAGCGGAGATGGTGAAGTGGGAATCGAACCTCTGCTCTTACTTAATTCAGTATACCCTAATCCGGTACTCTCAAGTGCATCATTCAGAATCACTTCTTCCGGGTCCTCGAATGTTAGCGTAATGATTTATGACACCAGCGGCAGGATCATTGACTCCTTTGAAACCGGCAGTATTAAAGGAGGAACCAGCAGCCTGGTCTGGGGTGTTCCTCATGAAATACCGGCTGGAGTGTACACAGCCAGAATCTCTGACGCGGCAGGAAACTGCGACAGCAGGAGATTTACCGTTATGAGGTAACCCTGAATGCCTGATAGCAAGGAAAATTCAACACAGGATTTCTACGAAATACTGGGCGTTAAATACAGGGCGACACAGGAAGAGATAGAGGATAACTATCATGACCTAGCGAGGAGACTTCATCCTGATGTTACTGGAGGAGATAGTGCGCTTACCGAAAGGTATATGGCCATAAATGAGGCTTACCATATACTCTCAAAATCTGACAGCCGGGCGGAGTATGACAAGTCTATCGGTGTCGATCAGCTTCCGGAGGGCGAGGAGAAGAAACCTGAACCCGTCATCAGAAAGGACGACAGCCCTGGCGCGGATATGCGCCGTCTTGATGCGAAGCTCAGGCGAACCATCAAGGATGCTGAAAGACTGTGCAGGAACGATAGTTTCTGGGAAGCCAGCCGCATACTCGAGGTATTCCTCAAGACCCATCCGGACAACCCTCGGCTGAGATTGACACTCGCCTCCGCAGCCCTGGGAATGAAAAGATATCATGAGGCTGCGAATCACATGAAAGTTGCGTGTACGGTCGCATATCATGATCCGGGAAATTTCGTAAAACTGGGAGAAATCTATATTCAGGCGGGACAGCTTATTCTGGCGGAAAAGGCACTCCAGGAGGCTCTTGGATGGAACGCTGAAGATAAGCGTGCCCTCAGTATGATCAGAGAGATCGAGGAACTCAGAAATTCTGAGAAACCACTCATTCAAAGGATGTTCAAAAAAGTGGCGAAAGCTTTCGCGCGTAAGGAGTAATCGTATTGGATCCAGGAAGTGAGAAGCTCTATTATTCAATAAGCGAAGTCTGCAGTCTAACAGGCCTTAAGCCCCATGTATTGAGATACTGGGAGACTGCATTTCCAATCTTGAAACCTTCTAAAAGTCAGTCCGGCAACAGGATATACAAGCAGCAGGATATCGAATTAATCAAGCTGATAAGCAGGCTGCTCTACCAGGAACGCTATACGATTGACGGGGCCAGGCAGAAGATAGAAGAGATGAGTAACCAGGAGCAGCAGATGAAGCTGGAACTGGATACCGCGACAGTATCTGCCGAGATGATTGATTCCATTAATAAGGAGCTAACGGAGATAATCGCCATACTGGACAGGGATCCAATGGCAGTTGACAAACAGGAGAATAAAGGGTAATTTTGCTCTCTCCGGTCGGGGCGTGGCGCAGTCCGGTAGCGCACTTGAATGGGGTTCAAGTGGTCGCTGGTTCGAATCCAGTCGCCCCGACCATTCTTTATCCCTTTCTTTAATACCGAAGTAGATGAAAGGACCATATGGGTGAAATTCTGCTTAACTGGCTTGCCGGAATTCCCGGTGAAGTACAGATGATGGTTCTTTCAGGGTTTCCCCTTACAGAGCTGCGCGGCAGCATCCCCCTGGCATGGACAGTGATGAGCAGTGAGTGGGTATGGCCATGGTGGAAGATCTACCTTCTCGCAGTTGTCGGCAACCTCCTGCCTGTGCCATTCCTGCTATGGTTCCTTGAACCGGTGAGCAAATATCTCATGAGATGGAAAATATTCAACATATTTTTTAACAGGCTGTTTGAAAAAGCGAGAAAACGTGCCGGGACGAAAATCGAGAAATATGAAGCGCTTGGTCTGACACTATTTGTAGCAATACCTCTGCCTGTAACAGGTGCCTGGACAGGATCGGCAGCCGCCTTTCTGTTCGGGATTCCGAAGAGGCTGGCATTTCCTGCAATAGCGCTTGGCGTAGCAATTGCAGGCGCAATCGTAACACTTATCATGTCGGGTACGCTGGCAGGTATTGGCTTTCTAGTAGGGTCTAACTGAAGCTCGAATGTTGCACAGGAACGGTATTAATAGTAAATTCGCATGAACGAAAATAATAGTCGGGGCGTAGCGCAGCCCGGTTAGCGCGCCTGGTTCGGGACTAGGAGGTCGGAGGTTCAAATCCTCTCGCCCCGACCATATGTAAAACGATAAAGACCGGACAGACAGAAGGTTCTTATTCAGGATAAGCTCATTTCAGTAATCGGCGGATCAGACGCTGATCCCGGGGAAATCGCCTGGGCTGCGAAACTCGGCGGGCTGCTCGCTGATAATGGATTTACCGTCATATGCGGGGGCGGCGCAGGTATTATGGAGGCCGTATGCCGGGGAATCGCAGAAAAGGGCGGTCGCAGCATCGGAATACTCCGCGGAACCGACCCGCGTGAAGCTAACCGATGGGTGGAGACCGTGATCGTGACAGGAATGGGAACATCACGAAACAGGATAATCGCCCTGTCGGGAAGAGTTGTGGCGGCAGTCGGCGGGAAGTATGGAACCCTGTCAGAAATTGCCTACGCTCTCCAGGCTGGAAAGCCCGTTTGCGCAGTGGGAAAATGGGCTGGAATCGATGGAGTAGTGCCGGTTCTTTCACCGGAGGAAGCGCTGGATTTTATTATCGAGAACTCGGGGGAAGATTTATGCTGAGCATTAAGGAATTGAGAGAGCATATCAGGAACATTCCCGACTTTCCGATTGAGGGCGTTATTTTCAAAGATATCACGACGCTTCTTACTCATCCCGGAGCCTTGAATGATACAGTGAAGCACCTTGAAGAAGCGTGTAAAGGGTTCAGATACGATGCCATAGCGGCAATTGAATCAAGAGGGTTCATATTCGGTTCGGTCATGGCGGCAAAAAAGGATCTGCCGCTTGTCCTTATTCGAAAACCCGGGAAGCTGCCCGGCTGCACCATCAGCGAAGAGTATTCCCTGGAGTACGGTACAAACACGGTTGAAATGCATAAGAATTCTCTTCCTGCCGGAAGCAGGGTACTGATCGTTGACGATCTTATAGCGACTGGAGGATCGGCCATGGCTGCTGTATCCCTCCTTCACCAGGACTCCTGTGTTGTGGCAGGCGCAGCCTTCGTCGTAGACCTGACATTCCTTGGAGGGGGAAGCAAACTTAAGGAAAACGGAATTTCGTATGTGAAACTCATTGAAGTAGATTCAGAGTAGTTATTTGACTAACTGACTTGAATTTCGCATAATTCCATACAGCTTATGCAGAATCACATAGCAATAGCTCAAAAAGAAAGGAACAATATGTCAAGGTTATTTTTTGTAGCAGCAATGATCATCGGCCTTGCCTTCTTCGGATGCGGCGAACAGGCTGACGAAGCTGGTAACGGTGATGTTGCGGACACCGGAGAAGATTCGAGTGAGGGCGCTGACGATGCCCGAAGCGACGTTATCGATGAGGGTGACGCGGAGGATCAGGGAATAGCCGCTATTTCCGGTCTGGATACCCCGGAGATGGCTGTCGGACAGTGGATCGAATACAGCGCTGATGACATGCTCGAAACACTCACGATCTCTGTGGTAGGCACCGAGACAAACCAGGGAACCGAATGTTACTGGGTTCAGATCAGTGTTCCCGATTTTGTAGGCCAGTTGCTTATTGATCCTGAAGGTATTGAAACTGCCATGGAGGGGTACGAACAGCAGTTCGGAACCTTTGTAGCCGACCCTGCCGCGTACATCCGTGAAAACATGTCCGATACCGGCGGTATGGCCGATATGTTCAGCAACAAAGAGAACATGGATATGGCTCTTGAATTCATCAAAGCCATCAGAATGATCAAATTTGAACAGCAGGGAATGATAATGGCTATCGACCTTGTCGGCGTGCCTGAATTCCTTGAGGAAATGATGGACGATCCCGCATTCAAGGATCAGTTCCAGCAGGGCTTTGCGCAGGGCTTCAACGCCGAGGGCGGACAGGATAACCTTAATGCCATAATCTCCGAGCTTGATGACTTGCAGTTCAGCATGACCGAGACCGGTGTGGACGTTGCCGGTAACAGGGTTCAGGGAATAGAGTTTGCACTAAAACATCCCGAGGGAGAAGCAGAAGCTGTTATTACTTCGGAACTTCCCCTTATACCACTTGCTTACGCCAAAGTATCCGACGATACTGAAACCCATTTCATTGAGGTAATCGGATACGGTTTCAGCGGTGCCGAGGATCTTCTTCCCGGAGAACCCGCACAGACCATTCCGGCTATGATGTTCCTTCAGGGAATGATGTCGCAGATGGGCGACATGGATGGTGGCCAGGCCAGAGGTATGAACTAAAAACAGAACATCCTTTTAAGATGCCCGGCCCTCAGCGCCGGGCATCATCTCTTCAACAGACGGCAATTCCTTCTTACCCTTACCCTTCAATCATGCTCACTTGACATTCCCTTGTCATGATATTACAAACTAACAATAACACAAATATACTCATCTGTCTGCTAAATAATTGGAGGAACAATGGGGAAGGTGTTTACAATCTATGCGCTATTTATTGTACTGGGGGGGGGCATATGCAGACATAACATTCGAGCCTTCCTGCATACCGGGTGATGTTTCCATCGATACCGTTGAAGTGGAAGGGATAACATTCCACACAGTATCGGTAGAGAATTTTCCCCTTCCAATGAGTGGTGAATACTCGGCAGGCCTTCCATCGGTTCCCTTCACGGCCCAGACATTCCTTCTTCCACCTGATATCGCGATTGATACAATTCTCATAACATCAGCAAGCTGGGATACCCTTCCCGGCAGATATTACCTTTATCCCGCACAGTCAGGTTCAATGGAAGACACAACATTCGCTTTTCCAAATTCTGAAGTCTACGCTTCAGATGATCCTTTTCCATCGCAACCTGTAACAGTAACCAGACAGGGAACCGCGATGGGATATTCCGTGGCTTCACTTTCCGGAACACCTGTAAGGTACATCCCGGCGGACAGCCTGCTTATGGTTCTGACTTCAGTAACTCTTAACATTCAGACTTGTACTTCTGAATTCGAACGGATAGTACCAGTCCGTGAGACCGAATGGAGCGCGTCCGTCAGAGAGAGGGGTATTCTCTCCCTTGTCGCCAATCCCTCAGCAATACGCTGCTATCAGAAACCTACAGTATTATCGTACAGAGATCGAATATCGCCTCTGAATATTCTGGATTCTCCCTCGCTTGAGGGTGACGGAGTGGATATGGTGATAATAACATCGGGCCCGAATGGTTCAGGCCCCGATCTGACCTCAGCCTTCCAGGAGCTTGCCGATTACAGAACAGCCCAGGGAATCATAACAGTTATACGGACAGTGGACTGGATAGATAACCTCTACAGCGGCTGCGACATTCAGGAGAAGATAAGGAACTTCATAGGAGACGCGCATGAACAGTGGGGAGTACAGGCTGTCCTTCTAGGCGGTGATGACTGGATAGTTCCTGTGAGGGAATACAGTGGCGATTATAGACCTTCAGATGATTATTATTCTGATATTGATGGAGATTGGAGTTTACTTGGCAATTGGCGGCCTCCAAGTGATGATTATTATGTTGATCTTATTCTCGGCCGCTGGCCTGTTGATAACAGTGATGATGTTGATTTGCTTCTATCGAAGCTGAAACTGTACGAATGTCCTGATGAATTCCCGACTGACTTTGCTCGAAAGGCCCTCTTCATAGGAGGATCCGCGTATTCCAGTTTAGAAGGATGGGGACCAGTATATGAAGAATATCTGAAGGGTTTATTAGATGATGCGAACATTTCTGGACCTGGAGAAAATCTGGATGAAATCACAGAGCTTTACTTCCCGCAAAACGGATCTCATTCTTGTTCGCCATTTGGAGGAAATTACCGATTCAATTCTCAAGAGCCACTCGAAAGAGCCACAGCTCTTGCCGAGCTGGATGCTGGTTATAATCTGATTATTCATATGGACCATTCGGGAACACATGAGATAGGTGTCGCTCAGAAGGCTACACCCGCAGAATATATCTATGAATATGATTTCCAGTCTTTAAGCAATACCGGAGAACCATCTATTCTCTGGACAGCAGGCTGCTGGCCCGGTCACTTCGAAGGGGCTGACTGCTTCGCGGAAGCGGGACTCCTCACGTCGAATGAAACCGGTCTGGTCGCTGTAATCGCGAACGCCAGGTCAGGAGTTTGGAATGACTGGAAGATCTACTATCCGTTCGTCGACGCTTTGTACCCGTTCGGATGGGTAACTGAAATACCCCCAACACATGTTGGTGGAGTGTCATACATTGGTGAAGCCTACCGCTACTCAATGAATTTTGAACATGACGACTGGGGGCAACCGAATCATCATAAGAGCATGCAAAATCTCTTCGGCGACCCCGTCATGTTCGTCTGGCGTGATGATCCGCATCAGCTTGCCGTTGCGGCGGTTCCTTCTGCCATTTATGCCGGAACCTCAACTGACATCACAGTATATGTTACAGATGCCGATGCTTTTATTCAACCACTTGCTGCCAAAGTCTGTCTTTACAAAGACGGAGACCTCTTCGCGATAAAGTACACAGATGGAGTTTATGGAACCGTTACCTTTAATGATGTGGAAGTAGCGCATACAGGTAGCATTACTGTTACGGCAGTTAGAAGACGGGCGATTGCAGCCATTCCGGAACCGGGCGTACACAACTTCATTCCGGGAGAAGCCAGTATTCGTGTTTATGGTTCCTCCGGCGCTCTTGTGAATCTGGAAGGTTTCACGATTGACGACGATAACTCTGGCCAGTCCGAAGGCAATGGAGACGGGGTCGCGAACCCCGGAGAGACCATCGAGCTTGATCTTGATGTCAAGAACCTCGGGAGAACTGACGCGACGCGCCTCAGGGCTCGGCTTTCAGTTGTTTCCGGGAATGTCCTGATCGAGGATGATTATGAGGTTATCGGCTTCCTGGCCGGAGGCGCGAATATAGAAGTTCAGGATGCTTTTGCAGTCAGCATTCCTGCAGGCCTTGATGAAAATGAACCTGTACAGATGGAGGTGAACTTCATCTGCGGTCAGGGTTCATGGGAATCACCATGCGATTTCACGGCGCTTGTCGATGCTGTTGAACTGCCGCTGCATTCTATTGATGTTGAATACGATAGTACAGGAAATGTTACAACAGTTGAAATAACCAATATACTGGTTGTGAATACAGGCATAGGCGCTGCAGAGGGTGTTGAGATAACGCTTGACAGTTTCAGCTATGGCGCTGTGTTCACCACCTGTGTCTCAGTAGTTGGAGATATTTCTCCAGGCACTTCAGCTGAAGCCCCTTCTCTCAGCGTCTCATGTAGCAACCCACCTGAGGAATGGAAGGATCCATATCATCTCACAATGTTTCCCGGCTGCATTTTCGAGATAATCGCCAAGGACGCATACGACAGGGAGATCTACTCTGAATTTGTCATTGTACCGAATTATGATCCTGCTGACAGACCACAAGTACCTCCAACGGAGTATTTCAAAGACGTTGAAGCCGGTCAGGATTACATAAATGTAGAATGGAACGGTCCTTCGGGTTTTGATGGGGGTTACTATCTATATGTGAAGGAGGATGGTGCCTCAACATGGATTCGCTCAAACCTTCTTCCGATGCCAGTCGAGCAATATACCTACTCAGGGCTTGAGTCCGCGACGCTTTTCGATCTGGCGGTAGCGGCAGTGGATGACCATGGGCAGGAAAGTCCGCTTTGTGAAATGGAAACTCCAGCTTCCACAGTCTGTACGGTTGTTGAGGGCTGGCCAATTCAGCTTCAGGGCAATCCCGGTTCAGGTCCTGTTTCGGTGAACATGGATAGCGACCCGGATGAGGAAATAGTAGTTGTATCTTCTTTCGGCAATGTCTATATAATTAAACGCGATGGAAGTGTGGAGACAATCCCTCCTCCCGTATCTCTTGATTTTGACAGATTCGTAAGCTGTGCCGTTGGAGACGTGGACAACGATAATGAAGAGGAAATAGTTGTTTCGTATCAGGTTGATTTCAGTAATGAGACAGCGGGTCTTCTTATCTTTGATCGGAATGTTTTCGGTGTATGGAACGTGATAGTAGTGGATGATGATATCGGTCCGGGAGAGTTTGTCTGTGCAGCTGAAACATCAAACACTCCTGTATTATTGCAGGCTAATGATTCCCCTACCCTTGAGATTGCCCTTCGGACAACAGGGAGCAACTCCCTTTATCTTTGGGAATGGGATAATGATACCGAACCCTGCCACTGGGATAGGTCTGATGATTTTCCGATCAGTCTCAACTGCTTTTTCACTCCTCCTGTTGCTGTGGATTATGATGAAGACGGTTACGATGAATTGCTTGTAGCGGATCTGGTTGGTGGCAAATCACAGATTCATATTGTGGACTTTACAAGTAACGGTTTCACGGAATCATTAATTGATCTAAGCGTAGCCCTTGGAAATGACGCTAAAGTATACAGTTCACTTGCCGCAGCAGAATGGAACGGTGACTATTATCTTGCGGGTGTGGCCAAAAGAGGCACTCATGAGAAAAAGGTTTTCGTTTACAACCTCACAGGAGATCCTGTGCCGCATATGGAATGGTGGCATCATGCCTGGACGACTGGCTATGATTTCTACGGAAACCTGGGATGTCCCGCAATCGGACAGCTCAATGACGATACCGAACCTGAAATAGCATACACCCTTGTGGGCATGTGCGGATGGAATTTGCTATCAAGTAATGAGCACCCCTATACTGTCTGGTCTGAGAACGCCGGTGAGATGGACTATAATCATCATGCTGAATACGGAGGAGTCCCTTGCGATTATAAAGTAAGATCCGCAACAGTCATAGGTGGTACAACCGTTCAGGGAACGAATATCCAGACTCCTTTCACCGGATATTCAACATTGAATTACGGACATGACCCGCAGGATGACATGAATGTTCTTCCCGGATTCCCGACGTGGTCCGAGGATGCCTGTTTTGTGGCGCCGCTTATTATTGATCTTGATAGCGATGGAATGATGGAGTGTCTTACATCGGACGCATCCGGTTTACTGACTCTGTATGAATGGGAAGGATATTCCACATCTTCAGGAGGCTGGCCCATGTACCAGCATGATCCCTGGCGAACCGGTTTCTACAATACGCAACGCTCCGATGGTGAAAAACTGGATTTCAATCTGCTGGGAGTAGAAGAAATAATTCCTGAGAGTCGCAGAGATGACAATGCTTCAATAACTCTTCTCGCGGAAGTGGAAGTAACAGGTTCCGGTGTATCAGCGCCTGTTCTATCAAATCTTAGAGCATCTTCAGTTCCGATATCCGGCACACCTCATGCTCTTCTGGTTGATGATGGACTACCGGTGGCAGAAAGAGTCAGAACATCAGGAATGGAAATTCAGCAGATCAGACAGCCTTCAGCAGATGCCATCGAATATGCTTATGACTCTGTGGATATAGCTCTGTTCAGTGGAAACAGAGAACTCAGTTCTTCCGAGTTTCCTCTGTACGATGGCACACATTTAATAGAGCTCGCGGTTCCTTCGGGAGAAGAATTCAATTCCGATGATCTTGTTGCAAGAGTCGATCCCGGCAATGAATATGCAGAAGCAGCTGAAGAGAACAATGCGAGAGCGGCAGATAATCTGGTACTAAGCGCCCCCTCCGTTACCAGAGTCTACCTGCGGAGTCCGTGCGAAAGTATTGTGCTGAACATTGATCTGCTGGAAGCTGTTCCCGGAGGCATTTCAATAAGAGCCTATTCCATCGATGGAAGGCTTGTTGTGGAGGAAGAACTGACTGAGCTTGGTTCAGGTTCCTACACAATGGAACTGCTCACTCCCGGCGTCCTTCCGGCAGGATTGTATACAGTGGTAATAGAAGGAATTAACAAAGAGGAACTGATCCGCAGTGTTGTGGTTCTTCCGTAGGGAGATGGTTGAGATGAAATACAAATCGATATTCACATCGGCTTTTCTGATAATTCCGTTCTGCGTTGCCTCAGGCACATCATCTGAGATATTTGAACAGGTCTATAATTATGCGAACTTCAATGATATTGAGTCTGCCGATTTCAATAACGATGGGCTCGATGATTTTGTAGCTCTGGACTTTTGGACTTCTGACAGCAGTTACTATGAAGTATTTCTTTCGAATGGAGACTGCAGTTTCGCGCGCCAGGGATCAGTCAATATCGATACTTCCGGTTTCGGTCAGATTCTGACGGGAGATTTCAACGAGGATTCTTGTGATGATATGTTGCTGATGAATCTTGAAGAGACCTGGTTCTATGCGGGGGATGGAACCGGGAGTTTCACTCTGGATGATACATTCCCATGGTCATACCGCAATGGCTGTACCGGGGATGTCAATAACGACGATCATCTTGATCTTGTGGGTGTAAATTTAGATTCCTGGACTGGCTTTTCAGAAGCTGACTCGGCAGTGGTTATGCTTGGGGATGGCGCTGGTGATTTCAGTCGGGGATGGGTGTCTCGGCATTACTATTCTGCATACTCCTCATGCCTTCTAGCGTACTTCAGTGGACCTTCTGATACGATTCTTGATCTTTGTGTGGCAGGTCATAATAATGATAACTATGGTTTGCTGATATTTCAGGGAACTGGAGATGGCAGTTTTACCGATTCCACTTTTTATGGAATTACTGAATACTTTGAAATAGATCCAACATACCACTGCACCTTTGGTGATTTCGACGAGGATAATTATACAGACATAGCTCTTGCTGGAACTGCCGGCATGAACCACCCATCTGTCTTTATCTTCCTGAATCAGCATGATGGAACATTTGAGAGCTTGCAGGAAGGCTATTTCATCGGTGGGTGTGATATTGAAAAAATCGCTACAGCCGACCTCGATCTCGACGGTCATCTTGATCTTTCTGTGGCAGGTGGAGAAGGTTCCGTCGCCGGTTACGGTGATGGAACCTTTGCCTTTAATGAATTTTTATCTAATAAACCCTATATAGATTTTGTGTTCATGGATATGGATCTTGATGGAGATTTGGATCTTGCTGACAAATGGGGGTGCGTTTATAGAAACACAACAATCATCCAGGGCTGCGAAGAAGAATCAGCAGGCTCCATGATGGAGTTGATTCTTGATGTTTCTCCCAATCCCTTTTCCGCGTCCGTCAGTATTGAGGTGTCGGGATATTTCGATGGTTCAGGTAATCTTCAGATATTTGACCTGTCCGGGAGACTGGTTGATGAGCTTGAGCCTGCATCAAGCGGGGGGGAAGCTGTTTTCCATTGGAATGGAGTATCATCTTCCGGAGCTGAACTTTCTTCTGGTATCTATACAGCAAGGTTGAGTGCGGGAAATACTGTTACCACTGCCGCGCTGCTGAAGCTGGAGTAGAAATCGAAGTATCCTGCTTTTGATACAGGGGTTATTTCAAAGCGGGCGGGTCGCAGCCGTTCATTACTGTCGCGCCCGGTCTTCCCTTCCTTTCGCGGGTCTGATAGTTTATTTTTACAGCAAATGGATCTGCTTGAAAATATCGAGACAAAAGAACCGAAACCGCCCCTTGCCGATCTCCTCCGTCCCCGAAAACTGGAGGAGGTGGCGGGACAGGATCATCTGTTGTCGGAAGATGCGGCTTTCAGAATGGCCCTTACAGAAGGTGTCCTGGGGTCGTTCATACTCTGGGGACCGCCGGGGTCAGGCAAAACAACTCTTATACTGCTTGTTTCGGAGTATACCGAACAGAATTTCGTTCGATTCAGCGCTGTCACGGGAGGTGTTAAACAGGTAAGAGCGATAGTTGCTGACGCTTCACGGCTCAGGCGGAACGGAACAAGGACACTGCTTTTCGTAGATGAAATTCACAGGTTCAACAAAGCGCAGCAGGATGCTTTCCTGCCTCATGTAGAAAACGGCACCATAACCCTTGCCGGAGCCACGACGGAGAACCCTTCCTTCGAGATAATCGCACCGCTTCTCAGCAGATGTACGGTATACCTTCTTAAAAGTCTTGAGGAACCGCATATTATCTCCATACTCGATCGGGCAGCAGCGCACACCTCATTCAGAGAAATGAATCCGGGAGGCATTCAGGAGGGAGTGTCCGGTATGATAGCCCTGGCTGCAGATGGAGACGGCAGACGGGCTCTGAATCTTCTTGAACTCCTGGCCGGGATGGCTTCAGGAGAGGCTATAACCATTGAACTGACCGAGAAGGTGATCTTATCCTCACCCCTCCGCTACGATAAATCCGGAGAAGAACACTACAATCTTATCAGCGCTCTTCACAAGTCGCTGCGCTCGGGAGATGTAGACGCCTCGCTGTACTGGCTGGCCAGGATGATGGCTTCAGGTGAGAACCCCCTTTACATCGCGCGGAGGATGATACGCTTCGCGACCGAAGATATCGGCCTTGCCGATCCGTCTGCGCTTACAGTTGCCATGAGAGCCACCGATTCCTGGAGGTTCCTTGGCTCTCCCGAAGGAGATCTTGCCCTGGCTGAAGCTGCGTGTTACCTGGCCCTGGCGCCCAAATCCAACTCCGTCTACTCGGCCTGGAAGAAAGCCGTATCGTCGGCTGCGCGGGGCGGCAGCCTTCCGGTTCCACTGCACCTGCGGAATGCGCCCACGGAACTTATGAAGAGGCTGGATTATGGACGGGATTATCAGTATGCTCATTCACAGCCTGGAGGGGTCGTGACCCACAGGAACTTTCCCGATGGAATAAAGGAGGAGGAATACTACGTTCCTTCTGATTGCGGGAGGGAATCCGCAATAACCGAAAAACTGGCCGAATGGAAAAGGATAAGAAAGAGGGCAAGGAAGGAGAGGGGTGATCCTTGAATTCTGAATCGTCAGCTGCCATCCTTCGCATGAGGATGGTACACAGAGACCTGGCGGACGCGGGAATTACCGATGAGCGTATTCTCAATGCTTTCATGAAAATACCAAGAGAGGATTTCGTTCCCTCCGGCGCAAGTCTTGCTAACGCCTACGGCAATCATCCCTGCCCCATTGGATTCGGGCAGACGGTATCACAGCCCTACATCGTTGCTTTCATGCTTCAGATGCTTGAATGTGAACCCGGAAACAGTATTCTTGAAATAGGAACAGGCTCAGGTTACCAGACAGCCATTCTCGCTTCCATGGGCATGAAGGTGGTTACAATTGAGCTTATACCGGATCTGGCTGTAAATGCGAAGAAGACTGTCCTTTCCATTGTTCCAGGGGCGGATATAAGGTTCATCGTGGCTGACGGATACAATGGATGGACACCTGCGGCCCCATACGAGTACATAATCGTATCGGCTGCTCCTCCGCGTATGCCTGATGGGCTTGAAGAACAGTTGAACCCTGCGGGCGGCAGGCTGGTAATACCTATGGGAGACTGGTTTCAAAGATTGATATCCGTAACCAGAAACGGCGATGATCTGGTTATGAGGGAATCACTTCCGGTAAGATTCGTGCCGCTGGTGAAACCGGGAAAAAAGTAGAAGGGGAAAAGAATTTACTATGGATTCAGATAGATCCAGGTCCATTATTCTGACAGGCAGCCGGAGAAAAGAAGTACTTGAATGGATCGATGACAGAATTCCATTTCCGTGTGTAATGCTTGAGAATCTCAATAAGTATGATGATCCCGGACGAATGTTATTCACAGTTTTTTGTCCAGGTGATAACAAAGAACTTGAGAGTATGTATCAGGAAGCTGGAAGTGGCTTTCTTTCTTCAGGTGTTTCGTCAGCAGTTGTCCTCTCCTTTACACCCGATCTCGGAAACGGGTTTCCCGTATTTCTTCATCGGAGCGATTTCGCCTTCAAGGTAATCAGAAGGATGGCATGTTTTGCCGGCGCGCATGCCTGGGAAGCAGTGAATCTGAACTGTATCCTCTGGGAAAGAACCGGTTCTCTTCTACCTTTTTTCATTCATAACATGAACAATATCCTCGCGAGGATCATGGGGAATATAGAACTTGCTGAATTTCTCAGCGGTCAGACCGATAAGGTGAAGGATAAACTCTCCATTGCTCTTGAAGGCACGGAGGAACTCAGGAGTTTCCTGGGAAGACTGTCCGCATATTCCACACCCGATGATGATGACAGTGAATGGACCCTTGGGAACAAGGCGGATATACTGGAGCTCATTCAGATATCCAGCGGAACCTCAGTGGAATTCACCTGCGAAGAGAAGAGGGGAATACCCTGGAAGATCCCTGTCAGAAAAAATCTGATGAACCTTCTTACCGGGCTGATTACAGCTTCGGCCACAATCTCGGTTAACGGCTGTGGATCTGTGGGAATGTCTGCGTCCCCGCAGGGGGAAGCAGTGAAATTCAGAGTTAACTGGAACTCCTCCACCAAGAACTCCGGACTTTGTCCCAACAGCACGGATTCCGCTGCTGACCTGCTCAATCGCGCTGCGCTGATGGCTTCTCATACAGGCGTGTCTTTCAGGCTGGAGGGATGGAACCGTGAAGGCGGGGCTGTTTCCCTTCTGGTTCCTGTCAGTGAAGAGATACACTGATATGTCGGTCAGCAGATCGGATGCATCGGGATCAAACACTGAAGCACTGGATGCCGTGCTCGAACTTTTTCAGCGCGAACCATCATCCAGGCTTACTTTCCGGCAGATCGCCACAAGGCTGGAAGGCTCCCACCCTGATCTTTCAGGAGCCGTGGAGATACTTGTTGAGAACGGGCGGTTATGGCCTGCCGGCGGCGGGAGATATGCGCTTCCCTCGGAACTGGGGATTTCATCCGGAACCATAATCAAGCGTTCGGACGGCAGCGGTTTTGTCAGGACTGATGGAGAGAGGATCGAGATAGACGCACGAAACGCATCGGGCTCACTTGATCGTGATCTTGTCATGGTCAGAAAGCTTGAACCCCTTCCGGGAGAGGGCCGCTACAGGGGAAAGGTGGAAACTGTCCTGAAACGCCGCAGGCAGGGAGTAAGCGGAATAGCAAGGAAAAAAGGAAGAAAATGGGTGATCGACCCGGTCAATCCTGTGCTTCCCAGGGAAATACCACTCAGGACAGTATCCGATACTGTTATTGCGCAGGGAAGGCTGATCTTCGCGTCGCTGGACTATTCGGGAAGGAAACTCGCGGCCGATCTGAAGAAAGACCTGGGCAGCCCCGCTTCTCCCGGCGCATTGATTGATTCGGTGGTGCTCGATCATGGCTTTCACGATGAATTTTCCCAGAGTCTGCTGAAAAAGGCTGAAGAACTTGCTTCCGAACCCTGGCCTCTGGAAGGAAGAGAGGATTTCCGGGATCTTCTGACCGTAACCATTGATCCTGTGGATGCAAGGGATTTCGATGATGCTGTTTCACTGGTGATAGAGGACGGTATCAGGACTCTGTATGTGCATATAGCGGATGTCGCCCATTACGTTGCCCCAGGCAGCCAGCTTGATGATGAGGCGGAACTCAGGGGGACAAGCGTATACCTTCCGGACAGGGTGCTGCCCATGCTTCCCCAGGTACTCTCCAACGGCGCCTGCAGCCTGAAACCTGACGAGGAAAGACCTGCGAGAACAGTTGTGATGAAGTTCGACAGATCTGGTGAACGCCTGGAATTCACCATAGTTCCTTCAGTTATTCGTTCGGACAGAAGGATGACCTACGAAGAAGCTCTTGAATATCTTGAGGACAACGGGGCCGAGGATAAGTTCCGGCAGCTTTTTGAGTCTATGGGAACTCTCTCCGCTGATCTTGACTCCCTCCGGGAAAGCAGGGGCGCTCTTGACCTGGGGAGCAGCGAGTACCGGGTTGTTTTCGGTGAAGACGGCTGGCCGGAGGGTTTCAGGCTCGTTCCCGCAGACAGGGCACACAGACTGATCGAGAATTTCATGGTGGAAGCCAATAGAGCCGTTGCTGATTACTGCATGTGGTCAGACCTGCCGGTCCTCTTCAGAGTACATGACGAACCGGCGAAAATATCCGAGGAACGTCTTGCGCGGCAGCTTGAATTGCTTGACATAACGCTTCCCGGTGGGAAAATACACGACCCTTCTGTTCTGAAGAAGATACTGGACAGCCTCAGGGGATCACCCCTTCATGACCTCGCGGTTGAGTATATCCTCAGGTCAATGCGGAAAGCTGTCTATCTGCCGTCGAACACGGGGCACTTCGGGCTGGCACTGAGGAGTTACCTGCATTTCACAAGCCCGATCCGCCGCTACCCCGACCTTCTAGTCCACCAGGCGCTGGCCATGCAGGAAAAGGGTGATATCCCTCTTCTGGATTCCAGCCCGGCTGAAATTGCCGAGTCATCCAATGCAAGTGAGGACAACGCTGAGAGTGCGGAGAAGGAAGCTGATGAGCTCATGGCCATGCTTTTTCTGTCAAGGAATATCGGAAAGGCCTTCAATGGGGTAGTTACCGGTATAAAGAACTTCGGTGTTTTCGTAAGACTTGAAGGAGTGCCGGTTGAAGGGCTGGCCCACAGATCGGATATCCTGCGAGCTGGAATTCCATTCACCGAGTTCGGTGGGCCTTATCATGAGGGTTCACTCCTCAGGGTCGAGGTTCTCGCAGTTAATCCGATGGAAAGAAAACTATCACTGAAACCGGTCAGGCTCCTTAGGGAATGAATTATGAAGCGGGTTAAAATTGATTACAGGAGTCTGGCGGATTCGATTGAGGAATGGATAAGGGAGACGGTTTCAGAAGCATCCGTGAACGGTGTGGTTGTAGGCCTTAGCGGTGGGCTGGACTCCGCGGTTTCAGCTGCGTTGTGTGCGGCGGCCCTTGGGAAAGAGAATGTACTGGGGTTGATAATGCCGTGCGGGAGCATGCAGTCGGATACGGATGATGGGCTGAGGATAGCCGAGCATCTGGGGATAAGGCACAAATCTGTTGATCTGTCTCCTGTTCTTATGTCCTTCACTGTCGGGCTTGATGACGCATCTGTATTGAATATTGCGAACATCAAATCTCGATTGAGAATGGCTATGCTGTACGCTCATTCATCGGGAAGGCTTGTCCTTGGAACCAGCAACTACTCGGAGATACTTGTCGGTTACTGGACGAAGTGGGGGGATGGAGCTGCCGATCTTCTTCCCATCGGGAGATTGTACAAGGATGAGGTGAGAGAGCTTGCTGCCGTACTCGGGCTTCCCCGATGGGTTATCGCCAGAGTACCGTCCGCCGGGCTCTGGCCAGGGCAGAGTGATGAGGAAGAGATGGGAGTTTCCTACCTGGATATCAGGGCATATTTCCAGGGAGACACTGTCTCAGAGTCAGCAGCTGCAAGGATAGAAAAGATGGTCAAGTCTACGGAACATAAAAGGAATCCTATAGTATATTTCAATGCCAGAAAATGGATGGAGGACAATGGCTGAAAGAAGAACCGCTCTGATCAGCGCATGGAACAAAAAGGGTCTGGATGTGCTGGCTGCCGGGCTTTCCAGCATGGGATGGAAGATATACGCATCCGGAGGAACTGCGGACCATATTAAGAAAAGCGGAATCAACGTGGTTCCTACCGAGGAAATAACAGGCATAAGCTCACTGCTGGGTGGAAGGGTTAAAACCCTTCATCCCGAACTTCACGCTTCTATCCTTGCCGCAGGAGAAGACAGGGCAATCAGGATGAAGGATGGTAAACCGATATTCGATCTGGTGGCCGTTGATTTCTATCCCTTCGAAAAAACTGCCGGAATGGCAGCGGATGATCCGGAACTGGTTGAATTTATTGATATAGGCGGCCCCACAATGGCCCGTGCCGCTGCAAAGAACTGGCGCCACGTCATATCAGCTGTTGGATGCGATGTATTTCCCGAAGTACTTGAAGCGATTTCCAATGGTGCCGATGATGATGAATTCAGAAGATTGATGGCCTCGAGAACCTTTGATATTACATCGTGCTACGATCTTGACATCTCATTAAGTCTGGAAAGGGGATTTGTGCCCGAGCTCCGTTACGGCGAGAATCCTCATCAATCGGCTGTGGTGCATTTTACATGGCCCAGGCAAGGTTTTGGAAGCGCGGAGATACTGGGCGGAAAAGCCCTGAGCTACAACAATTACCTGGATGCCACAGCCGCATGGGATCTTGCCGTCGAGATGCCGGAGGGTTCCCTTTCCGCCGTTCTCATGAAACACGGCAATCCCTGCGGTGCCGGAAGGGGAATCACCCCAACGGAAGCTTTCGATAACGCTTTCAGAGCCGACAGTGTTTCGCCATATGGCGGTATACTCGCCCTGAACTGCACCGTTGATATGGAACTCGTTGCCAGATTGAAAGGAATATTCCTGGAAATAGTAATGGCTCCTTCATTCGATGACGATGCTCTGCTGCGGCTTCAGAAAAGGAAGAAGCTGAGAATTCTGAGGATGCCGGACGGCGCGGAGGATGGAAGGCAGATGAGAAGCATCAACGGAGGGCTGCTATTTCAGGAGCAGGATACTGTCAGTACTCTCGAAGAGGTGAATGTGGTTTCCATCCGTTCGCCCTCAGAGCAGGAACTGGCGGCTATGGATATCCTCTGGAGGGTCTGCCGGTCCGTTAAAAGCAACGCCATAGTTATTGGTGACAGCATGGGCACCCTTGGCGTTGGAGCAGGCCAGATGAGCAGAATTGAAAGCCTTGACCTTGCTGTCAGAAGGGCCAGAAGGGAGGGGCATTCCCTTGAAGGGGCGGTACTGGCTTCCGACGGTTTCTTCCCATTCAGAGACGGTCCTGACAAGGCTGCCGAAGAGGGAATTGCAGCCATAGTACAGCCGGGAGGATCCATGCGGGATCAGGAAGTAATCGATACTGTGAACAGGCATGGCATGGCCATGGTATTCACGGGAACCCGGCATTTCAGGCATTAGGCTGAAAACATGATAAGATCCCTGATCATACTGTTCGCTGTATCGCTGCCCTTAATGTCCGCATCTCTCCAGCGCGCGGATTCACTTATCCTTTCAGGGTTAAATGAAGAGGCGGTCTCGGAACTCCTTGAACTGCTGAGGGAAGATGATATTCCCCGAAATGTCATTCTCTACAGAATTGCCGGTCTTTATCACGGAACGGGGAGGGAAGACGAATGCATCCTTCTTATGGACAGCATTCAGCAGGAATCCGGAGATGAACTGTACGGGTGGAAAGTTTCCCTTCTTGACCTTTCCAGAAGATCCGATGAAGCCCTGGCTCTGGTGCCTTCCGAGGACATTCTGCTGCGGTTATGGCTCCAGAGGGAATCTGGTGAAACACCCGCGTCAGGCATTCTCCCGGCGCCTGACTGTGTTGCCGAAAGGGCTGTCAGGGCGATGATCTGTACCGATGGCCGTATGAGCAAAGGACAGATGGAGCAGACCGTTCGGGATGCCGCTCTTGTCGGATTTCTTGGGGATGAGGTTATAGATGAGCTGGAACTGACTCTGAAGACCGGCGGCTCCTGGTGGGATAAAATCGCCCTTGATCTCTCTTCCGCAATAGAGAGTAACAGACTTGACCGACTTCTTGCGGTAAGGGACATGCATCTGGTTCGAGGATCCACCGCAACCTGGGAAAATCGCCTCGACCTCGGCGGAGATATACCTGTTACCGCAGCCCTTGCGCTTCTGAGAATTGATCCGGATAAATGGGGAAGATCCTGGCTGATAACCGATATGCTTGCTGATGGAGGCTATACCGCCAAGGCAGACAGCATAGCCGCGGCGTCTGGTGATGATTCTTTCTCCACCGGTGTATCGATGGCCATTTTGAGGGAAACGGCACAGTACGGGGCGCTGCTTGAGTTATGTGATTCAATTGCACCCGATATGCCTGATTCTCTCAAGGCAAGAGCTGCCCTCTTTCGAGCCAGGGCATTGAGAGCGCTGCGGCGGCCTCCTGAGGAATACTATGGAAGTTACCTTGCTTTCGCAGTTGGATACCCCTGGCATGACATGGCATCTGAGGCTGCCTATCTGGTGGCCAGATACTTCGATTCTGAGCGGAACTGGCCCGCCGCGGCCGATGCGTACATGGCAGCGCTTGCTTCCGGAGACGCAGGAGAAGCCCGAGCTCACTGGAGAGGGGGATTCTGCCATTATATGTGCGGAAGGGGAAGTACAGGCGATTCCATCTGGGCTGAGGGTATAGCGAAATACCCATACTCCGCATGGTGTGATGAAATGCTGTTCTGGAGGGCAAGGTACGCAGGCAGAACAGGTGATAGAGGGAGGGAGAATGACCTCCTGCGTGAGACCGCAAGAAGGCATCCGTGGGAATTTTACGGGCTCCTTGCCGCGGAAAGAACGGGGTCGGATAATCTCAGAATAGAATTGCGCGATACCGGGCTGCTCGATAATTCCGTTACTGCTGAAGCGGTTGATATGATGTCGCGAGGGTACGGCTCCATGGCTTCTTTCATGCTGTCCGGAACCGGAGTCTGCGATGCGGGAACTCGTTCCGCGGCGCTTTCTCTGATGGGTGAGCATCACGGTACACTGTCTCTGCTTCGCACACTTGATTTCCAGCTGAGAAACGGGAACAGAGGTATTCTCCCGGACAGCCTGCTTTGCTTTTATTTTCCCGCTCCCTACAGAGAGCTTTCTGAAAGCATCTTATCGGAAATGGATATACCTCCGACCGCGGTGACAGGCCTTATGCGCCAGGAGAGTTATTTCAGCCGGTGGGCCAGGTCATGGGTGGGGGCATCAGGATTGATCCAGCTTATGCCCGGTACCGCGGGGGATATTGCAAGATGGTACGGCCTGCCGGTACTTTCAGGGTCCGATTTTTTTGTTCCGGAAAAATCCATTCAGTACGGATCACTGTACCTCGCAAGGCAGTATTCGGCGTTCAACGGTTCATCGGTGCTTGCGCTGGCAGCTTACAATGCAGGCCCGGGAAACGCGAGGAAATGGATGGAGGCTTTTCCCCTTGAGGAAGACGATCCCGAATTGTTCATTGAGCAGATACCACTCACGGAGACAAGGGGCTATGTGAAGCATGTGATGGCGAATGCATGGATCTATTCGGAGCTGATTAATTGAGATACCTTCTATATTTTTCACTGATACTCTTTATCATGCTGTCATGCAACCGTGTTTACGAAGAGGAAACTTCCCTGCTGGAACCGGTGGAGGAGATCAGAATTGGTCTTTTCTCGAACATTGACTCTCTTTACCTTGCCGGTGAATTCCAGCCTGTGCTGGATTCCCTTCTATTTCTGCTTGGTGCGGACTCAACGTTTCAGGATGAGGTCCTGTTCAGGATGCTGGGACTCTACCATGGCAGGGCGATGGAGGATGAGTTTGTAACGCTTCTTGACAGCCTTGAACTGGAGGGATTCGGCCCCCTTACCGGTTGGAAGGTCTCAGCTATGGATCTTGCCGGAGATCCCGCAGGCGCTCTTGTATACCTGTCTTCCGAGCAGTCGTCGCTGCGCGCGTGGCTGTCATGGGAAATCGATTCTCTGGAATGCTGGATTGATATACCGGACGATCCTGCTCCCGGAGATGCTTTCGCAATGGCATGTACTGCCGCTCCTGCAAGTCTTACCCCGGAGAGGCTGCGCTTTCTCGCGGAATATGAAACACTTTTTCCGTCTGTAAGGGATGTCTTGTTGAGAGAACTGAAGGCATCTGCCGACTCTGCGTGTTCATGGATGGTTGAAATACTGAATGAGATCTCACAGACACCACAAAGCGGGCTTCTGCTTCTGGAAATGCAGGCCCTGGCTGATTCCGGCTCCTTCCAGTACTGGGAGGGAACGATGAGCAGTGGAGCCTTTGCATGCTCTGTCGCGGTAGAAGAAATCCTGCAGCGGTATCCCGGAGAATACAGCCCCGGCTGGGATATCGTTGACTGTCTCGCAGTGTCCGGTGAGATAGATATTCTCCTTCAGTATTCAAGTAATGGAGACGCATGGCACAGAACGGGTTCCGATATGGCTGTTCTTCGGCAACAGGAAAAATACAGTGAGCTGCTTCAGCTCACCGGCAGCGTAAGTGACGGTGACCCCGATTCGATCAGGGCAAGGGCCGCTCTTTTCAGAGCTCATGCGCTGAAAGGGGCAGGAAACCCGGGAAGCGTTTACTATCCGGCCTGTCTTGCATTCGCGGCCGAATTTCCCCTGCATCCATTTGCCAGGGAAGCCGCCTACAATGCGGGCAAGTATTACGACTGTGAACAGGAATGGAACAGCGCTGGCGATGCCTATCTGACTTCACTGAGAACTTCGGGTTCATGGGGAGGTGATGAAAGGGCTCACTGGCGTGGCGGATTCTCCCTTTATATGTCGGGCAGGTTCATGGAGGCGGACTCCCTCTGGTCCCTTGCCTGCGAAAGATGGCCGGCTGGTTACTGGAGGGATGAGATGCTTTTCTGGAGAGCAAGGCTCGCGGGTGAGCTTGGAAGAGATATCCTCAGTGATTCGCTTCTTCTCGCAGTTGCTTCTGAACATCCGTGGGAGTTTTATGGATTGCTGGCCGCAGAGAGGCTTGGTGTCCGGAACGGTAACGGATCCCCGGTGCCGGAAATCGACCTGATGGATGATGGTGTATGTTCACTTGCAATTGAAATGACCGCTTCGGGGTTCGGTATCGCGGCAGTGGAAATGCTCTCCGGGGGGTCTTTCGGTTCCCCCTCCGTCAGGGCCGCTGCGCTCTCCCTGATGGGACGTCACGGATGCGTTCTGGGATTACTACGTGCCCTTGATTCAAACCTTAGGGAATATTCGGACGTAATGCTTCCGGATTCACTTCTGTGCTTCTACTTTCCATCGCCCTACAGAGATCTTTCATTACGGGCGACAGATTCCCTTGCCCTCGAATCGAACGTGCTGCAGGGAATAATGAGAGAGGAGAGCAGTTTCAGCCGCTGGGTGGTTTCCAGGGCGGGAGCCATGGGGGTAATACAGCTGATGCCCGGTACTGCGTACGATGTCGCCAGATGGTATGGACTTCCCTTTCTTGAATCTGACGATTTCTTTGATCCGGCTATTTCGGTTCCGTATGGCGCGCTATACATAAACAGGCAGTACGGTAATTTCAACGGTGAGACTCCCCTGTTCCTGGCGGCTTACAACGCCGGTCCCGGTAATGCGACAAGATGGGTTGATATGCACGGATGGAATCCTGCCGATCCTGAATTGTATATTGAACAGATAACGTACAGGGAAACCAGAATGTATGTTAAGAAGGTTCTTAGATCTGCCTGGATATACGAAAGGCGATGAGTATGATACTTACATTATTGATGATACTTGCAGGTTACTTTGTTGAGCCCTCTGTCACCACTACTCTGGTGTATCCACCCTTCGGGCACTGCATGGGCATCTATAGAGCGGGAACGGAACAGCTTTCGATGCTTCTTGGAGGGCTTGTAAGGTTCGATAACACCCAGGGACTCGCGTGCGTCAAGCTTGAGGACTGGGACGACCCGGGTTCCTCCGATGATGACGAACTTGCCGTATACGGAGTGAATTCAGGCAGCGGCCATATCATCTACAATGCGAATATGTATACACTTGGCCTTTACGGAGGGAACGGTTCAGGCCCGAACGAGCTTTTGCGTCCTCATGGTATCGCAGCTGATCCCTCGGGCTTCATTCTCGTCGCTGATACAGGTAACAGGAGGGTTGTGATTCTGGGAAGGAGCGGCGCAAGACTGGTTCCTGAAGGAGTGCTCTACGGTGATTTTCAGGAACCGTGGGATGTGGCTCTGGATGGAGCGGGCAGCATTTACGTTACGGATCGGGCCGGGGACAGGCTTTATATCTACAGTTCCCGATCCGATACACTGCCGGAGATCATAGAGATAGATTCTCCCACCGGGGTGGACGCTGTTCGGGGTGGTAACTGGTTTCATAATCAGGAAGAATTCACTGTTGTGATTACTGAAGATGCCTCCTCCATCGTGAAGCTGGCAGAGGGTGAGATTATTGCCGAAGCTTTCCTCGCCGACTGCAACGGGTCTTTCTTCAACTATCCCGCCATCGATTTCTGGGGCAACGTCTGGGTCACGGACAGTATTTCCTGCTGTGTGCACAAATTTACCGAAAGCATCGATTATATCTGCAGTTTCGGTTCGGAAGGCAGCGGAGACAGGGAATTCTATTCACCTACCGGTCTGGCCATATGGAAACGCTACGGGCAGGTCTTCATAGGTGAGAGGGAAGGCGCCAGGTATTTCTGGATAGGCGCCGATCTCATTGACGTTTCTATCGAATCCACCGGGCGGGGTCTTCAGATAGACGGCATACTTACGGAATACGCAGTTGTCGACGCCATGATCTATGATGCGGAAGGAGAGCCTGTATTCCGCCTGGCAGAAGGCAGGTATCCTGCAGGTTCTTTCCGCCTTGAGTGGGCGGGGATAACAGCAAGAGGTATTCAAGTACCCGGAGGCGATTACAGTATTGAGCTGGTTATTCAGCCGGTGTATTCCAGCAAGGGTTACTTCAGCAAGACATTCACCGAAGATTTCACCATGGATCATCTGGATTTTGAACAGCCATAGAGAGGTGTAACTTCTGAAATACGTGTTCCTGCTGGTTCTTCTCCTGCTTTCCGCATTCTTCAGCGGTTCGGAAACAGCCTGCTTCAGTCTTGACCGGCTTCAGAAAAGAAGGCTGCGAAGAACTGAAGCTGGAAGAAGGGTTCTCTGCCTTCTTTCCAGCCCTGAGAAATTATTGTCCGTAATTCTTTTCGGGAATACGGTTGTCAATATCACCGCTTCGGCCATTGCGGCATCCATCGCCGCAGGGATGTTTCCGGACAACAGTAGTCTCAGCCTGGCCCTGGCGGCAGGCGCGATGACATTCCTGCTCCTTGTCTTCGGTGAGATATCACCAAAGACACTGGCGGTCACTCGCGCGGAAAATTGGGCATCAAGGAGTTCATCCGCGCTGCTGGTATTCATGAAGATATGTACGCCCATTGCTTCCACTCTTTCAAGATTTTCGAAGTTCGTATCCGCGAAAATTGGAGTAAACAGTCCTGGCAGCAGGTTATCCCGCGAGGAAATCATTGCTCTGGTTGAACTCGGACAGTCCGAAGGTCTGTTAGGGTCCGAAGGTGGAGCCACGCTGAACCTTCTGACGCTGAATGAGTCTCAGTGTACCGATGTTATGAAACCCAGGTCCGAAGTAGCCGTACTGAGAACGGGATGGGATGAGGAACGTTTCAGCGAAGTCATGCGAAGCACCGGATTTACGAGATTCCCGGTACTGGACGGACCAATGGAGAAGGTAATCGGTTATGTGGATTCCAGGGAGTATTTCATCTCCGGGGACGGAGAACCCCTTACTCTGCATGATCTGCCTTCCTTCCCGGAAAATGTCCCCCTCGAAACCGTTCTTATGGGTTTGCGGGATTCGGATGAAGAAGCCGGTGCGGTATTTGATGAATACGGTGACTGGACAGGCATAGTCACAGTGCATGATATCCTTGATTATTTCCTTTTCAGTTCATCTGTTCAGCCCGGTACCCTTCCATCGGGGGTAAGCGTTAAGGATGGGTGGCTTCTAATACCTGCAGCATTGAAGCTCTCAACCCTTTCGGAGCTCTCTGGAAGAAAATTCGAAGCCAGGTACGCCGAAACATGCGGCGGACTGGTTCAGGAGGTTACGGGAAGGATACCCCTCGAGGGAGAGGAAATAGAAATTTCGGGATACATTTTCAGGATCGCCTCCAGGGAGGGGCCCAGACTCGACCGTATGGAAGTCAGGCTCATCGGGAACGAGGTCTCACAGACATGATGCCCTTACTGTTTGTGCTCGCTGTAATTCTGGCAACCTTTTCCAGCGGCGCCGAAACGGCTTTCTCTGCGGCCAGCAGAATAAGGGCTCTCAGCCGCAGTCGGGAGGGCAGAAAATGGGCCCGTCTTTCTCTGAGTTTCATAGAAAATCCCAGAAGATACCTCACTACAACACTGGTGGGAACGAACATCGGTATTGTTCTGGCGTCGATTATCACTTCAAGATTCGCTGAGGGCACTGATATTCCATGGCTTGAACCGGTTCTGATCGTTCTCCTCTCCTTTTTCATGCTCATCTTCGCGGAGATGATCCCCAAGCATCTGATGCTCGTTTCAAGGGAAACCGTGGTTTCGAATCTTTCCCTTCCGCTGCTGCTGCTGAGGATAGTGCTTTTCCCGGTTATCCTCATCGCTGATTCCCTCTCTTCACTGATAGTGGGCAGAAGGGTTGATTCCCGGGTATTTGAGAGTAAGAGTGAAATACTGGGGCTTCTTGCGGATTCGTCATCAGATACCGGACCCATTGCGGAGAGAATCCTCAGAATGAACGATGTTCGGATCGGCAATGTAATGAGAAAGCTCAAAGCAATACCTGTTGCCCGTATTGGAGAGACCAGAGACTCGGTACTGGAGAAGTTGATCGATTCCGGTTACCCCTTCGTGCTGGTATGCGAACGGGAGAGTGATACGATAAGGGGATATGCGGATGGAAATTCAGTATTACAATCCGACAGTATGCTGGATGGAAACGGTGTTGAAGGGATTCCCTATTTTGAGGAAGGGGATGACCTTATAAGTGTAACTGCGATGCTTCGGAAGTCATCCGCTCCAGCGGGGATCGTTCTTGGAAGAACCGGCCAGCCTGCGGGTATTGCCATTCTGGATGATATTATAGATTCTTTACTGGGTAAAACGGGAACAGCATCCGCATTGAAAGCCCCGCATGATAGGAAGATTGAGTGGTGTGATGGGAGAGCAGTCGTCAGGTAAATTCGCATGGATAGGGGATGAAGACTCTCCTTTTCCGGGTTCCGCTGATATAGAAAACTGCAACCGCGAGAACTGTTCCGTCATACTGATTTCCGGAAATAAGGATCCTGATAGAGTACTGGAAATCGTAAGAAACCGCTGCGGTTCTGAAATCCCCTGGCTGGTCTACGGCTCGGATGAAAACATGGAGGGTTGGCTCAATGCCGGAGCTGCCGGTTTTTTACCCGTAGGAACCTCGAGGGAAACCATTCAGGCTGCTCTTCATGGCATTTCAAAGCTCTTTGGGAACGCAAGAAACAGAAATCCCCTCTCCGGTCTTCCGGGAAACATAGCCATCGCGTCCAGGCTCAAATCCGATGTTCTTGAAAAACATGGTCTTGCGGCATATTTCGATATATCGGGATTCAAGCCTTTCAACGATTACTACGGTTTCAGCAGGGGGGATGCAGTACTTCGTTCCCTGGCGGCAATATTGACGGAAAACCTCTCGGAATATTTCGTTGGACACGTGGGTGGTGATGATTTCGTCGCGATCGGGGAAGGCATCGACTTCGAGGAATCCGTTAAACGTGCAACCAGGATTTTCAACGGAAGAGCCGGCGGTTTCTACAGCGGCAAGGACAACGCCGCTGGCGGAATCGAAGCCCTGGACAGATCCGGGGAATTCCGGTTCTATCCCGTAATGGATATTACGGTATCAATTGTTGACGGGGCAGAATGCAGCAGCGTGGAACAGCTTGCCCGAAGGGCCGGACTGGAGAAGAAGAGGCTTAAGGGAGAGCTTCTTCCGGATACGGTAGCCAGTTTCCTCAGTGGAGGGGATGGAATACCGGAATATCAGGATTTCAGGGAGTGGCTCCGGAATTCGGAACCTGATACGCTGCAGATAAAGGCATTGATAGAATCCGCGGGTATCCTGGGCGATACGAAAATGACAACCTGTCTCATTGAAATACTGAAAAAGGAGAAGGACCATAAAATACGCAAAAGTGCTGCCAGAGCACTCGGAAACGTTGCTGGACAGGATTCGGCGGAAGCTCTTAAAACTGCTCTGAAGGACGGAAACGTGCATGTAAGAACCGCTGCCACAATGGCGCTCCCGTTCGTTCTGGGGGCTGAAGCCGGGGCTTTTCTGAAGGATGCCGTCAATGACAGAAGCACCTGGGTTCGCAGGGCTGCGCTGAGAGGCCTTGGCATAAGCGGCTGGCAGGGAGCCACCGGCATACTAAGATGCGAGCTTGAGAAGAAAGGCGATGAAGGATACTGGCTTAACCGCAGTCAGGAACTTGCCGCGGCGCTGGAAGGGGCTGCATTCCTGGGAGACCCTCTCCTGGCTGACGCCGTAGCGAATATTCTCAGGGAGAACACCGGAGTTCCAAAGGAGACCGTATGGAAGACTCTGCTTACGCTCGGGAGTCAGGTATGCGTTGATGAGATGCTGAAAGCAGTGGAAAGCGGGGAATATTTCGATATCATCAGACAGCTGGACAGCTTTGACCCCTGCGGACTTACTTTCGAGTCAGTTGAAAAGCTGGAATCTGACCTTACAGGCCTTAACCTGCGAAGAGGCACTGACCGTATAGAGATTCTGAAATTTCTGGGACGGGTGCCCGGTGGAGCGTCCGGTGACATTTTGAAATGGCTCCTTGATAACATTGAAAAAACCGATGATCCCCATGAATTCGAAGCGCTTCTGGAAACCATGATATCCAGGGAGGTTGCCCCCAGAGGTTACGATCTCGCAAGGATCGTTGACAGAACGGCAAAGAACAGGCTTAAACTTACAAGAAAAGGCATCGTATCCATGCTCAGATGGGCTTCTACAGGCAAGTATTCACTTTCAAAAATCTATCTTGAAAAGCTTCTCAGGCACGATTCAAGGGAAATCAGAAACGCCGCGGCCAGAACCGTTGTCAGTTTAGCAAGGAAACAGACGGAACCGCAGAAAAAGTAGCCAACAGATCCAGCGAGTGAAGTCTGTAATAACAGACACTGAATTACTTCGATATTGTGTCCGGTATCAGAAATAATTATACTTACATTGATTACCCCATAAGTCCAGATATATCTTACGATTGAAGGAAAGCAATATGTATATCCGTATACTTTTTATCGTTACTGTGGCTGTATTCTCCGGCACCATTCACCCGAATCTCCAGGATCTGATTCATACCTCCGAGGGGAGCGAACTCATACCCGTTTTCATACTTGTCCGGGGGGAACTTGACCTGGAGTGGGTTGATGCTGTCACTGTTGATATGACAAGAGAAGAAAGGCAATTGTTCGTAGTAGACGCTCTCAAGGAGAGGGCTGAAACCTCGCAGGCGCCGGTTCTTTCCGAACTCGAAAAGTTCGGGTCGGTGCAGGTTGAAAATATCCGTACCCTCTGGCTTGCCAACGCAATATACTGTGAAGCTGCGTCTCCTGTTATCAGAGACATTGCTTCCCACAGTGATATCACCCTTATTGAGCGGGCAACCCACCCGGATGCAGGGCTGATCTACCCCTACGAGGTGAGGGATGCCACACGTGAAGAACTCGATAAAGCTATAACCTGGAGTGTTACTCAGATAAACGCAGACGATGTATGGGCTCTTGGCTACAACGGCAGCGGAGTCATAGTCGGTATTATTGATACCGGCACCGATTACAACCACATGGACCTTCACAACAACATGTGGCACGATACCGCGGCAGGCTATCACTACGGATGGGATTATTACGATAATGATAATGATCCCATGGACGATTACGGTCACGGAACACACTGTTCCGGAACGGTACTCGGTGACGGCGCAGAGGGTACCGAAACAGGTGTAGCCCCGGGCGCAACCTGCATGGCTCTCCGTATCGACTACTACACCGGAGGAGAGCTTACATGGATACAGGCCATGGAGTTCGGTACTGCTAACGGAGCTTCTGTTCTTTCAATGTCACTTGGCTCAGGAGTGGGAAATGCGACTCTCAGGACAGCCGAGGAGAATCTTCTTACAGCCGGTGTATATCACAGTGTTGCAGCCGGTAATAGTGGTTCCAGCGCTGGTACTGTTCTTTCCAGCGGTGACAGCCCACCACCATGGTTCCATCCCGATCAGACCTACCATGGCGGCCGGAGCGCGGTGGTGACCGTCGGAGCAACAGATAACAATGACGCTATTGCCGACTTCTCAAGCCGCGGACCCGTCACCTGCTGGGGCAGCGTAGCTCCCTGGAACGATTACAATGGTACCCAGCCTCTTATCGACCCGGATATCTGCGGTCCCGGTGTGGATATTGTAAGCACCCAGTGGAACGGAGGGTATACCACCATGAGCGGTACATCCATGGCCACGCCGCTTGTAGCGGGAGTTGTCGCGCTTATCCTCCATGCAAATCCAAACCTCAGTGTTGCTCAGATCGACAGTATTATTGAAGTGACGGCCGTGGATCTGGGGGTCAGCGGCAAGGACAATACCTATGGCGCAGGCAGGGTAGATGCGCTCGCGGCGGTTCAGGCTGCTCTTTCCCTGGTTGGTATTGCAGATGATCCACAGGGTGTTGATCCTGCAGGAGTTCTTATAAGTTCCATCAATCCTAACCCGGTTCATACCCGGGCTTTCTTCGAAATATACACCGAGAGCCCCGGAAGGGCTGAGATAGGTGTCTTCGATCTGTCAGGCAGAAGCATTGCGATTGTCAGTTCGGGAGAAATGAGTGCTGGCACCCATGCCTACACCTGGATAGTTCCCGAAAACATCGGAAACGGCATTTACTTCGTGCGGGCAAATGTTAGCGGCAGCACCGTAACTTCTAGAATGACGATAATCAGATAGAGGAACTTGACTGTTAAGAATAGGGCACCCTTCGTGGGTGCCCTATCTGCAGATCAAGTATTTTCACTGCTCAGTACGAAAGAGCATTTGAGAAATCACAAGTATTTTTTTACCCGGTTAATGAATAATACTCACGGTTTTCACTATTTCAATATCCCCGGTTCTTATCCTCAGCAGATATACTCCCGATGGAATATTGCTTACTCCTATATCTATTCTGGAATCGGTGGATGTCAGTATACCAGAATCATCTAATACCTTGCGACCTGATATATCGAACAGTTCAAGTTCATAGTCCAGTTCTGAACCTGAATCACATACAATTCCAAGACAAGAATTTGCCGGATTACCCTGAATCGTAATCCTTACAT
>WTBT01000074.1 GCA_013138965.1 Candidatus Aegiribacteria sp.
GGCACATCACCATCTAAATTAACAGAGTTCCAGTGTTCCTTATTCAAATAATATCCAGGTGCAATATGTTGATACTCTTTTCTTAATGACTCTCCATACAAAGGATCACATTTTAATGAAATAATGGAATTTTTCTCTTTATCTTCCCCTTGCATAGCAAACATTTTACCACCAATGAGATATCTGAAAGCTTCCCATTCCATCTTATAATCCTTAACTGCATTTACTTTTCCAAGACAATACTCATCAAGCCATTCATAACTCATCTATCCACCTCACCATACAGAGTAATCAAATCAATAGGAAAGTGATCAATTCGCGGTAGGAATGCCGGTTACCCGAAACACCCCCCGCACAGTCCCGGACTTATGTGAAGTACATTATTATGGAGAGTTGGACGGCTGCAGTCCCTTCGCTGGCGAGTTCAAGCCCTGATTTGCTCCCCATAAAGATGAGTTCTTCAATCTCGCAATGAGTTCGTCTGGAGGGCGAAAACGTCCCTTTCGTACCTTCAGAGGCGTAATAGCGTTGATGGCCTCCAGCTTCTCACTCGGATCGACTCTTGTGTAGATATCAGTTGTTTGTATGCTGCTGTGCCCGAGCCAGAGTGAAACCTTCCGGATGTCATGCGTTGCCCGGATGACGACCATGGCGCACGTATGTCGAAGCACATGTGGAGATACACGCTTCTTCCGCAATGATGGACATCGCTGACTCGCGACTTCTACGTGCTTACTCAGAATATGTGCAAAACCCCAGCGACTCAGATTACCGCCTCTGGCATTCACGAAGAGTTCTGGTACCTGTATCTCCCCTCGGACAGCCAACCATCTTCGCAAAGCTGTTGCCGTCTCTTTCCAGAGAGGCAGAGCCCGCTCCCGACGCCCCTTTCCTCGTACCAGGATAGACGTCATCGGTTGCAGGCTGACATCCTCGACGCAAAGTCCCGTCAGCTCAGACACACGGAGACCTGCGCTCAGAGCAAGATGGAACATCGCGTAGTCTCGTATTCCTTCTCTACTGTGCAGGTCCGGAGCATCGAGGAGAGCCTTGGTCTCGTTCGGATTGAGGTAGGAAACGAGGCGCGAGTCCGTTTTTTTGAAAGGAATTGCAAGAACCTGGCGGATCTGTTCCAGAGCAGCTGGCTCTCGATATTCGAGATACCGAAAGAAGGACTTGATAGCAGCGAGCCTGACATTTCGGGTGGCTGGCGTGCAACCACGGACATTTTCCAGGTGCTCCAGGAAATCGGTCACCAGTCGAGCATCAATCTGGTCTAGCGACATGCTTGATGGCGACGAGTTCAAGCGTTCACTTGCGAACAGAAGGAGTAACTTGAAGCTGTAGGCATAGGTGTCACAGGTGTGTAGACTGGCCCCCCGTTGTCTGCCCAGGTAGTCCCGGAAGAAGGCCGTGATATTGGGTGCAAGCGCGATCATTATCTACCTCCACTCTTGAAAAAACCCTCGCAGGCGCTGGCAATGTCTTGCATAAGATGGGGCGTCGCTTCCAGATACCAGTAAGTATCAGCTACGTTAGAGTGGCCCATATAGGTGGACAACGCCAGCATGTGGCGACCGATGTTTTCCCGCCCCTCTGGGCTCTTTTCAAGCACTTTTGTGGCAAAGGTGTGCCTCATGTCGTGAATTCGCGGACGTCTTCCACCGGGCGCGTGATCGAGCCCGATAGTCCTCAGGATATTCTGGAATGTCCATTGGACTGCCGAGTAATCGAGCACTCTATACCGGATGGAGACAAACAGATACGGGTCTGAGGCAGCCAACTTAATTCTCCGCTCCTGGTATCGGTTCAGGCCAGCCTGAGCTGTTTCATGAAGAGGCACGAGCCGGCTTTTTTTGAACTTGGTTTCGCGGATAACGAGACCGTCCGATGTGATATCGTCCAGGCGCAACGAGAGCGCCTCGGAGATTCGGAGCCCTGTCGTGATCAGAAGGGCAAAGATGGTGTAATAGGTATGGGGTCTGAGAGAGCCTGGAGGACCGAGCTGAGATGCCGTTCGAAGTATTTGATGGATCTCCGAATTGCTGTAGATGTACGGGACACGACGCCTTTTGGTGCAGCCGAATACATCGCTCGGAGGGACTTCATGAAGCTGGTCTTCCACGCGAGCGTAGCGGGCGAAACGGAGTACGGTCTTGAGACGGTGATCGCGTTGGCTCAAGGATGGAGCTTGACTCGCCCACTCGATGACCGTCCTTGCGGATACATATTTCTCCCCACATTCGGAGGCGAATCTGGCAAAGCTCCGGAGAAGGTACCCCGGAACCTCCAATTCAAAGCCGGAGGCACGGCGCATGGCGAGATATTCCTCTACTTTTTTCATCAGCATCATGGCACCTCCGGCCAGGGTCGGGCAACCTGCTTGAGAAGCTCTACGTCAACTTTGGCGTAGTAGGCTGTCATCTCCAGCGAGCGGTGTCGCAGAACAGCGCCAATTTCGTAGAGCGACACTCCTTGCCGAAGCATCTCTGTGGCAGCAGTGTGGCGCAGTGCATGGGCGCCATAGCAATGGGCTGAGATGCCCGACCGCCGCATCGCCCTGGCCACTATCTGGGATGCCGAGCCTCTGGAGCGGAAGGGACGGAACGGCGCTACGGAGCGGAGGAAGACCTCGCGAGCCTCAGTCTGTGGCCGGTGCTCGAGATATCCGAGGATGGCATCTCCTACCTCTTGAGAGAGCGGGAGTCGGACTTGTCGCCTTGATTTACCTGAAACTATTATGCTGCCATCCTTCCAGTCGATGTCATCAATGCACAGCTCGGCAACGTCGCTGGCACGGAGCCCCAGACGAGCGAGCAGGAGGATGATAGCTCTATCTCTGAGTCCCATCGGGGAGGTTGCATCACAGGCATCCAGTATCCGCTGAACGTCCTGAACAGGTAAGGATCGCGGAAGAGTGGCGAGGCGCCAGCAGGCAATTGCTGGAATGGCCTGGTCAAGATCAGAGCGACACTTCCCCCGGGAGGCAAGATATCGCAGGAAGATACGCACACCCGAAATGAGAGTTTTCGTGGCGCCGGGGCCCTGGTGTTGAGCCCGGTCCAGCACGAACTGCCGGAGAGTCTGGGCATCGTAGGCACTCGGGTCATCCCCAATGTTGATTACCAGATTCGATGCGGCTTGACCGTAGTCTCTCACTGTAGATTCCGACGAACCTCGATGCTGTCGAAGCCAGTGTTGAAATGCAAGGACAAGAGCGGGTATCTTTTTATCCACCTCATCGGTGGCGGGAATAGCGAGAATACCAGACTCCCGAAGATAACTCAGGAAGTACTTTGCTCCCCGGACAACATCATCAGTCGTTCCGCGGTGCGAGTAAGGACAGCTGCATGTTGGAAGATGGCGCTTAAATTTCTCCAGTATGCTCCAGTCCAGGTCATTGATACATCCGCCCTGGACTTCTGCGAAACGACCGATGTGAGCCGCAGACCGCAGAAACACTCGCGCTGTCCACCATGAGTATCCTGTGGTTTTGAGACTGCCGGCGAAGCCGTCAATGAATGGTCCAGAGGGACCTGACCGAAGTCGTTTCAGCGTAAATGAAGCCTCGAAGTAGAAATCGAGCATAATGACCTCCTGTCCGGGGCAACAGCGCCCCTGTTCCAGAAAGGTCATCATTTTTATGGGGAACAGTCAAGAGATCCGTTCGTTGCAACAACCTTGTTATCAGTCCATCGACGAGTGGGGGACTACCCAACTCTCCATAATAATGTACTTTCCATAAGTCCGGGACTGTGCGGGGGGTGTTTCGGGTAACCGGCATTCCTACCGCGAATTGCTTACCCATCGGATTGATAAATATCAGTTTGGGCTTGCTGTATAATGATTGTATTCTGTCGGAGGCATCTTATCAATATTGTTAACTATTTTCATTCCCCAAGTCAAGTAAGCGTTAATAGAATTAACTGTTTGAGATTCTGCGTGTTGCAGCATACATTCCCCACCCCTGAGAAGTAATTTGCCGGAATTATTGATTTTTCGTTTTTCTAACCCAATTGTCTTCATTCAACTACCATTCTCGTTCCGGGATGCATTCTGCTTTCCTGAGAGTATACGG
>WTBT01000083.1 GCA_013138965.1 Candidatus Aegiribacteria sp.
AACCAATCCCGCCACGCCTTGCACAAAACTCCTCGCAGACCATGAGTGGCGAGTCCTGTTCCTAAAAGTAAACAAGAACAAGAAACTGCCAAAGAAAACCCCCGCTATCGGCGAAGTCGTCATCTGGGTCGCCAGGCTCGGTGGCTTCTTGGCTCGAAAAGGCGACGGGCCCCCAGGGACAATCACGCTCTGGAGAGGATGGAAGCGACTGGCAGACTTGACCGAAGGCTGGAACTTGGCGACTTAGGCATGATACTTGTGGGTAATAGAAAGGTGGTGTGGGGGCCGGGGGAGAAAAACCTCCGGCTACCCGATTGAGTCATTTTTTTAATCCTGCACTTGACTTTTATATACCAATAGACGATAATTGCTACGGAGGCTCGGCCTAGGGGTTGCTTTCGGGTGGCTTCAAAGGCATTGCCTCCTTTTTTTTATAAATTCCTTGATTCATACGGATCAGATACAAATACAATACCATAGGAATTGAAAGAAACTCCATCTCGGTTGCCCTTCCCCTCAAATTGAAGTTGTGCGAGCCATCTACCATAATTATCAGCAATCTCTGGTCGTGTTTCGGCATTCATCCCTCGAGATGGAAGTCGAAATCCCCAGTTCACGCAATAGATTGCAAGGTCGGCTGCCTGTATTGGGTAGGTCATATCTGAAGATACAAACAATGGAGTAGGAACAATCCATGTAGATCGGTATCGTCCTGGTTCTGTTTTTCTGAAATACGCTTCAAGTCGCTTAACGAAACGGCGATCCTCTGTCTTCTCCACTTCATCCATTACAAGCAAACCATACTGCTGCTCTTGCTCCAAGAAGTAGAAGAAACGTTCAAAAAGGAACACTTGATCTTTCCTCAGAAAATCTTTTGCTTCGAATGTATTTGGCTTAGTTACACCCCTTTGAATCATAGTAGCGAACAAGTTTGCTCCGTGTTGGCTAAGAAGCTCAAAGATTCCGGTCGCCATCTCTAGGGAGGCTTGGCCGTAAGCCGTGAATTCAGATCGAGTTGGTGGTTTTTTCTCCAATCCCTTGGTTAGGAAGCCTCGGCAGTGTTTTCTGCGTTCCTCCTCCGCCATCTGCGGCCCCTGTTGTGCCCACTTAAATCGGTCTTTATCTAGTAATTTACATCCTTTCAATTCAGTACGGAATTGGTGTAATGGAGTGCCAAATGAAGCAAGCTCAAGGCGTTGTACCGATTGAATAAACGGCCAGAGTTTTGAAATATGTAGCGCAATACCACCTCTAACCTCATAAGGCATAGTTCGATGATCATGACCACTCTCATCAAGAAAGAGCAAATAACTCACAATCTCACTCTCCCAAAGCAATTGTAAATCTCAAGACGAATTGTTAGTGATAAAAAAACTCAAATCAACAATACCTTGTTTTAATCTGAAGAGGGTTTAATTCCCCGCCCCTTATGCAAAGAAAGTTATTATGCAAAGTAATTCAACAAAACCCTTATGCTTAGGTAGTTCTGTCTAAAATTGCTTTGCATAATCTCCTGAATGATAATTGAAAGTTTCCTGGTTTTCACTATCATTTAGGAGGATGTTATGGAAAAGAAACTGTTGTTTGAACTGCTCTTTGATCTGGAGCAGGAAATGTTGCGACTTGGCTACACCGAAGGAACAATGAAGTTTTATCGTAGGCGGTGGCATGCATTGCGTCGCTTCGCACAGGAGCGAGGCGAAAGTTATTATTCTGAACAACTTGGAATTGATTTTGTTGAAGAACACTTTCATATCCTCGAAAAAGAATCACGACGGCCCCTCTCTCAGAGAGAGACACAAGAGTTACGCGTTATCCGTGTAATTGGGGATTTTCAGCTCCATCAGACTGTGCTGCGTCGGTACTATAAGCACAAGAATATTCTTACAAATACAATCTTCATTAATATCAGCATTCGTTTCAGACAATATTGTGTTGAATCGGATTACTCCAATGTTACAGTTGACCATTATTCTAAACAATCCACTCGGTTTATGGATTATCTTTCTTCTCAAGGAATTAATAGCTGCAAAGAGATAAGCCTTTTGCTGATTAACAACTACATTAAAACCTTAGCTGGTTATTCCTACAAAACTGTTGAACAAAACATCTGCTCTTTACGAGCTTTTTTCCGCTTTCTTCTGGAAGTTGAAGAAGTTCAAACTGATTTTGCTGCTAAAACGCCAATGGTGCAGGCAAGAAAGCAGACACGCATCCCGTCTGTGTGGACGAAAGATGAGCTTAAGAAACTCATTGCTGCCATTGACCGAGGAAGTCCAAAAGGTAAAAGAGATTACGCAATTATTTTGCTGGCATGCTGCCTTGGTATTCGTTGTACTGATATTAAAAATCTAAAAACAGAAAACTTCCGTTGGGCAGAGAAGAAACTTATCTTCAATCAATCAAAGACAGCAACTACCTTATCTCTTCCGTTGACATCGGAGACAGGTTGGGCGGTAATTGATTACCTCAAATATGGTCGGCCTAAAATTGACAGCCCATATCTGTTTCTGAAGCATATCGCTCCATTCGGATCATTTTCAGAAGCAAACCATCTAAACCAACTGATTAAAAGATACATGAAACTGGCGCATATCCCCACTTTGAAAAAGAGAAGAGGAATGCATTCACTCCGGCATACTCTGGCCAGCAGGCTTCTTGAAAGTGACACGCCGCTTACTACCATTTCTGATATCCTCGGCCATGTCAGCGTCGAATCAACAGCAGCTTATCTAAAGGTTGACATAAAAAAACTAAAAGAATGCCCCCTTGCTTTTGAGGAGGCAACCAACCATGCGTGAAATCATTTATGAAGGCCCTTTTAAGATCCATATCAAAAATCATGTGAAACTGAAACAGGCTGTTGGATACAAATACGAAACTGATGCAAGACACTTAAAGCGTTTTGACAAATTTACACTGGAGAAATATCCCTATTCCAGCGGACTTACAAAGGAAATTGTACTGGATTGGTGTAGCAAGAAAACCTACGAGGCACAGGCAAATCAATGCTCGCGTGCATCGATCATCCGCCAATTTGGGAAATACCTGGATTCCATCGGAGTCAAGGCCTATATCGACGCCACCGACAAAAGCCCATGCTGTTGATAGAATCTTGTAAAGTCATATTATGATTCAATATAAGTGTTGTTTTGGCCCTTGACAATGATGTGCCTATTGACTATGATAATTACTTATCAGATAAGGAGATAGGTTAATAATGAAGTACATCAAGGACCCGGGACAAAGACACCTGTTTGACCCATTTGAACGACTGTTCAGCCCTCTCGCGATCAAAACCATTCAGAATGGTTGGCAGGGACTCTTTCGGGAAGTCATTCTCGAACTGATGCCGGCACAGTTGATTGCAGATAAATTTCACCCTGATACGGGAAAAC
>WTBT01000084.1 GCA_013138965.1 Candidatus Aegiribacteria sp.
CTCCCGGTATTACCTCTCTTTTAATCTATCCCATGAATGCATTGGTGAATGATCAACTGGACAGGCTTCGGCATCTGCTTGCAGGATCACGAATAACATTCGGCCGTTACACCGGAGAAACACCTGATACTGAAAGATGAGAATGGTCTTGAAACCTGCCTGCTTTACGATCCGGCACCCGGAGGAAGCGGGTTTCTGAAACTTATCATGGAGTACTGGGAAGATATTATAGACAGGGCTGTTGATATACTCACAACATGTGAATGTGAGGTTGCCTGTTACGGATGCCTGCTGAGTTATTCGAATCAGCATTATCATGATCTGCTGGATAAGAACAGGGCTGTTGAGTTCTTCCGTGCTAACAGAAGCGGATTTGTAGTGAGTGGTGAGATACCAGCGGTTATAGATTCATCTTCATCTCATCTTACCGGACAGGAGAGCAGCGCAGAGGAAAGATTTCTTTCAATGCTTGTTGAGAGTGGTTTTCCACCTCCTGATTCGAATCAATACAAGATTAATCTGGGCGGTAGTTCCTATACTGTTGCGGATTATGCTTACACAGATGCGAAGGTTGCTATTTACATCGATGGGTTGAGTAAGAATCTCCATGGTGACCCCGCGAATAAGGTCAGGGATAGAAGGCTGCGAGCAGTGCTTGCTGAGAAAGGGTGGAAGCCCTTGGTGATTTCCGCTCAGGGTTTGAAAGATGCTGAGCAGTTCAACGCTTTCCTGGAGACAATCAGAGCCGCAATTGAATAAATATGATTTACTTAAGGTAAATAGATTGTGGAGAAAAGATAAGGGAGAGATGCATGTCTGATATCAAGTTGTTCAGGATTAGCACTCCTCGATTGAAAGTTTCTCAGAAAGTTTTTGAAAGAAGGGGAGGTACGAAGACCTCCCCTTATATCACTTAGCTAGAATAATTCTAGTTACGATCTTTGCTTGTCGTTGGCAAAATCGACTTTGAGCTGACGACCATCCATTTCCTGTCCGTCCATTGCCTTCTGAGCTGCAACTGCGTTTTCAGTTGTATCAAAGGTTACAAAACCGAAACCTCTTGACCTTCCTGAGTCTCTTTCGGTGATGACTTTTGCCTCTTCAATAGTGCCATATTCCTCGAAAGCCTTACTAAGACTATCATCATTCGTTGCCCAGGCTAATCCTCCAACAAACAGCTTCTTACCCATTCGAACTCCTGTTCCCGGGACTTCCGTCCCTAAGTACCATGCGGCATCAATGCCGCTGTTGCCCCTAAAGCAGGGGCGTGCCAACCGGGATACGGCCCGGAACCGTGCTGTAAAACAACAGCAATCTGATGCGAAACAAGCTCTTTTCACTTGTGCGATGATAGTTTTGGAATTAACGAGGAAGATGAGTTAGAGACTACGTAAATCCTTCTAAACACTGCAATCAATTAAAAATATCTATCTTTCACATTACAACAGTAATATACAATTTAGTTTCTTATATGCAAGTCCTTAGAAAGTCCGGAATTGTAAAGCCGATGCTAAGGGGTGAATAAGCATAAATGCATTCTGGACAAATCAGGATTATTAGAGACTTTTTCGTGGCCTATGAATTGTATCTGAGGATTAGGAATCATCATATGCTTGGAATGGCTAAGCAGGAACCATGAAGAGACTGTATCCTACTGCAGATACAACGCCAAGCATGGATGATTATTTCAGTATGAGTTCTATCTCACCGGGTGGTTCGGGTGTGTTTGGTATGAGTGGGGTTGAACTTCCCTTTGATGAGTGTATAAAATAGTATAGCTGAAAGGTTGTGGAAGTTAAAATTTCGAGAACATCTTTCAGGGACGGTGAGGAATGCTTCAATCGATAAATCCTTTTACGGGTAAAGTCATCCGATCATGGAATGGGCACACTCCGGACGAAATCGAGAATACCATTGATAAGGCCGCCAGGGCTTTCAGGGTCTGGCGCGATACCGGGATGGACAAACGCGCCGACAGACTGAGGAACCTGGCTTATCTGCTTGAATCCGGGAAGCACCGGCTGGCAGTGGAGATGGCTTCGGAAATGGGCAAGCCTGTGGCTCAGGGGCGGTCCGAAATTGAGAAATGCGCATGGGTCTGCAGGTACTATGCGGAAAACGGTTCCGGCATTATTGCGAAGAAGACCAGGGAAACCGACGCGGATAAGTGCTATCTCTGTTATCAACCCCTCGGAGTCATCTTCGCCATTATGCCGTGGAACTTCCCGTTCTGGCAGTTTTTCAGGTTCGCGGCGCCTGCCGTGATGGCGGGAAACACATTCATTCTCAAACATTCCCCGAACGTTACCGGATGTGCTCTGAGTATCCAGGAGCTGTTCAGGGAAGCAGGCTTTCTGGATGGCCTGGCAGGACTTATTCTCACTCCTGCGGAAGAGGTTCCCGAAGTATCCCGCAGGATAATTACTGACGAAAGGGTAAAGGCAGTCACGCTTACCGGGAGCGGAAGGGCAGGTGAGGCAGTCGCCTCGGAGGCGGGATCTGCCATAAAGAAGTGTGTGCTGGAACTTGGCGGGAGTGATCCGGCGATAATTCTGGAAGATGCGGATCTTAAGCATGCAGCCGCTGAAACGGCGTTTTCCAGGCTCATCAATACAGGGCAGAACTGCATCGCGTCCAAGAGGTTCATTGTGGTTGAAAGCGTTTTCGAAGAATTTCTTGAATTGCTTACGAATGAGATGGAAGCCAGTAGGATGGGCGATCCAATGGATATGGAAGTTGATCTGGGGCCCATGGCAAGGTACGATCTTCGTGACAGCATTCACAGGCAGGTCATGGAAAGTATTGAGCTGGGAGCTGAACTGATCATGGGAGGCAGTATACCGGAACATCCGGGAGCTTTCTATCCGCCTGCAGTACTCACGGGCTGCAGAAGGGGAATGCCCGTTTTTGATGAGGAAACCTTCGGGCCTGTCGCGGCAGTCTGTTCTGTAAAAAATGAGGGAGAAGCTGTCAGACTTGCGAACGATACTCCTTACGGCCTCGGAGCATCAGTATACACCCGTGACACTCGCAGAGGAGAGAAGATAGCTCTTGAGCTTAACGCGGGAGCCTGCTTTGTGAACACATTTGTCCGGTCTGATCCCAGGCTGCCCTTCGGTGGAATCGGTCTTTCAGGTTTCGGCAGAGAACTGTCCCGTAACGGGATGCTTGAATTCATGAACTGCAAAACGGTTTACATCATGAATGGATGATGGCTGCTGAAAGAGGATATACGGTCAAACAAGTTGAAGAAGTGCGCTATGTCGTCCCCAGTGTGCGATGGTAGACACGTATTCTCCGGTGGAGACGTTTTTCGTATAATTTCCACATGGCCTGGATCTTTTTGTTGTCTTCCAGCTCATGGTTGCTTTCAGCGAATTCCATTTTCCTTTTGAAAGCGCTTTTTCCGATTTCGTAGGTCATGAGAGCATCCACGCCTTTTCCCTGGTATTCCGGAAGGATGCCGGCAAGGTAGAAATCAAGGATTTTACTCCTTTTCATATCCCTCAGAATATGGATGAAACCGAACGGGAAAAGTCTGCCCTTTGCCTTCTGAAACGCCTTTGACAGATTGGGCATGGCAATAATAAATCCAACAAGCCTGTCTCCGTCAACAGCGAGCTTGATGAACTCCGGATCCACCTGTCCCAGATAGGCTTTCAGGTAGTAATCAATTTCCTCATCATCCAACAGAGTTGTGCCGTACAGCTCTTTGTAGGACTTGTTCAGAACGTCGAAAAGCTGGTATCCCCATTTCTTCGAGAGGGCTTTTGTAGACTTCTCATTGAATACCTTTACGCTGCTTCTTTTCTTTATCAGGGCTGTCAGGCGTTCAACCTTCTCAGGGAGGGCTTCAGGTACGGTTATCTTGAATTCAACGTAGTCCACTTCTTTCACATAGCCTCTTGATGTTACCAGATCGTTGTACCATGAGGGATTGTAACTGCCTGATATTGTAGGCAGCTCATCGAACCCTTCAACGAGAAATCCCGTCATATCGTTGTCGGTGAAACCCATTGGTCCTGAGACTTCGGTCATGCCCTTCTCAGTGAGCCAGTTTTCCGCAGTGTCGAGGAGCGCGTTTGCCGTTTCCCGGTTATCCTCGCATTCGAACCATCCGAACCTTCCGCAGTTCCTGCCAAGTTTTTCAACGTATCTCGTGTTTATGATGGCTGAAATGCGGCCGACTGGTCTGCCATCACGCCAGGCAAGAAAGAACTCGGTATTACAGTACCTGTAGGCCGGGTTCTTCTCTGGATTGAACTGAGCCTTCTCCTGAGAGATAAGAGGTGGGATCCAGAGGGGATCATCACGGTAAAGCATGAAGGGCAGTTTGATGAACTGTTTCAACTCGCTTTTTGTTTTAACGGGTTTAATCACTGCAGACATAGAAGCTCCTTATTGGTTCTGGTATCAGATGAATCTAATCTCAACAAGTCCAGGGTCAAATATCCTGATATTTTGGAACTATCCGACCTGTATGAACTATCGTTCAGCGAAGTTCAATAGAAGTCAGAATGGATTGATTCCTCCGACCCTTGGTATGCAGGTCTGTTACCTGTGGCTGCCGCTTCAGCTTCAGATCAGTTCAGCAATCAAGCCGATACAGATGATGACACCTCCCGTTTCCAATAAGACTGATGAACTCCTTTTGAGGAACTCTCCCAATCCGGATACGTTGATAAATTCCGTGGCAGCAACAGGAATTCAGGCTGTACTTCGTGCGGTTCCTGGAGCGTCTGCGGAGGAGGATGCAGGTATCTCCAGGTTATACCTGTCCGCTGATACATCTGTTAGGTTCAACATCCGGCAGCAGTACAGTTGCTCAGCTGAATTAACCGTAGAAATTTGAGAGTCATGAACAAGTACCGCAGAGTAATTACTGAGAATCCCCGGTTAGTGTATCTCATTGTATTTATTGCGGGTATTACACTGCGGCTGATCCATATCGGATCGAAAAGCCTCTGGGTTGATGAAGCCTATGCAGCCGGGCTCATGGATTTGAATCCTGTCGATCTGGTGAAGATGTCCATAGCAGGTTCCCCACATCCACCACTTGCTTTTCTGCTGCTGAAAATATCCACAGTTGTTTTCGGGCAGAGTGAAGCCGGTCTTCGTATGCTTGCTGCCTTTGCTTCCGCTCTTGCCGCTATTCCGCTCATGTGTTTCATTGCACGAAGAATCAGTTTCAGATCGGCTTTCTGGGCTGGTCTGATATGGTCGGTTTCTCCATATGCGGTTTCGTTAGGGCAGGAAGCATGGCTGTACGGAGTAATATCCTTCCTCGGATTCCTTTTCATCGATGTCGCGGACAGAGCATGGAACGGAAGCAGGAAGGCGCTCTATTCCGTTGTGCCAGTAGCTCTGATCGGTATGCTTGTGCAGCATATGTTCGGTCTATTCGTTGCCGCAGGATTTGCACTGTACTTCACCGTTCCGCGAAAGCAGCGGCTTCCTCTCAGACAGCTTGCTCTGGTATCAGTCATTTTTATTGTTCTCTTCGCGCCATTTGCTGTTTTGATGCTGAAGCAGGCCGCCTTCAGGGTTGAGAGAATGAGCAGGGCCGCTATGGATATGGCCGCCGTCTACAGGTACCGTTTCCTGATAAGAGTTCCTACGGTCTTCGTCAGGCTCATTCCGGGCGGACTGCTACTGGAAGCTGGTCATGAAATGATCCGTGACAAGAAGCAAATAATTTTCTGGCTCGTTTTCGGTGCGGGAAACCTATTTTTGCTTCTGAATCTATTTCTGAGGAATCTGCTGAACAGAAAATTCAGAATATGGCTGTTCCTTCTCTTTTCAGTTCCTTTTCTGATCTTCGTAAAGGAAGACCCGACAGTAAGGCATCTGACCATTCTCTGGATACCGTTTGGTTTTGCGGTTGCCGCGGCATCACAGAGGTGGAAACCTGCCGGCCTCGTCATACTTGCTGCAGCTGCGGTCATGCTGCTTCCGTACTACAATATCAGCAGCTTCCCTTACCACAGGTCCGACTGGAGAGGCGCTGCTGTATATGTTGAAGAAAGATTCTCGGGCGATGAAAGCATCCTTGTTCTTGGAGGACAATCAGGAGGCCTTGCGTGGGATTACTACTCATCCGGCATCTTTTCAAGAACCGCCCTTGGCGGTGAAGATCCCTACACCGAGCATCTCGTTCCGGGAAGAAGTATCCACTCCGCTGTAGACAGTCTCATGAACCTGCACGATTCCATCTGGGTAGTCAACGATTTCTGGGGGGGGGCCAGAACATCGGATATAATCAAAGGTTACAGCGTTCTTTCTGAGATCTGGATCAGCCCTTCGATGGAAGTAGTCCATATTTCGAAATAGGCATTCGAAGGAAATTACTCCCTGACATGCTCAAGCCCTTTTGAGACAAGATCTCTTACATGGTCATCATCCAGACTGTAGAATACATGCCTCCCTTTTTTGCGGCCTCTGACAAGTCTGGCTGTTCGGAGGGATCTGAGCTGATGGGAAACTGCGGAAACACTTACATCCGTCTGCTCTGCCAGTTCACAAACGCATTTCTCACCGGAAAACATCGATATCAGAAGAAACAGCCTGGTCGGATCAGCCATTTGATGAAAGAGCTCGGTCAGATTTTTTATTTCGTCGTGGTCAGCACGTAAACCTTCTTCCGGAACAGCCATCTATTCCTCCTTTGCATCGTAGCCGAGTTCCCTGATTACATGGAGAGCCTTGCTCCTGTCAAATTTGTGATTTCCATCCAGAGCTACAACGACGGTGTTGTTCACAGCCGATGCGGATACATCAAGTATACCTGGAAGTTCCTTTAAAGCACTACTGATTACAATTTCGCACTTCGAGCAGTGTATGCCGTCAACATTGAACTTCAGTGTTTTTTCTGACTCACTTTTTCCAGAGGATTTCAGCCTGCGGCTAAGAAAACCTTTGACAGTGAACCAGGCCATTCCCACTATCATGAGTACTCCTGCAGCGCCGCTGAGTAACCCCGTAATTGAATCCATGCCGTGCCCGGAATGGTATGGCTGGCTTACCGATACACTCAGGGAGTTAAGGATTCCTCCAGCTGCGAGACTGATAACTATTACAGTTAATATGTAAACTAGAAAGACCCTCGTTCCAAGGGATTTTCGAACTGCGCCCATGGTTGCGGCATTCGTGGCTGGGCCGGCCATGAGGAATACCAGTGCGCTGCCCACGGGGAATCCGGCGTATATGAGCCCCGCTGCGATAGGTATAGATGAGACGGAGCAAACGTAGAGTGGAATTCCGATAGCAAGTGCGGCCAGCAGCCCCAGCGGACCTTCGAGAATCGTATACTGCGACAGCTGCCCGGGTTCAAGGATGGTTGTTATAAGCGCGGATATCAGTATTCCGAAGGCTATCCAAGCGTAGATATCCCTGAAAAGGCCATTGAAGGAGTAGTTCCATATCCGTCCGGGAAGCGAACCGGATTCAATATTGGCACATGCTGGTGCTGTTTTCTGATTATCCATGCCATTGCCGATCCTGTCGGCTATAGTTCCTCCCAGAATACCGGCAACGAAGGCGGCGACTACCTTCGCAATTGCAATTGGCCATCCGAGTATCGCCCATGTCACAGCTATGGAATCGACTCCGGTCTGGGGAGTGCTTATAAGGAATGACGTAACAGCACCCCTGGAGGCTCCGTCCCTTCGAAGGCCCAGTGCTGCAGGCAATACACCGCAGGAGCATAGCGGCAGGGGCACACCCACAAGAGCAGCCTTGGCGCTGCTTTTAAATCCCGGTTTTCCCAGGTGAGACAGCATCTTGTCTTTCTTTACGAAAACATGCAGCAATCCGGCAAGAAGCAGCCCGAGAATGAGTGATGGCGCAAGGGCTGTAATAGTACTCCATACCGATTGGATAAATTCAAGTGTCATTGGTACCTCTTAGTTTGTTGAACATTTGATCAATCGCTCAACTATTATATTAATGAAAAGCAATATGTCAACATTAAGGCGGATATTTTTCTATCGGAGCCTGCTGCGTATTCCGCAAGCCGGTTGTCTTATATCTGACTATACAACACCTGCACCGACCCCATGGAAATAGTCTGCGAGCCTGACGGGGACTACGTTTTTTGACTGGATGATGTCCTGCGAGAGGCTCAGGAATATTCCAGGTTAATAATCGACGCGGGGTGTGTGTTGCTAAGAGGGTGCCCAGGTCGAATATTCCAGAGCATGCGACAATATTTCAGAGCAGTTAAGGAAGAAGTTAGAAGAACGGAGTGGCCCGGATGATGGAACCCGACGGAAGGCTCGAATCCCTCAGCATGTTCTTCCCGTTCCACAACGAGGAGGACAACATTATCCCCGTTCTCGAGGAGGCACTGAAGGCTGGTTCAGCAGTGACCGATGAGCTAGAAGTCATTGCAGTCAACGATGGCAGTACCGATCGTACTTTCGAGAGGGCTGAGTCGGTGAGGATTCGCTTCCCGGAGACAGTGAGGGTGATTTCGTACGAGATCAACAGGGGGTACGGAGCGGCGGTCAGGTTCGGGCTGGAAGCCTCAACTCATGCTTGGATCTTCTTCAGCGACGGGGATAGGCAGTTCAGGCTTTCGGACATCTCCAGGCTCATTGAGCTCACCGGCTCTGGCAGTGAGAAGCTTCTGGCTCTCGGCTATCGCATTAACAGGGAGGACTCTTTCCACAGAAGAATGAACGCCGCGCTTTTCAATGTGGCCATGCGTCTGATTCTTGGTATCAGGGGTGTCCGGGATATCGACTGCGCTTTCAAGCTGATACCCAGGGAGGCTGTGAAAGCCATCCCACCGCTGACTTCGGAAGGGGCTATGATCTCAGCCGAACTTCTCGTCAGATGTTCCAGGGCAGGATTCGCACTTCGGGAGACAGGGGTGGCACACTACCCCAGGCTGTTCGGCGAGCAGTCGGGCGCCAGGTTCGGTGTCATCGCCAGGGCTTTCGTCGAGATGTTCACCTGCTTGAGGAGCATCCGCTCCGGATGAGGGTTTTACTGATCAATCCGCCAACCGGCATCTACCTCCGGGAGGACAGGTGTCAGGCCCCGGTCAGGAGCATGATAGCCCAGGGTGTCAGACCTCCCATGGATCTCGCCTATATCGCCGCGACCTGCAGGGAGGCAACCGAAGCCGAATGCAGGATTAGGGATTTCCCTGTTGAAGGCGGCGCTTGGAATGCCCTTGAGGCTGAGCTGCAGGACTTCAGACCCGATATTCTCGTGATCAGCACCACAACCCCTACTTTTGAACGGGATATGGAGGCCGCTGAGAGGGCTCACCGGATCCTTGGCGACTCGGTAACTTGTATCGGAAAGGGTGCCCACTTCGCCCACCACGACGAGGAGGCTCTCCTGAAACACCCGGAGCTTGACCTGGCTGTCCGGGGTGAATCGGAGCTGGTTATCGCGGAACTGGTTTCAGGGAAGGATCCAACCGGGGTTCCGGGCGTCTCCCGGTTGGAGAGTGATGGCAGGATCGTCCGCAATCCGGACAGACCGCCGCCGGAGAATCTGGATTCATTGCCGTTCCCGGCCAGGGATCTGCTTCGGAACGAACTCTATCCAGACCCCGAGACCGGCGCTCCACTTACACCGGTACTTACTTCAAGAGGTTGCCCGGGCAGGTGCATCTTCTGCCCCGTATTCCTCGTGAGCGGAAGGAAACTTCGTAAGCGTTCCGTCGGAAGCATCATAAGAGAGCTGGAGAGCTGCGTAAGAGATTACGGCATTCGCTCCTTCCTGTTCAGGTCGGACACATTCACAATGGACAGAAAGTGGGTGCTGGCGCTCTGCTCAGAGATTCACAGGGCGGGTCTGGATATCAGATGGGGCGCCAATTCCAGAATAGACACCTTCGATAGTGAGATGGCGGCAGCAATGGCGTCCGCAGGATGCCATGTAGTCTCCTTCGGGGTCGAGTCCGGCGATCCGGAGATATTGACGAAGATAGGCAAGGATATTACCCTGGAGGGAGTTAACTCGGCGGTAAAACTCTGCAGGCGGAACGGAATCATGTCACTTCTTTACTTTGTCGTTGGTTTTCCCTGGGATACGAGGGAGTCCATCAGGAGGACGGTGCGTTTCGCGAGATCGGTTCCTGCAGATTTATACGAATTCCACGCCGCTTATCCCTTCCCGGGCACACCGATGTACGAGATGGCTCTCAGGGATGGCCTCTTCAGGGAGGAGGACCTTGCGAAAGGAGATTACTTCACGCCGATAATGAATACGTATTCACTCAGCAGTGCGGAGGTTGCAGAGGAGAGGAAGAGGGCCATTCTGTGTACTTACCTCTCACCTGCTTTCCTCCTCCGAACACTGGGCAGGATACGATCCGCCAGTCAGCTCTGGCATTATGCCTCTTTCGGGTTCATTAAGCTGGCAACCCTGCTGGGATGGGGCGGGACGAAATAAATTCGTACAGCTGACATGGTAAGGATACCTGCAGTCAGCAGAAACCGGTCCTCCGCTATAAGTTTGAAAACGCTCTCAGAAATATCGTCAGGCTTGATCTCTTTGAAGAATAAACTCATTGAAGCTATGTCTTTTTAGATGGTTATCGATGTATTCGTAATTGTTTTGTAAGCCGACGTGAAATTGTCGGCTCCATCCGCGCTGCAGGCGAAGACGATATTGTAGCTCTGTCCTTCCGAAAGTGCGTTGTCGTATAGATCTCCTGAATCCAGGGGGATCGTGAAGTAGATCGTTGTTGTTCCCGAACCCTCACTGCCGGACTTATCCGATACGTTCTGTTCACCACCCTGCAGATCGCTGTCGGAAACATGAGTGTTGCTGTCAATTCCAAAATCATCCCTGATACTGACAGAAGAGCCGCTGACGTACCCTATAATAATATTGGAATCATGCATCATATAGGACCCTGCGAACCCTACGGCAATCCATCCAGTTGAGGGGCCCTTAAGTTCAGCTTCCAGGTTACTGCCCTGAACTCTCCACTTCAGCACGAAACCTTCATGTGATTTGGCGCTCCACCCATTGGGATCGAACGGGTTATCCTCGCATGCCAGAGAAAGCAGCAGCAGGGAAAGGAGTATTGTGAAGATCATACAGTATTTTTTCATCATAGATATCCTCCTGGCATAATTGTTGTGCATTCCGTAAACAAATATGGCAGGTTCCCGTTCCGCGGTAAACAGGTGCCACTTGAATTTTCCCTCCCATTTCCACAGAATAGTTGTGTTATAAGCAAAATTTCATCAGAGGAGTTTTATGACACTCAGTAGAAAACCTCTCAAGGGTATGAGGGAGCTTACGCCCGGTGAGAAGAGGATTGAGGATTACGTTATCAAACGATTGCGAGAAGCGGGGGTTGCGTACGGCTTCGAGGAATACGAGACACCTGTTCTTGAGCCTCTCGAGCTTTTCCTGGCTAAATCCGGTAGCGAACTGGCTGTTAAGCAGAGTTATAATTTCACCGACAAGGGCGGAAGGAAGCTAATAATGAGGCCGGAGCTCACACCTTCCCTGGCAAGGATGGTGGCCGCTTCAGGGGAGTTGATATACCCGGTTAAGTGGATGTCATTTCCGGTCTGCTACAGGTACGAGAGACCTCAGCGAGGAAGGGTTCGGGAATTCGTGCAGTTCAACCTGGATATACTGGGGGTTTCCGGTCTTGAAGCCGAGCTTGAAGTGTTTCTTGTACTGAGAAGAATCATGAGCAGCCTGGGCGCCAGCCGAGGGCAGTACGTTATCCGCTATTCCAGCAGGAAACTTGCTTCAGGCATCCTGGAGAGCTGCGGTATAACTGAAGAGGAGATGGCTCAGGCTTATGCAGTGATTGACAAGAAGGACAAGATAAAGCCTGATGAATGGGAGGAACTGGTCAGGAAAACAATTAAGGACGAACGGAACGCGGATACTATAATAAAGTTTGCGTCGTGCAGCGATCCGGATGTTCCATGGCTTTCGGAAGCAGCTGGCGGCAGCGAAGCTTTCGATGAGATAGTAAGATTCAGCGGAATGCTGAAGGATGCCGGTATTTTGGAAGCGCAGTTCGATGCGAGTGTTGTGCGGGGCCTAGATTACTACACTGGAATAGTCTTCGAGGTTATGGACACCGGAGGTAAAAACCGGAGAGCGATCTGCGGGGGAGGCAGGTACGATAACCTGGTAGGTATGTTTGGCGGCCAGAAGGTAACTGGAGTCGGGTTCGGGCTTGGACTGCTGACCCTTGATCTGTTCCTGGAAACCTATGATCTTATGCCTGAGGGCATTTCCGGCAAACATCCTGCTGATATCTTTCTCGCTGTATACTCCGATGGAGAGAGAGCATTCGCGGTGAACTTCGCGGAAAAGCTGCGGGACGTCGGCATCTCGGTTGAAATTGATATCACCGGTAAGAACCTTTCAAAACAGCTCAAGATTGCTGACAGAAAATCAATCGGATACATTGTGGTTATCGGTCCTGAAGAAGTCGTTTCAGGACGAATCACACTCAGGAACATGACATCGGGCATTGAAACTGAATGTGAAGTCTCAGAGGTATCGGGAATCCTGATTGACAGGAACCTGTGCGGGGAGGCGAATTGAGCGGATTAAGAAGCTGGATTTCCGGCAGGATATTCTTCGTTATTCTTACGATACTCCTGTTTGTCCCGCTGTTTTTCCTGCGTACTTCTCCGGGAAGTCTGAATTTGCCGGAAATATCCGCCTGCCTGGGGGCAGTGTTCCTGTATCTGATTCTTACCAGACTGATTTCCAGGCTTCATCTTACAAGCGTACTGGTATCGCTGGTTATTTTTTCACTGACAGCCTTCGGGCTTGCGGTTTTTCTGCAGCCTTCAATCAGCCAGGAACAAACCGTACCGGAAGAGATCGTTCGAACCGACAGTTATTTAACAAAGAAATCACTGTTGCTTCATAATGATGCTTCGGAAGCTTCAGGCTGGACTGACATTCAGAAGGAAATTGACGGTCTTGCCGCCTCAGGTGGCGATGCCATCAGGAATTTTGATCTTTTCGAAGGTTCCGGAACCGTGGGAATGACCCTCGGAGCATTGGGAGAGGTAACTTCAGCGACCGCTGAGATATTCATCAGAACTGTTTATGCAGGTTCGAATGTTGCCCAGGAGGACTCTATCGTCCTGTCTGAGGGAACGCTGAGGGAGTCGGAGCATCCGCTGAAGATATTTGCGCTTATCGCTGCAGTTATCTTTTCGATCGCGATAATCGCGTCATTGAAATACCTTGTTCTGGTCGAGCGAAGAAAAGGAACACTGCTATGGTTCCAGTTGCTTGTGATTACCCTTGTCCTCAGGATCCTGTACGTTTCTCTGGGTCTGGAAGATCTTTTTCGATGGGCCATATCAGGAATCAGCAGTTCTGACATTATCCTGTCGATAAGCCCATTCTACGTTCTGCTTTTCATCTTAGCGTTCATTAACTCGTTCAGAACCGACTGGGTACACTACCTTAACAGATGGAGGAAGTACGTTGCTCTTGCCGGAGCGCTGGGAGTTATCATACTCTCCCAGTCCGTTCTCAGATTTTACTTCAGGGGCGGCCTGACAATATCATCCCTTGCGCTGGGAACCCTGATAGGATGTGTGTTCACCATCCTGCTGATATTCAGTTCAGTGACCTTCCTTAAGATCCTCTTCCTTCTGCCTTCCGCAAGACTTGTGGACAGGAAGCTCAACCAGCTGAGAATAATGGATGGACTCGGGCAGTCTATCTACTCAACCTTTGACGAAGATAAGATCGTACACGCATCCGTAACTCTCGGCAGAAGATTTTCGGGAGCCGACAGATGTTGGGCCGTAAAACTGGATATGAAGGGTTTCAACTCCTGGGAAGCCACTGGTAGGGACTCTTCTCAAGCCGCATTTCCACCAGAATGGCACAGGGAGGTTCTGAAGCGACTGGAAAAAACCGGCGAAACGATTCTTTACAACAGGTACCCGAACAGCCCTCTGGCAGGATTCGCGGGAAAGAGTTCTCCCATGCCGGGCTCTTTAATCGCTTCAATGCTCAAGATCAGGAAAAAGACATTCGGCATACTCTACGCTTCCACGAACCGTCAGTTCGGATTCATGAACGAATCAAAGGGCCTTGTAGAAACCTTCGCAAGACAGGTAGCTGCGGCTATAGATAATGCGAGACTAATGGAAAGGGAGCTGGAAAGAGAAAGGTACCGTGAAGATCTGGCAATAGCCAGATCAATCCAGGAAAGTCTGCTGCCCGGAGAGCTTCCCGAGATCGAGAATATTGATATTGCGGGGATTTCAGTGTCCAGCATGCAGGTGGGGGGGGACTATTACGATGTATTTCCAATTCCCGGCGGGTTATACGGTATAGTAATCGCTGACGTTGCCGGGAAAGGTACTGCGGCCGCTCTGCTGATGGCTGCGCTTCAATCCGCCCTTCATGCCATTGCTCCGGGAATGAGTGATAAGGCCGGTGATACCGTGCAGAGGCTCAACAGTCTAATGAGCAGGAGAATGCCGGATGATAAATTCATAACTTTCTTCTATGGCGTTCTGAATCCTGTTGAGAGAACTCTCAGCTACTGCTGTGCCGGCCATGATCCGCCTATTCTTTCAGGAAACGATGGTATAGTAAGCAATTTATCCGAAGGCGGTCTTGTTCTCGGTGTAAAAAGTGATGCAGTATACAGGACGACAACCATGAAACTGAACCCTGATGACAGGCTGCTATTGTATACTGACGGCATTACCGAGAGCATGAATAAGGAGACTGGAGAGGAATTCGGCTCGGACAGGCTTTCGGACTTTCTTACCGGACAGGACAGCCTTCAGTCGCAGTACATCCTTGAGAATCTTCTGGACAGGCTGGAATCTTTCCGGGGGGAAGTCGCTGCATTGGATGATATGACTCTCCTTATGATAACATGTACTGGTTATGCCGCTGATTGAACCGTCACAGAAAAGCTGCGCTTCAGAGAGGACCAAGGTACTGACCACAATTACAGGTTCACCATACTCTGGGTATTCTTCCCCGCCCTGCTTCAGACGGAGATCATTAGAGAAGGGAGGGACAATGCTCTTCTCCCGTCTGCGTGATGCGGCGGATAGCCCTTGATTCGGAACCTGATTCTGAGTATTTTACCACCTGCTTTTCTATTATTTACATTGTAACCATTTCCTTGGAAAACCTGTCCGAATTCCATCTGCGTGGAGGCCTGCATGAAGATACTAGTCATTAACAGTGGAAGCTCTTCCATCAAGTTCAAACTTATCGATATGGAGAATGAAACACTGCTTGCAGAAGGGTTGATCGAGAGAATCAGCCTTCCTGAAGGACGGATAAAGTTTAAATCCGGCGAAAAAACGATAATTATTGAGGAGCCTGTTCCCGATCACAGGAAAGGTATTAATTTCATTCTGAATGCCCTTACCAATCCTGAATATGGTCCTATTGAAAGCTACAGTGAAATCGGGGCTGTTGGTCACAGGGTCGTTCACGGAGGAGAAAAATTCACTTCCTCGGTGATCATAGACGAAGAGGTTATTCAGGGGATCGAGGATTGCAGCTTCATGGCGCCACTTCATAATCCTCCGAACCTGCAGGGGATATCCGCAACAATGGAAACGCTGCCGGGTATTCCGAATGTGGCTGTTTTCGATACCGCGTTCCATCAGACAATGCCTCCGGTGTCCTACATCTATCCGGTTCCCTACAGCGTATTTGAAGAGAAACGTATAAGAAGATTCGGGTTCCACGGCCCCAGCCACCAGTACGTTTCCGGGCAGGCGGCAATAATGATGGATAAACCGATAGAGGAGCTGTGCATTATTACATGTCATCTGGGGAACGGAAGCAGCCTGACCGCTGTTAAACATGGTAAAAGCATGGATACAAGCCTGGGCTACGGTACAGCCTGCGGTGTAATGATGGGAACCCGCAGCGGTGACGTTGATTCAGCCGTCCTTATTGATCTTGTCGAAAACTATGGTTACTCGATTTTCGATGTGAAGGAAATGGTCTACAAGAAAAGCGGAATAGTTGGTATTTCAGAAATATCCAGTGATCAGCGGGATATTGAGGATGCCGCTGAGGAAGGTAACGAGAGAGCGCAGCTTGCCCTTGACATGTTCGCTTCCAGTGTACGGAAGTACATAGGAGCCTACGCGGTCACCATGGGAGCCCTTGATGCCATTGTCTTCACCGCAGGCGTCGGTGAAAACGGTCCCCAGATGCGGGAGCGAATCTGCAGGGGCCTCGAAGTTCTAGGTGTATCTATCGATATTGAAGCTAACGACTTCAAGGGTTTGCAGCGGAATGTATCAGCTCCGGACAGCAGGGTTGAAGTACTGGTAATTCCCACGAACGAAGAACTAATGATAGCAAGGGAAACCAACAGATTATCCGAAGGGAAATAGTGTATGTCATACAAAAAACTGACATTGTTTTTGACAGTTCTGATCGTAAGTGTCTCCGCCTGTGGCGGTGAAGCCGAAACCAGAGACTCAGATCCGGTTTCCGATGAAACTGACCTGACAGTGGAAGATACAGAAGTTATCGAAAGCCCTGACATGGTTTTTGCCAGCCACATTCTCATTCCGTACCAGGGCTGCCAGCAGGCTCCCGCGGATGCCCCGTCCATTGAAGAGGCGAGGATACTTCTTGCATCGCTCGCTGACAGTATCTCAAGCGGCCAGGTTACGTTCGGGGAAGCCGCTGCCGGACATTCCTCCTGTCCTTCATCGGCACAGGGAGGTTCTCTTGGCGGTTTTGTCAGAGGCCAGATGGTTCCCGAATTTGATGAAGTTGCCTTTAACCTTGAGCCCGGAGAGGTTTCCGACATTTTTCAAACCTCATATGGCTTTCACGTTGTCCTGAGACAGCTTACAATTCAGGCCAGCCACATTCTCCTCGCCTATCAGGGGGCTGAAAGAAGTGCGGCAACAAGGACGAAGGAAGAAGCGCTTGAACTTATGCAGAGCATTCAGAACAGTATTTGGGACTGTTCTCTTACTTTCGTCGACGCAGCTGCGGAGCATTCCGATTGTCCTTCTTCCAGTGATGGTGGAGACCTCGGCCCCTTCCCGCGAAATGTAATGGCTCCCGCTTTCGAGGAAGCGGCATTTGCTCTTCAGCCGGGGGAGATCTCGGATATTGTTGAAACCCCCTTCGGTTATCACCTCATAATGAGAACGGAATAGAAGCAAATCAGTTAAAAAAGGGTAACGGTTTGCGGCTGATATAAGCGTGAAGGTAGATGTGCATTACTCGGAGAGGTCTGTTGATCTGCTCATTGAGCTACCGTGATCGAGAGGTGACGGGAAGGGTCGGTAGAAGTCAGCAGAGGGCACGGTACATGCGCAGGCTGGGTCGCGGGTGGAACCTGCGCAAGTTCATAGAGGAACTATACCCGCGCCAAGAAACTGATGAATAAGAGTATCATTCTGAAAAGAGCAAGGCATTGCGTGCACAACGGACGTGGCTGTGGTAGTTGCGAAGTTATCGCCGCCCCGATTGGATTAATTGCTTCTTCTTCTGTCAGCCAGGAGAAGCAGATTTTTTAAATCCTCTTTACTGCCCGCTGCAAGCCAATTCTTATCAAATTCAGGATTCTGCATTATTTCAGCGATAGCTGCCAGAATTTTCAGATGCAGGATTCGCTCTCCGGATGAACCTATAAGAACAAAAAGAATATGCACCACTTCATCATGGGGGAAAATAATTCCTGCTTTTGATCTCACTAGAAGAGCTTTAACGCCTTTTACACCCTTCATGCAAATATGGGGGATTGCCATTCCTTTCCGCAGAACAGTGCTGAATTCCTTCTCCCTCTCTACGAACTTTGTATAAATATCATGCGGCTCTGAATGCAGCTCTTCGGCCAGGAGATCTGAAATATCTTTGAAAAAATCATCCATATTTTTGACCTTTTCGATGTCAAGAACCATGGATTCTTCAATGAGTTTATGAAATCTGTCTTTCGTAAGGTCGTCTCTCTTAATAACGATATCCCGCAGTTCAGTAAGGAGATTATCTGAGGTTAGCTCTTTATCCCTGGAAACAAGCCTTTCTAAAACATAGATCAGGGCAGAATCCTGAGTGGTTCTTTTCTGAGCATAGAACCTGTACCAGAAGAATCCTGATAAAAGAAATATCAAGGTCAGAAAAACAATGAATGTGCCCATTTCAATTAATAGAAAAAGCCCTCCTAATATCCCCAAAACCTGCATATATGGATAAAAAGGAGAATGAAATTTAGGCTTGTAACTGAGAATTTTACTCTCTCTGAATAAAATCAAAGTTAAGTTCGCGAAAATATAGAGCAGGATCAGGATACTTGAAGCGACCTTAACCAGTAATTCCAGTCTTAAGAACATGATAACCGAAACCATGAACAATCCGGTAAAGAGAATAGAAACGTAAGGAGTCTGAAATTTCAGACTCAATTTCTGGAATCCAGCAGGTAAAAGTTTGTCTCTGCTCATTCCCAATGGATATCTTGAAGCGGTCATGATCCCTGAATTGGCTGTAGAAATAAAGGCTAAGAATGCCCCGATGCTTATTACTATTTTCAAAGCGTTTCCCCCGAATACTCCAGCTCCGTCAGATATGGGAGTAAGGCTACCACTAAGGGTTTCAGGATTTAAGACACCTATAGTTACAAAAATAACCAGGGCATAGAAAATCGAGGTAACAATCAGGGACAGGAACATGCCTAATGGAAGGTTTTTCCCCGGGTTCTTTGTCTCCTCAGCTAAGGCGGCAACCTTGGTCAATCCTCCGTATGAAATAAAAACAAAACTTGCAGTAGCGAATACAGGTCCTAATCCCCTGGAAAAGAGCGGTGTGAAGTGCTGAAGGTTTACTGCCCCGGAACCCCAGACAACATAGATCATAAGTATTCCAAGCAGCCCGATGACTAAAAACACCTGAAATCTTCCTGCTTCCTTTACGCCCAGCAGATTCAAAGCAACAAAGAATATGCAGCAGATCAGAGCAATGATTTCTATCGGGATTGGGGTTATGATGCTTAAATAAGCACCCATTCCTATCAGCGCAAATGCTCCTTTTAAGCTTAATGAGAACCAGGTTGAAAATCCGGCAACGGTTCCTAGAAGAGGACCGAATCCTCTCATGATATAGAAATAGTCTCCACCGGCTTTCGGCATAGCGGTTGTCAATTCCGCCATGCTCAGCAGGGTAGGAATACAGAATATCCCTGCGATCATGTAAGAGATGATAACTGCCGGACCCGCTTGAGCAAAAGCTAATCCTGGAAGAATAAACAGCCCCGAGCTGATCATCGCTCCCGTTGCAACACAAAAGACATCCAGAACAGTGAGTCTTTTCTTCAGCTTACCTTCCATCGAAACGGCTCCATCCGTCAAATAACACTGATTTCCAAACTCAGCCTGATTACCCCGGTAACCTGAGTAATTCCAATCTCAGAATAACCGGTTTTCAACCTATCCGCAATACCCTCGTATTCTCCTACTGCTGGCTCGATTCCAGTGCCTTTCTAGCCTACAGGCAGGTTGGGGTATATATTTCGCGAATAAATACACGTCTGCAACTTGGGATTACACCAGTTCAGGCACATCATCCTGCCATGGAATGTAGTCTGCGTAGGGTTCGCAGACAAGTTCCAGAGGTTGTGGCGGTACCAAAGTTGCCGAAATCAGAAAAAACTACTCTCATACTTGACCTCTTTACATAAGGTCACTGTCTAATCATTTTAGCTTTGAGGATTTGTCGTTATAATGATTAAAAACCATATGCGTGGAGGATCTCTTATGAACTTTGTTGAGATTGTGAAAGATGTATATCCTATGGCTGCTTTGAAAAGGATTGCAGGAGCACATGTTGTTGACCATCGAAACTTAAAAGAAGAGGAACTAAGGGATGCAATTGTAAAAATAAAGCCTCAGTACACTCATGAGGAAACAGTCTTTGAACTTATTGAAGATGTATTCCATCGAACCAGTGATCTTTCAATAAGAGTTATATCAAAAATTATCTTAGACGATATTCTTCTTGAAGAAATTGGTTATGGACTGCCCGTTGAAGATTTAGAGGAAAGGGTAATAGCAATTGAGCAATCAATTGTAGACAGATCAAATGAAACAGACTTGGCTGAATTAGCTGATGGGAAAAATACTGAGTTTTATACAAATCTGGAACTGTATAACTTTGTACTGGGTGTTGCCTGGGAACACAGAAATACAAAATCGCCTGATGAAGCGAATCTTCTAAGAAAACTAAGAAACCGCTTGGCGATCACACATACAAAGCACAGGATTCTAGAAGCAAAACTTGGAAAATTCCCCAAGCCGAATAATGAACTCCATACTCGACAGGAGATCAGAGAGGTCAGGAAGGAGCTTCAAAGAAAAGGACTTATCTTTGAGATAAGGAATGAGAATAAAATCTCATTCGATATACTTCCTGAAGAGCTTGCGGAAGTGATGCAATCCATTTTCCAGAAAGATATGAGAACTGATGGCTATAGGATAATGCTGGGATACAAACTGTTCAGAAAGAAGGATACACTCAGGAAGATATTGAAGACTGCAAAGGTCGAATCTAAGAAAACTGAAAAGAACGATGATTTGATTAACAAGATCGTCGCTAGAATTCGGCCTTATGACTGTCTGTGCAATTTCAATAACGATGAGTTGCACGATTGGTGTGATGATATCGACCAGCCTGTTAGTGGCACCAAGGATCAAAGATGTGAAAGGCTAATCGAATACTATGATTCTATGCAGATTCGGAATCCTGAAGAGGCTGACGATGAGCGTAGAATCTGGTTTGATGTGTTTGAGTCACTTGCTTCAAGGGATAGGAAGCTCTTGCGTGCAGAAGGAGTGATTGACAAGGATTTGGAGATTGAAACAAAGTTTGAGAAGGCTACGGAGTTTCTTTTCGAGGTCATGAATCATACACCGTTGAATCAGCCAGGAACTAACAAGCCTGATGGACTCCTAAGCTTTAAAGACATGTACATAATGTGGGATAATAAGAGCAAGGAAGCTCCCTCAGCGGTAGATTTGCATACCCATCTTAATCAATTTAACGGCTACATGGAAGCGTCAAACAAGCATGTTCCTATTTTCCTTGTGATTGCTCCGATTTTTACGGAAGTGTCAGAATCAATAGCAGTGAGATATGCAGCGGAAAACATTGGTAGGAATATTGTTCTTATTACTGCATCTGAGTTGAAGGGATTGGCCTTGGAATGGGGAAGCGACGCAAATAAGCGTAAAGACGAACCTTTCCCGCTTGGTCTTCTTGCACGACCGGGAAGATTTAGGCGCTCAGCACTGGGCTGCCTTTTCTAAGAACTGAAGGCTCCGTCCGCTGTGGCAACCTCCTTCTGGAATGGAGTCGGGCTTCCAGCCGAGACCTGCATGGACCTTACTGGCGAGGGGTTCATACCAATGCCAGATGAAGGAGTTGATGTCGGTCAGTCCGTATGCCGGATCAATTACACATCGACATGAAGCCGGATCCTGCTCCATTGCAAATCCCGGAATGAGAATTAACGTATCCTGCTTCAGGGATATTATTATGTGAATATTTGATTTTCATGGGCAAACCTCCTCATTGTTTTAGTGCCGGGTTTTTCGCGGTGCTCTGACTCGTACAGAAAATGAAGAGGATATTCCATGTCCGATTATTCCAGTGAGCTGTTGACATAGCTGTTCTGGAGATCTTCACTCAGGATCACAGTACTGGACACCATGGACACCAGAGGACATATAATTATGGCCAGTAAGGCCTTCAGGGATTCATTTCCTAAGGTGATCAGGATACTCGAAGATGGTATTGAAAGTTAACTGAGAACGCGCAGAGGAGGGTGAAGTGAAGAAAAAACTGCTGATAATTCTTGCAGTGATAATTGGAATTCTGATAATCGGCGGAGGATTTTTCAAGATCCGCTACGATAAGATGGTTCGGACCTTCAGGGAAGAGAGGGTAGAGGCGGTAAACCTGCAGGAGATCGAGGATGGTGTTTACTCGGGGAGTTTCCGGGAATTTCTTGTCTCGGTTACCCTGGATGTAACGGTGTCTGATAACCGGATTACCGATATTGAAATAGTTGAACAGCAGGGCGGACCCGGCTACGAAGCTGAAGAGACGCTTGAGCGTATCCTTGAAGCTCAGAGCCCCGTTGTTGACGTAGTTTCGGGGGCAACCGGAAGCAGCAGGTGTATCATGATTGCTGTTTATAAAGCATTATCTGATAAGAACTAAAGAGATTGGCAATACAGGGGCTCGTTTGTATTCTGCCGTAGATATCTTTCATCCATTAATGAAAGCAGGAAGATTGTATGAGCGCAGAATATGGAAGTATCGCTGAAGGTAGTCTGCTCTTCCAGGAGCAGTACGCCATGGCACAATCACAGAAGAACGGCTGGACGAAATCGGTCAATACCTGGAAATGCATAACAGTGAGTCTTTCGGCCACCCGCCTTCAGGTAAAACTCCACGGTCTTTTCAGCTTGCTGGTCAAGCCATTCAATGCTGACCTTGATCACGTAATTCTCATTAACGATATCAGGTCGGTCGTGAAGAAGAGGAACTATTTCGGATACAATGAAATCTCAGTCGTATTCAGCCTTCGATCGGGAGGTGAGCGGGAACTGCTCCTTTACCTCAAGAGGGGGGAGGAATTCCTCAACCTTCTTAACAGCATGATGAGTTAAGCTGGAGGCAGTTTCTTTTTCAGGGATGAACCTGCCTCTTTGAAGACCACGATGGCACCCAGTATCACAGGTATGTAGAGGATGAAGAAACGCTGAAGAAGGGTGAAGATGCCGAGTGTATCCGCACTCATCACCAATGCCATGAGAGCAGCAATACTCAGTTCAGCCACACCGCTCGCTCCGGGACTCGGAGAAAAGTAGCAGATGAAGAGAACCAGCGCCTGAATGCAGAGTACCTGAACCAGATGCCCGGAAGATCCCAACCCAAGCATTATGAAATATGCAAGGAAGAACTTGTTCAGATAGAGTACGCAGGTAAGGAAGATGGCCAGGAGCAGGATGAACGGATGCTCATTGACAAAGAGTCTGCATGAGTTCTTGTACGCGGTCACTTCAGTGATAAGTCTCTTGGTTATTCTGTTGATTCTGTTCTCGAATCTGGGTAACCGGGAGCAGAGTTTCTTCGCCAGCCCTGTCGCGAGCTTCACCATGAGGTCCGGTTTCAGTACTATCAGTATGAAAACAACAAGCTGAATAGCAAATACGGTGAAACAGAAAATGACCAGGTCATGCATCGTTTTGCTGAATGAGTCACTGAGTACGCTGAGTGAGAAAACTGCCGCAACGATGAAAAAGATCAAGGTTGCAAGGTAGTTCAGAATGCTGACTGATATGGATTTTCCAACCGAAACACCAGCCCTGTAGTAGATGTACAGCTGAGCTGGCCCTCCTCCACTCTGAGATGGAGTGACCGCTCCCATAAAGATGTTTGCAACGTTTGCCCGGAAACTCACCATGAATCTTAACCCCGGATATAGTTTTCTGAAGTAGATGTGATTCCTGAGAGCACCCATGCACATATCCCCGATAGATAGAACCAATACTACAGCAATGTAAACGAGGTTGAAGTTCTCGAGAGCTTTCATCGTATCGCCGGTATGTGTTTTCAGAAATATGGCAGTGAGTGCGCCGCCGCTCAGAAGGATGAAGAGGATAAGTCCCTTTCGTATTTTAGCTTTATCGAACCCCTTTACTTCCGGCGGCTGACCAGTTGTCAGCAGTCCCCCTGCCTCAATTCCTTTTTCCTCAGACAAGTGAGACCCCGTCAATGTTGCCTGGCATTTCCCGGCCGGCCCATTTCAGTATGGAAGGGAAGAAATCTGCCGTTCTCGTTGCTCTATTCATCCAGTCAATTCTGTTCATTATGAATGGAACGATCATATGTTCGCGGCACAGTGAACCGTGAGTTCCATGATGCTCCGGCCATTCCCAGTTATCTCTCAGATCGTAGCCGTTTTTTGAAGTTACCAGGACATCGCCTGTACGCGCTGACAAGAATATCTGGGCTATCTGAACGAGAGCGTCAGGATATTCAGAATCTATTGTTATCTCAAGTGATTCCATATGATTTAATGGTTGTGACATCTCTCCGAGTCCCAGCGGGTCTCCGGTCTGGGGAAGGTATGTGAAGCCCTCCGCTGTTCTGCATACCTGTGCTCTGCCGCACGATGATTCGACTGAGAATATCTCGTCCGATTCCCTCCATGCGAGAAAATCGACTTCCTGTCTTTCAATGAGTTCAGGAAGAAGCGAGCCCATCGAATCGTATACTTCCCTGCCGCTTAAAGGCCTGTCCGGAATAATATCATGCAGGTATACATGTCCCATGGCGTTGCCTGATATCATTACCGAAACATCCGGTTTGCTTTTAAATATCAACGGATAACTGAGAGTATTCCGGCCCCTCTCACTGAAGAAGTCGGCCAGGTCGAAGTGTGTATGTGTTGAAGTAAGCCCGTGGTCTGAAGAGATAATGAGAAGAGTGTTCTGCCATCTGCCCTGTTTTTTCAGTTTTGCCACCGCTTCGCCTATATATCCGTCAACATTGATGTACGCCTGAATAGTGTCATCATCGAATGGGTCATGGATGTGTGAGAAACTGTCAACAGCGGGAAATACGGCGAATATGAAGTCCGGTCTGTCATCGAGACACTTCATTAACTTCTTATGACCAGCTGCATCGACCCTGTGCCATTTGTCATTCAGGTGGGCTGTCAGGTAGTGAAAAAGCTTGCTGTTCTTTGTAAGATCTCTGTCAGCGCCAAGGCTTCTTGTTATCATGGAGTAGATATTGCGGGAATTGTCGAACAATTCGTGAAGTGTTCTTCTGTCGGCTGGAAGGTCACTGTTGAACCACGGCCCTTCAATACCGTTGTAACTTCGAAGGCGGTACTTTCCAATCTTCCTGCAAGCAAATTCCTTCTTATCCAGCCACCTGATACCGGGGATATCAGCAGCGCCCGGGAAGCAGCCCAGAAGGAATGGAAGGTATGCTGGACCTGTCGTGGATGTGAAGCAGGAGGATGCCTTTCTGAAAACGCCCGGCTCCACAACCTCTCTACGGATGTTGGGCAGCTGTCCCTCATTCATAAGACGCTTCATCACATCCGGCCGGGCACCATCTATCAGATAGAAAAGTACAAGAGGATCATTTTTCATGGGTTGTGTCTGGTTTCTTTCATCAGTATCAGCCACAGATCATCGCAGTACTGGTTTGCAGGCTGGAAAACGGATATTCATTTTTCCGGCTGCGCTGCCTGTGGCGTTTCACAGTCATCCTGTCAATTACTACAAGATTCGGATAATCAGTAGATACCCTGTTGGTGTCAACCCTGCATGATGAATTCCGGACACAACAGAAAAGGCGGGACATTGGTCCAGTCTTACCAGATTTTGGCTCCATCAAGACATGCGTTTCCTCGTATCAGCTCATTGACATGGTTTTGACTTGCCTGCATGCTATTTTTTCCAGTAGAAATAATTTTCCTTGCGGATCATTATACTCTTATGAATAAAGATAAGTTAGAGATATCAGTGATGTTCTGCATTAAATAAGTCGGATTGTAACAATTAGGAGGTTAAAATGCTACGAATACTGCTGGTTCCTATGCTGCTGATAGCAATTACAGTCAATGCAGATGTTCTTTACCGCTCGGAAGAAAGTTCCGAAACAGCCGAGTATCTTGGTCTGGACAGTGAAGGTATTCTGGTTGAATTCACTCTTCCCGTTCTGACAGAGGTAAGCCGGTCTCTGCCGGGTTTTTCCGATGGGACTCTTCTTCGGGTTCCCGGTGAAGGTATCGGTATGCCGTACGGCGCTCCGGATCTTCCCGTTATTCGCAGAATGGTGATGGTTCCGAATACAGGTGATATTAGAGTGGAAATTGTTTCCTCCGAATCCTCTCCTCTCGGTATTTACAGTATTCCGCCTGCCCAGCCTTCACCCATGAGAAGCGGGGAAGTGTTTCCCTTCAGGATAAATGAGGAACTCTATTCCGTTTCCGAATTCTATCCTGCCAGCTTCGTTGAGATTGAAAGCGTCATGATTCTCAGGGACATCAGGGTTGCATGGGTTCGATTCTGTCCTGTCCGGTACAATCCTGTTACGGGCGAGACCGTTATTACAACGAATGTCACGGTTCGTCTTATTGCTGAAGGCACCGGAGAAAACGAGCTTCGAAGAGCAAGTTCCGGAATCACCCGCAGTTTTCTTCCATTCTATAAAAACGTTTTGGGATTTGAACCTGACGGTAGAGATGTCGTTAACGGATCTTATCTTGTAATCGGCACCGTGGAAACCATCGGATATGCACAGGACCTGATTAACTGGAAAAGGCAGAAAGGTTATGAGATCAGGTACGGCGTTGTACCGAATATCGGAAGTACAGCCTCAGCGATTGACAGCTGGATAGAAACCGCGTTCAATACCTGGCCTAACCCGCCCGAGTGGCTTCTTATCATGGGTGATCATGACATAGTTCCCACGCCTGATTACAACGGTCATGCGGCTGATAATCTTTATGCTGTCATAGGTACGGCAACCAGTGTTCCTTCCATTCACTGCGGAAGGATTACCGGACAAGATAAGAATGATCTTCAATACATTGCTTCCAAGATACTTAACTACGAAAGCGATCCGTATCAGCCTGCGCAGAGCTGGTTCCAGAAAGCCATCAGTATTGGAGATACAGGATCACTCGACCCGGAACATTCCTGGGATTACGCGCAGATTTTTATGGGCGCCGGAATGACTGTTGATTACTTCTGTTACACTGGCGGTACGGCTCCTACCACCGCGAATGTTTTTAATTCGATTGAAGAGGGGAAATCACTGATCAGTTTTATTGGCCATGGATCGGGGGACTCATGGACTGCTCCTGGTTGCGGAAGCATCAGTGATGTTCAGGCTATGAGCAACGGGCGAATGCTTCCATGGATTAATTCAATAGCGTGTTCAAATGGCCAATTTGATAATTACTACTGCTTTGCGGAAGCCTGGATGGGCGAAGGTGAGATCGGGAGCCCGAAAGGCGCTGTGGGAATAATGGCCGCAACAACTGGCAGCCCATTCGGCCAGACCGATTCCATGGCCATAAACACATTCCGCGCTTACTTCGAGCAGAACATCTGGCACATGACAGCTGCCGTTGATTACGGTAAAATGAAGGTTCAGGAGTACTACGGTAACGATGCGTATGACAGCAACCATATGCACATGGTCTTCGGCTGTCCCGAATTCGATATCTTCACTGATACATCACCGCTTGTCCATCTTGACGCAGAACACTGGGAGAACATACAGACCGGTCCTTTCAGTGTGACAGTTAAAGCTGCGGGTTCTACAGTAGAGGGCGCGCTGGTCGGTATCGTACAGGATACGCTTCTGCTTGCAAGCGCTTACACAAATGCTTCAGGTCTCGCGGTCTTTGACATACCGACAATTCCAACTTCTGAAAATGTGAAGATTACATGTACATTCCATAACCGTTACCCTTACGTGGGCTCGGCGAATGTTGCAACGGGCATAGAGGATCCTGACGCTGTTTATGATCTCTCGCTTGCCGCTCCAAGTCCGAACCCGTTTGCCGTATCCTCGGTATTCACTTACACTCTTGTTTCTTCCGGAACGGCATCACTTGATGTTTTCGATGTTTCAGGAAGGCTTGTTCGGAATCTGGCTTCCGGGGAGCATCTCTCCGGTACGCACTCCGTTACGTGGGGTGGAGACGATTCAAATGAATCACCCATTCCCGGTGGAATCTACCTTCTGAGGCTTACTTCAGGAGGGAAAACCGTAACTCGATCCTGCGTGGTCATCAGATAGTATCAAGATCACGAGAAGGCGGGACATTGGTCCAGTCTTCGTCGAAAAGAAAAATCTTCGTCAGATATTTTCGCGGACAACACGTGCCAGTCGTTTTACCCCTTCAACGATCTGATCTTTGTTTGCGTAGCTGAAGTTCAGGCGCATGCTCTGAAAGTCATCGTTATCAGGGAAGAAGGCGCTGCCCGGAACGAACGCGACATTCTCATCGACGGCTTTCTGGAAAAGATCGTCTGCGCTAATTCCTTCAGGCAGCGTCAGCCAGAGGAATAACCCGCCTTCAGGCTTTGTCCATTTGACTTCAGGCATGTCAGCGAATTCTTTCGCCAGGCGTTCCAGCATAAGATCTTTCTGGCTGCTGTAAAGCTCGATTGTTTTCTCAAGCCCCTTTTCAAGAGCGCCGTTCACAAGCATCGCATGTGTAATGGCCTGGTTGAAAGGGGGGGTGCAGAGATCTACTGCCTGTTTGGCCATCACCATCTTATCGACCAGCCAATCCGGTCCGCATGCCCATCCGAGGCGGAAACCGGGCAGCATTATCTTAGAGAATGTATACAGGGATATAACCATATCCGGGTCCATGGATTGGAATGTGGCCTGGTGCTCACCACTGTATCTCAGCTGCCTGTAGGGAGTATCTTCAACTATCAGGTATTCGCCCTTCCTGGCAATTTCAAGAATTTCTTTCCTTCTTGATTCAGGGATGGTTACACCTGCGGGATTCTGGAAATCCGGAATGATGTATATAAATCTTGGCCTGCGGCCTTCACGTTCAAGCTTTTCTATGGTTTCCTGAAGCTTTTCAGGTATCATTCCGTGATCATCCAGCTCTACACCGACAGGTACTCCCTGGTAACTCTTAAAAGCCTGGAGAGCGCCAAGGTAAGTCGGGGAACCGGTTATACAGGTATCACCCGGATTGAAGAATATCTTTGCTATGAGATCAAGCCCCTGCTGCGAGGCGGTTGTGATAAGAATGTGGTCAGGAGAAGTTTTGATTCCGTCAGTTCGCATAATTATCGCGAGATCTTCGCGGAGCCTTACGTCACCTTCTGTGGGACCGTACTGAAGTGCTGTGGCATGTTCATTCTCAATTACAGTATCAACAGCTGCCTCAACGTAATCCACCGGAAAAGTAGCAGGTGCGGGCAATCCTCCGGCAAATGAAATTATTCCCGGCTTTGCGGTCAGTTTCAGCAGTTCTCTGATAACCGACCTCTTCATTCCAAGGGCTCGGTCTGAAAAGTAATCCTGCCTGTTCACTTATTGACTCCTTTCGGTGACCTTAACGATGTGTTCATGTAATATCGTATTATATACACTGTATGGATATGGCCAAATCTACTGATGTCAACTGACATGTTTCAGTATAGTGGAATATTAAGGAAATACATGGTACGTATATATCTATCTGGAGGATATTGATGGTTCGTATTTCAATCAGGACAAAAGCCGGTTTCTGTCTGCTGTCATTGCTGATGTTTTCCTGCGGCTCACGCGATGATACCGGTTCAAGCGCTTCACCTGATTCTGATAAGATAATAGTTACCGATACCTTACCTGATCTGACGACAGTCGGGGGCGCCGAATTCCTCATGGCTGCGCACATTCTGATAGCATGGGACATCTCGGTCGAAGCCAGCGTGTCAGGTGGCGAAGAGGAAGCCCGGAGACGCGTCTACATCGTGTCTGATGCTGAAGATGACGCTCTGGATCAAATCCGGGATATTCAGGATGAAATACTTTCCGGGCGGGTTACCTTCGAGGAAATGGCCTTCAGCTACTCCCACTGTACCTCAGCGGCGGACAGTGGAAGACTGCCCGACTTCACAGGTGGAGCCATTACGGAGGAACTGGACAGTGCTATCTCCGCCCTGGAACCGGGAGAAATATCAGGGATTATCAGAACACGTTTCGGCTATCACCTTGTGAAACGGCTGGGCAGTTAGTCTTGCAATATTATAGAAGTACGGTAGAGGATGGGGAGCAGGGGCTTCGTCTTGACACATATCTTGTTATGCAGGATGAAATCGATGAGAGCCGGAGTTACATAAGTACACTTATCTCGAATGGTCACGTATCTGTAGATGGTGTGCCAGTTACAAAACCCGCATTCAGTGTTCAATTTGACCAGGAGATACGGCTGGAAATCCCCGATGCGGTTCCTGTCGATCTCTCTCCGGAGAATATAGAACTGGATATCGTCTACGAAGATGAACACCTGATCGTGTTGAACAAGCAGGCAGGTCTTGTGATTCATCCATCCGGAACCTGCAGAAACGGAACCCTGGTTAATGCCCTGCTTGCCCATTGCAATAACCTTTCGGGTATTTCCGGTGAGCTGCGCCCCGGGATCGTACACAGGCTTGATAAGGATACCACCGGTTTGATAATGGTTGCCAAGGACAACATCACGCACCGCGGCCTATCATCCCAGCTTTCCGCAAGAACCGTTAAACGTCGCTACATCGCGCTTGTGTGGCATTTTCCGGTACCGGACGCTGACAGAATTGACGCACCCATAGGACGTGATCTTAATAACAGACAGAAGATGACTGTGCTTCCAACGGGGAAACGTGCGGTAACCAATTACCGGATTCTGCGCAGGTTCAGGCATACAGGCATGATCGAGTGCAGGCTCGAGACGGGCAGGACCCATCAGATCAGGGTTCACCTTTCTGTCAAAAAGGGCTGCCCCATAATTGCCGATGAGAAGTACGGTGGGTGCAATCCCAGGGAAATACCCTCAACAGTCCGTAACAGGGAACTGCAGAACGACGTGATCCGGATTGCTACGCATCAGATGCTCCACGCGGAGACACTTGGTTTCATTCACCCGGTTACAGGTGCTGAGATGGAGTTCAACGAAGCACCGCCCCTGGAGTTCAGGCTTGTGATGAGACGTCTTGAAAAGGACATGAATGACTGATACGGCATATTCAATCCTTCTCTTTTCAGGGCTCATTGCAGGCCCGGCTTCGGCGTTCATGGTCGACATCAGAGTACTGCCGTTCTATCTGATATTTCTCGTAATCGGCCTCTTCGGTAAAGTCGGAAAGGGAACATTGAGAATTCTTCTCCTGGTCACCGCACCACTCTTTGTTCTAGTGTGGGGAGTAGCTTCCGGCAACAGCATTCTTGTAGAAAGGTCGCTGAGGTGGATAGCCGCCGTTGTCGTAGGAGCATCCATGTCCGGAGCACTGGGAGCCTCAAGAGCTTCAGAACTCCTGTTCTCGGTTTCAGGAAGGGTAAGTCTTGGAGGGCTGCCGGAGAGCCTCGCCATGGCTGTATCCCTTGCAGGCCCTTTTTCAGAGAGGATCAAAGCAGCATTCATAGACAGCAGAAAAAACGGCAGGAGTTACAGTGATTCTCTTACCAATGCACTCTCTTCGCTAAGCGAGATCGAACTGATGGAGAAAGGCAGCATGAGCAGGCAGAACGCACTTTCAGCTATGGCGGCATGTCTGGCCTGGCTGGTTCTTCTGGCCGGTATCATGCAGGTATTGTAAACAATGAGTGTTATCAGGATAAAAATGCAGATTGAGTACGATGGAACCGATTTCTCCGGATGGCAGCTTCAGTCTGAGGCAAGAACCGTTCAGGGCGATATTGAAGCCATGCTCGAGAAACTCTGCACTGGAAGGATCGCAATAACAGGATCAGGTAGAACCGATGCGGGAGTTCATGCCCTGGGACAGGTAGCTCATGCTGACATAGGGCTTGATAAGCTTGACAGGGTTATGACAGGTTTGCCCGCCATGCTTCCTGACGATATCGGAGTAACCGAAATTGAAGAGGTTGATAGTTCCTTTCATGCGAGATTCCATGCGATCTCAAGGCTTTACAGATACCGCATTGAAAAGAATAAACACCCCCTCAGGAACCGTTACTCCCATATACTGGCGCTTTCAAGGAAACTTGTTACGTCTGATATGCAGAAAGCCGCGAAACTCTCCATAGGTAAGAACGACTGGATGGCGATGGCAAAGGAAGGAAGCGACAATTCCGATTGGATCGTAAATGTCATAAAAGCAGATGTCATTGAGGATGAGTCAGGCTGGACATTCCTTATCCGTGCCAACAGGTTTCTCAGAGGGATGGTCAGGATCTGGGCAGGAACACTGGTTAATATCGGTTCAGGAACGGCTCCGCCTGAGCTAATAACCGAACTTCTTGAAACGAAAGTTCGTAAGAAGGCCGGTGTATCGCTTCCGGGCAAGGGGTTGACACTTATGGAGGTGGAGTACAATTGAGTACTGATTTCGACAGAAAGAAACTTAAACTGAAATCCCTGGCTGAACGAGTCAGCAAAGTCGATTCCAGCCTTCTGCTGAGGAACCCCCGAAATAAGGATACTGTTGAATTCCTGCGATCACTGCCGGACATACTCGCGGTAAAGGATATGAAGAAACTCGCCCGGGCCGTCATTGAAGCAAAAAGCGCAGAAGCTTCAAGGATCTTCATGTACGGGGGGCATGTTATTAAATGCGGCCTCGGCCCCCTTCTTGTGAAGTGGCTGAAGAACGGCACGATCAACTGTCTGGCCACTAACGGGGCCGGCACCATCCATGATATTGAAATGGCTCTTTTCGGCGAGACTTCAGAGGACGTGGAATCGGGAATTAAAGACGGCAGTTTCGGCATGTGGCAGGAAACCGGAGAAATTTATTCCGAAGCGATCAACACAGCATACAGAAATAACCTTGGTCTTGGCGAAGCTCTCGGCAACGAAATCATCAAGAGGAAAGGCAATATCGCAATAAGCCCCCTAGCCACGGCATGCGAAGCGGGCGCTCCGGTAACCGTGCATCCCGCTCTGGGGGGAGATATCATCCATCCCTACCCAGTGATTAGCTGGGAAAAACTCGCAAGGGCCGCGGAGAAGGACTTTGACCTGCTGGGGGAGAGGGTTGCATCCCTCACATCAGGTGTTGTCATTAACGCAGGTTCCGCTGTCATCATGCCCGAAGTATTCCTTAAACTCCTGACATCAGCAATCAACCTTGGTCGTGAAATCAGTGATATTACAGCCGCGAGTTTTGACATGATAAGGCAATACAGGCCTTTGAACAATGTGGTCTTCAGGCCAACCAGAGCACTGGGAGGAAAGCAGATAATTATCACCGGCCATCATGAACTGATGCTGCCGCTGCTGGATGTCTTCCTGGAAGCAGAGGAGGGTGGTAATGTATAAAGTAATATTATTCCTGATTCCTGTTCTTATTCTTTCCGCCTGTGGTGATACAACCGTAATACCGAGCAATACCGATCAGACTACCACAGCAGGCCCCATTGATCCGTATGCCGACCCTCCCGGTTACACGGGAGATCCCTTCGAGGATTTTCCCGAAGTAATCGGCATGAGCGTCCCCGGCGAAGAAGTCCCCATCGAATACGAGGAAGAGATTCTTTCAGGAACACATTTCACAGTTCAGATATCAGCGGCAACAAATGAAGAAACCGCAATGCGCCTGAAGGAATCGGTTTCCGCAGAAATTAATCATCCTGTATTTATCGATCATCAGGGAGGATTCTGGAAGGTCAGGGTTGGAGCCTTCCCCGCCAGGGAAGATGCTGTTAATTATACCCATGTTCTTGTGAACATGGGTTTCACAGATGCCTGGGTCACAACAAGAGACCCCTGACCTTGACAAAAGAGCCTCCAATTGCGATATATCCAACCGCTCAAGCAACAGGGTCTTCAAGAGACCAGCCCGGGAAATCAAGCGCTTGCTTGATTCCCCGCTCTTACAAGAGCGCAGAGAATTGCAGAGTGGGAAACTGACTCGTTCAGTTCCCCGCTTGATCAAGTGCGTTAGCAACATTACCGAGCGGGAATAGCTCAGTTGGTAGAGCCCTACCTTGCCAAGGTAGCTGTCGCGGGTTCAAGTCCCGTTTCCCGCTCCATGTTAAGAAAGCGAGCAGCAATTGTAGCTACTCGCTTTCTGTATATGTAACGCGGGGACGTCGGCTGGTTAATCATAGGCCACGAATAGAAAATACAAATACTGGAAGCGCTTAGTTCAACACCGGATTGCAGCGCACAAGTGCGTTACGAATCCTTATTTCTACCTTCCGGTTCAGTTGTTTGCTACAAGCCTGATCTCCAGATGACAGTTTAAGGCATTTGCATATTTTTTCAATGTAGCAATTGATGGTGAATGTTTGCCACTACTTAAAGACGACTCCAGCCTTGTGACTGCAGGGGCTTTTGTCCCCATGCGTTCTGCAATCTCTGCTTGGCTAAGCCCGGCATTCCGTCGTGCTTTCAATATTTCATGAAGCAAGGAAAATTCGGGTTCCAGAGCCTCATAGGCATCCTTTACATTTTTGCTTTTCAGTGCTTTCTCTTTTAACTCAGAATGATTCATTTTCGAACACCTCCTTCATTCTTCTTCTGGCGATTCCTTCTTTGCCCTTAACTCGTAATTCAAAAAGGCCAGTTTCGATCTTTTTCGTATGCGGCAAACCAAGATTCGAGCCAAATTCAATCAGTAGATCTGTGAGCCGTAAGTATCTGGCTAGCAGACCTGCTGGTAATCTGAGAATTTCATTTTCAAGTCTTTGGTCGTAATATTTGATTTCTCATTTCATGTGCATATGATAACAAATATGTTATGATATGACAAGGCGAGGCTTTTCTTATTGAAGGGTGGAATGCATGAAATCACCGGGGCGCTTACACGCGTCCGGTGCATTGATTTGAGTGACTTCTATTTCATTGCTGTTTCTAAAGCGTCATGTATCCAAGCATTCAAACTCTTATGTGATAGTTTTGCCCGCAAGGCTAGTGCTTTATGCAATTCAGGTTCGATTCGAACCATGAATTTCCCGGAGTAGGGTTTCTCAGGGGTTTCACCACGTTGGGAGCAAAACTCAAGATAGTCGTCGACTGAATCCTGAAAGGCTTTGCGAAGCTGTTTGACTGTTTCACCTTGAAAGGTGATAACATCGCGGAGGTTGATGACCTCTCCATGAAAGATGTTAACCTCATCATCGAATTCAACATTGCCAATATAACCTTTATACTTCATCATTCTCTCACCTCTGCTTCCCGCAGAAATCTTCGCACCGATTTGACTGCACCCTTCGCTGTAATACGCTGAGGATGTGGTCTATGAAATACAGCACGAGTTCCGTTTAAGAAGATTCGTACTCGGGAACCTTGTCCCTCTGATATTTCTCCACCCAATGCGATTATGAGCGCCTCAATATCCTTCCATGGAATGTCAGAGCGTTCGGGTTTCTCAAATATCTTGCGAAGAGTACTTCTTTGTTTCTTATTCATTACTATTCTATAGTATCAAAATTTGATACTATGTCAAGGGTAGCGTTTGATTTCCTCAATCACTTAGCGCTCCGGGAGTCACATGAAGTCCGGTTTCTTTCTTGACCTCACGAACCACGGAAAACCATCGTGATTCGCCATTCTCCACCACTCCACCGGGTAAATTCCATGCGTCAAAATCCCTGCGGTGGCAGAGCAATACACGACCAGTATCGTCAGGAATGATAGCAAACGCACCAAGAGTGAAAGTTGGTTTCATTGGTTCATTTCCTCCCACTCAACGTTTCGGATAACCAGATCTGGATGAAACTTGACTGAGCGAAGCGAACTCGCGACTTATTCCGGTTCTGGTTCATCCGATTAGGTGTCTGATCTCTGTCAAATTCGAACACTCTTTATAAAATTCATCGTTTTTCAAACTCAGGTGGCTGTACATCAAATGCCTTGAAAATCTCTTTCTGTCGTTTGGTCAGCGGGAACAGTATCCGGCGACCATCAATTACCTGTGTTCTCAGTTTCTCCATTGTCTTAATCAGATCCTTCATCGTCATTGTCTTGTATAAACCCTTCTCCAACATTATCCTGTGGATATGGGAGCTGAGGATGAGGGCGATAAATCCCACAAATACCTTACTCTCCATAGCCTGTTGAGTATGAACGCGCAGGCGTCCCAGTCCGAGACTGTGTTTCATGCGCAGGAACCCCTTCTCAACAACATCCTTGTCTCTATAAATCCTGATGGCTTCACCTGCGTCCTGAATGTGATTGCTCACTGTCACCAGCCAACCGGCGTTTGCGAGTTCCTGAGCGATAACATCCTCGCGGATGTTTAAGGGCGTATCTTTATGACATATCAACAATTCTGGAATCGGGAACAGATTGAAAGAACCTAAATGCCCGTAGGTATAAGGATCAGCGGGAGTTTAGGCTGGAAGTGCTTAGTTCAACACCGGATTGCAGCGCACACGTGCGCTACGAATCCTTACTTGTTAGCTTTTTATCTTCTTGCGTTCCTCAAGTAGGTGTTTGCGTAATTCACGCTCAAGACGCATAACATATAGAATGTAGATCTTTTTCTTTTCCTGTCGGTAAAATATGCGGCAGGGACCAACAATTATTTCTCTATATTGTGTGCCCTTGAGTTCTGGGGGCCGTCTACCTGATTCGGGGAATTCTTCTAGTGTTTCTACGGTTCGAAAAGTATTCTTGATAAGTCGCTTTGCAGCATCTAAGTTATCCAATGCAATATATTCAGCGATATCGTTCAAATCATGAAGGGCAGGTTCCGTCCAAATCAATCCAGCCATTTTTTCATGGTTCTTTTTGCTTCGGTCTTGGAAACTGTATGATTCTCTAATATTGCTCTCTCGCCCCGCGAAATTCCTTCCAAAATTTGCATTCGTTCTTGCATCATTTCAAAATCATCTGCATCGATCAAATATGCTGATGGCTTTCCATGTTCGGTTATCAACACGGGTTCTCGAGTTTCATGCAAATCGGCCAGGATTTTCGTGGCCTCTCTTTTTAACTTCGTGACAATTTCGGTTTTCATAATAATGATACTATAGTGTCACTTCAGGAAAGTCAAGTACCATATTTATAAGCTAACGCTGCATAACCAGAATAGTATTCGCAGGCCAAGAATGTTACCACTGTTTCTGGTTGATGCGGTTGTTATCCAGTTAATTTACTCTTTTCTATGAGCTGTCCGCTAATATATTTGTGTAATATGCTCTTTATGAAAGTTTGATACTTCAATCCTTCTCGTGCAGCTTCTTCTTTAATTCTATTAAGTTCATATGGATCGATTCGGATATTCATTTTTGTATCTTTTTTTAGATAATCTTTTGCTGCCTTTTTAATTTCAGTTTGTTCTCTTTTCGTTGGTTTACTGATATCCTTTAAGCTAACAGCTTCAATTGACTCTACGATGTCTTTTTCCTCATCGTCAAGGTATCTAGGATTGTACTTTGTCATCTGAATGACCTCCAATTAGACTTTTGAATTTTCTACTTGGATATATTGTCTTTAGAAACCAAGTATCGTCTTCTTGTATTACGTACGGCACGCAATATGCGTAGCCATTAACATCAACAATAAGAATTTTCTGGCTCGGGTATTTCTTTTTATTCGGATTATCAAAATTCAATAAAATACCCTTGCTGGCGACTGCCTCTATCACATCACAAAATGTGATTCCGCGCTCTAGAAATATTTTTTCGTTCTTCTCATGACTGAAATCAAATCTCATGCTAGTATACTACTGGAATGTGCGCACATTGTCAATTGCAGCGTTTAGGGATAACGGTTGAACTCACTGGTTTTTACGCAGCGTAGCGGAGTAAAAATCCAGTGCAGTGATTCGTTATGTGTTTTCATTTATATATCCTCTATTATAGGTTCACCTTCAATGAACTCAGATGGAAAGCCTATTTTCTTGAAATATTCAACCATCGATATACAGGCAAATTTTTCAGAGGAATAATGAGTCCCGCCAAGTATGTTTATTCTTTGCGTTTCAGCATATAAATGAGCTTTGTCGGAGTGTTCATTTTTAATAGTAATACCTGTTACAAAAGTATTTACTCCAGCTTTGGAAATTTCCTCTAACATACTAACGTCATTGCCCCCTCCGGCTATAATCGCAACTGTTGCATTTTTAATTTTGTTGTCGCCATAATTGTATAGACTGACATCATGGTTGACGATTTTTTGTAACTTGATTTTCAGGTCTTGAACCGATGTATATTCACATTTTCCAAAAACTCCTGCCATTGCACCAAAATAGGGAGCAAATGAAGTTGTAGGCTTAATATCTAATGCTTTTGCCAGAGTTACACTTGTTGAGTATTTGCCAAAATTATCTAAAGGTACATGTAGATTATAAATTGAGATTCGCCTGTCTTTGAATTGCTGTAGCAGTCTTATATCCATTTGTTGGAATACTTCTGGTGCTTTTCTGATATCCCAAATCGATGGATGATGAACAAAAAGCATCCCATCTTGAGTTCCATCATTTAGAATTTTTTGCATAATATCAGTTGATGGGAAAACAGCAGTGTAAACTCTATTTATCTCTACTGTAAAATCACAAACTAACCCCATTGATCTTTCTAAGAAGTTAGGACAAAGAAAATCAGCAACGGAGTTCATGTGTTTTGACCATTCATCACTCATTTCTTGAGTAATAAAATCTTCTTCAAGTATGTTATATAATTGAGTTGCTTTCAATCATTAGCTCCTTAAATTGTATTATATTTTTTACACATAACGCTGGCATAACCGGCGCCGTTTACGGCGTCCGTGTTGATGCCTTTGTTGAACTAAGCGCGTACCGCGCAGATAAAGGCAACATGTATCTTCAATTAGCATACTTCCTATAGGGAGTGCAATCAAGTGCTCCCGTAAAATAGGGAGAATGTCATGAAAGCATTCAAAAAGAGG
>WTBT01000033.1 GCA_013138965.1 Candidatus Aegiribacteria sp.
CTCCCGGTATTACCTCTCTTTTAATCTATCCCATGAATGCATTGGTGAATGATCAACTGGACAGGCTTCGGCATCTGCTTGCAGGATCACGAATAACATTCGGCCGTTACACCGGAGAAACACCTGAGGATTCAGATAATTGTGTTAAGCTTTCTGATCCAAGAAGGTATACTTCTTCTGAGTTGGAGAGAGCTGCTGCGGGAAAGCAGGAGCTTCCGCTGCCCTGGGAAGAGTGTGCCTCTCGTAAAGAAATCCGCAGTCGATTGCCGCGGATACTGCTTACTAACTATGCACAGCTTGAATATCTTTTATTGAGAGACAGGGATCTTGGGTTGTTTCGGGGTGCTCCGCTGCAGTTTTTTGTGATGGATGAGATTCATACCTATTCCGGTTCACTGGGGTCTGAAGTGGCCTGTCTGCTGCGGAGGATGCGCACTGTATGTAACAAGAGCGCTTCTTCCGTTACTTACATAGGTACTTCCGCTACAGTAACTGATCGGGATGGCGGTTCTTCTGTTGAAAAAGCAACAGTTCAATTTGCCGCTGATCTTTTCGGGGTTGAACCTGATACTGTATCTCTGATAAAGGAGCAGTACCTGGAGCCTGTTCGTGATATTGATCAGTTCTACATTCCTCCTGTTCCTTCTGACATTGCTGCGTTGCTTTCGGAAATCCTTGATTCAGTCAAGTCTCTTATGCTTGCTGATGAGGTTGCTGATATTCCTGATTCAATACTTGCTCTTGCTTCTCAGCTCTGCGGAAGAGCTGTTTCCGGGGGTAGTAATAGCCTTGAATCGCTTTACTCGCTGCTTGCGGGGAACAGGCTTGTCAGTTCGCTGTATGAGATCTTTTCGGAACCTGCGAAGTATACGGAGGCTGTTCCTGTAATTCGGAGTCTTTCAGGTAGAGAATCCTGCAGTGATTCGGAAATAGAAGCTGAGATGCTCTGTTATCTTTTGCTGGGTGCTTTAGCACGGAAGGATGATGAGCCTCTGCTGCGCCCCAAGCTTCATTATTTCGTGCAGGGGCTGGATGGAGTATGGGTTACATTTGCTGAGTCCGGTTCACGGACACTGCATTTTACTGAGGATAACGATGGTTTCAGCCTTCCTGCTTTGCAGTGCAGATCATGCGGGCAGCATTACTATCTGCTTATCGCTTCGGAGAAGATAGCATGCGATGTTGATGGAGAACTTCGTTCGGTCCGGGAAGCGCGAACTCCTGCAGAAGGTGTACGGAGTACAGTTGATTCAGGGTCGGAGATGCTGCTGCTTACGGATAATCTTATCGGTCAGGATGAAGAGAATGTTCCCGGTGTTTTTACTTATTTATGCAGGCACTGTGGGGCTCTGCATGATAAACCCGGGGATAAGTGTCTTATGCCTTCGTGCAGGGCGGAGACTAAACTTATCAAGCTGCTTTTGTGGGATTACAAATCATTGCGCAGGTGCCCTTCCTGTGTTGGGAGAATTACTGAAAAGAGCAGTGTAATAGGTTCACTGCGTTCCAGTGAAGTTAATGATGTGATGGTGCTGGCTCAGACCATGCTGTCTTCCATGCAGGAGGAAGAACTGCGAAAGGTTCTGATATTCGCTGATTCCAGGCAGGAAGCGGCATTCCAGGCTGGGTGGATGGCAAAGAGAGCATTGCGGTTCAGGGTAAGGCATCTGCTTTACGGGATTCTTTCGGATAATCCTGGTGATACGTTCTATTTCCAGAGCCTTCTTGATGATATGATCGACAAAGCTGTTGCTGAGGGATTGATGCCTGCTCGAGGCAGGGAATTCAATACATGGCGGGACAGGCTTACATGGATGCTTCTTGAAGAGTTCTTCGCGATAGTTCCCAGCCAGAGGCGCAGCAGTCTTGAACAATTAGGGCTTGCGCAGGTGGATTATGAAGGAATTGGTCCGGAGTCGCTTGATGCCTTTGGGGCGGAATGGTCTGGCAAACTGTCACTTGATACCCTTGAATACAGTTCTCTTATCAGCCTTGTTCTGGATGTGTTCAGACTGTCACATGCTGTATCTCACAAAATGCTCGGGTATCACTGGTCTTATCGGGATAAAGAGGTTCGAAACGGAATTATCACCGCGCCTGATTACTACAGGCCTCAGGTTATTCTGCCTTACAGTATTTCAGGAAACGCGAAGAGTTATTCAAAAGGCTTCAGGGCGGGTAACGGCCGTTCTGCTGTTCAGGTGCTTATTAAGAAAGGTCTTCCCGGTGTTAGTGATGAGCTTCGAGGTGATTTCATTGATGAACTGTGGGATTGGTTCTGCGAAAGTGAGTATCTGATACCAGCGACTGTGTCAAGAAACGAGCAGGGGAGAGTACGTTCAGTTACAGGCCTCGGTGGCGGAATGCAGATTGATATTAATCTTTTCAGGATATCTCATTCTTCCAGCACTTATCAATGCCAGCGTTGTCATGGAACGAGAGGTTTTATACTTCCTAACTCACTTTGTCCCAGATACAATTGCAAAGGAGCAGTCAGTTACAGAGAAGCTGATCCTGAGAATTACGATGTTTTCCAATACACGCGAATGGACTTTGTACCGCTGCATCCGAAAGAACATTCCGCCCAGGTGCCCAGAGCGGACAGGCAGAAAACCGAAAACGAGTTCAAGAAAGCAGGGGGCAGTGTTAACTGCATTGTCGCTACTCCCACTCTTGAACTTGGTGTTGATATAGGCAAGCTTGAGATGGTTATGATGAGGAACGTTCCTCCTTCACCCGCGAATTATGCTCAGCGGGGAGGAAGGGCAGGAAGAAGACACCGAATCGGAGCTGTGTTCACATACTGCAGGAAACGGAAACACGATCACTACTTCTATGCGAGACCGCCGGAAATGATAAGCGGAAGCGTACGCATACCCTCCTTCTCCATGCAGAACAGCCCGCTTGTTCGAAAACATGTCTATTCAATGATCCTTACTGAACTGCGAAGGTTGTGCGGAAGAGATCAGGAAATCCTGGAAAGATCGTTCCCTACTTACATCAGTTCTTATCTGGGGAAACAGAATGATGCTGGCACCCCCGTTGTCAGGAAAGAGGTGCAGGATTTCTCGGATTTTGTTGATCTGATTCGGGAGCATAGAAAAGAACTTCTTGAAAGCCTTGAGAGGACTTTCCTGATGAACTGGCCTAAGGAGTATGCGGGAGTTGTTTCAAAACCTGCATTGCGACAGATGCTTGCTGATATGCCGCGTGATCTGCAGAGTGTTGCCGCCGGTCTGCTATCTGAAGCTAATTCGTACAGAAGTATTGTCAGAAAGATTCTGGAAAAGGAGCAGAAGGGCGAGAGACTGTCAAAGGGAGACAGACGCAGGATGGAGAACTACCGCTCTGCGGAGGATGCTCTCTGGTACAAGAATCAGAGCAATTATACGCTTTCCTATCTTGCCAGGAAGGGATTACTTCCGGGTTATGCGCTGTTCCGCGACAGTGTTACCGCATCTTGTGTTAATCCACTGATGAATTTGTCTCGAAACATTCAGCAGGCAATTCGGGAATTCACGCCGGCAAATCTCATATACGCCAATGGGAATGAGTTCAAGGTAAGCAGGCTGGATTTCTACAGGCTTCAGGCGCAGGATCCTGAATTCTCAACTTCCAGGCTTATAGCTGAGATGAAGTTCGATCCTGAATCCGGGCGTTTAATCGATGCTGCTTCTCAGAGTACTGTTGGAGGAGTTGTTGACTGGCATCTGGTTCGATCACTGCGGCTGGTTGATGTAAGCCTTGATGACGCGGGGCAGATAAACGATCAGAACGATTATCGGTTCAGGGTATCCTTTGCTGAGCATGTCATACCTTTGGGAAGGCATGAAGAAGGTAGTTACGGAACTGTAGGATCGATCGATTATCGGTTCCTGCATGATGAGAGGCTAAGACTTGTGAATCTTGGACCCAAGAGATTCGGAGATGCAGTTCCTTCGGGAAAAGCGTTTTCCGGATTTCCCATATGCTCCGTATGCGGCGGGGTAAGGTCACCTTTTCAAAGTCAGGCTGAGATAGATGATTTTATCGAACGGCACAGGACAAGCTGCGGAAGCGAACCGGAATGGTTTACACTGCATTCCGAAGTTGTATCGGATACACTCAGAATCGGCCCTTTCGAAGAAGATGGGCTTGCTGTAAATATCATTGAATCAGTTCTGCTGGGAGCAGCGGAGGTGCTTGAGTTGAATAACCAGGAACTTGAATACAGCATACTCAAAGACGAGAACGGCCTTGAGACCTGCCTGCTTTACGATCCGGCACCCGGAGGAAGCGGGTTTCTGAAGCTTATCATGGAGTACTGGGAAGATATTATTGACAGGGCTGCCGATATCCTCACCACCTGTGAATGTGAGATCGCCTGTTACGGATGCCTGCTGAGTTATACGAATCAGCATTATCATGAAATGCTGGATAAAAACAGGGCTGTTGAGTTCTTTAGTAAGAACAGAAGCGGATTCTCTAAAGTGGGTGAAATACCCCCGGTCATAGATTCATCTTCATCACATCTTACCGGGCAGGATAGCAGAGCTGAGGAAAGATTCCTTGCTATGCTTGTTGAGAGTGGTTTTCCTCCTCCGGATGAAGATCAATACAAAATTAATCTTGGCGGGAGTTCCTATACTGTTGCGGATTATGCATACACAGATGCGAAAGTTGCCATTTATATCGATGGTTTGAGCAGGAATCTGCATGGTGACCCGGGGAATAAGGTCAGGGACAGGAGGCTGCGTGCAGTCCTTGTTGAGAAGGGGTGGAAGCCATTGGTGATTTCATCCGAAGGTTTGAAGGATGTTGAGCAGTTCAATGCTTTTCTGGAAACAATCAGAGCCGCAATTGAATAGTAATAGCTTGCCATGAGAATTCGTCTTTTCCATTCCAGATATTTGGTGATGTTTTCGTATGGTTCTACATATTGTATTCCTATATGTTTGATGTGAGGCGTGGAATGATCAAAAGTGATGTGTAGTATATGATCGGATGAAGGGAAATAGAATGATTGAGAAATCAGACATGATTCTCTTTACAATAGGCTATGAAGGAAAAGATATAGAGGAGTATGTACAGGTGCTTGAGGAGAACATGGTCAAGGTTGTGGTGGATGTCAGACGGAATCCCATTTCCCGAAAGCATGGATTCTCTAAAACACGGATGAGAGAGACGCTCGCATCAGAGGGGATTGACTACCTGCATCTTCCCAGACTTGGAATTGAAAGCGCACGTAGACGATCGCTGAAGACCAGAGCAGATTATAACGCTCTTTTTCTCTGGTATGAGAACGAAGTGCTTGATAAGGAGAAGGTCTCACTTGGAGAGATCATTGAACTGATATCATCCGATAAAAGGATCGCTTTGACCTGCTTCGAAGCTGATCCAACTTTTTGTCACAGATCAAAGGTATCGGAGAAGATATCTGAGATAGCCGCAGCAAGCTTGAAGCTCGTTCATTTATAGAAATGTTTTTAGCCCATGTTAAAAGGATTCCCGACGCAGAAGTGCTAATCACCGTAAAAACATATCCTCAACCCTATACTACGCATGGCGAAAACGTGTGCACCGCCGGAGTTATGAAGGATGGACGATGGATTAGAATTCATCCGGTTCCATTTCGAATGGAAGGGTACAATCAGTTCGAGAAATACCATTGGATTCGGCTTGATCTGAAGAAGAGCAAATCCGATAAGAGACCTGAATCCTATGTGCCTGAAAGTGATCATGAGATTCTTGAGAAGGTTGATTACAATGATTCCAGTCTGCTCAATTATATAGATAATGGGGATATCGGTCTTCCGGAGATACAACGACCATTCGTATGAAAAACTTCACAGGTTAGAGATCTATTCGATTCAATGTATAGGGGGTTTCCAGTAGGTGATCTCCTGTTCTGGAAGAACTACAATGTTCAAGGGCACCAGGCATATCGGTCTTGATCACAAACAGACTATGACTCCTTCACTTCTTGTTGTAGATGGTCAGCAGAGGCTTACTTCTCCATATGAGTACATAATTAAGATGAGAAGCAGATTCTCCGAACAGCAATGGCAGGAGATGATGGATATTCATGCTCTACCTGTAAACTGGGAGCATATGGAATATGAGGAGTTCCTGGAAAAGCGCAGACCACTGATGGCGAAAATTATTCGGCGAGGATTTGAAGCTTTAAGATAATGTAATACATTACATTACCGTATATCGCTTTTTCTGTTTTTCTCCCTGCCAGAAGAGAGATATTGCTCCCGTTCATTCTGAGATATGGCCATGTATATCTATATATAATGAGCCATAAGTATGCTGTAAATGTTATATATGGCTGGCTTAATAGGATAAGCCAGCTCCGAAATAAAGTGGAAAGAACACCTCTATTCTCAAATATGAAGAACATCAGGTATCGGTTATTCGTTCTTGATGATGACATCAGTCATCCTGAAGTCATTTCAGGGAAAGACATCATCACCTCTTGCGTGAAAACATCTAACTAAGGCGGACTGTGGTGCCGACGACCTGTTTGCACCCCGAGTAAACCGGGGTTTCATAGAGTATCAACATTGGTTTAGAATGCTGCATAATCCAGAGCAGATTTACCATCAATTCCGGAGTTATGTTTACAGGGAATTGATACTGTCAGAGTCGAGTATGATAATAATACTTGATTTATAACATAGCTTCTCTGTTACGCAACTGATTCGAGAAATGTATATGAGTTCATGCCGACAAGTACTTCAAATGCGCAGGCAGGAGAGCAGGGCTGAGCAGGAATCTTCACGGTGATCCGGGGAATAAGGTCAGGGACAGGAGGCTGCGTGCAGTCCTTGTTGAGAAGGGATGGAAACCTCTGGTTATTTCATCCAGAGGTTTGAAAGATGTTGAGCAGTTCAATGCTTTCCTGGAGGAAATTCGGGAAGCATTGTAATGAAACCCGTTCGATTATATCACGAGGTGTGGAGACATATGTCAGTGAACAGTGGCTTTGCGATGAGTCCTGATGACGGGAAGGAGGGAGCGAAGGGCCTGATTCACGCTGTCAGAAGTTGGGAACTCCCGGGCGATCTCGGGATCCAGGATAACCACGTTGGTGCCCTCAGCGTACTGTCTGGCGTACTTCCCTCTCTCTCCTTTGGAGAAGTCGTACTCTTCCCTAATCTCATCATTGATGTTTGAATCAGCTTTCTTCATACTCTCTTCTTTCCCTCAGAGTCGCCTGTCGGGCATTGATGATACGCACATTGTTGTTACGTTTACAGTATACTACTACAAGGAGCCTCTGGCGATGAGACATGCCAATCGTTACCTCTCTATCCTCCCCCGGGGACGAGTGATCCGGATCGGGGATCGTGGATGAAAGCATGTCAGCAAACACGGTGGTTGCTTCTTCGAAGGAAACATCATGTTTTCCACGGTTAGACTCTGCTTTGTCCGTATCCCATTCGAAGATCATAGGCATCGTCGCTACTCCCTTATTACAACACAAAATATAGCAAACCATATTTCAATACTCAAGGTACAAAACGCCGAAACTCACTGAATGAGAGTAGACCCTTAAGAACTCTTTACCTCTGCTGACGAAGATCTAATGAATCAACTTCGGAAAGGTCCTGTTAATCTTCCGGGGTGACCCGTCGAATAAGGTCAGGGACAGGAGGCTGCGTGCAGTGCTTGTTGAGAAGGGATGGAAACCTCTGGTTATTTCATCCAGAGGTTTGAAAGATGTTGAGCAGTTCAATGCTTTCCTGGAGGAGATCAGAATCTCAATTGAATGTCAATAACCGCACGTAAGTCCCCCTCCTGTTTTGCAGCTCTTTTTTTCCTTACACCCTGTCTTTGATCACCGTTTCCCGGCCAAGGTCGATGAGTGTTTCGATTGAGTGCATCATTCCCCGGACTGTTTCTTCCATAGGGGGAGGGGCAGGGTCTTCATCCTGTTCGGGAGGAGCTGTGAGTGTCCTGGTTCTGGCGACTTCACCGGCGAGGGTTTTAGAAAGTATTCCCGTTTCAACAAGCTCCGCCTGAACCTTTCTTGGTGAGGGGGCGCTTTTTCATTTGCGCAAGAAGCCTTGCCATGATTTCACTGATCTGATTTTGAGTATTCCAGCTTAACGTCCCGGTATTTAATGTACGCAGTATATGACTCTTTGCCTGTCAGAAATATTACATGTTGCGCTGAGCTTGAAGCCTGGAAACCTGCCCATAATCATATCCTCAATATTGGAGAAACGTCAGCATTTCAGCATGCGATTGACTACCTGGTAATATTAATGTAATTATCAATATCTGTATTTTGCAGTGCAGATGCGGAAGGAAATATTCCATCGAGAGGGAAATTTTGGAAATAGCTGAAATTCTCAACGAGCTTGAGCGAAACAGAGGATACTATCCTGAAAAGGCTGTGGAAGAAGCTCTGAGACGCCAGATTGAAATCACACCTCATCTTTTACGCGCAATTGAGATTGCAGTTGACAAAGCTGAATTAATCGCTTTCGGAAGCGAGTACTTTCTGCACTTTTTTGCAATTCACATAATTGCCAGTTTCAGGGAGCAGCAGGCGTATCCACTGATTATCAGAATGTGCAGGCTGCCGACGGATCAGCTTAAAGGATTGTTGGGGGATGCTCTATACGAAAGTCTTCCCAGAGTTCTGGCTTCAGTATTTGATGGGAATATTGAACCTGTCAAGTCAATCATTGAAGATCCATCGTTAAGTGAATTCGCCCGTGGAAACGCGATAGCTTCTCTGCGCCTTCTTGCGCAGGAAGACATCATACCGCGAGAGAGCGTTATTGAATATTACGGGCGTTTATTCAGGGGAGGCCTTGAAAGAAAGTACTCAAACGTTTGGAATATGCTGGTATCGGAAGCCGCAGACATATATGCCAAATCACTGAGAAGTGAAATTTACCGTGCTTATGAAGATGATCTGGTAGACTTAGATTTCATCAGTAAGAGTGACGTGGAGCGCTGCTTTCGAATGTCGGAGGAGGAAGTTCTTCTAACAGCAAGGAAGCGATGGGGCGGACTGATTGATGATGTTCACGGTTTTCTGAGAGGATGGGCATGTTTCAACCCTGAACCTGTGCTGCCGGAATTTTTTGAAGGGAATCCTGTACTTCAAGGTTACGGAACCTATGTTCGAGAAAGCCCCAAAACAGGCAGGAACGATCCGTGTCCGTGCGGCAGCGGCAAAAAGTACAAGAAATGCTGCAGCAGGTAAATATAATATCATACTATTACTCCAATAATAGGGATACAGGGTTAGATGATAGAGGGAGAGATCGGAAGAATGTGTGATCCCGATGAGTAACGGAGGCGGCCCCATCATCGTACAGGGAGACATGACCGTTCTGCTGGAAGTGGACAACTCCCTTTATAGCGAAGCACGCGACGCCCTTGCGGGATTTGCGGAGCTGGTGAAGTCACCGGAGCATATTCACACTTATCATATTACACCGCTGTCGGTGTGGAACGCAAGGGCCAGCGGTATTCCACTGAGAGAGATTCTGAACAGTTTAACAAGTCTTTCCCGTTTTCCGGTACAGAAGCACATTATTGATGACATCTCAGACCTGGCATCTCGGTACGGCAGGCTGCGGCTGGAAATGGACGGCGAATGGCTGGTGCTTCATGCAGACAAAACAGCACTTGCGGAACTGGTTTCGGGATACTCTGGCGTTAACCGCCTGCTTGATAAACCTGTTTACAGAGGTTTCCGGGTTGATCCGGATCTGCGTGGTGAACTGAAAAAAGTTCTGCTGGATATAGGATATCCGGTAGAGGACCTGGCCGGGTATACGGATGGTGAGATACTGGAACTGTCACTGCTTGAGACAACGCGAACGGGAAATGCATTCCGGATGAGGGATTATCAGCTTGAGGCTGTGGATGCTTTTCATGCCGCAGGTGGTCCCCGGGGAGGGTCTGGAGTTATTGTCCAGCCCTGCGGTGCAGGAAAGACTATTATAGGAATGGGCTGCATGGAAAGACTGCAGACGTCAACTCTCGTTCTTGCCACCAATACTACAGCCATAAGGCAATGGCGCGATGAACTGCTGGATAAGACCACCCTTACCGAAGGGGAGATAGGCGAGTACTCAGGCGCTCGAAAGGAAATAAGACCGGTCACGCTGGCTACTTACAACATAATGACATACAGACGGAGAAATGACGGAGAATTTCCACATCTGAAACTTTTCAGAAAGCGTAACTGGGGATTCATTATATACGATGAAGTTCATCTTCTCCCGGCACCGGTCTTCCGGATGACGGCCGGTCTGCAGGCAAAACGAAGGTTGGGCCTGACGGCAACTTTGATTCGGGAGGACGGCAAAGAGGGGGATGTGTTCGCTCTGATAGGACCCCGGAAAGCCGCTATGCCATGGAAAGAGCTTGAGCGGCGGCTGGATAGCAAAAGCAGTATGCACGGAGATTCGTCTGAAAATGCCCCGTGAGCTTGCCATTGAGCATGCCCATGCTCATGCCAGAGCCCGCATCCGCCTTGCCGCAGAAAATCCTGACAAATTGCCCGTTGTGCGCAGTCTGGTTGAAAGGCACAGGGGAGAAAGGATACTCATAATGGGCATGTACGTGGGGCAGGTTCGAATGATAGGCCGGGAGCTGGATGTACCGGTGATCACGGGCCGTACTCCCCAGCTGGAAAGGGAACGGCTGTTCGAGGAATTCCGCAGCGGGGCGATACAGGTGATGTCCGTCTCTAAAGTGGCCAATTTTTCGGTAGACCTGCCTGACGCGTCAGTGGCCATACAGGTATCAGGAACATTCGGGTCACGTCAGGAGGAAGCTCAGCGGCTGGGGCGGATACTGCGCCCGAAGCCCGGCGCGAACCGTGCCTATTTCTATTCTATTGTCAGCCGCGACAGCCGTGAGCAGGAATTTGCCCTTAAGCGGCAACTCTACCTTTGTGAGCAGGGGTACGAGTATGGAATCGAGTACCGGGATGAAACTGTTTAACATCGACTGGGAAGTCATAGTCAGGCTTGCCGCCATCTGGAACGGCCTGCGGGATGAAGAAAGATGGAGCTTCAGCAATATACTGCACCATGGTTCATCATCTTTTTACAAAGGGAATCTGAAGAGTGATGCTGGTGTTCTGATACGGGTTGGCCTGCTGAAGCGCGTAGAGAAGAATCCTGATATGCTTCGGCTCACACCGGATGGTGATATCCTTAGACGCATGCTGAAGGACCTGGATAAGATCGAATCTCCGCTTGGAGATGCAGGGGCCCCGGAAAGTATGACTGAATACGTTCATGAACTGCTGAGCATGCGGGAGCGAAAGGAACTTCTGAATTCACCGGACGGAAGGATGAAAAGCTGGGAAGTGAGCCGGCAGCTGGCCGGACAGTCAGTCAGTCCCGCGTGGGTGAAGAGTTTCTTGAAAGCTGAGAACTCTCAGGATTGGCGGAATGGAGCTGTCTCTCAGGAGGAGCATCCGTTATTTCCCGGAGGGGATACTTTCGCCATCGTGCAGAAAATCGTTTGTGAACTGGACACTGCCGGCGGAACACTGAAGCTGGATGAGCTTGTGAACAAACTTGGAGACTGCACCCGGGGAATGCCGGCCGCTGCTCTGAGGAAAGCAATCGGAGTTCTGCTGATCTTTATGAAACTGGATATGGCTTTAAGATTGTGCGTGGGGATACTCCCCGGGATATACAAAAAACTTCACTGGACGCCGCCTGAGTTCCCCGATGACTTCAGCCAGGAGAGCATGAAGGTATGTACCCAGGTGCTGGAGGACATGACCGTTATCCTGGTGGAGGCCACATCGGTACCAATTCAGACCAGGAAGAACGATGGAGCAATCTTTTCAAGAACGATGGATCATCTGTCGGAGGCTTTGCAGCCAATGGACAGTATGTTCGCAAGGATAGTGATTGATGACCGGGAAAACAGAGTGAGATACACCCGAAATATTCTCCTGAGAACGGGTTACCTTGAAGAAGCCGATTCCGAAGAGGGACGTCACATTCTCCGTACTACTGACCGTGGACGAGAATGGGTAGTGCTGAGGCGAAGGGAACGTCTTCGAGCTGTGCTGCAATGGATCAATGACTTCATGAATAAACGGAAGATGCCGTCTTCGGGTTATTCAAATAATCGTGTTTATCTGGGCGGATTCCCGGATTATTCACCGTACGTGTTCAAAGGATACTATAAAACACTTGATGTGCGGAGTGAGATACTGAAAGCTTTCAGTATTCTTGACGAACGGGATTGTGTCTGGGTCGGTCAGCTCTTTGAGTATTTATCTCATGATGATAACCCGTTGCTGTCCTACATGGAACAGAATAATGCAGCGCTGTATAGACCCGACGGGTATTATATGGGAGTTACCATGAGTGATGATGAAGTGGTTGAGGAGTGGGTATCGAGTCTGAAACAATTCTTCTTCAATGTATTGATGCCGCTTGGCTGCATCAGCTGTATGGTGAGCGAAGAAGGCAGGATAGCTGTAAGACTTACGGAGGCCGGCCGCTTTCTAACAGGCCTTCGGGATGATTTCAACATGGTCAGCGATGAAAAAGCTGACATAGTTATACAGCCGGATTTCTCTGTTGTTTTTATGTCCCCCAGCCCTGGAGCAGAAGCAGTGATAGCACCGCTGGCCGAGCGCACCGGACGGGGAGCGGGAGAAATATTCCGTATAAATGCCGAAAAAGTGATAAAGGCTGCTGTATCAGGCATCACTTCAGAGAGGATACTTTCAGACCTTGAAAATCTCTCAGACAGAAAGCTGCCGGAGAATGTCAGGCATCAAATTGAAGAGTGGTGTGGACGGTGCCGAAGAATACAGAAGAAATCTGTTGTTCTGATCCGATGCCCGGACGCGGAGACAGCCCTTCGAGTAAAATCGGCCGGGAAGAGCAAAGTTGAGCAGCTCACGGATACGATACTGGCAGTCAGTGATCGCAGAAATATGAAGACGCTTACAAGGATTCTGCGCGAGGAAGGCATTACTTTCGAATAGGGGAAGGCGCTTTACCCCGTATTCACTGAGAAGCGTATGCACAAAGCAGGAAGGGAATCATTTTCTGTTGAGCGGATAAACGGCAAGCTTTCCTATGACAGGTACCGGACAGGTTTGAGAACGGGATACTTACTTATTTGAGATTACCATGGATATATCTGATGTTGTTCAGTTCGGCGGGGGGAGATTTCTTATGACTGAATGCCTGAAAAACAATACCCTTGAAAGCGGGGAAGATCATTTCATCAAAGATCAATGGGGAAGAGAGTATCATTTCAGGATAGGCGCATTTCCATATCCAACTGGTCCTTTCATCGAAGCTGTGGAGGTGAAGCAGGGTACTGAGCCCGGATATGTGTTCCGCATAGAATCGGAATCTGTTGATGGTTTCTGTGAAGCCGAGGAGAAGCTGCTGAAGAAGATCAGGAGGGGGCTGAACCGGAGATATCTGAAAAAGGAAGATGGAAGATGGGTAATCGGTCCAAGGGACATGCTCAGAGGAAGAATAGACTCCAATGATGATTTCTCTGACACTGAATATGACAAAGCTTTCTTCATTGACGGCAAGAGGATTACAATTGAAGATTTCATTGGGATGTTTGACCCTCTGGCGGGATTTCATTTTCATCTGCAGATTCTCAGTGCCTATGATGATGAAGCATGAAGTTTCGAAGGAAAGGATGAAATCAGTAGAAATGGGAAAAGAAGAATTAGGAAGGATCTGTTTTGACTGCAATCAGTTCTTCCCCGCATGTATGGGTGAAGCAACGGAATTCGGCGTTTGTCTGAGTGATGAAGCATTCGAATCATATATCGATGAATTGCTTGAAGATCGAAAAACCGCTTCATGTCAGAAACTGGTTGATCGCAGGAAATTCTCAGGTGAACGTGAGGCCTGCAAAGAATTTGAAGAGGTTGAAGAAGTAGAGATAGATGACAACAGCCCTATTGGACTTGCATTATCTCGTTTTAATGAAACCGGTGAACTTGATCTGGAATCTCTGGAGGCTGATATGCTGAAAGAACATATCAGAAATATCGACCTGAAATCCATACCGGTTGATGAGTATGCAGCAAGCATGCGGAGTTCTGACCCTGAAGAACGGGACTCGGGCATAACCAATCTTGTCGGCCTGATCTCATTCGGGAATAAGGAAGCATTCAACGAGTTGTTTGAATTCTTTACAGAATTGCTGCCCCCCACAACCTTAGCTGAAGTTCATTTCAAACTGGAACTTTTAGGATATCTGAACCGTTCAGACGCACGCACACTGCTCATTCCTGAATTGATTGATGAGCTGTATCAGACTGTTTCAAACAATACCACGAGACAATGGATATCGGAAATATTCCGTTTTCTGGCTAACTGTCCATACGAGGAAATCTATGAACCGCTGGAAAGAATGCTGAGTGATAAGAGATTCAGCTACAGATTGAAGGCCAAGATAAAGAGAATTCTGGATCTGTGATCAAAGAAGGTTCCTGAACGGGATACGCAGGAGGATGCCACATGGCGAAAAAGAAAAAGCAGAACTTGTTTGCAGGTTTGACATGGGAAGATATCGATGAATGGGCAGGAGATAGAATTGCTTCCAGGGGCAGGAGTTATCAGGAAAACGGGTATGTATCAGCTCTGGCTGTAAAGATAACTCCTGTGAAAGTGTATACTTAACTTCGGCGTCTGCAAACCCCTGAAAGCATCGCGTTCTGGAACAGAAAGTACTGCTTCTTGATCAGGAATACCCCTTAATACATCACCTATTGTCATAATTGGTGAATATGTTAGTTCAAGAAAATCTTGACAATACCTAAGGATAATGGTAGTATATTCATGGAAATGTTGAATAGGGGGATGGGTAGTGAGCAATCATTCAATTGATAACAAAGTTATAGGAGATCGAGTTCGCAATTTGCGAAATGCATGGACACTAACTCAAAAACAGCTTGCTGAAGTGCTGCATCTACGTAATGCACAAACTGTTTCGTATATCGAGAATGGAACAAGGGCACTGAGAGCATACGAACTGGCTGTGCTGGCTGAGTATTTTCATTTCGACATTGAAGAATTGCTCAATAACCGAGAGAAACCTGCCGTAACTGTTCAATGGCGCTCATCAGTGGATAACACACATGTGGCTCAGGAGGAGGCTCAATTTCTGAAGAGGTGTTATAACTATAGCTATGTTGAGAGTGTAACTAATTCCACAGCCACGGATAGAGTTCCACAGAAAGCAGACTTTCATCCAGCCTTAACCAAATATGAAACGGTGTCAGAGTGGGCACGGCATACAAGGAATGCTCTGGATCTGGGTGATACACCAGCCCTTTCTTTACAGGGAACGCTTGCTCGAGAGTGGGGAGTAAAGATTTTCTGGGATAATCTTGAATGTGGATCAGCTGCTTGTGTGAATGACAGTTTTGGAGCAGGAGTACTGCTGAACGCTACAGAACCGTACTGGAGACAAAATTTCAGTCTTGGGCACGAGCTGTTTCATCTCATGACCTGGAATGTATCCTCGGTAATAGATTCTCTTCCAAAGAAAGCTAGAAAACGTAATGAGACACTCGCGGAGATATTCTCCAGCAGTCTTCTTATGCCCGAAGAATCTCTGAGAATTGAATTCAACAGGCTTATAGACGATGGTAAAATCCGATGGTTCGACCTGATGATGCTGGCGAGACGATACAGTGTCAGTACGATAGCGCTTCTCTGGAGACTTGCAAACCTGGGACTGATGGATAAATCCGTACCGAAGCTATTTGAATCTTCAGATGAACTCAAAAGCATAGATAAAGATCTTGATAGGGATGATGAACCGGAATCAAAGGCACTACCTCAAAGATATACTTCTCTTGCATACAAAGCATACAATGATGGTGAGATATCGATAGGAAAACTGGCTCAACTTCTGGAAACAACCATTGGCGAGCTTGATATCGTGCTTGCCGATTATGGAATAGATCTGAATTCAGATGTCTACGAAACCACTCTTAGTACTTCTTGATGCGGATGTCATCATTGAGCTTCACAAAGTTGGAGCCTGGGATGGAGTTCTGACTGCATATAATGTGGAAGTATCAGAGATCATTGCGAGACAGGAAGTTCAGTTTTATTACGACAGTACCGGAAAACGGATTGCTACTAACCTTGAGGCAGATGAAAAAGCCGGCAGGATTCAAATCTTCAGTGCAACAGCAGTTGAAATAAGCGACACATTAGATATTTTCGATCAGAAGATGCGTGATGGTCTTCATACCGGAGAGATTGAAGCTATCACGATTCTTCGAACCTCGAGCGAGTCCCATGAGCTTCATTTCTGTTCCGGTGATATGTGAGGCTATTGGATTACTCGGACTGTCTGAATATGGTCTTTCACTTGAAATGCTCTTGAGAAGAGTTGGGTTGACAAAACCCATTCGATCACATTTCTCCGAGAAGCGATTCAGAGCGATCATTCAAAAAGCATCTGCTGACAGGATAACAGGAACTGGGCGTTAAGATTGCTGAAGGGTCTTAGTTTTGATGATCTTGATGGAGGGATAGATGCTCAGGAGGGATACAGATCTCTCATGCATGGAGCTGTTCCTGAAATACACTCATTTAAATCATTCGATGAAGAGATCGAGTTTATTGTAAGTAGACTTGTCCCCATGCTTGCCAGTCCCGGGCTGATGAGCAGTGTCTGCATTGCAGCCAGGACCAATTCACTTCTGAAGCAGTACGCTGATGAACTCGTCTCACGCTGAATCGCAACTTGCTTGGTAAGACCGGATCAGGAAGAGGATAGAAACTCTCCCGGAGTTCGACTGGCAACAATGCACAGGGTGAAGGGGCTGGAGTTCGACACAATGATTGTTGCAGCTGTAAACGATGGTGTTATGCCTTTAGCCAGGGCAATGTCAGGAAGCGATGCTGTTGCCCTTAAAGAACAAGAGAAGTCTGAGCGAGCTTTGCTTTATGTTGCCGTTACACGGGCAAGGAAACAGGTGCTGATTACAGGCCAGGAACCTCTGAGCCAGTTTTTTCAAGAAGTACCGTTTGAGACATTTGAGAGTAAGTGATGTGTAATTTCGCAATAGATGTAAACTTGTGAGTTGACATGACAAGGTATGAGCTTGTAGATATTACTTGGTTGAAGAAAGAATGGCAGACTGCACACAGGATTAAAGCATTGTCAATTGATGGGAGATGTGAAGTGCTGGATTTTCTGTCATCATGGGAAACCGATTCATACAGACACTTCAAAAAAATCATGCTTTCAGCTAGTACCCCGTCAAGGAATAACTGTCGCATCCTGCTGGTTCTTCAGAGCCCCTGCGGCGTTACGGATTCAGTTACATAGCGTTGCTATGCGCCCTCATCCGCGCCTTGCAGGAACTCAGAATAACG
>WTBT01000040.1 GCA_013138965.1 Candidatus Aegiribacteria sp.
TGGATATTCCACCTTCCAATTCTCTGCTTCCAAAACGGGCCATTCGTCCCGATTGCCCTTCGATTCCTGACTGAAACTAACCATATTTTCTGAAATACTCTCTGTCAAATATCCTTTTCGACAAATAATACCCACTTGAAATTCGTCAGAAAGCACACGCTCACCCGGAAGTCGAACTTGCCTGAGCTTATCCAACCTCTATTTCAGGAACATCATCCTGCCATGGAACGTAGTCCGCGCATAGCTCACAGACAAGTTTCAGTGGCTCAGGCGGAGGCCTGGGATCCTCCCAGAGATCAAGGTGCTTCAGTATGCGCCTGATGACAAACGGCTGCTCGATTTCGGAGATGACTTTCATCTGTCCTCCGCACTTCGGGCACTTGAGAGCGTCAATATCCCGGACCTTCTTGAGAAGAGCAGCCCACAGCTGTTTTCTCCGTCTGGAACATGAGGAACGGTCTTCTATGGAAGAAGCGGAATCCTCTTCGGCCGGTACTGTTGATGAAATACCCTGGCGGCGTTCACGGCCACGCCATGCCTGGCTGTAAGCCCCGTAGTAAATGACCTGCTTGGCTCCCTTCCTGGGAATATGTGATGTTATTCGGGCTATCCATTCAAGGACAGAAAAAGAGGCTCCTAAGCAGCAAGTCCTTTTTTATATGCTTATCATTTATGCTTACGGCTTTCCGCAGAGGATCCTGCAGTAATTGCAGTTACACGAGCAAGGAAACAGGTGCTGGTTACAGGACATGGTACTATTTGTAAGTGGATTGGTTGATAGCTGTCATTGGTTTAATATACGGGGAGGCATGATGAAGAACATTGTATTCTGCTCAGACGGAACGAGGAATACGCCTAAAAACCGCACAAATGTATTGAAGATTCCGGGGAAGGGAAGAACGATTAACACACCGGGAATCATTCTCGAAACATTCGATGGTGGCACTTGCGAACTGATGTGAACATATGTATACTTTGAGAGGTAATAATTCTTCAGAAACATCAGACATCAACCCGATTCGAAAGGAGCCGGAACATGGAAGCAAAAACTGTAACACTCGAACCAATGAAGGTTCTGAACGTGAAGCACAGAGGCCCGTACTGCAATATCGGTACTGCGTTCGAGAAACTTGCTGTGTTCGTAGAGAAACAGGGTATCGAACTATCAAACGCTCAATGGGTGGGTGTTTACTTTGATGATCCGGAATCGGTTCCCGAAGAAGAACTCAGGTCCGAAGCATGTGTAACAATCAGGGAAGATATCGAATTTTCGGAAGACAGCGATATCAGCGTCGGTGAGATTACGGGTGGTCTTTATGCCACCACCAGACACACCGGTTCCTACAGGGATCTCGGAAAATCATGGGGTGAACTCTACGGGGCATGGATCCCGCAGAACGCATTCGAACCGGGAAACACTCCCTGCTTTGAGATTTACGTTAAGGGCTGTGAAGAAACAAAGGAAGAATCCGAATATCTCACAGATCTTTACGCATCTGTTAAGCCTGTTCAGCGCAATCAGTAGCCAGAACCGGGAAAAACGGTAAATCTGCTTTACTTCGATCTTGACATTTTCCGTTAATGCAGTAAATTAGACTTGGCTAAAGATATTATATGAAGCTAATTTGAAAGGTTATGGATTCATATGGAGCTGAGTTCCAGTCTTGAGGATTATCTTGAGGCTATCTATAATGTGATTAAAGTAAAAACTGCGGCAAGAGCTACTGATATTGCGAAGAAACTCGATGTAGCTAATTCCTCGGTTACAAATGCCCTTCAGATCCTGGTTAATCGCGGTCTCGTTAATCATGCTCCCTATGATATCATCACATTGACGCCCGAAGGCTCGAAAATCGCAAAACAAATAGCATGGAAGCATGAGGTGTTCCGTGACTTCTTCACCACCGTGCTTGCGATAGACAGTGATACCGCCAACAAATGCGCGTGCAGCATAGAACATGTCATCCCGGATGAGGTTATTGAGAGATTCGTCCAGTATCTCGATTTCGAGAGACAATGTAAGTATGGTGGAAAAAGATGGGTAGAGGGATTCGGGTTCATGCGAAAAGCAGGAACCAATGAGAATGATCCATGCGAGGTTTGCGCAGAGAAAAAGGAGCAGGATGCACGGTCAGAGAAATAGAGTAAATAGCTCTTATGTTGAATTGAGTGAGCTGCGCCCCGGTCAGAAAGCGAGGATAATCGCCGTAAGGGGCGGCAGGGGATTCCGGGAGCGGTTCAGCGGAATGGGATTGCATATAGGCAGTGAAATGGAAGTACTCCAGTCAACAGGAAGTAATGGAATGATTCTTATAAAAACCGGTGACACACGATTGATGATAGGACACGGAATGGCGCATAAGATACTGCTGCAGCTTGAATGATCATTTTTTTAATACAGAATTTAGATGCAACTAAATACTCCATTTTGAACACTGAAAGGAGCTCTCATGAAAATCGGCAATCTTGAAATCGGTTCCGAAGCGAAGATCACAGGATACGAAAAGGGCACCAAAGCATACCGTCAGAAGCTGCTGAGAATGGGACTCGTGAAAGGGTGCCGGCTCAGGCTTCTCAGGAAAGCGCCTATGGGGGACCCTGTTGAAATAGAACTGAACGGTCAGAAGCTCACGCTGAGAAAAAGCGAGGCTGAGGTTCTTATCATCGACACTGTAGACTGAATGCACGGAGATAAAATGAGAAACATTAGAATCGCGATCGCAGGTAATCCGAATGTCGGTAAAACAACGCTTCTGAATGCTTTGACCGGCTCCCGTCAGAGAGTCGGCAACTGGCCGGGCGTAACTGTGGATCGAATTGAAGGCAGCTACAGGCATGATGAGATGGAGGTCGATGTAACTGACCTGCCGGGTATCTATTCCTTTGCCGCATTCTCAATAGATGAAGCAATAGCAAGAACGTATATTCTCACGGAACACCCGGACCTTATCGTAAATATTGTGGACGCAACCAATCTGGAGCGCAATCTCTTCCTTACAACCCAGCTGCTTGAGATGAAGGTTCCAATGATTGTGGCACTCAACATGACGGATCTGGCGGCAAAACGCAAGATCAAGATCGAGATTGAACATCTCTCCAGGCATCTTGACTGCCCTGTTATTCCTATCGTCGCTTCCAGAAAAACGGGAATTGATAAACTGAAGGATGCCATCAACAGGGGAAGTGTGAGCCGCTCGATCCCTGAAACGAAAGTTGCTTACGATTCGGTACTTGAAAAGGCGATACAGCGCATTCAGGACAGAGTGCAACAGATTGCTGAAAAAAACGATGCAGATCCCAGATGGCTCGCTTTGAAGTTGCTTGAAGACGATGAGTACGCAATTGGATTATGTGGTGATTCGATTCCCTCTGATTCTCTGAAATCCGAAATAGAACAGGTTGAAAAACACGTCGGTGATGATATGGATATCATCATGGCTGATGGGAGATACGGCTTCATTCATGGCCTTGCAAAGGATGTAGTGCATCGAAGCAGTGAAGTTCGAAGAAATATATCCGATAGAATCGACACGGTGATTCTGAACAGAATTCTCGGGATACCTATCTTCCTTGGAGTTATGTACATGATGTTTGTAATCACGATACATGTCGGGGCTCCTTTCATCGATTTCTTCGACGGTTTAACGGGAACTGTTTTCGTGGATGGATTCAGGGTCCTTCTTGAGATATTCAGATTACCGGAAATCCTTGTCACTTTCCTGTCAGACGGTATAGGCGGCGGCATTCAGACAGTCGCAACCTTCATACCACCCATTTTCCTGATCTTCTTCTGCCTTTCTCTCCTTGAGGATTCGGGCTACATGGCGCGAGCCGCGTTCGTAATGGATCGGTTTCTCAGAATGATAGGTCTTCCGGGCAAAGCATTCATTCCAATGCTTGTGGGATTCGGGTGCAATGTTCCGGCGATAATGGCAACCCGTACACTCGAAAACAACAGAGACAGGATTCTCGCGATAATGATGAATCCATTCATGTCCTGTGGAGCCAGATTACCGGTCTACACTCTTTTCGTAGCGGCATTCTTCCCGAGACAGGGAGGTCCTGTACTCTTCAGTCTGTACATGGTTGGAATCCTTCTGGCCGTGGGAACGGGGTTTCTCTTCAAGAAAACGATCCTTCAGGGGGAGACATCAACCTTTGTGATGGAGCTGCCCCCGTATCATCTCCCGACATTCAGAGGAATAATGTACCACACAATCTATCGTCTGAAGAGCTTCATACTCAGAGCGGGAAAAGTTATCATCGCGGTTGTCATCATACTCAGCTTTCTCGGCTCAATCGGAACGGACGGCAGCTTCGGCAACCAGGATTCAGAGAACTCTGTTCTTTCTGCGATCAGCAAAGCGATAGCCCCCGTTTTCTTCCCCATGGGTCTCACTTCTGAAAACTGGCCGGCAGCTGTCGGCCTGTTCACAGGTATCTTCGCGAAGGAAGCGGTTGTAGGTACACTCGATACACTGTACAGTGGAATGAATAAAGAGGAGAGCAGTTCAGAAGCAGAAGACGAAGAACCTTTCAATTTCTGGGCTGGAATCGCTGAATCCTTTGCCGCGATACCGGACGGTTTCAGGGATTTCGGAGGAGCTCTCAGAGATCCGATGGGTGTTGAAATAAGCGATGATCTGAGCAATACGGAAGAAGCCGCGGAAGAAATAGAGATTGAAACCAGCACTCTAACCGCCATACAGGAACACTTCAATGGAAAAGTGGGAGCTTACGCCTACCTCCTGTTCATACTTATCTACGCGCCATGCGTAGCGGCTATTGCGGCTATCTATCGCGAGACGAATCTCCGCTGGGCGTTGTTTTCCACGATCTATCTCAGTGTTCTTGCATGGGTGGCAAGCACTCTCTTCTACCAGATAGGAACATTTACCGATAACCCGGCCAGTTCCGCAATGTGGATCGTGATCTCTATCGGAATTCTCGGGTTGATTTACAGCAGCCTGAAGCTTAAGTCCCGAAGAATGAAAGTTGCCGCATAATGCTTACCGAAGTGCTTGAGCTGCTCAGAAAGCACAGGAGGCTCTCTCTGCGAGAACTTGCAGATTACTTCAAAATGGAGCCAGCCGCGCTGGAGCCGATTCTTGATATTCTTCTGCGGAAGGAAAGAATTAGGACTGTATCCGCAGAATGTTGTTCCACAGGCGGTTCGTGCAAAGGTTGCTCCTGCTCCAGCAGAGAGAGCATGCTGGTATACGAGGCTGTCGATAACGAAAGTAGGAGGTTGTCCGGGCAATGTGCATTAAGCAGAATATCCTCACAGCTGAGATAGAATGATTACAGATTTGAGGAGAATACTTGAATGTATTTGACGATAATATGTGGTCATTATAGCCAGATATGTGGTTCCTTATGCCGATGTCGCATTCTCGGACAGCCTCATAGCCCATAAATGAATCATGAATATGATTTTAAATATCATTTCTTAAATCCACCTCCCCGGATTCTTCACCGGGATACTATCCCGCGTATTATCAGAAATCTCCTTTTATCGCCCCCCATGTATTCTGCTCCAGTGCCTGGGGGAACTCCAGCCTGAGATAGGGGCTGTTGGATGAGGTCTCCCGCGAGTGGAACTTGGTCCACGGATATACACCGGCCACCTGCAGGACAATGCCGTGGTTCTCTATTGTTCCATCGAGCCATGCTTTAACCAGATCAGAAACATCGACTCCGACCCACCCTTGATTAGAGTAGTGATATGACTGCCACGGTGTTGCACCGTGCTGCACATGGGCTCCGCTCCAGCTCTCGTCCCAGGATTCCGTCGCATGATAAAATTTCGTGTACGTTCCAGCACCGGAACCACACTGGAAGAAGATATTTATGTACAATGTCGCGCTCGTTGCCGTCGCTCCCATATGCTCAGATAGGTCCCACAGCATCATAGCTCTCTCGTCAGGATGTCCGCTGGCAGGTTTGTTTGCGATCTGCATGTTGTTCAGACTTCCGTAACAGCCACCGGATGGGAGGGTATAAGTATCCGCTACCGGTATAAGGTCGAATGTGTCACTCAAACCGGCTCCGGCAATAATCACCAGAACAAATGCTATGTATTTCATTTCATATCCTTTCAGTAAACCAGGCCAAATCTTGCGGTCAATACAGAGGCGTCTTCATTCAATCCATCCGGAGTGGCGGCCGGAATACGGTAATCCAGAGTTATGTAGGTGTCCGGACTGCCTATGCAGGTTTTCACTCCACCTGTAATCCATGAGAACTCGTAATCGCCTGAATCGGCATTACTCCAACGATCCCAGCTCTGGTAGTTGATGTAGGGAGTAGTCGAAGGAATCGCTTCCGATCCGGTATCGAAGCTGTAACCGGCCTCGGCAAACATGCAGATGTTCTCCACGTTTTCGCCGGTAACGGAGCATCCCTGAGGGCGCATTCCGGGAAGTACACCTTTTACATGTACTATCTCGGTTCTTACCGCTATCCCGTTTGCTTCGTAGTCGAGACCGAAACCGTATCTCGACGCATCCTCGTATCCTTCAAGTTCTGGGTTCATTTCCAAAGCCAGATCGTTATAAAATCCACCAATCGCAAGTCCTTCCACCGGAAGCCGGTAAAAGAGCGCAAAGTTGGCGTCATGTTCTTCATTGAGGGTTCCTGAATTCCCGTTGGCATATGCTATCTGACCTTCAATACCTCCGATAGTACCAAGATTTATATCAGTCTCCAGAAGAGCCCCCAGAGGATGACATACTGGTGAGATAACCTTCTTGAACATGGGCTTCTCCGTTGTCAGCGTATTGCCACAATCCTCACCCAGTTCGAATCCGCGCCTCACATGGAACATTCCCATTCCCAGAATGATTCTGTCATCTCCAAACGGCATCACGCGGATTCCAGCTTCCTTGAGAGCCATTATCGTTCCACTTCCCTGGCAACTTGATATTCCAAACGATGCTTCGTATCGGATCAATTCACCTGCGGTGCCTGAAATTTCAAGTGTGGCTTTTCGCACTCTGAAACGATTCGAAGCTGCAACGAACTTTCCCGATCCGTTGTAACTGGAATCCCTGGATATACTGAGGTAATCAAGAAGTATCTGGCCACCGATCTCGGGCACCTCCAGTTCCAGAGCCATTGAAGAAACAGAAAAGCACAGTATTGCCACAATAAACAATGGTTTCATCTTTTACCTTTCGTGTATTGCTTGTATTTAGAGTAATCTTATATTTAGATATATTTTAATCTATACTCTGCCCCGTATAGTTCACTTTTATATCCCTCCGTTCCGGCATTCTGGCGTTACAGATAAATAAGCTTTGCACGTCTCGGGCCGTGGAAGGTTCAGGCATGATCCCTTCTCGCCTGAGTCTCTCCTCAGCATGGTTTTTCAAGGTCATCGGGAGCGTGTGCAGCACGAGGTCGCGAAGACCTTTGCGGTACTCGTACACATGATGATTCAGTACCTTAAGGTCGCTGTCGATCCTGGAGATCATCCATCTACTCCATGGAGAGCGCAGGCCTGATGCCGACCAAATCCCATGAGATGGTAGCTGACAACGGGTTCCACCACACAGAAGGCATGCGCATCGCTCCATGCTTCGTCCCATAACTCGTTAGCAGCATAGGTTTCCGTTATGGAGTTCATTAGAACCCCAGTTCAAGTCCAAGGGTTATCTTTCTGGGAGAGGCGGGACCGTAGACATAGCCTGCATCCCTCTCAGCCCCCTGATCCAGGTCTTCCTGAAATACATTGGTAATGTTCTTTACGCCAGCTTTAACAGTAAGAGTATTCTCCAGAATGCCGCTCTCCATATTCCAGCTCACATCAGCGTCAAATGTAACAGTGGGATCGACAGTATTGATCACGGGATCTTCCGTATCGTGGGGAACTTCCATCGATCCGGTGTAACTCATCGCAAGAAGCACATCAACATTCCGGGCTGCTTCCCAGTCCAGACGAAGGTTCCCATAAACATTGGGAGTTCTCATTATGCGGTCTGACCATACACCTTCGAAGTACTCAACCTGTTCATTGTAGAGGGCTTCTTGAAGCGTTATGCCACCGATGATGCTCACCGATCCCATGACAACTCCCAGCTCTGCTTCCACGCCCTGCACATGAGCGCCGCTCTCGTTGACTCTTTCGAAAACCAGCTCGCCAAACTCGTTCTCGCCGACTTCCTTTAGAGCAAAGGCATCTTTCAGGTCAGTTCTGAAACCACCCAGTACCATATTGACCGGGATATCTCCGATAACATTACGGTACTCTCCGCTGAAATAGTAACCTGCACTCTTCTCTTCCCTAAGGTCATCGGCGTTTACGATTATTCTTGGTGCCCCGCCGACGACCTCTATGTGAAGATCTTCGTCGAAAACCTGAGGAGCGTTGAAACCGGTAGCTATTCCTCCTCTGAAGGTAAATGCCGGATTCACCCTCCACTTCATAGCAGTCCTTGGACTGAATATCATCCCCTCCACCTGCGAATGATCGTCCACTCTTGCTCCTAGAAGTATCTCATACTGATTATATGATCCAAATGAGATATCATCCTGCAGGAAAACACCTGTATCAGTATAGGTTTCATCAATCGCTCGAATGCCCTCACTAAAAGATCTGTCCTCAAGCTGCTCATGGGTTCCCTGCACGCCAATGGAAAACAGCTGGTTCCCCAGCTGAAGGTTGCATTTTCCCTGCGCGCTCACAAGTGGGTTTTTCGTGAATCCGTAACCTGCGGCAGGATCGTAGTCCGGTGATGATGGGTCTTCGCCGCCGAGACCTCCATAGAAAGAAAATCTCTCTGTATAGGCCCCTGAAATGTTCACCGAGTAGTCAAAAACTGTAGAGAGCTTCTGCTCCCACTTCACTGAGCCGCCGTATCTCCATGTCTCTGTACCTTCGGATACATCCACAAGATGATCGGGTACATCTATCTTGTCTCCACCGCGTCTATTCTCATGGATGTAGTGTCCGGACAGAGTAAGACCTGAGGATTCCGCGGGATTAAGAAAAACACTTCCACCAAGACTTTCACTCCTCAGCCTTCCGATGTCGCTGAAGCCGTCGGAATCCACATCAACTTCTTTCCGGTGGCGGAGCCTTCCGTAAATAACCATTGAGGCCACGTTTCCCATATCTGCGGCAGTTGATGTGAATGCAACGCCTGCTTCCCCTCCGCCATCCACATATCCACCTTCAAGCTCCACCATAGTACCGGTTTCCTCGGGTCTTCTGGTTATCAGATTTACAACGCCGGCCACAGCTGATCCACCGTACAGGGCTGACCCGCCGCCTTTGACCACCTCAATTCTCTCCACCATTTCAGCGGGAAACTGTTCCAGACCGTAGACCTTCGCAAGGCTGCTGACCACCGGGTCTCCATCAATAAGAATCTGTGTGTACTGGCCTTCAAGGCCGTGAATTCTGACCTGGGAGAAGTTGCAGTTCTGGCAGTTGTTTTCCACACGAACTCCAGTTGCCATGTTCAGTATACTGAAAAGATCAGGGTCAGATCGAAGTTCTATTAAATCCCTTGTTACAACTGAAGTTGCTACAGGTGTGTCAGCAAAGAATCGTGGTGTTCCCGTCCCGGTAACTACAATTATCGAGCCACCCACAACCACGGGATTCATCGCGATCATGATACCCGATCTCTCTGATTCCTCAATTCCAAGTTCCAGCTCTCCGTGCCCTACGGAACTTACCATGAGGGTGACAAATCCTTCCTGAACACCATCTATACGGAACGCTCCCGAAGCGTCTGTGAAGCCGCCAAGATCGGTACCTTCCACTGCGACCGTAGCCCCTATAAGAGGCTCTCCGGTAACCGAATCGACAACAATTCCCTCCAGAAGACCGCCCGCTGCACTGGCCGCGAGTACTCCAATAAGTGTCAGCATAATAGTTTTCATTTTTTTCCTTTCTGTTAAGATCTTTCCTTTTTCCTTTTTCGCCATTTCACTGTGTTAGATTTTTCTATAAGAAAGAAACTCTATCCTCCTGTTCACACCACCTTTCCTTTGTACGTTGCTCTGAATGCTCTCCAGAAGCCTTTAGAACTGGAACTCAGTTCTATGATTCTCTCTGGTTTAGACTCGTATCAATAATTTAGATGGTTCTAAATATAGAGTGCTCTTAACATCTGTCAAGTGTATTTCTGAAGCTGCTGATTCGAAATAGAAAAGCCACCCGATGCTAATCCGCCAGGCAACTTGCCTGGCAGAATAACATGTTCTGCAATAATTCTGCTGAGATAGTCATACTGCCACTAATTGCTGGAGCCCGGTTCCTGACGTTCAGACAACTGTGAATTAACCTCCCGAGCGTTCTTTGAACAAAATACCGGAATCATTATACTTCTTTGATGATAAATGAATAGCGATGATGCAGTTGCATGGTTCAATGGTCGCATTCAGCGCCGAAAAGCATGGTTCCAGTTCCAATTCAGGGAGGTTAAAATGAAACGCTTCTTGCTGCTTCCGGGGTCATTGATACTGATTCTAAACTCGTGCGGTGGTCGCGCTGACGAATCACAGACATCAGAGTTCACCAAAGAGGATGTTTTCATCAGTGATCAATCCGACGAATCGCAGATATCCGTCCTGACAGAGGAGGATGTGCCTCTCTGTCTGTCTTACGACGGATCCTACTACCTACACTCCACAGGAGGACCGACGGAGAATGGTTGCGAAGCCTGGGCTACATTAATGAACTCTGGCGAGTACATCTACGTTGCTCTCGGTCCTGTGGACAAGCTCGAGAGACTGGGTTTGTTCGCCGAGAGCACCCTGTCTGCAAATGACCAGGTATCAGAGAACAGACGCGTCCCGGCCAGTAATGAATACCTGTTGATCGATTACACCGATTTCGGAGACCAGGCGATGATCGAGGAGCTCTCCTGCGGAGCCGACGCATACATAATTATCGACAGCGACAAGAAGTTCATCTTCTACCGCGTAGAAGGTTCGATAGAACAGCTGGATGAGCTGGGCTTCCCGATGGAGCAGTTGCTGGCAGTCAACGAGGAACTGGGATCGCCACAGATGATCGACGTGAACACAAGCAGGATCAACGTGGCTGAAGACCGCCTTTCGGGAGAATTACTTCTGATCGGGGAATCCATCTCCGGAGTCTCGACAGCACTAGGAGGCTGTCCGACAATGAAACATTGGCATAAACCCCACACAGCTGGCTATAATGCCCGCATATTATCGTTAAATACATCCAGTATTCTCCTCAAATCTCCGAGCATTCTATCTCAGCTGTGAG
>WTBT01000039.1 GCA_013138965.1 Candidatus Aegiribacteria sp.
TTCAGAGCCCCTGCGGCGTTACGGATTCAGTTACATAGCGTTGCTATGCGCCCTCATCCGCGCCTTGCAGGAACTCAGAATAACGGCGCATTATATCGACACTTAATACCTGACAGAGTACTAGCCGTGTAACATGCATATTGTCTGTTGCTAAAGGTTTGATTCGGGGAGTGTTTGTAGCTGATGAGTGGCATAAAGAAAGTAATTCACAAAGAAAATTCTTCGATGGTCGTCAAGCTCCCTTAGAACACCTGCAGTTTATCGGGAAATCGGTAGCACACATGTTTAAGAAAGGTGGGCAGAATCCAATAAGATATTACAAAGCATGATAATAGACGTAAAATAGCAATAGAGCATAATACTCTTGAGGAGGGTTCACTCTCAATATGGAGTGATGTTTTTATTCATATGCTTAATCTCCGTAATGCGTCCTGGCCCGAATAAGCAGAACTATCAATTCATCATCATGGATAGAGTAGACGATTCTATCTTTATGACTTAAACGAAGCGACCAGTATCCTTTCAAATCACCAACGAGGGGTTTTCCACAGTAGGGATCAACTGCCAGGTGTTTTCGCAGGATATCTTTAAGTTTTGATTGCAGTTTCGGAGTGAGTTTCTTGATATCCTTTGCTGCCTGCCGCGTGAAACGGATGGTGTACGTCACTGCTTCTCTCCAAAGACTTCTTCGAAGGAGAGAGTATCACCTGCTTCCGCTTCTTTTCTGGAGGTTTTGAACCCCTCTCTGAAAGAGGGAGAGGATAGTAACTCAAGCGTTTCCTGAATGCTGTCATATTCGGATTCTGACATAAGAACAGCATCACCGTTTTTGTATCTGATGTGATATATCTCATGATTCTCGCTTGCACTCTTTAGCAGCTTAAATAAACTTTTGCGAGCGTCTGTTGCCGTTAATGTCCTCATATTGAAACCTCCATATGTACAACTTATGGTACACCTCATTATACGTTCAATTCCCAGTAATGTCAATTTGAACTCAGGATTCCTTTCACCTGGTTTGATATACACTCAAAATCTGCTGGTATCTCTCAGATTATGATCAATTTGCAGGCGATTGATCGCTGCAGAATTTTGAGAATTGCTTCTCCTATGGACGTATGAAGCATCTATCTGCTTCTGGAAAGAATTATGCAACTCATATTCCATAATGTTGCATGGGAGGTTGGCAATGGTTGAAAACAATGCTTGTTACAGGGACAATTTTGAATACCTGGAGGATATATGCGATTATCTGTCTGCAGATGTCCGGATAGCGGAGGCTGACACCTGCCGGGACAGGAAAGGTAATTGCTATGCCATGCCTGAAATAGAAGCCGCAGATATTGAAGGGATTGAAAAGCTCTTTACCAGTCTTGTCTTCAAGATGCTGCTTGCAGAGGGAATGATCTCCGCGGAGCTGGTGGAGAACATGCGTTCCTGGAAGCACAGCGGCTTCAGCGTTCACTGCGGTACTCCCATACAGGCTGATGAAACGGATTCTCGCAAGACCCTCAGCGAATACATATCAAGGGCGCCTTTCTCCCTTGAACGGATGAGCTTCAATGAAGGTTCGGACACTGTACTTTGAGGAAACTGCTTCTTCGCTGAAAGATCGTTCCTCATACTCCGGACGTAGAAGACAACTGTGGGCTGTGCTTCTGAAAAAGGTCTGGAATGTCAATGCATTGAAATGCCCGAAGTGTGGAGGAGAGATGAAAGTCATCTCCTTCATCGAGCAGCCGTTTGGCATCAGGCGCATCCTGAAACACCTTGATCTCTGGGAAGTATTCCAGACCTCCGCCTGAGCCGCTGGAAATGGTATGTGAACCCGATGCGGATTACATTCCATGGCAGGACGATGTGCCGGAGATAGAGGTTGGATAATAATTCACGAATCTGACTTCAGGGGGAACGTACATCCTGACACCGAGTCTCCAGTGCACATCTGCATGCAAACGATCTTTGACCGCGGATCTTTCGGGCGGTATGGTCAGTTTCAGGCAGGAATCGGAGGTTTATCGGGAAGGATGAGTTGCTTTAATTGTATGTCATTAGTCATTGTCGGGAATCATTAGGGATTCAAGTATCTCTTCCCCGTCCATCCAGGGATTATACGATACGCTTAATGTGGTCAGGCATAACTCCTGAATATTCATGGAGTCGCTGCCATTTACTTCAATATGTATCATTGACACGCAGGCAAGCCAGAAAGATAGTTAAATTGATTATTCATTCGGGCCATTCAATATCAACGAAAAGGAGTACTCGGAAATGAAACTTTTCACACTGCTGATAGTGCTTTTCGCTGCGACGTTCGCATCGGGAGAAATCGTCTATCGCTCCCCTGCCCCGGTTGAAGATGTTCTTCTTGTTGAATCCATGGACAACAGCAAGCTGATCGAATTCAATCTCTCCGCCCTGGAACGCGTCGAGATCGAACTGGAAGACTTCGGGGCCGGCAGCGTGTTCCGCATACCTTCCGACGGCTGTTATCTTGCCGCGCTCGGATCTCCTGATCTGCCGGTTATACGAAGAATGGTTCTTATACCTTCATCGGGCAACATTGAGCTTGAAATAGTAAGTGAAGAGAGCCGGTACCTGGGTAAGTACAACGTCGCGCCATTTCAGCAGCCTCCTACATATTCGGCGGGGGTGCCTTCCCCATACAGCATCAACAGCTCCATTTACGGTAGTTCGCAGATATTTCCCGCCAGTTCAGTTGAGCTGGAATCCATAAATATTCTCAGGGATATCCGCGTAGCCTGGATACGTTACAATCCTGTAAGGATGAATCCTGTAACCGGAGATGTTTCCATTGTTACTTCGGTTGTGGTAAATGTTAAGGGTATCGGCGGCAGCGGAGAGAACGAACTGGCAAGATCCCCCCAGGGATATACCAGAAGTTTTCTGAGCCTTTACGATGAGGTAATCGGTTTTGATACGGTGAGGGATACCGACGTTGTTGATGGAAGTTACGTGTTCATCGGCACGCAGGCATCCATAGACAAGATCACCGATCTTATCAGCTGGAAAAAGCAGAAGGGTTACAATGTTGTAATAGGTCTGGTGCCCACTATAGGAGCTACATCCGCCGCTATAGACACATGGCTTGAGACTGCCTATAACACCTGGCCCAACAAACCGGAGTACATCATGCTGGTGGGTGACCAGACTGTCGTGCCGACTCCGCACCATACGGGCCCGACTTCCGACACTCATGCCGCGGATAACAAGTATGCCGTTGTCGGTTCGGGAGCTATCCCTTCGATGAATATCGGAAGAATCTGCGGCAACCACATAGATGACCTTGAGTATATCGCCTGGAAGATAGTGCAGCATGAAAAGAATCCTTACCAGCCTGCGGGAAGCAACTGGTTCATGAAGGCTTTCAGCATGGCATGCCCCACCCAACCGGTGGCTGCAGCTTACGAAGCACTCATGCTTCATCAATTTTTCCAGGCCAATGGCATGGAATCCACATTCTACTGCGATGCTCTCGGAGGTGTTAGTCCGACACGGGCGCAGATCATCGCCGATATCAATGATGGCCGTCAGGTAATCAGCTACATAGGACACGGCCTTCATGACCGATGGGTCACATCAGGGTTCAGCAATACGGACATAGCAGCCCTTACGAACGGCAGAAAGATGCCATGGGTATTGACCGTAGGCTGCCAGAACGGAGAATTCGACAACTATTACTGCTTCTGCGAAGCATTCCTTTCCGAGGGAACAATAGCCGAGCCCAAGGGAGCTATTGCCATAATGGGTTCAACTACGAATTCATGGATAGGGCCGTCTGACACACTCCAGATACATACATACAGGGGTTACTTCACGGAGAATCTCCATAATCTCGGAGCAGCGCATGCCTGGGGTAAAGCCAGGTGCAACCAGTATTTCGGCAATAACTATGGCGCTGACCAGATAATGATGGCAACTCTGTTCGGAGACCCGGAAACAGACATATACAACGATACAGCCCCCCTGACCGCGCTTACGAACACCCATAATGCCATCATTCCGGTAGGAACCTTCCAGGTAACAGTTACCGATCCTACGAAAGCTCCTGTCCAGGGAGCGCTTGTTGCCGCCTATTACGCTGATACGGATACACTGCTTGATTCGGGTTACTCCAACGCATCCGGTGTTGTTGATCTTAACATTCCGACCATCCCCGGAGGTAATGCCGTAACGATCACATCAACGGCACACAACAGGTATCCCGCCATAACCTCAGCTACCCCGTCTGTTGGAATCGGAGAGGATCCCTCCGGGAATGTATCCTCTTTCTTCCTGAACAGTCCGGTACCCAACCCGGTTACAGCGATGGCATCGATTGAATTTGGCATACCGATGGCTGGTGAAACTGAATTAGCCGTATACGATCTGTCAGGCAGAATAGTCACATCCCTTGAAACCGGTGAACTTGAGGCCGGAACACACTCGTTCTCCTGGAACGCGACATCAGACAGTGGTGATCCAGTTCCGAACGGCATGTATTTCATGAAACTCACGGCGCCATCGGCTGGTACAGTTACCAGGTCGTTCCTTGTGCTGAGATAGAAGAAAGAAAGAATGCAGGGGGAGCTTCCTCTCTCTCCCTGCACCCTTCTGTCGCATAAATAAGCAATCTATACGGGCCAGCAGTCCCCCTCGGACAGTTGGCCCGTTTTCAGCAGCCATAATCTGGCGGCTTCGGCAACTCCGCCCTCGTTCATGGAAGGCACCTCCCGGAAACGTGTTCTGAGATGCTCGGGTGAATTCTCCACTACAAAGGCGTGGCCGGCCCATTCCAGCAGATCATGATCGTTGTAATCGTTTCCCACAGCTGCCGCATCACTGCCCGAGAGGCCGAACCTGGCCGCCAGCCACTCAACACCCGAACTTTTCGATACCCCCGCGGGGAATACTTCCGCCCATAGTGATTCGCCATCAAGTGGTGAAGTTGTTCTGAGAATGTTGTAGGATCCTCCCAGTGATTCGGTCACTTCCGCAATAACCCCGTCCTGTCTGCCGGGGGGAACGATGATGACAATCTGGGTTGAAACACTATTCTCATCACCTTTCTGTATTGGCCTGCAGTAACCCGAATAGAGAGCTATACGTCTCTCCATATCAGGGTTGGAACCGGAGCTGTAACTGTAGTTGAATACGTGGTTCCGGGGGAATTTTCCCTGAACGCAGAAATCGTAACCTGAATTGCTGAGCCAGTTCACCGCGCGTGAAGTGAGAGCTTCATTCGCAGATGCCGTCCAGAGGAATTCGCCTGTTCGGTAATCCTGTATTCCAGCGCCGCTGGAAAGAACAAGGTAATCAACCGGAAGGCTCCTCTCCCCCATCATCCTGTCGAACGAGAAGGGTGATCTTCCGGTTGCGATGACCCTGATGATATTCATCCGGCCAAGGCATTCAAGAGCCAGAATATCCTCCCTATGGAAATCCCTGCCGGGCATATGCAGCGTCCCGTCGAAATCAGTGGCAAATATCCCTACAGGTGCCGCGTCTCTAACCATGATATTTACCTGCTACTGCTTTTAAGCAGAACAAGGCTTCCAACGGGAAATCCTGAATGTTCCGCTACCAGGTTGCACTTCACCCTGAAAAGAAAAAAGATATTGGCATCAGATGACGATAGTGATTCGAAGTTCCCCTGCCCCTTTGCTATTATCAGATCAGCTTCCCCGAATTTCGTTACAAATTCCGGAGAGCAGTCGCTTAATACGGTTGCTGGAGCTCCAGATCCGTTATCGATAATCCTGACAACCCTGTCCAGGCCTGCTTCTTTAGCATCATCGACTGTGGCATCATTTATTGCCGGGGCTCCCCTTACTGCTGCTGTAATCTTCTCGCTGGCAAACTGTTCAAGGAATATCCTGTCGAACACCGTTTCACCCGCATTATCGGCAAGGTACAGTACACTGTCAGCTTTATCGATTTCCATTTTAAGCTGCAGAGGATCGACACCTTCCAGCGGCTCAAGCATAGCCTCACTGAGGATGCTGGAAATATCTTCATCCGATACCTCTCCCCTGACACCAAGGTCGATGATGTTCCCTGCGATTGCCAGCCTCAATCCGGCCACGAACGGATCAGCGGCTTCACTCACGATCTTATCCATTTCAGGAAGCATCGAAAGTGCCGCTGCAGTATGCAATGATTTCACTTCCCTGTAGGGGTCTTCAATTCCAGTCATGGATTTCACTATTCTGCCGATTCCGTGGGCGATTTCAGGGGGTGATCTATCAAGATTTGTTTCAGACATATAGGCAAGGCAGCTTCTCATAATTTTCTTCTGCATTGAAGAATCGTCTGTTGATATGATCGCGACTTCCCTTGCCTGACGCACAAGGCATGGAAGGCACTCCAGTTCGGCTATCATATTTGATCTCCATTCCAATATTATTAGCGCGATATTGGGAAAAATAATCAATTCTGCGGAGGTCTGCAGTTTGGGTATATTGCTGCTTCCTGTAATATCCAGAAAGGGTGTATTCTGAAGATAACAAAAACAGTGATATTCGACCTTGATGGAACCCTCCACTACACGGAGAAGGCGCTTGTTCCGGCAATTCAAATGGCAATGGAAGACCTTGGTTTTCCGCCTGCTGCCCCGGAAAGTATCAATGCCCTGTACGGTGAACCGCTGGAAGTCTTCTGTCAGAAGCTCATGAACAGCAATGATGAGACATACCGGAAATTCCGCAGTGGTATACACAGATATCAGAAGATTACTCTTCCTGAGAGAGGGGAACTCTATCCGGGAACCCGTGAAATGCTGTCTGATCTGAAGGAAATGGGTTTCAATCTTGCAGTCTGTTCAAATGCAGGCATGGTTTACATTGAACTTGTCACCGATTCCCTGGGAATTGCGGATATGTTCACTCTGCTCGAAGGCAGGGACGGCCAGGCTTCCAAAACCCGCAGGATAGGAAGCATCATGAGCAGCACAGGCAGTTCATTTACTGTTATGGTGGGCGACAGGTACCATGACATTGAAGGTGCTGCGGAGAACTCCATTCTTTCAATAGGATGCCTCTACGGTTACGGCAAGCCATCAGAAATGCAGAAGGCAGATTTCACCGTCAGCAGTCCTGCTGAAATTGTTAGTATCGTCAGGAACCTTACGGAGAAACTTCCAGGCTGACAGCCTTTACCCTGATGCTTCCATTGGATGTTCTGAGTGTTATGGAATTTCCGCCCACGCCCAGAGTTGCACTGCCGTCTGAATCATCGATGATGATATTACTGAAACCCTCACCGGTTACCGAAATAGAACCGTTGGAAGTATCCATCTCAATATCGGCATCGAGCCCTGAATCAATCTCAATGTTGATTGCCCCATTGCTGGTTCGCAGTGTGATCCCCTCGAGAGGAATGCTGCTGATCTCTCCGCTTATACTTCCATTTGAAGAGGCAGCGTAAATCAGGCTACTGGCTGATACTGAAATGTTTCCGTTACTTGTTTCAGCACTTACTGAACCGCTGAAGTTCTCAAAGGAAATGTTGCCGTTACTGGTATGAGCCTGCGCGCTACCAGCACCACCGGTTATGACTATGGAGCCGTTAGATGTGTGCAGTTCACCAATTTCAGTACCATACGGAAGGCTGAGCTTCAGGCTTACCCCTACATTGGCGTATCTATCAAGCCTGTGTGCTTCAATACTGGTGATCATCCCGGATGTGACCTCTACTTCAGCTTTATCAAGTTCTTCCTCACTCCTGCTGGAAGTTCTGGTTATCTCGAGTATCAGTTCAGTACCTTCGCACCAGTCCACGGTAATCGAACCGTTGAATGTTGATACTGTAACCGTGCTGTTTGCTGGTATTGAATGTATTTCAGTTGTAACTGACACGTATCTTGCACATCCGGACAGCAGTAGAAAAAGTACAGCGGAACAGAAACTTCCGATTGAAAAGAGTTTATTCAATTGCAGCCCCCTAATCCTGATTTTGATTTTGCGCTAGTATCCTGTCAGGCATTAAGTGTCGATATAATGCGCCGCTATTCTGAGTTCCTGCAAGGCACTGATGAATGCGCATAGTAGCGCTATGTAATTGAATCAGTAACGCAGCAGGGGCTCTGAAGAGCTAGCAGGATGCGACAGCTATTGCCTGACAGGGTACTGATCAGTCTATTCGAGAGTTCTTAACACCGCCGTAACTTTGCCCACAACCCGTATATCTTCATCCTCATCCCAATATACTATGGGTTCAAAATCCGGGTTTTCAGGAAGCAGTTCTATTCTGGAATCAAATCTGAAGAACCGCTTGACGGTTGCCTCATCTCCGATTCTGACAACTGCTATTTCCCCCTGTTCCACGAATGGCTGGGGACGAACCAGTACAAGATCTCCATCCAGAATTGCGGCGTTGATCATGCTGTCGCCGTTTACCCTGAGGAAGAACATTCCTTCGGTTCTTCCCATATCGGCTGATACGGGCAGGTAATCTTCAATGTTCTCTTCGGCCAGTAACGGCAGGCCTGCGGCAACGGTACCAACAAGCGGAACTTTCTTGATGGCTTTAGTGTCGTCTCTAATTACTTTCAGCGCCCTTGCCGTACCCTCTTTCCTGTTCAGGTAACCCTTATCCACCAGTCTGTCTATGTGATCTTTCACCCCCTTTGTACTTTTCAGCCCGAAGTGCTTCTGTATATCTCTTATACTGGGCGCATACGAGTGCTCATCTATGAAATCGCAGATATATTCAAGAACCTGTTTCTGACGATCCGTGATTTTCCTCACCGGCTATCACCTCCTACCTATACATATGTTTACTTCTAAAAATGTCAAGATGTTAACTCGCAAATCTTATCTGTCTTATATTACGGTACAATACATGGCTGCAATCTGGTTATGGAGAACCTGGAATGCGGAATTTGATATTTCTCTTCTATCTGCAGTCCTTTTCTGCGGACAGAGGTTGAAGCGAGAGGTTTTTCTGTGAAAGTTGCCCTGGTTTACCCCAGATGGGATTGGATTGAGTACAACGGACTCGCTGAGCCGGTGGGGCTGTTGCAGCTGATTTCATCTCTCCGGAATGCCGGCCATGAGGTGGAGTTTCTGGACTATTCCTTCTGCAGTAAACTGGGCGACCTTGATGAGAAGGCCGCCGGGGCCGCTCTTGTCGGAGTTGCTATTTCTGCTGCAGCCAAGGTAAGCAGGGCAGACATTGTTACCAGGCACCTGAAAAGTGTCGTTCCGAATGCTGTCTTTCTTGCCGGCGGAGCATATCCGAGCATTTTCCCGGGCAAGACTCTGGAGACAATTCCCTTTGACTTCGTTCTCGTTGGTGAAGCGGAGGATTCCATCGTTGAACTTTCAGACGCAATCGCAAACGGAAGCGACCCCAGCGATATACGAAACCTCGTATATCTCAGCGATAGTAAACTTATTGAAAACCCCAGAAGACCTGTTCCTGCAGACCTTGATGCCCTGCCTTTCCCGGCCCGGGATGTTGTGGATTATGATGCGTACCTTGCCGGGGGTATGTCCGAATACGGAATGATCACCACACGCGGCTGCCCGTTCAACTGCTTGTACTGCAAGCCCAGCACGGATTTCATCTTCGGAGGGAACATAAGGTACCGGAGCGCAGAGAATGTAGTGGAGGAAATTGTCCGGCTGGCGGAAATAAGATCCGTCAGAAAGCTTCCCGTATTCTTCAAGGACGATACCATAACAATGCATCCTGCAAAGTGGTTCGAGACTCTGAGGAATCTGCTTCGAAACGAGAGTATCGAACTCTGCTGGCATTGTAACAGCAGGGTTGATACTGTTTCGCGCGAGAAAATTCACCTTATGGCCGAGAGCGGTTGCCACTGTATTTCATTCGGAGTGGAAAGCGGCAGTCAGAAGATCCTTGATTTCTACCGCAAGGGAACAACGCCCCTGCAGGCCGAGCAGGCATTCAAATGGTGCCGTGAATTCGGAGTTGAGGCAACTGCCAATCTCATGATAGGCTTTCCCATGGAAAATGAGGAAGATCTAAGGGCAACCTACGAACATCTGAAGAGACTCAAACCCGATGATATCATCGTATATTTTTCAACAGCGATTCCCGGCAGGTACATTCACGACTGGGCAAAGGAGAACGGTTACCTGGCCAACGACACGAACCCCGAACTGCTTGATCCCGCCAGGAACAGGGCATGCGAAGTCATGAATATGCGCCTTCCTTTCCTGAACCTGGACGATGTGATCCACTGGAAGAGACGTATCGAGAGATACCGCAGCTGGCGCAAGGTATCCAGCTATAATAATATCAGGCACTGGGTGGCCGAACTTGCGCATCACCCCGGTTCCGCGACAAAAAAGGCTTACAGAGTCATCCGGGGTTTCGGCGGCAGAGGAGAGGACGTAATCACCAAATAGCGTCTCTTCAGATGTAATATTTAAAAACCGCCCGATGGATAACCGGGCGGTTTCTTATTGAAATCAGATTATTTTTTCTATTCTCCCAGAAGGTCGCTGAAAAATACCAGGAATACCGCAATCCGTTCAGTCATATCAGCATGGGTTCCATCAGCGTATAGAATGACCTGAAAATGATTGTTCTCAACCGTCCCGTCACTCTGTATTTCTGCTACTTTCATGAAGCCCGTATCGGTGAGTCTTCCGTTTCCGCTCAAGGTGTAAAGCTCGTGAAATGAATCGTCCTCAATTCTGCCATTTTCATCTATGTAGCCAAGAGTATGAAATGAATCGTCCTCAATTCTTCCATCCTCCTTGATATATCCCAGAATCTCAAAGGAAGCGTTCTCTATTCTGCCACTATCTCTTATGTAAGCAACCGTGGTAAAATTGCTTCCTTCAAGCCTTATGTCACCGGCGATGGATGGAGATGCCAGCAGGAGCATGGTTACGACCATTACAAGTAGGTTCCTCATTCGAACCTCCTTTCTTATTATAGGTATGCTTAACCTGAAAGCGAGGATTGTCAAGTAATGAATTGGATTTTGGCCATACTATTATCTTTTTCATTACTATCAAATGACTATGTCAATATCAACACTGCGGACGAAAAGGCACTTCAGACGCTTCCGGGCATCGGCCCGGTCCGGGCCTTGAATATTATTGAGTACAGAACGCTGTTCGGTCCTTTCATGGAGATATTCGAGCTTGAATACGTAAGCGGTATAAGTTCGGGAACGATCACGATGCTGGAAGACCTGGTTTTCATAGATACCGGTCTTGTCCCTGCCGCGAACACTCTTCACTGGATCGAGAAAGTAGATTCTCTCTCCCCCGCTCTGATCGTTTCCTATCTGGATGTCGGGCAGGGGGACGCGATTCTGCTGGAGGCAGTAGGCGGGAAAACTCTCCTGTTCGACGGAGGGCCTGACGCTGGCGGCCCCCTTGAACCGCCTGTGGTATTCCGCCTCCGCGAACTGAACGTTGACACCATCGACATTCTCTCATTCTCGCACCCTCATGCGGACCATGTCGGAGGCCTTGCTTCTGTGATGAGAAACTTCACCGTTCTTGAAGTGCTTGACCCGGGCATGCCCTATTCATCCTGGATATACGAGGACTTCCTGAACTCGGTCATGGATGCGGGTTGCGGCTACAGGTTTCTTGAGACGGGCATGACACTGCAGCTTTCACCGCTCGTTACCGTTTGCGTAGTATCCGTAGGGTCGGAAGAAACTGACCTTAATCTCAACGAGAATTCCGCGCTTCTAAGAATTACATGCGGTGATTTCTCAACTCTTCTTACCGGCGATATGGAAGAGAAATCTGAAAGAACCCTTACCCCTTTCGCTCAGCCTGTAACCGTATTGAAAGTACCCCACCACGGCAGTCTCACCTCGGTATTTCCACCGTACCTGAGAAAGTTGAGCCCGCAGATAGCGGTTTTCTCGGCAGGCAGAAACAACAGATTCGGTCATCCGCATCCGCGGGTTATTGAGATATACAGAGAACTGGGTTCTGAAATCTTGCGAACTGACACTCAGGGAACTATTGTTGTACAGACTGATGGAGAGGTTTTCAGCATATCAACTCAAATGGCCGGGATTCAATAAACGGAAGCTGGTGAAATTTGCGGGCTAAACTCGCCCCCTATTTTTACATTCTCCCTGCGCTGATCATAGTGCTGGTTTTCAGAACCCTGCCTATTCTAAGTTCCTTTACGGCTTCATTCACGGATTATGACATCGGTGGATTTCACGGGTTCGTCGGCTTTGCGAATTACGCGCGTATGCTTTCCGATGCCCGCTTCTGGCAGAGCGTTCTGAATACCGTTTTCTTTGTTCTGGGTGTTGTCCCGGCAGGATTATTGATTCCACTTTTCCTTGCGATGCTGCTAAGGAGAAAACTGGCGGGGAAGAGTTTTTACAGAACCATCTACTTCCTTCCGGTTGTAACATCCGCGGTGGCTATCTCCGTCGTATGGACCTGGCTTTATAACCCGGAAGCAGGCCCCATAAACCAGATCATCACCGCCCTTGGCGGAGAACCGCTGCTGTGGCTGCGGGAACCCCGCGGCATTTTCGAAATGATGCTGTCTCCACTGGGAATACATCCAAAGGGAGTTCTGGCGGGACCCAGCCTGGCCCTGGTATCACTGATGATGGTCAGCGTATGGAAAAGCACGGGGTATAATACCGTTCTGTTCCTTGCCGGTCTCGAAAACATTGACGAGACATACTACGAAGCGGCAAGACTGGACGGAGCGGCTGCATGGGGCACATTCCGTCACATTACATGGCCCCTGCTTTCACCTACGACCTACTATGTGCTTATCATGAGCACAATCGTATCGTTCAAGACCTTTGCACTTGTTTACGTTATGACGCCTCCACCCGGCGGGGGACCGTTGGGAACGACAAACGTAATGGTATTCTACCTTTTCCAGAAAGCGTTCGACCGATTCGATATCGGGTACGCAAGCGCTATCTCCGTTTTCCTCTTTCTTATCCTGCTTTCGCTTACGATTGTTCAGCGCAGGATTGCTGGCAGGCGGGTGTATTACTCATGATGTCGATGGATCCAAGGACAACAGCAATTGGTATCAGCAAGCATTTATTCCTGATACTGGGGGGTATTGTCATGCTGCTCCCCTTCCTCTGGATGGTTAACACCTCCCTCCAGCAGGGAGGCCTGAGTAATTACGTTGAAGCATGGACCAAGGTTCCATTCGGCAGATATTTTCTTAACACGCTGCTTGTTACTCTGCTTACCGTAGCAGGGGTGCTGGTAACAGCCAGTCTGGCTGCCTATTCCTTTGCTACAATGAAATACAGGGGAAGAAACTTTCTGTTTCTGCTCTTCCTTTCAACGATGATGGTTCCTCAGCCTGTTTACCTCGCCCCCTCATATGTTATTCTTGCAAAACTTGGCTGGATAAACACTTATATGGCTCTGATAATACCCTGGACGACGAATGTTTTCAGCATATTTCTGTTCAGGCAGCATTTCAAGACTATTCCCACGACCCTGTACGAAGCAGCTGTTCTTGATGGCTGCGGAAGACTTAAATATCTATGGAAGGTGGTCCTGCCTCTTTCCAAACCGGTAATCGTCACGGTTATTCTGTTCAATATCATCGGATCATGGAACAGTTTCATGTGGCCCCTGGTTGTAACGCATTCGGAGAACCTCAGAGTACTCCAGGTGGGGTTGTCGTATTTCAACCAGGAGCAGTCCAGCAACTTCGAACTTCTGATGGCGGCTTCAACATTTTCCACAATACCCCTTGTAATTCTTTTCCTTTTTGTTCAGAAGCGCATTGTAGCAAGTTACAGCAGATCAGGAATTAAGGATTGATTTGAAAAAGATAACTCTCCTGGTAATACTGGCGGCGTCAATTCCATGCGCGGGAGGCACACTGCATTCAGAAGCTCTATCTTTCCTTGAGAGATTGTCATCCCAGGGTTATACCGGAACCGGAATAATCGCCTGCAGGCTCAACCTGCTTGAACCCTGCACTGTGATGGTCTATCCTCCGTTGAATTCGTCAACTGGAGGTTTCTATGCAGCTCTTGGCGGGAACAATATCTTTGATCTCGGTCTAAGACTGGAGGGAAAGGGCTGGTTTCTGGAAGATACAATGCCGGACGATTATCCTGTTCTCAGGCTTGATTCGGCACAGGTATCCGGGGGGAGACGTTTGATTATCTGCGCGTATGACATGATCAGGGGCTTCAAGAGTGACAGCGTGGCAGTGGTATGGGCATTTTCCCCTGTTGACCGAACCGATTAATGGTCATAGGCTATCTGTTATTCTAAAAAGAATTGCGAAACGGAGAATATCAATGAAGAAAATTCTGGCAGCAGTCATGCTGGTAACAATATCAGGCTCCGCATTTGCTGATACGGCAGGTTTCGCCTTCCTGCAGGTACCCGTCGGGGCCAGAGCTGTTGCGATGGGGGGCGCTTTCACAGCAGTGCCCGGGGATCCCATGGGTCTGTACTGGAATCCCGCTACGCTGGCGGAAATGCAGGAACAGATGTTCACTTCTACTTATACAGGTTATCTGATGGATATGCAGGCCGGCTTCGCTGGGTGGGTTAATCCCTCGGGAGATGATCTGGTAGGAGTATCCGTGAATTATTTTTACGGAGGCAGCTTTATAAGAACCTCTATGATGAACCCCACGGGAAACGGCGAGGAATTCAGTACTAACAGTGTTTCTCTCGGGGGAACCTACGTGCATAAATTCGGAAATTCCTTTTCCGTAGGAACAACCGCGAAGTTCGTTTATTCAAGCATCGATTCATACAGCGGGAATGCATTCCTTGTGGATGTGGGAGCATGGTACAAACCGGGCCTTGTTTCATTCGGATTTGTCGTAAGAAACGCAGGCATTCAGACCAAGGCATTCTACCAGGAAAATGATCCCGTACCCACAACAATTGCAGCGGGAGCATCGGCCGAATTCCTTGACGACAGGTTGCTGATCGCCGCCGATGTAAGCTACCCCCTTCATGGAGATTTCAACGCAGCCCTGGGTATTGAGTATTCTCCTATGAAAATGCTTTCCTTAAGGGCAGGGGGAAATCTCCATGACAAGAACGCTGCCGACAATGCTGGTGGAAGCTTTTTCGACGCTATCGCATTTGGTGCAGGCACTGAATGGAACAGGTTTGACTTTGATTATGCGTTCAAACCCTTTGCTGATCTGGGGAACATTCACAGATTCAGCATTGGCATTGCTCTGTGACCTTATCCACTTATGCGCTTCTGTTCTTATTGGTAATACTCATGATCTCATCCTGCAACTCTGACACCCGGGCCGAGGGAAGACAGAGAAGACTCGATACTTTCAGAGCTTCCCTTCCTGACAATGTCAGGACGGAGTTTGATGTCATCTCATGCAGAGAAGACTGCGAACACGTTGGCCTTCTGCTTGAAGAAGCCAGAAATGAATTCCAGGAAGTGAACAGTACTTTAGATTCTATTGTACAGGCAGAGCTGATAGACACATTTTCAAATGAGGAAATCGTATACTATTTTTGGTATTATTTTTATCATGCCATAGAGACAGGTTCTGTAAGAGGACCCTGAGAGGGGGCTCAACCGGTTAAACAAGACCGGTACCAATTGAATACTGCAACAATGCCCGGCTGCACGATGATCCTGGGTCTTGGAAATCCAATTCTTGGTGATGATGGAATAGGCTGCTCTGTAGCTGAATTCATCGGGAATAGATTGGGATCAGACTCAGGAGTTACAGTACTTTCCACTTCAGTTTCTCTTGTCCGACTGGTGGATGAAATATCAGGACACCATCGACTTATCATCATAGACTCTATCACAACAGGCCTGGCTGAACCGGGAGAACTTATGGAGATTGAGTTTCGGAAACGCAGCTCTTCCCCGATCTCCGCTCATCATTTTTCTATAGAACAGCTTCAGGATATCGGTAATGCGCTGGGCCTTTCAATGCCCGAATACGTTAAGATCTACGGCATAGAAATAATCCGGCCTGAAGTGTATGAAGATGGCCTTTCCCCTGCTCTGGGGGAACTTCTCCCTGAATTTGCTGAAGAGATTATCAATCGAGAGCTTTCCAACTGCATTCACATGACTCCAGTACCACACCGAGAGGAGAATTAGCGGTATGAGTGAAAATATGGGGCTGGCTCCTCCCAAAAGCCCTCCGATCCTGCTAACCCGTGAAGTAGTCAATGCCGGGTTCAAACAGCAGGTGAATGAATTGAGCGGACAGCATATGGACGCCTGCTATCAGTGCGGAAACTGCTCATCCGGATGTCCCCTGGCTCAGGAGATGGACATTCTCCCCAACAGGATCATACGACTGGTTCAGCTGGGGCAGAGGGATGACATTATCAACAGCGAAACGATATGGATATGCGCAAGTTGCTTCCAGTGTACTGTCAGATGTCCCAGGGGAATCGACATACAGGCCGTGATGGATGCTCTCAGGCAGATAGCGCTGGACGAGGGAATTGACCATTTCGGCCCGGATCAGATCAGTCCGGAACTGGCGGCTTCCGTCCCCCAACCGGGGCTTGTTGGAGTTTATAGAAAACTGGCAACCTAAAACTGGAGGAAACATGGCCAAGATTGCTTACTATCCGGGCTGTGCCCTGAATGAAAGATCCTCCCATCTCGACCGCTCAGCACGGGATGCTACCGTGAAACTGGGTTTCGAACTGGACGAGCTGGATACATGGACCTGCTGCGGGGCGGTTCCCCCGGTATCTGAAGAAAGGGTGATGAACCTTATTGCCCCTTCCAGAATTCTGAAAGATGTACGTGATTCGGGAAGAGATATTCTTATAACAATATGCGACTTCTGCTATAACACCCTTAAGCGCACAAACTATAGCATAAAATCCGATGAAATCACCAGGAAAAGAGTTAACGCTTTTCTTGCCGATGACACACCTGAGCGGGATTATCTGGAAAAGGATGATTCCCTCTGGGAAGATTACGAAGGCGAAGTTAAAGTCATTCATCTCATGGAATACCTGCGCGATGAACTGGGTTACGATAAGATAGCAGGAAGCCTTGAAAAACCATTGAAGGGACTCAAGATAGCCCCCTATTACGGCTGCGTCATGCTGAGGCCCCAGAACGAAATACAGCTGGACGACCCTGAGAATCCCTCGATAATCGAAGATTTTATCACCGCACTGGATGCCCGGCCTGTGAAGTACCCTTACAGGACGGAATGCTGCGGATCGTATCTGTCGGTATCCAACCCTGACGCCTCCACAAGGCTGTGCTACAGAATACTCACTTCAGCCAGAAACAGCGGTGCGGATGCGGTTGTGGTGAGCTGTCCACTCTGTTTCTATAACCTTGATTCAAGACAGAAAGCCATAACCGAAGCCTATTCCGATTTCAAGCCTGTTCCGATATTCTATTTTACTCAGCTTCTCTCTCTGGCACTTGGTGTTGATTGCGGCAGACAGGGGTTTGAAAAGCACTATGTAGATGTCACCCCTGTACTGGATAAGATCGGCGTCAGTACAGGAAAGGGGGATGAGTAATGAAAAGGATAGGAGTCTTCGTCTGCCACTGCGGTATAAATATCGCTGAAACAGTCGATGTTAAACGTGTGGCCGAGGAAGCAATGCAGATGGAGGGTGTAACGTACGCCCAGGATTACATCTACATGTGCTCGGAGCCGGGGCAGGCCCTGGTCCGGGAAAAGATAAAAGAAGAAAATCTGGATGCCATTATCATCGCTGCCTGTTCCCCTACTCTTCATGAATCCACTTTCAGAGCTGCCGCAGAGGAGGCTGGGCTCAACCCCTGGCAGTGCGAAATCGCGAATATCCGCGAACAGTGCAGCTGGGTCCATACAGACAGGGAAAAGGCGACCAGGAAGGCAATAAACATTGTCGGTACAATAGTTCAGAAGACAAGGCTGAACGAATCACTCGAACCGATTCCGGTTTCAATCACAAAAAAGGCCCTTGTGATCGGAGGTGGAATCGCCGGTATCCAGGCTGCCCTGGATATCGCCGACTCGGGCTACAAGGTTATCCTCGTAGAAAAGGAATCATCCATAGGCGGGCATATGGCCCAGCTTTCCGAGACATTCCCAACCCTTGACTGCTCGCAGTGCATTCTCACCCCGAAGATGGTCGCGGCAGGTAAACATCCGAATATAGAACTCTTGACCTACTCCGAAATCGAAGAGGTTTCCGGATACGTGGGCAATTTCAATGTCAGGATAAGGCGGAAAGCTCCCTTCGTGGATTGGTCTAAATGTAACGGCTGCGGCCTTTGTATGGAAAAATGTCCCGCAAAAGTTTCCTCCGTCTTTGACAGGGAGCTTACAACACACGGGGCGATCTACGTTCCCTTCCCCCAGGCGGTCCCCAACAAACCGGTGATCGTAAAAGACAGCTGTATCTACTTCAAGACGGGAAAATGCCGTCTGTGCGAGAAGGTATGCGAGATAGGCGCTATAAACTTCGAGCAGGAAGATCAGTTCATTGAAGAGGAGGTGGGAGCCATCATAACCGCCACCGGTTTCGAAACCCTTCCAGTTGCCGACCTGGCCGAATACGGCGCAGGAGATGTTCCCGATGTCATTGACGGACTGGCTTTCGAACGCCTTCTCTCAGCATCCGGCCCAACAGTCGGAGAGGTGAGGAGACCCTCTGACGGCATGGTCCCGAAGGAGATTGTATTCGTTCAGTGCGCGGGTTCAAGGGATCCTGAGCGGTACAAACCCTACTGCTCCAAGATCTGCTGCATGTACACAACGAAACATGCTCTTCTCTATAAGCACCGTGTTCATGATGGCCAGTCCTACATCTTCTACATAGATATCAGAACGGGCGGAAAAGGCTACGAAGAATTCTACCATAACGCCGAGGAGGAAGAGGGTATCATCTATCTCCGTGGCAAGGTTGCGAAAATATTCCGGGACGGTGACAAAACTGTGGTCTGGGGAACGGACACCCTTACCGGCAGGAACATTGAAATAGCTGCCGATCTTGTTGTCCTGGCCACTGCGGTGATCCCGAAGGACAGCACGGCAGAGCTGGTAAAGAAACTAAGAATACATACCGGACCCAACGGTTTCCTGTCCGAGGCCCACCCGAAGCTGCGCCCGGTTGAAAGCATCAACAGCGGTTTCTTCATAGCCGGAGCTGCTCAGGGACCCAGGGACATACCGGAAACAGTTGCCCAGGCCAGCGCTGCGGCATGCAAGGTGATCTCCCTCTTCTCAAGGGATCATCTGGAGCAGGATCCAGCTATCGCATGGGTTGATGAGGATCTCTGCGGCGGCTGCCGGATCTGCATTTCCGTCTGTCCATACGATGCCCGGGAATATGATGAAGAAAAGGGAATAGTAATTGTCAATGAAGCTCTCTGCGAGGGCTGCGGCTCCTGCGTGGCCGCATGCGCCTGCGGAGCGACTCAGCAGAGGAATCTGTCGGATTCCCAGATCAAATCCATGGTTACAGCAAGTCTGCGAGGTGAGTAATGTTTGAGCCCAAGATAGTCTGCTTTCTGTGCAAGTGGTGCACCAGCGCCGGTGCCGACCTGGCAGGCACTTCACGGCTGAAGTACAGGCCCAATGGAGTTAATATCAGATTCATGTGTTCAAGCAGGGTCGACCCTGAGCATATCCTCTGGGCATTCCATGAGGGAGCCGACGGGGTTCTCATAGGAGGATGCCATCCAGGAGACTGCCACTACGAGGATGGCAATTACAAGACACAGGCTCGTATTTCCCTCCTGAACCGCCTGCTGGATGATTTCGGGATAGATACCCGGCGCCTCCGGCTGGAGTGGATCTCCGCTGCAGAGGGAACAAAATTCGCGAATGTAATGAATGATTTCACGGAGGAACTGCGTTCAAAAGGACCGCTTAAACTCGCGGCAAGGGAGATGGCAAAATGACAAAACCGTCCGAAACAACCGAGGACTTGCTGGTTCCCATCTTCTTCATGGGGAAAAGGTACGATGTGCCGCCAAGTCTTACTATTCAGAAAGCCCTGGAATACGCAGGCTATCAGCACATAAGGGGCTGCGGATGTCGTGGAGGAGTATGCGGCGCCTGCGGTACAGTGTTCCGGATACCTGACAGCTACAAACTTCAGGTCGGACTGGCCTGCCAGACAGTTGTACAGCCGGGAATGCACCTGATGATAATGCCCTATTATCCAGGGAACAGATCCTCATTCGATATTGAGGAGATGAATGGAACGGGCGGGGAAGTTGCCTCCCTGTATCCGGAAATATTCAAATGTATCGGATGCAATGCATGCAGCCAGGGTTGTCCGATGGACATAGATGTGATGCATTACATGGCCCAGGCTATAAGGGGCGACATTGCCGGAGTGGCTGAAACATCCTTTGACTGCATCATGTGCGGCCTCTGCGCTTCCAGATGCCCGGCGGAAGAAGTACAGTTCAATATAGCCATCCTTGCAAGAAGGCTGAACGCAAGACACATAATCCGCAGGGCAGAACACCTGGAAGAAAGAGTAAAAGAGATTAATAACGGGAAATTCGAAATACCTCTGAGGGATCTGATGAGCAAATCAAAGGAAGGGCTGAAGGAACTGTACAAATCCCGGGAAACGGAGCCTCAGATGTCAGAGGATGACTGGAAGCCTGCGGACGCGAGGTATGTCTGATGAGTATGACAATTCGACTGGAGGTCAGCAATGCCGTATCCTGAATCGCTGAATAAGCTTATGGAAAAAGTGGTGGCCACCCGTCCAGCAAGGGTGGAGAGAAAGAAGAACGATGAGGAATTCCCTCCTCTCAAACTTGAGGAACGGGAACCGGTTCTCAGAAATTTCCATCCGGATTTTATCAAAGGAACACGCCGGGAGATCAAAGTCGGGCCCAGCAAAGGTTACGCCATCAGTAATGAAATAGTGGACCTCCTTGAAGCTAAAAGCAGGGTGAACCCCTACCTGATCAACCTTTTCGATCCTGATTTCGAAACGGATATCCTTATAATCGGCGCCGGTGGAGCCGGAACCGCGGCTGCGCTTCTTGCTGCTGAAAACGGCGCTAAGGTTACGATCGCGACGAAACTTCGCCATGGAGACGCGAATACCATGATGGCCGAGGGGGGCATTCAGGCAGCCGATAAGGTTGGAAAGGATTCTCCATACTACCATTATCTGGACATTCTTGGAGGCGGTCACTTCGTAAATGATCCGGAACTTGTATACACGATGGTTCAGAATGCGCCGGACGCTTTAAGATGGCTCGAAGGGATGGGAACATCTTTCTCCAAGTACGAAGACGGCAGAATGAAAACCATGCATGGTGGCGGAACATGCCGCAAGCGGATGCATTACGCGGCGGATATCACCGGCGCTGAAATAATGAAGACCATCCGTGACGAAGCAAGAAATCACATGGACATGATCAATGTGATCGAATTCTGCCCCGCGGTGGAAATAGCGCTTGATGATCAGGGGCGCTGCGCGGGAGCCGTTCTATACAATCTGGAGACAGCAGAATACCTTTTTGTGAAGGCAAAGGCTGTTATCATGGCAACCGGTGGAAGCGGTAGGCTGCACATACAGAATTTCATGACCACCAACCACTACGGCGCCACAGCAGACGGCATCGTCATGGCTTACAGAGCCGGAGTTCCAATCTCTTTCCTTCATACGGTGCAGTACCATCCCACAGGGGTAGTATTCCCTGAACAGGCTGAAGGAATTCTGATAACGGAAAAATTCCGCGGCGCAGGCGCGAATGTACTTAACATTCACGGAGAGCAGTTCGTCTACGAGCGTGAACCGAGGGATGTGGAAGCTGCCTGCATCATCCGCGAATGCAGCCCGAAAGGAAGGGGCAACGGCGTTCCTACTCCCACGGGCAAATTCGGTGTATGGCTTGATTCCCCAATGATCGAGATGCTCAAGGGTGAAGGAACGGTAAGGAAAGAGTTCCCCGGCAAGCACATTCTATTCAGACGGTTCGGAATCGATATCTCCAAAGAACCCATGCTCATCCACCCGACGCTGCACTACCAGAACGGCGGACTGGACATAAACTGCAAATGTGAGACAAATGTACCCGGCCTTTACGCCGCAGGCGAAGTATCCGCGGGAATTCACGGCGAGAACAGGCTCATGGGTAATTCTCTCCTGGATGTTATCGTGTTCGGCAGAATAGCCGGCGCACAGGCAGCTATGTACATCAGGGAACATGATGAGGGCGGCCCCGCGAATCTCGATCATGTCAAACGCTACAATGAAGAAGTGGAAGCCGCGGAAATAGAAGAAGAGAGAATAGCACCCATGATACTGCCGGACTACAGCAATCCTGAAGTCAGGAAAAAGCAGCTTACGAAGGATTACTTCGGAACCCTGTCATGATGAGAAACGAGGATTATTCATGAGCAAACCGAAAGTAGCCTTCTACTGGGCTGCCAGCTGTGGCGGATGTGAGATAGCCATACTGGATATAGGGGACAGAATACTGCCTCTTACCGAGGCTGTGGAGATCGTTTTCTGGCCCTGTGCCATCGATATTAAATACGATGAAGTCAGAGCCATGGAGGATGGGGAGATAGATCTATGCCTGTTCAACGGAGCCATAAGGAATTCGGAGAACGAGGAGATGGCGAAACTTCTCAGGCGGAAATCGAAATTACTTGTGGCCTACGGCTCGTGTGCCTATGAGGGGTGTATTCCGGGGCTTGCCAACCTGAAAACCCGCACGGAAATCTTCAGGCGCAGCTACATTGAAGTACCTTCAATGGACAACCCGGAGGGTATCTACCCACAGACCAGAACGGAAGTGCCTGAAGGAATACTCGAACTGCCGGAATTCTACGATACCGTATATACACTCGATCAGGTTGTGGATGTTGATTACTACGTTCCCGGGTGCCCTCCTGTCGCGGATCAGACATGGGCTGTACTGGAAGCTGTGCTTGAAGGCAATCTTCCAGAGAAAGGCAGTGTAGTGGGCGCGGGTAGGAAGATAGTGTGCGATGACTGCCCGCTGGAAAAAAAGGAAACAAAAATCTCCCGTTTTGTCAGGCCCCACCAGATCATACCCGAACCGGATACATGCCTGCTTGAACAGGGTATATACTGCGCTGGAATAGGAACACGCGCGGGATGTGAGGCTCTCTGTCCTTCCGTCGGTATGCCGTGCAGAGGGTGCTACGGACCCCCACCAGGAGTATTTGACCAGGGCGCAAAGATAGTAAGTGCACTCGGTTCAATAATAGACTCCGAGGACCCTGATGAAGTTGACAGGATAATGGAACAGATCCCCTGTCCCGCAGGTCTCTTCTACCGCTTCAGCCTGCCACATTCAATACTCCGGAGGAAGACTACAGATGACTACAAGGATTAGCATTGACCCGATAACCCGCCTTGAGGGTCACGGGAAGGTAGAGATATTTCTTGACGATGCGGGTAATGTAGATAACGTCTATTTCCAGGTTCCGGAGCTTCGGGGCTTCGAAACATTCTGTGAGGGGCATCCTGTTGAGGAACTGGCAAGGATAACCACCAGAATATGCGGTGTCTGCCCTGAAGCCCACCACATGGCTTCCGCAAAAGCTGCAGATGCTGTGTACGGAGTGGAAATACCATCGGCGGCAAAAAAGCTGAGGGAACTGCTATACAGCGCATTCTTCGTAACCGATCACGCAACCCATTTCTACATTCTGGGAGGGCCTGATTTCATAGTGGGGCCCGATTCAGACCCGAAGGTCAGAAATATCCTCGGCGTTATAGCCAAGGTCGGCAGGGAAACAGGCCTCAGGGTGATCAACACAAGGCACAGGTGCCATCAGGTTATCAAGACACTTGGCGGAAAGACAATACATCCGGTTTCATCGATCCCCGGCGGAGTCTCGAAGGGGCTCAACGAGGAGGAGAGGAAAGAAATCGAGGGTGTGGCCCGCGATGCCGTGGAATTCGGCAGGTTCAGCCTGAAAGCTTTTGAAGACATAGTCCTCGCGAACAAGTCGTATGTAGATATGATCCTGCACGAGGGATACTCTCACAACACCTACAACATGGGAACCGTCGATGAAAACAACCTCAGCAACTTTTATGAAGGCATGGTCAGGATAACAGACCAGGATGGTAATGAATTCGCGAAATTCCATCCGGACGATTACCTTGATCATATAGCGGAAAGGGTTGAACCCTGGACATACCTGAAATTCCCATATCTGAAAAAGATAGGCTGGAAGGGCTTCGTTGACGGCAAGGCCAGCGGCGTATACAAAGCCACTCCTCTTTCCAGGTGCAACGCTGCCGATGGAATGGCCACTCCGCTGGCACATGAAGAGTACGAAAAGATGTACGATACACTTGCGGGAAAACCGATAAACGCAACCCTGGCTACACACTGGGCCCGTCTTGTGGAGCTGTTGTACGCTGCTGAACGTATGCTTGAGCTGGCAGTCGACCCCGAGATAACCTCTGACAACATAAGAACGATACCAACCAAGACACCCTCAGAAGGCGTTGGAGAGGTTGAGGCGCCCAGAGGAACACTGTTTCATCACTACATTACGGATGAGAACGGTATCGTGAAAAAAGTCAACCTCATAGTTGGAACCACGAACAACAACGCGGCCATCTGCATGTCACTCAAGAAAGCGGCCCAGACTGTAATAAAGAACGGCAATATAGGGCAGGGACTTCTGAACCTGGTGGAAATGGGATTCAGGGCATATGACCCCTGTCTCGGGTGCGCAACGCATTCCCTGCCAGGCTCAATGCCGCTTATTATTAGCATCCACGACTGCGAAGGAGAAATTCTGGAGCAGATAAGAAGGAACTGAAATCGCTTTCCGCCCTTGACAGTCACGGCATCTTTCCTATAATGCGCCTTGCAGTCGCGGGGTGGAGCAGTCTGGTAGCTCGTTGGGCTCATAACCCAAAGGTCGCAGGTTCAAATCCTGTCCCCGCTACCAAAACGAACCCGGTCCATTGGGCCGGGTTCTGTCTATTCCAGGGTACGGAGTATCGCCGTGTTTACACTGGAACTAGATACAGAGGAATTGAACTGTATCTACAAGTGTGGGATGATCCCACTGTAATCGAAGTTGGAACTTTTCGATACGATTTGTGCCAGACGTCATTTGAAACTATTTATAGATTAATCTACTTCTGTTCCCTCACTGAGCAGTTTCAGGTACTTGCCATGCATGTAGAGTTTCCCACGTTTCTTCCCGGTGATCTCCCGCACAATACCCATTTTCTGAAGGATCTGCATTCCGGAGGATGCTGTCGGGAAAGAGAGTCCGGTGCTCTCACAAACATCTGGAATAGATCTTAGAGGTTTTGCTTTGAGAGCCTCAAGTACTCGGAGAGTAGAACCCGCCCTCCTACCAGTCGCTTCAATCCTGACTTTGTCTTCAAGAAAGCAAGCTGAAAGCTGCTGTGCGGTGGAAACTGCTTCCTCGGCAGTAGCACGAATACCTTCAAGAAAGAAGGAAAGCCAGGTTTCCCAGTCTCCTCTTTTCCGAACCATATTCAGGAGTTCATAGTATTCTGAGCGGTTCTGCTTCAAATACAGGCTCAGATAGAGGAGAGGTTCCTGTAGAATTCCTGCTTCACAGAGCAGAAAAGTAATGAGCAACCTCCCGACTCTACCATTTCCGTCCAGGAAGGGATGTATTGTCTCAAACTGCACATGGGCAAGCCCTGCAAGGATAAGTACAGGCAGATTATTCTCAGAGTGCAGAAAACGCTCAAGATCTGACATGCAGCCAACCACTTTCGTGTGTGGAGGAGGTACAAATACAGCATTGCCTGGACGTGATCCACCGATCCAGTTCTGTGAGCGCCTGAACTCACCGGAGGATTTCTCGCTCCCGCGACCCCTTCTTAAAAGTACAGCATGGATTTCCCGAATCAACCGATTTGAAAGGGGGAAGCCGTCCCTGAGCCTGGATAAACCATGCTCCAAGGCAGCAACGTAGTTCACAACTTCGATAACATCATCTACTGGTACTCCAGGTTCATCGCTGTGCTCAAACAGTAGAAGGTCGGACAGAGAAGATTGTGTCCCCTCTATCTGCGAGGAGAGAACGGCTTCCTTCCGCACATAGGAATAGAGGAAGAGTTCCTTGTCAGGTAGGTGGGAAGAGACTCCATCGAGTCGCCCCAGAGCAAGGACAGCGTTCTCCAGATCTCGCTGAAGGGTACCCTCCATTGTCACAGGAGGAGAAGGTGGCAGGGGATAGGGTACGAAGGCTTGAACAGATTCACCACCTCCAGTGGAAACTTCGTAATGTCCTGTTTCACTTCGCTTCATATTCCTATATTGTTTCTAATTCAGAAAAATTGAATACCGCTAACTACTATTAAGATTATGGCCCCTTAATCTTAATAAGAATTTCAAGGTAACGCAAGTCGCGAGATTATTCAGGCAGTAATCATCCTGTGTACTGTCCCAAGATAACTCGACCCAATCAGGTTTTGGACCTTCTCCCTCTCACTTTACCATACTGAACTTGTTTGAATCCCCTGATCCACATTCTGCTTGTCGCGCAATTGGCTGAGCGGCGAAGCCGCTGTCCTGCCTGCAAGCCGTTAGGTTTTGTCGCCATTTTCCAAAGTTATTACGATTTTCCCTCGGGCATGTCCTTCTCCAAGATACCGAAGCGCTTCAGCAGCCTCACTTAACGGATACCGTCGATCAATAACGGATTTTACTTTACCTGCTTCAAAAAGTTCTTTTATAGAAACCAGGTCGTTTTGGCTTTGTTTTGCTCTTACGCCTCCCATTTTCCTGCCGCCGGTTTCTGACATCATTGAACCCATGAGCATGGACTGGAAGATTTGAGCCATGGTACCTCCGGCCATCACATAAATGCCCTTGGGAGTCAATGCGCGCTTATAATCTGAAAGCGAATGATAGCCGTTTGCCGCAAAAACAAGATCGTACTGCTGACCATTTTTGGTGAAATCCTCTTTAGTGTAATCAATAACATGGTCTGCCCCAATCGAGCGTGCCTGCCCCAAATTCCTCGTGCTGCACACGGCTGTGACTTCGGTGTCAAACGATTTGGCAATCTGAACCGCAAAAGTCCCCACCCCACCTGATGCCCCATTGATCAAAACCTTTTGCCCCGCCTGGATATACCCCTCATCGCGCAGGCCCTGCAGGGCAGTGATCGCCGCCATAGGTATCGCTGCTGCTTCATCGAACGAAGTATTGACCGGCTTCAACCACAATGCGCTTTCAGGCGCACTTGCATACTCAGCAAAACCGCCCTTTACCATCCCAAACACCTCATCTCCCGGCTGAAACTGCTTGACGTTTCTGCCAACCGTTTCAATCCGCCCCGCCACATCCACACCGAGTCTCGAGTCTTTGGGTTTGAGCAGCCCCCCGCCCATCAGGCGAATCAAGAATATGTCAGCGGTCAGGAAATGCCAGTCATATGCATTTACGGATGCCGCACGAATTTTTATCAAAACTTCATCATCTTTAGGCGTTGGTTGTTCTACATCCTTGAGCTGAAGAACATCCGGTGATCCGTATTTTGTGTACACAATTGCTTTCATAGTATTCCTCCTGGGTCGCAAAAACATCCTGAATAACCTGCACAAGTATCAGCCAAGCCCTTACCAAGCGTTTGTGGCAGGTTCATTCAGTGGTTAGAGCCTCTATTTTCCTTCATTGCGATAAGCTCTAAAGGAAAGGTGTTCCTCAAGAATTCTGTAAGACCTTTTCAGAGAATCACGCAATCCGTTCACTATTTCTTCTGGAATTGCCTTGCCATTCTTAACTAATTTACGGAGATGAAGAATCTCACTCTCAAATCCCCTCAGAAAAGAGGCAATCTCGGATTCCTGATTCAAGAATTCATCACGGATTTCAATTGCTGTTCGAAGATCCAAAACAATGGGCTTTATCACTGAGTAGATAATCTGCATTGATTCGCCGTTTGTGAAGTCCAGATCTTCTGTTTCGGAGAAATAGAACTCCAGAGCATCGTTACTTCTTTTGAATACATCTTGCAGTAGCGGTGAGTCAGGTTCTTGGGGTGTGCAAGGAGACAGTACACCAATAAGAGGTACAAATCCCTCTTCGCCGGATGCCGCAATCACCAATTCCTCTTCTGTGAAGTCCAGGGCAACGATTTCTTCAACATCAAAGTAGCTGTAGTCTGTTGCTCGATCCAGTCGACAATCTGGATCAAGTCCTATGAAACAAGATTCTCTGAGTTCGGTAATTACTATGGCATGTCTGCCTGGCAGATTGTCCGGCCGTTTAAGATTCGTAATTAAGGCATCTCCATTGCGCAATGTTTCTCTTGCCAGGGCAATGTACTCAGCGATTGTCGGAGTTCTCCTGCTATTTAGATGAAAGCCAAATCTTCCTAGCACAGGATTAACGGTTCCGTCCGCCTGTACAAGCATACCCGCAGAAAGCCTTTTCTCTTCTGGATGGAGCCGCAGTTGATATGGAATATGAGATGCTCCAACAAGATCTAGAGCGGTTGTTTCAACTCCGTGTGTGGCGAGAAGCATTGAGAAACAATCCCAAGCACAGGAGTTGTTGTATTTCTGCTGTTTCCAGATTTCAGCTCGATTTTTCGGTTTCATTTTTCCTTAGCTCTAATAATAATTATGTTGCAGTTACATATCCAGAGTGGCTTTGGCAGCCAACGTAATCTTTTGAGTATAAGATCGAATCAAATCAGCGTGAATCCGTCATATATATCACATTCCGAACATTGGCGGATTTGTAATGGCTGTTCGGGTAGACATATCTTCCCCCGTTTGAGTGACAGTTATTCGAATAAGATATTCTGCGAAAACCAATCCAGGAGGTCGAGTTGAAAAGATCATGATTCTCAGAGACACAGATAGTAGCAATTCTTGCGGAAGCAGATGCAGCCTTTTACTTTCGATTGAACGGGGAATTCTCTAGCAGGGACATCTATCCGGAAGCAATAACAGTCAGCACTTGACAAGTGTCCCTAAATTGAGGACATTTGTCCCCAGATTGGGGACAACTATGCTTGATGTACTTTTTTCAAAAACCAGGAGAAATATCCTGGTGCTATTCTTCACTCATCCTGACACAGGATACCATATTCGAGAAGTTGTTAGATGTATTCAAGGGGGTAGAGGTGCGGTTGTCAGGGAGTTGAATGCTCTTGCGGAAGCAGGAATCCTGTTTCGAAAAAGCAAAGGAAATCTGGTTATCTACCAGGCTAATCGAGACTGTCCAGTATTCCAGGAAATTCATAACCTTATAGTAAAAACTGGCGGTATTGCTGATGTGATTCGATCCACTCTATCGAATCTCGATGGTATTTCATATTGTTTTATTTTCGGTAGCACTTCCAGAGGAGAGTTAGATCATATAAGCGATGTTGATGTCTTCGTTATCGGAGAAGTTACATTTACTGAAGTATCGAAAGCCCTTCACTCTGCTCAGACAACTCTTGGTAGAAATATTTCTCCGGTTGTTTATTCCGATAACGAATTCTCCCTGAAAGTTTCTCAGAGGAATCACTTCATTATGAATGTGCTGAACAAACCGATAATAATGTTGATTGGAGGTGAGGATGACCTTAGAGCAATGGGTTCAGAATAATCTGGATGATCTGAATTCAGAGAGGGCGGATCCATCTGCGATTAAGGAGTTGATTTCCGTTGCAGAACGTGAAATTACTGATGCAAAATCAGTTTTTTCAGCAGAGGGAAAACTCACTCATGCATATATGGCTTGCTTGAGCATAGGAAGAGCTGCACTAGCGGTGTGTGGGTATCGAATAAGAGGAGGCGCTAAGAGTCACCACTACAAAGGGATTGCATCACTTGAATACACCGTTGGCCTCTCATCAGAAGAAGTGAGTGAAATTCAGGATTATCGACAGGCTAGACATCAATCAATTTATGATTTCGCAAGCGTGGTATCTGAAAGCAAAGCAGATTGTGCACTCAAAACCGCAGAATCATTACTGAAAAAATTCCGGGAATGGATGAAGGCAAATCACCCTGAATTGACCTGATTGATACTGGAGACAGAGTTTCCGAGTAGCTTCAGATCAGGCAACCATTATAAATATCCTTGAATTCCTTGATCCATATTAGGATTTGGTTCAAACGAAGCTCGATCCCCGCTACCATAGAGAATCCGGCTCAATGGCCGGGTTTTTCTTTCTTGACTTCCGGGAGAGCAACGACTCTTTCTTGCCAATGCGCAGAAGTGGCGGGTGATTTATACTCCGGAGGGCTTGAGAGCCAGCATGCAGGGATGGCATTCTCCTGGGCAGAACATATAGGTCCCGCTTCACTCTGCAAAGGTTTTCATGAGGCCTTTTCAAGTTTTTGGTCAGGGCAATCTTCCTGCTGTTGATGAGGGTCTGGAGTTGATCTGGTAGGTTTCTTATGGCGGCTGTTGCAGGTGTAATTATTACCAGTGGTTGGTTAAAGAACACCTCGGATATAGTGGTACTTCACGGATTAGATCCTGAAAAGTATCTTTTCGCTGCTGAACATCCTCAGGGTCAGATATATCAGAATCGCTGCGAATACGATACTGGATAGAGACGCAGTTATGATGCTGCTCCAGCTCGCACCCTGCATGAATATTTCCTTGAGAACAAGCAGAGAATTGAAGATGGGAGTTGAAAGCATCCACTTCGGGGCTACATCTCCGGTCTGCATGGTTGCCATTCCCATTATCATGACCACGAAGTAAACAGGCATGATCATACCCTGGCCTTCTTTTGTATTCCTCGCGAAAGTTGATACGATGAGAACCATGCTGGCCACAAGAACAGCCAGAGGGATAATAACGATAGCGAACTGGAGGATATGCATCGTGCTCATGCTGTAGCTCGAGATAGCGGCACCCGACGCACCGAACATTCCCATGAAATACCTTGAACCGATGATAAGTCCGATCACCGAACTTGCAGCTCCGACAATTGCTGCTATCATCACGGACATCATCTTGCCGATAACGATCGAAAGCCTGCCTACCTGATTCACCAGAGTCACAGCCAGAGTTCCCCTCTCCTTCTCACCGGCAACCGTATCAAGCCCTACTTTCATTGAATTTACAAAGAGGTAGATAATTATGAAGAAGGGAAGGAGAATACTGATTATCTTCCCGATTACACTGCCTTCCTTAGCGAGATCGTACTTCATCGGAACTTCGTTTATAGTGAATACGGTGAGCATCTCCTCCGAGAGGTCTCGCTCCAGGATCCTCTCTCTGACTATATCTCCGTTGAGTGAATTCATGACGTCGTTAACTCTGCTATAGGCATGTTGTGAATAATCTGCAGTGGAATTGAAATAGACAGCGATATCGAAAGTACTGCACCCTGTCAGGCTTTCATGAAAATTATCCGGCATTACCAGAAGGAGTTCCTTATCCTTTTCGGTTATAGCCAGTTTTACGGCATCAACCTCGCTTAACTGCACAATCTCAAGTTCAGTATTGATCGTTGAGATCGCTTCAATGAACGGACCCATGACATCCTCGTTACCGACTCCTTCGTAAATGCAGATTGTCGATCTGAATGAACTTATATCAGAATCCCTGGACGAACCCATTTTTGCCATTACCGAGTACATCACGGGGAGCATGAGAAGAGGCAGGAGAACCAGCATAGCCACCATTCGCCTGTCGGTAAAGATTCGTCTGAGTTCTTTTTTCAGAATGATAATGCTGTCACTGAGCATGGTTCACTTCCCCCTCTGGATCTGGAAGGATGTAACCGAAGAATACATCCTCAAGACTGTCCGAGGAATTGTTATCAAGTATATTTTCAAGTGAACCAATCTCTTTCATCTCACCCTCAACCAGTATCCCGAATCTGTCACAGATCTTTTCCGCTACGTTCATAATGTGGGTGGATATTACAATCGTCTTTCCAGCCTGCGCATACTTCTTGAGGAAATCGGTCACGGATTTTGATGTGATCACATCGAGGCCGTTGGTCGGCTCATCGAATATGATTACTTCAGGATCGTGGATAAGGCTTATGGCGATGGCCGTCTTCTGCTTCATACCCGTGGAAAGCTTATCTATCTTCTTATAGATGAAATCCGACATCTGCAGTTCGTTGAACAGGTATTCTTTCCGTAACTGTATTTCCTTCTTGTTCATCTTGTTGAGAGCGCCGAAATAATCCATCATGTAATCGGGAGTGAAAAACCCGTCGAGTTTCATATCCGAAGTAAGGAAACCTATCCTGGACCTTATGGCTTTCTCATCATCCAGCACATTGTAACGGTCTATGAATACGTTTCCGCTTGTGGGTTTTATCAGGGTGGATATGCATCTCAGAGTTGTGGTCTTTCCGGCTCCGTTAGGTCCGAGAAGTCCGAAGATCTCACCCGGGCTGCATTCAAAGGAGACATCCTTGACTGCTTCAACGGTCTCCGTGATGTTCTTTTTCCTGTTCTTGTATACTTTGCGAAGATTTTCAACCCTTAGCAATTCCATCTCCTTTATCAGTTACATGCATAATTCGAATGGCAAAACATAACAAATTAATTAGGGACGGAGGTTTTTTATATTCTAATAACAATTAATTGCACCTTCGATAGGGCGATAATGCGGGAGGCTTGACAATTCAATCATAATTACTATACATATGTTTACTATGGCAAGAACAGCAAGAGTAGTCGTTCCAGGTTTACCTCATCACGTTGTCCAACGGGGAAATAGAAACCAGACTGTGTTCTTCTCTAATTCGGACAGACTCAGATACCTCAACCTTCTCAGAAAGGCTTCATTTGAGTTCGATGTTACTTTCCTTTCCTACTGTCTTATGGATAATCATGTTCATCTGATTGCAATTCCCGAAAAAGAGGATTCGCTCTCACTTTGCTTCAGAAAGGCTCATTCAATCTATTCCAGGTATGTCAATTCGCAGTTCGACTGGCGTGGCCATCTGTGGCAGAACCGATTCCACTCAAGCCCACTGGGGCCTTCATACCTCTACAATGCCATTCGTTACGTCGAGCAGAATCCTGTGCGCGCCGGGATAGTTAGAAATACTTGGGATTACAATTGGTCCAGCGCTGCATTTCACACAGGTGACAGGGATTCTGATCTGCTGGTCGACAGAAATACAAAATTGGACAAATTCATAGAAGACTGGCGGGAATATTTATCAATAGATCTTGGTACTGTGCAAGTTCTTAAAATGCGTAAAGCTGCAAAAAGAAACAGACCAGCTGGAAGACACTGGTTTCTTAAAAGAATGGAAAACATTCTTGGAATTCAGGCAGAGCCATTGAAACGAGGCCGTCCCCTGAATGACACAGAGGCTTATTATTCGCTATCAACGAATAAAATACCTCCGATTCCGGACTAAAACTAACTGTATGGCCGTAGATACCTGCAGTCAAACATCGTTGTCATTTATAGCTTCCAGTCGATTGAGTAAGGTTGGATGTGAATAATTGAAGAATACATACAGGGGGTGTGGAGTTAGATTGCTTAGATTATTAACATACAGTTTTTTCAGAGCATCACACGTATGCACATGATCATAGTGAACAGCTGCAAATTCATCTGCCTGATACTCATTCTTTCTAGTAACGGCATTTATAATCACCCCGAACACCGTTGAAACCGGAGAATACAGAATTCCAAAAACGAGAAGTCCTATATGGAATGCCGGTTTACTAATTCCAAGTGCAAGGGAAAGCAATGGACTATCGATGAACAAAGACAGCAAAAACAACATGAAGCCAGTCTGTATAACTGACAGACCAATACCGATCAGAGTGTGATTCTTCTTGTAGTGCCCTACTTCATGAGCCAGTACTGCTACAATTTCCTCGTCTGAGAGGTCATTGATCAGCGTATCATACAATACAATACGTTTCCTGGATCCAAAACCAGTAAAATACGCATCCGACTTTGTTGACCTTTTAGAACTATTAATAACGTAGATATTATCCAGTTTAAAATCAGCTTCCCTACTGAACGCTTCTATCTTACTCCTTAACTCTCCTTCCTCTAGTGGAGTTTGTTTATTGAATAAGGGTACGATCAGATTCGAGTAGAACAATGCCATAAAAATCATGATGAAACTTATTGCGCCCCAGGCGTAAAGCCAGAAATACTCGCCAGCCCAGATAAAGAACCAGATAACCAGAGCCAGAACGCCTCCTCCAAGAACAGCACCCAGTAGCCAGCCTTTCAGGATATCCAGAACAAATGTCTTACTTGTTGTTTTATTAAATCCAAATCGCTCTTCAATATAAAAAGTCCGATAGTATTTGAAGGGAATTCCCAGTATACTGCTTGCGAACATCAGAATTCCAAAAAATATCAATGCCTGAAGAATAGGCTGATGTACAGAGGAGACTGCATAAGTATTAACAAATGCAAAACCGTTAAGTAAGAACATAAGCAACATAGTCACCAGACTAAATGTACTTGCTACCTGCCTGAACTTGAATTTCACTCTCTCATAATTCTGCTGTTTGCTGTATTTCTCCTGATCATATATTCCCTGGAGAGATTCAGGCAGACTATCACTCCATCTGCTTCTGTTAAGAATATCCAGAAACCTTTCCAGCAGAAAATCAAACAGAATTACCCCGATAATGATGTATAGCAATGTCTGTGCTGTCATCTCACTAATACACTCCTATCTATTATTGAGTTTTACCGGTCACAAATCCCTCTGGGAATAGTTCTGCATGAACCTTACCAAGTTGAGCTTAAACTATACCGGAATCCTGCATTTTCACTTTCGAAAATGTGACAGATTAACAATAGCACAATGGTTTCTCGGCGATCCCTTGATTTACTCGAAAAAATCATTCGTCCCAATAAACCTCCGATTCCAGACTAAAACTAACCATATGGACTGAAACACCTGCAGTCAAACATCGTTGCTGACAAAGATGTTCAAGCAGAAGAAGAAGATTCATGTTTCACACTTGCTCACAGGTATTATTGTTGGTATACCCAATTACTTCGCTTCATTTTTCCTTATTCTGGTACTCTCAAAACTTAAAACTGCAGTTGTTTTCCCTGTTTACAGCGCCGCTACAATCGTATTGATAAGCCTTACCGGCTGGTTGTTCTTCAACGAAAAACTGAAATTCAGGGAACGGATTGCGGTTGGTCTTATTGTTGCGGCTCTGATTCTGGTGAATATTCGACCATGAAAAAACAAAAACTCTCTGCCTCGGAACGGACCAATCTTCTTGGTACCCAGTCCATAGGCAGGCTTCTGATAAGGCTTTCGGGTCCCGCCATAACCGGCATGCTCGTCCAGTCCATGTACAATCTCGTTGACACCATTTTCGTAGGCAAGGGAGTAGGAACCCTCGCGCTCGCAGCCCTTGCGGTCTGCTTCCCTATCCAGATGCTTCTCCTGGCAGTGGGTAAGACGGTTGGGATAGGTGCCGCATCAATCATATCCAGGAGACTGGGGGCAGGCAGGGAGGAAGAAGCTGGACGAATTGCCGGAGGTTCCTTCTTTCTTGCTGCCCTGCTCGGTTTCCTGATCTCCGTTTCCGGGCTGATTTTCATTGAGCCTGTACTGAGGCTCTTCGGCGCCAGCAGCGGTATAATGCCCTACGGCAGAGATTATCTGTCAATAATCCTCCTCGGAGGGACTTTTTTCGCGGTAACTGTATGCTCAAATGACATCACCAGGTCCGAGGGGAACGCCAAGGTTGCCATGATAAGCATGTTCGTGGGAGCAGGCATCAATACAATCCTGGACCCAATTTTCATCTTCGCCCTTGGAATGGGAATTCGTGGTGCCGCTGTAGCAACAGTCATAGGCCAGCTGTCAGCTTTCTTCTGGATTACAAGATATTTCTTCTCGGGCAAAAGCCATCTGAAATTCGACTGGAAGCATCTTATCCCTGGATTAGACCAGTCCCTGAAGGTGCTGCAGATCGGATCTCCATCATTTGCCAGAATAGTGGGTGGAAGCCTCATGGCCATCGTTGTGAACAACACCATCATGTATTACGGCTGTGAAGTGCATCTCGCTGTCCTCGGGGTTGCGAACAGGATTCTGACCTTTGCTCTCATGCCGATTTTCGGGTTGGTGCAGGGACTGCAGCCGGTTGTTGGTTACAATTACGGAGCCGGATACTTTAACAGGGTGAAGAAAGCTCTGAAGTACGCGATCTTTTCCGCAACTGCTCTTTCAGGGACCTACTGGCTTTTGTTCGAACTGGCCCCCGGTTTCATGCTTGGTCTTTTCAGCAACGATGAGAATCTTATCTCCGAAGGGACGGGAATACTGCGAATACTTGTTCTCATGATGCCTGCTGTGGGATTTCAGGTAATAGGGGCGGGAACCTTTCAGGCTCTGGGAAAAGCTGGCATTGCTTTTGTGCTATCCATCTCTCGACAGGTTCTCTTCCTTATCCCGCTGGCGCTTCTTCTGCCCAGAGCCATATCACCTCCTCTTAGCGGTGTCTGGAGCGCATTCCCGTCAGCGGATCTTCTGGCAGTCTGCGTGACAGCCATATTCTTTATTCGGGAAATGCGAAAAATGAAATCACTGGCTCCATAGCAGGCATTCACACTTTGACAAACGCGAAGTTTGAATGAATCTTTGATAATTACTCCGATTCTCGCGATTGTACCATTCAGAAATGGAGAATAATTCGCGCTAGGACAATGGTTTCTCCGCGATCCTTTGATTTGCTCGCAAAGAGGCCCATTCGTCCCAATAAGCATCCGATTCCAGACTAAAACTAACCATATGGACTGAAACACCTGCAATCAAACATCGTTGCTAACAAAAACGCACTGGGAATCCGGGGTGAAGATACACGCTCCATCGCAAGTCGGACTTGTAAGATTTCACCCGACCTCTATTTCCGGAACATCGTCTTGCCACGGAACGTAGTCCGCGCAGGCTTCGCAGACCAGTCCCAACGGCTTGCGCGGAGGTCTGGGATCTTCCCATAAATCAAGGTGTTTCAGAATGCGCCTTATGACAAACGGCTGCTCGATGAAGAGGCCGTCCCCTGAATGATCCGGAGGCTTTTTATTCGCTATTTACGAATAAAAAACCTCCGTCCCTAATTAAATCACGCGGAAGCGTTCGGTGCCTACTTCGAGGATTTCACTGCGATACTCCTGGGAATGTGTCATCGGCGGCTGGATTGAAGATGCCCTGGCATCTGCCGAAACGGGAATAAGTGTTCCCCTGCCATCCCAGTTTCTCTCCTCCCCGGTATTCCAGTAGAACCTTACAAGATCTCCGAGACTATCCCTGACAATACTGTCAATTTTCTCAATCGAAGCATCAATGCCGAATACACCTGCCAGAGCTTCAAGAACCTCTACTCCGGTTTTCCCCGACGGCGGTGTCACCGCTTTTGCGAACTCAGTCAGGTTCCCTTCGAAGTTGCACCTTGATCCTGCAGTCTCCAGGAAGGTTGATCCCGGAAGTGTAACATCAGCGAATCTGGTGGTTTCTGTATCGGTCCAGTCCATGGCAGCAATGAATTCAGTATTACGGAACCAGGAACCCGGTCTGTTGTGCTCCAGTGGATTCTCACCGATTATAAGTGCCGCTTTAATCGTTCCTGCCTCAAGAATCTGCCGAAGTTCCTGACTTGTTGCGGCTCCGGGCAGTTCTTTATCGACAGGCATTCTGCCGGGTCCAAATGCTGGATCGGCTCCCATTACCTCAAGACCTGCGCTGTTAGCAATCAGCCTGGGAAGAAGCATATCCGAAACCTTGCCCGCGCCTCTCAGCATCAGGACCAGATCGGCGAATATTTCCATGTCATCAGGTGATGAGCCCTGTGCTCTGTCCGGGCTTTGAATGAAAACAAGGTTTTCTGAATATCGGATAAGCTCAGCCGTTTCGTATACATCCGATTCCTCTACGCCGGATCTCGCTGCTGCCGCAGCTATGGAAACCTCCCTGTTCAGAAGGAACCCTTCACCCCCGTCAATGTCCATCGGATCGATATATCCATCATCGATGAGAACCTGCATAACGGCATTCCAGAAAATCGATGCCCTGCCTCTCATTGGATCTACTGCCAGGGCAGCAAGGTGCTGGTCCATAGCGTCCAGGGCTGAATTAGAAACGATGAGCTTCGTCCCATTCCTGACAGCCTGGATAACATCTACCGCAAGTATCAGATGATCGGATTGAAGTGATGTATTGTTGCAGATGATAAGATCAGCGTTTTCGAGGCAGGTTCTGTCTGAAGTGGAAGCTGTGAATCCGAATGCTGGATCCAGCACTCCACTTCGACCCCCACCTGAAAGTATCGCGAGTGAGCCAACGTTGTTCGTTCCTATGCCCTCCCTTGCGATTCTTCCCGCAAGGTAGAGTTCCTCGTTGGTGAGTTCGGGAGATACGAAGACGGCAACACTTTCGGGGCCATGCTCATCGGCCACCTGTTGCAGGGACTCTACTATTCTCCCGTTCGCCTCCTCCAAGCTCACTGGATTGTAGGAATATCCATCCTTCTCAACTGGACCTGTGAACCTATCCTGCTTTATGAAATACTCCTGTCCGAACCTGCCGTATCTGCACAGATACTCTCCCGGAATTCCGGACGATCCTATGAAATACCTTCCGACACCGAAAGATCTCACGAGGATCTCACAACCGAGAGAGCAGAAACCGCAGTGAGTTATTACATCTTCGGTTTCAAGACAGGCCCTTCCGGAGAAGGGGTATTTCACTGTAAGGGCTCCCGTCGGGCAGGCGTCAATACAGTTACCGCAGCTTACGCAGCTTGTAGCAACAAGAGGATCGTTCATGGCAGGGCGCATTTCCGTCCTGAAACCTCTGCCAACAAACCCGATGGCCGATACAGGCAGAACTTTCGCGCATGTTCTGATGCACCTTGCGCAGAGAACACACTTGTTCGGATCGTAGGAGATATAGGGATGGCGGTCATCAACCTTGTGCTTTCGCACATATCCTTTGAAATGCTCCATATCCACGCCGTATTCCTCAGCGTAAAGCCTTAGGTCGCAGTCATCGAACCTCACGCAGCCGCATGACAGACATCGATCACACTCATGATCATTATCCTCAAGTTCAAAACCTGTTGACACTTCCAGGAAGTTATTGCGCCTGTCATCTACATCTATCTGATGAGCTTCGTGACGTGGTGATTCCTTGACATCACCGAGTTCTGCCTTGCCGGGTTTTGACCAGAACTCCTTGTTGACAACGAAAGAGTCAGATTCAAGTTCCTCATTCAGAAGCCAGGCCTTTATAGCATTTGCGGCTTTCTGCCCGTCCCTGATCGCATCGATGGCAACTGTGGGGCCGTCATCAGCTGCATCTCCTCCTGCGAATACACCCTCGATATTGGTTTTCATTGTGTTGGCATCGATGATATAGGTGTTCCATCTGGTAAGGTCCAATTCGCCATCATCCGTATCTACAAGACCGTCGAGAACGGTATTCTGACCGATTGCGGAAATGGCCAGATCGCAGGGAAGATCAAATTCGGCACCCTCAATTGGGACGGGACGACGTCTTCCGGAATCATCAGGCTCACCGAGTTTCATCCTCTGGCAATGAAGGGCACTGATCTTTCCGTTCTTCTTAATAATCCCCGTTGGAGCAGCCAGCTCCATTATTTCTATGCCCTCTTCCAGACAATCCTCGATCTCCATCTTATCCGCGGGCATCTCAGCTTTTGTCCTCCTGTAGAGAACGATAACCTTATCAGCATTAAGCCTCCACGCCATCCGGGCGGCATCCATAGCGGTATTGCCTCCACCCACAACAACCACGGTCCCGGAAAGCTGTTCAGGATCGTCAGCCTTTTCAACGAGAAAATCCGCGCCGGTTACAACACCCTCTGTATCGAATTCTCCTTCAACCCGCATGGCTTTTCCTGTCCATGCCCCGGGACCCACAAAAACGGCATCATGTCTCTCCCTCAGTTCCTCAAGGGTAACATCCTCTCCAACACGGACGCCGCATTTTATCTCCGCACCGGCACGGCAAATATATTCAACCTCTCTGTCGAGGATATCATCAGGGAGCCTGTATTCGGGAATACCGTACCGCAGCATTCCTCCGGTACGCTCTTTTGCCTCGTAAATAACAGGCTTTATCCCGCTCTTGCCCAGGAACCAGGCCGCTGTAAGGCCTGCCGGTCCGGAACCTATAATACCAACACTCTTTCCAGTATCGGGGGCGCATTCAGGTACTGTATCGTACGCCATCGGTGAATCCGAAACAAACCTCTTGATGTTATTTATGGCTACAGGAGCATCGATATCCATTCTCCTGCACTCATCCTCGCACTTGCGGACGCAGACACGTGCACACATGGCTGGAAGCGGGTTCTTCTCGCGAATGAGATCAACAGCTTTCTGATACTGCCCCATTGCGGAGAGAGCTATGTATCCCTGAGCGTCAACACCCGCCGGGCAACCCTCCATACAGGGGGATATGCAATCCGCGTAATGATTGGAAAGCAGCAGTTCCAGCGCTGTTTTCCGAGATGCCATGATCCTTTCGTTCCTGGTTTCAATCTCCATATCCTGCGCTATGCGTGTAGCGCAAGCTGGAACCAGGTTACCTCTGCCCTTAACCTGCACAACACATACGAAACAGGAACCGTACGGCTCAAGCTCTTGTGAGTGGCACAGGGTTGGAATACTATCCAGTTCATTCTCATGGACCACTTCAAGAATAGTCTTCCCTGGAGTGGCCTCGATCTCCTTACCGTTGATCTTCAATCTGATCTTATCCATTGGCCGCTCCTACCTTGTAATCACTGCGCCGAAGTTGCAGCTTGTCATACACTTGCCACAATTGACGCAGGCTTCGATGTTAATTACGTGAACTTCTTTCACTTCGCCTGAAATGGCATCGACCGGACAATTCTTTGCGCAGAGAGTACATCCAACACACTTATCCGGAATGATATAGAATTCCACAAGTGCCTGGCATTCACCGGCGGGACATTTTTTCTCGTTAATATGAGCCATGTACTCGTCAAGATAATAGCGGATCGTAGTCTGTACCGGGTTAGGAGCGGTCTGTCCCAATCCACAGAGGCTTGCTTCCTTTATCTGAATCGATAACTGCTCGAGTTTTTCAATGTCCTCCGGCTCGCCCTCTCCCCTGGTCAGTCTTTCCAGGATCTCAAGCATTCTCAGAGTCCCTATCCTGCAGAAAGTACATTTCCCGCACGATTCTTTCTGTGTGAAATCAAGGAAGAACCTTGCTATTTCGACCATGCATATGTCTTCATCCATAACAACCATGCCGCCTGAGCCCATGATAGCCCCTGTGGCAGGAATAGACTCGAAGTCTACCGGAGTATCCTTCATATCAGCGGGGATACAGCCTCCAGAAGGACCGCCCATCTGAACAGCTTTGAATTCCTTCCCTTCCTTTATGCCTCCACCAATTTTGAAAACAAGGTCCTCAATTGTTGTACCCATTGGAACTTCAGCCAGTCCTCCGTGAACCACTTTCCCGGCCAGCGCGAAAACCTTGGTTCCGGGGCTCTTTTCCGTTCCGAACGCCGTGAAGGCTTCTGCACCATTGCATATTATCCATGGCACGTTAGCAAAGGTTTCAACGTTGTTATTATTGGTTGGCTTCTGCCATAGTCCCTTCTCTGCAGGAAATGGCGGGCGTATACGGGGCATCCCGCGTTCTCCTTCGATAGATGCGAATAACGCAGTTTCTTCTCCGCAGACGAACGCTCCAGCCCCCTGTTTAATCTTCAGATCAAAATCGAAACCGCTGCCGATGATATTCGTTCCGAGGTAACCCCGCTGCCTGGCTTCCGAAATGGCGATTTCCAGCCTGTGAATAGCCAGAGGATACTCGGCTCTGCAATAGATATATCCGAATGTTGCTCCGATAGCCCTGGCGCAGATTATCATCCCCTCAAGAATCGCGTGGGGGTCACCCTCAAGAACGGATCTGTCCATGAACGCTCCGGGGTCACCTTCATCAGCGTTACAGACAACGTATTTCTGATCTCCTTCATTCGCGGCTGCGAAGGACCACTTCAATCCCGTAGGGAATCCTGCTCCTCCGCGCCCGCGCAGCCCCGAATCCTTGATGGTCTGGATTATCTCGGAGGGGGTCATTCCCGTAAGAGCTTTTCTTACCCCCTGATAGCCTCCAGCATCCTCGTAGTCCTTTATCGATTCGGGATCTATGGTGCCGCAGTTGCGAAGTACGATTCTCTCCTGGAGGTCAAGGAATTCACATTCGGAACCGGAGGTCTCCCCATCGGGACAGCAACGGTAAACAAGGTTATCATCATCTATTATTTCGTTACCAAGAATGTGCTTACTGAAGATCTCCTCTGCAGATTCGGGGGTTACTCCGCCGTAGAATACTCTACTGTCCCCTTCTCTTATTTCAACCAGCGGTTCTCTGTAACACATGCCGATGCAGCCTGTTCTGGTGAGCAGGCAAACATCAGGGTTAGCTGCCGCCAGCACCGAAAGCCTGTCGTAAGCTGTCTGGGCTCCGGCGGATAAACCGCAAGTACCCATTCCCACTACTATTTTCTTCATTCATTGCTCCAGACATTTTTCACAAAAGGACAGTTCGTCAGATTATCAGACACCCTCTGCAGTTACTGCGATGGTATTGGTGCTTACTGCGGCCTTCTTCCTGTAATCGCGAAGGATCTTCCGAACCGAGGCGGGTGTAAGGCTGCCGTGTGTATCGTTGTTGATCATTATGACCGGCGCAAGTGAACAGCACCCTATACATGCCACCGTATTCAGAGTGAACAATCCGTCCTCCGTTGTATCGTCTACTTCGATACCCAGCTCATCCTCAATGGTTTCCCTGATCAGTTTCGCTCCAGATACATGGCAGGCCGTTCCCACACATACCCTGATGACGTATTTGCCCATGGGATGCAGCCTGAACTGGCTGTAGAATGTAATGACACCGTAGATATCGGATTCAGGTATGGCTGTGACACCAGCTATATAGTTGATTGCACGTCTTGGAATGTACCCGAAGTGTTCCTGGGCAGACTGCAGAAGCGGTATCAGTTCCCCGGGGGCTCCATCATATCTCCACAGTCTGTAGTTGAAATTCTCCTGTTTTGCAGCCGTTTTTATCACTCCCTTCACGCACCTTGATCATTAATTCTTATCAAGTGCAGGAATCAGTGAAACATGGTTTCACTGTTCCTGTGAAAGTAAGAAGTTCTTAAGTAATATCAGTCTTCGATAAGCTTGATGACTTTTGCTTCCCGAACCCTGAGTACACCATCTATCTGATTAAGTTTCTGAATTATCCGAGGTGTTTTCCCCATTGCTCCATGACCGGTGATCATTCCCACCAGTTTACTGCCATCTTCTATCACGTCGCAGAAAACCACCTCGTCAATGAAGAACACGGTCGTAAATATCTGCTGTATCGCGGCGGGGTCGATATCAACGATTATGTAGCTCATGGTTCCAGGTTGCCTTCTGGCATCAGCCTGGGCATCATGCTTTACAGCATGCTGATAGGTCTCTATGAACTGATCAACGTCTCTGTCGAGTTTCGGGCGTTCAACCTGGGACATGGAGACAACTTCGATGCCATCCATATCCTTGATCCTGCTGAATATTTCCTGTATTTCAGATGTGGAAGAAGCCTGCGCCAGCAGTATGATATCGAAATCTCCTCTGACGGCATCACATGACTGAATACCATTCATCTTGTAAAGGGAATCGTAGATTTCCATACTTCTGTCCGGTTCTGTTATCTTCACTGTAAGATAGCCGCTTACCGATTCCCTCATACCATCATCGGCGGCTTCTTCGGGAACATCTGTATCGGTCTTCCCGGGGGAGAGTTCTGCCAGCGCTTCAACAAGCTCAGATATCTCGAAAGGTTTGTCAAGATAACCGGTATTATGCTCCGAGAGCGCGGTCAGCATAAGTCTTTCATCACCGAAACCTGTTATTACCAGAACTGGAAGATCGGGATATTGATTCTTAATGACCTTCAGTATCTTCAGCCCATCAATATCCGGCATGAATATGTCGGTAACAAGATAATCGTAGGCAACTCCATTTTCCCTCGCCTGGTTCAGTTCATGAATCGCGGAAATGCCATCCGGACACGCAACTGCAGTGTAATCCTCCTGAGTGAGACCTATGGTGAGGTTTCGGCGGATCTCTGCCTCGTCATCGATAATTAATACGCGGCCTTTCAATTGATGCCTCCTCTATTCAGCTTGATTTTCCAAGGAATGTGGAACGCTACGTTCAGCCTGCTTAAAAGTCAAGAACACCACCCTCTCAGTGAACTTCCGCTCTGGAAAGGTCCAGTGCACTATCCAGATCAACCCATCGTCCCGAACTGAGATACAGGTTCATCGCTCTGGCAGCCCTTCTTCCATGACCCATGGCCAGTATGACAGTGGCTGCGCCCAGAACAATATCGCCCCCGGCGAAAACACCGGGTACCGAAGTCTGACCGGTTATCTCGTTGACTACGATACCGCCCCATCTGGTAACTTCAAGATCGGGAAAGCTGTTGGGCACAAGCGGGTTGGGGCTGTTCCCGATAGCTACTATCAATGCATCGGTATTCTCGATGAATTCACTTCCCTCGATCGGAACCGGCCGTCTTCTTCCCGATGAGTCGGGCTCACCCAGTTCCATCTTTATGACCTCCGCACCCTTAATCCATCCTCTATCGTCGCCTACAAGACGCACAGGATTCTGCAGAAGATGGAATTCAACGCCCTCTTCCTTCGCATGGTGGATCTCCTCCAGCCTTGCCGGCATCTGTTCCTCGGCCCTCCTGTAAACGATAAGCGATCTTTCAGCTCCCATTCGGAGAGCGGTTCGAGCGCAGTCCATCGCGACGTTTCCTCCGCCTACAGTAATCACCTTCTTACCTTTTACTATGGGTGTGTCAGCCTCTGGAAAATCGTAGGCCTTCATGAGGTTCGCCCGGGTGAGGTACTCGTTGGCCGAGAGAACCCCCAGAAGGTTCTCTCCATCGACCCTCATGAACCTTGGAAGACCGGCACCTGTTCCGATAAACACCGCATCAAAATCATCAACGATTTTCCTTACCGGTATGGTCTTCCCTATCACATGGTCATACCGGAATTCTACACCTATCTTCTCCAGGTAGTCCACCTCACTCTGAACTATTTTCTTGGGCAGCCTGAACTCCGGAATTCCGTAGACCAGAACTCCCCCGGCTTTGTGAAGCGCTTCGAAAACGATCACCTCATGACCGAACTTGACCAGATCTCCTGCTACGGTAAGGCCGGCAGGACCCGCGCCGATTACCGCGACTCTTCTTCCCGAAGACTTTACCGAAGGAGGCTGTTCGAACTCTCCCTGTTCCCGGTCCCAGTCGGCGATGAACCGTTCCAGCTTGCCTATCATCACCGATTCGCAGGGATTCTTCCTGACCTTGCCGATAGTGCAGAAGAGCTGACACTGCTCTTCCTGGGGACAGACCCTTCCGCACATGGCAGGAAGAAGGTTCCTCTCCTTCATCTTCCTGGCAGCGCCCTTGAAGTCGCCATCTTCGATGAGCTTAATAAAACCGGGGATATCGATGCCGACAGGGCAGCCTTCAATACAGAAAGCTGTTTTGCACTGAATGCACCTTTTAGCCTCCATCATAGCCATTTCGGGAGTGTATCCAAGTGGTACTTCATCGAGGTTACTTACCCGCTCTTTCGGATCCTGTTCGGGCATATCAACGGGCGGGATTTTCATTCTTTCCTTGGCGTTCATCGCGAGCCCCCTTCGGACATACTGTCAAGTCTGCAGCCTGCATGGGAGGAATAGCCTTCAAGCGCATTCTTCTCTTCCGATCTATAGGTAGCAAGTCGTGCCATGAGTTCATCAAAATCAACCTTGTGCCCATCGAACTCCGGTCCGTCAATACAGGCGAACTTCACTTCATCACCAACGGTTACCCTGCAACAACCGCACATACCAGTTCCATCAACCATGATCGGGTTAAGGCTGACAATTGTTGGAATACCAAGCTTCTCTGTCAGGATACAGACGAATTTCATCATGATCGGAGGACCCATTGCGATACATTGATCGAATTCTTCACCGTTATCCACGAGATTCCGGATAGCATCGGTTACAAGGCCCTTCTGGCCTTCGGTACCGTCATCCGTGGTTATTATCAGATCATCGCTTGCTTCTCTCATAAGATCGGCAAGTATGATCAGGTTCGAGGATCTTGCCCCCAGGATGCTGGTGACATGGTTACCTGCATCTTTCATTGCTCTTGCCGCAGGATACAGTGGAGCGATACCGATCCCTCCCCCGACACAAAGAACCCTGCCCACTTTCTCAATATGCGTGGGCTCGCCGAGAGGCCCAGTCAGGGTGGGTATGGAGTCACCCTTCTTCATCTGAGCCATCTGCAGAGTTGTTTTACCAACTGCCTGTATGATAAGGGTAATGCTTCCCTCTTCAATATCAACATCGGCTATCGTTATTGGAATCCTCTCCCCATTTTCATGGATTCGCACAATAACGAACTGACCGGGTTTTCTGTATCTGGCTATATCGGATGCCCGAAATCTGTACAGGAAAATATCCGGTCCAAGCTTTTCCTTATGCAGGAGCTGGTACATATGTGTCCTCCATTAATATTGCTAAGTTCTATTCATGAAGACAAGTAATCTAATCATTTTGGTGATAATTGACTGCTAATATTAGTTACAGTCACGGCACAATATCCATGCTGAATATCCCGGTCAAGTAGTTGGTTTTGAAACACTCGATGTCAGTACTTGACGAAGGCTATCAACAATCACTAAACTACTGGTTCTGAGCAACATGTTTTGAATGAAAATATCCATATTTCTTTTCTTGTTCTTTACTCTTTACCCTCGAAGGGAGGGACGGGCATATGCTCGAAGAACTGTACCAAAAAGTAGTTGAGAAGGATCCGGCACAGCCTGAATTTCACCAGGCCGTACAGGAAGTCCTTGAATCACTCGAAGTAGTTCTTGAGAAACATCCGGAATACCGCAAGGCCAGAATTCCTGAAAGAATTGTTGAGCCTGAGCGCGTGATCATGTTCAGAGTTCCCTGGGTTGACGATGATGGGGAAATCCATGTTAACCGCGGTTTCAGGATTGAAATGAACAGTGCCATCGGACCATACAAGGGCGGCCTCCGCTTTCACCCCTCGGTGAATCTTGGCATCCTCAAGTTCCTGGCCTTCGAGCAGGTTTTCAAAAACGCACTTACAACAATCCCTATGGGTGGCGGTAAAGGCGGATCGGACTTTGATCCCAAAGGCAAATCCGACCTCGAAGTTATGCGCTTCTGCCAGAGTTTCATGTCCGAGCTTTTCCGTCACATCGGACCAAGTACCGATGTACCCGCCGGTGATATCGGTGTTGGCGGAAGAGAGATTGGTTTCCTCTTCGGTCAGTACAAAAAACTGAAAAACGAGTGGAGCGGTGTTCTCACCGGAAAGGGTCTTCAGTACGGTGGAAGCCTTATTAGACCTGAAGCAACCGGTTACGGCGCTGTATATTTCGGTGAAGAGATGCTCAAGACCCGCGGAGACAGTTACAAGGGCAAGATATGCCTTGTTTCTGGCGCAGGAAACGTTGCTCAGTACACCACCGAGAAGATCAACGAACTCGGTGGCAAGGTGGTCACCCTCTCAGATTCCGGCGGTTACATCTACGATGAAGAGGGGGTTGACGCAGACAAACTTGCCTTCGTCATGGACCTCAAGAACAACCGCAGAGGCAGGATCAAAGAATACAAAGATAAGTATCCCAATGCCGTTTACACCGCTATTGATCCTGAACTTGATTACAACCCGCTCTGGGATCACAAGGCCGACTGCGCGTTCCCTAGCGCTACTCAGAACGAGATCAACGCTAAAGATGCGCAGAATCTTATCAACAAGGGTGTCTTCCTCGTTTCAGAGGGAGCCAACATGCCAACAGTTCCCGATGGTGTTAATATCTTCATCGAGAATAAGATTCTCTACGGCCCTGGTAAAGCCGCAAACGCTGGCGGCGTATCAACCTCCGGACTTGAAATGGCTCAGAACGCCACATTCTCAAGCTGGAGCCGCAAGGAAGTCGACACAAAACTTCATAACATTATGATCAGCATCCATGCACAGGCAAAAGCCGCTGCTGAAATGTACGGACAGCCTCACAACTACGTCCTCGGCGCAAATGCAGCCGGTTTCTGCAAGGTTGCGGATGCCATGATAGCTCAGGGTGTTGTGTAGGGTTACTTCGAAATAGCTGATGGGAAGACCCCCGGCTGAACCGGGGGTCTTTTCATGAACAGCACGAAACTGGATTTGCCGTACATCTATCCGTGAACCGCAAATGGCAGTGACAAGCTGATTTCCACCATACCATGTACACCTGATTCTGCCTCACTAAGTTCTTCTCAATTAAGTCGCCCTCATCAAGTTTCAAATACTCCTTCATCTCAAAACCTCCCACTTTAACAGCTTCCGCTAACCCAAGGAAATTCCATGGTTTAGTATACATATGTTTACTTATTATGTCAAGAGAGCAGCTATTGACTCGGGTAAAAGACCAATACATCTTCAAACGATGAAATTTTAATGAGTTTAGAAGAGTCAGTATAATAATTGTTATGCCAAAAGGAATAAAATGAAAAAAGAACTAGCCTTTCCTGTTGTCTTTTCCCCAGACAATGAACCGTATTTGGGGAGAGAATTACTTTTCCATTTTGACAAAATGATTTCATGTTGTTTAGAAATGAATTCCGAAGTCGCACCGAAAACACATAATACAAATTTAACTGACCTGCAAAAAATGGCTTGTCAAGTTATTCCTCAATCGATCAGCATCGCCTTGTCAATAAGAGAGCTGGTGCGGCAGGGCTACCTGTTTGGAGGTCATGTGTTGATTCGAAGTTTCGTTGAGAGAGTTATGATCTTAATGTACCTTCATTCGAAACCTGAAAAAATTGAGTTATGGAAGAACGGCTGGAAGCATAAAGAAGCACCAAGCTTAGTGCTCACGCCGGTCAAAGTTTCCAGCCAAACCGGTCATTGTTTCCAGTCTTCTCGCCGGAGTTATGTTTACAAAATCAACTTCGGTTTTCCAGTCAATAATCTGAGAAAAATTTCTCATTTCAGCGGCACAGTCCATTAATTCTTTTCGTCCTCTTTCTGCTTTTTATTACCATCTTCTCCAATCTCGGAATAAACCTTCCTCATGCTTTCTTTCATGCTTCCGCTTCCAAGTTCAATCCTGTATGAACTATGAACAATT
>WTBT01000091.1 GCA_013138965.1 Candidatus Aegiribacteria sp.
GCATATGGCTGAAGCGCTGGATCAGTACTGGACAACCCCGCCGGTTGGATGCCCATCTGTGCTTGATGCAGAGTCTGTTAACGCTGTGCTTAAAGATCTTGGTTATGTGAGATAATTCCTTAACAGCGTCAAATCTGTGTTTACACGTAAATTCAGGTTAAAGCGAATATGACTGTCTATAGATTTCCCGTGGATTATCGGGACCGGGATTTTCGCGCTGCCTTTGCCGATAGATCAGACCCGGAGATTTACGAGTCGAATAGGTTGTTCCGGAAGAGAACAGAAAGAAGTCGCAGAAACGGAGTTCATATCTACCGCATACTTATCTGTCTCCCTTTACATTAGTAAGATAAGTCACAAGAATATAAGCAGGCGGTAGAGCACCGCCATGCAAACCGGAGGAAACTCCGGGACGCAAAGCCACGGGTCCGAAGTCCGGGAAACCGGGAAGGACAGCCGGGTTACCAGACGTCTGCCCGGGGGAACCCCCCGAGCAGATTGAGGAGGTGCTCAAGATGAGGTTGATACCAATCATACTGGTAGCGCTTCTGCCGTCGGTAATGCTAGCCGGCGTAGCCGTATCCTCCTGCCCTGCCGATGTTGACAGTTTTGTCAGCATTGCCAGAGAGGCAATGGAGGATGGTAACTACGTTGCCGCTTTTGCGCTGTATGAATGCGCTCTCCGAAGAGAGCCCCACTCTTCAGAAGCCCTCGCAGGCCGCCTTATGGCCAGGGCTTTTATGGTGGAGTGTTATTCTACAACGCAGATTCTGGTTACTTCACGCTGAGCGTGGCATTCCGCTGGTGCAGGGGGCGGGCTTCACGCCCGTCCCGCCGGATTTGCTTTCAAATAGAGCAGTTACAAGGAAAAGGATTTCAGTTTCACAGATTATGCATATCTGGGAATGTAATCCATTATTTGTGCGAAAACTAATCGACCAGAATGCATACATTCTCCATCCCTGGGTAAACTCAGAATATGAAGAAAGTACGCTGAAATCGTGCTGAAGCAAAAATGACTCTAATTTGTTATATTGTAACTTGATTCGGCATCGCAAGGATGCAACGTTGGGACACTACTGCTATCTGACATATAGTCCTCTTAGTTATGAACAATGGAATAACATCATTTATTAGCTCAGGTATTTGACATTATCTTATTCTTCCACAATGTATTCTGCAAGTAAAGAGAATACAAGACCTGATTTAGAAGGAAGGGAATAGAATTATGAAATGGATAGCAGTATCTATATCCATGCTCATCGGAATCGTCGCCTGCTCCAGTGAACCAGCTTCTCCTTCGGGATCTCTGCCGGTTGTCCAGAATCTGAGAGTGAACGAAACGGAAACAAAAGGTGACACGGTAGTACTTGAGTGGGACGCGTTGACAGTTCAAGTTGATGGATATCACGTTTACTGGTCAAGCAGTTCACCCGGAACCTGGCATGAGTACGTTGTAAATGATACGACTGTTACGGAGATAGCTGAGACAACCAGGTACTATTATGTGAAGGCATCCAGAGGGCTTGACTACTCCTCTGGAAATTCCAACCAGGTAGATACAAAGGGAACATATATCTACGGTCCTTTCATCCTCACTGCAGGCAGTTCCTCAAACGGAATACTCTTCTACGAGGACGCGGCAGGTGTGGCTACAGGTGTTGCGGACTCCTCAGAATTCGCTCAGGATATATATATCGATATGGTCAACAGTCAGCTGTACTTCTTCTCCGGTGATCATAATTCTGTAGAGTACCCCGGGGGTAATCATACTCCGCTGTGCCCTGTAACAACCTCCATTGCGCCGGATCCCGGATCCTCGGTATGGGTTGATTCTGTTTTGGTTACGAGCAGCAGTTATTACTATGGACACCTTTCGAACGATCACTACATTCAGTTCTATGTGGATTCAGTATTCTCTGATGGCGCATACATATCCAGTGTGAATTATCAGACCATAGCTGGATTGCGACTACTTCCATGACAGCAATAACCAAAATAGATTGAATCTTTCTTAGCATTTCAAGCGTATCAGATGTTTGAAGAGTTAGGTGGAAAGGCTATCATCCGGATTCCGGTATGATTACAGCGGAATTGCATTGTGAATATTTCTTCAGGTGAAATTCCAGCCATTTTCGGTACTGTCGAGCCAGAGCTTTTTCACCATAATGATATTGAGGGGATTACCAGATGAATCTTGATCCCGAACATGGGTATATCAAAAGAACTGTGTTCATCATTCTCGAAAGCATGCATGTATCCACCCTCCAGAGCGATGGAGAACTTACCGGAAGTGGAGATATAGTGAACCCCTGCGGGGAAATAGACATTCGTTCTGCAGTCGAAGCCGGAGGACTCGCCGAATAATTGAAGATCTGGAAGAGCAATAATCCCGGCGTACGCGCCTGCATATGGCGACCAGCGAACAGCAGGATCAGATCCCTTTGGATGATACCTTAAACCGGCTCCCAAACCTAACCCTGCAGAGAGCTCCAGATTCAACCTGTCAGTGAGGAAAGTATCGAAACCAATGCCTACCAGATTGATGCCCCCTGCAACAAAAGAAAATCGGGATCTGTGAAGATCACGAACAATTAAACCCTCCTCAGATTAACACAGATCTGGTTCTACTTTTTCCCGAACTCGGCAATCCGTGGGCTATGCTAAGACTGACCGCGTTGCCCTTCTTTGTTCGGGATTGAATTTTTTGAAATGGCGAAAATCCAGTTTCCTTATATCCAAATTCAGGTGATGACGGCCGCCCTGACTGACCTTTATGAATTCACCTAAATTTGCGAACATAATCGGCTTATCACAGACGTGTACTGTCATCCTTGGTTAAATCCAGGTATATACCGTCCTCATCGATACTGATACCATAAAACAAGAAATCGTCACCGTATGTGCTCTCAAGCCACAATAAGTATCTGTAACTGTAACAGACCGGGACATGGAAAGTGAATTCCTCATTGGGATAGAGCAAATCAGTACCGAGGCGATCTACTGCATCCATGGGGCTCTGGGCATCAAGTCTATCGCAATAGATATGCGTGATTACCCCGCAACCGGGATTGATGTAGATGGTGATGGCAGCTTCGCCTTTAGAATTATGAGAAACGGATGGATTGTCAGTAAATGAATTGTCCTTATCGGAGAGCTCTACCAGCCATCTGAATCCGTCCGCTTCTATAGGAACATCCCATATAAAGTATTCATTATCGGCACTATCTACGCACCTCAAATCATAGTACTCACCCGGTTCTACTTCGAATGATATGGGTTCTCCGGGGGTATAAGCATTATTCGGACCCCACTCAGTATCATCGGATGAACTGCAGTTGCCGTATAGAAGTTCATTAAATACACCAGACCCATTCTCGATGGAAACGGTCACGCATTCCGGGCCAGTCTCGATATTAACCACTTCGTTAGTTGTATTGTCCTCTACTGGTTCATTGCTGCTGCCACATGCAAAGAAGAACATGGGAAAAGCTATTAACGCCATAAGCAAATTGATTCTCTTCATTCTAATTTTCCTGTATCTGTTTTGAATTTCAACTCCACAATTAGAACATATAATAATAAGAGAACATGAAAGTAGAGTAAATATCTGAAAAGGCTGGCCTCCGCTTCCAATGCTTTCCTGTCCAGTTCTATCAAATCAAAGGGTATAATTACCAAACTTAAGATAACCCATCACAGTGAACACGGTAATCCCGGTGTTCCCCTGGATGCCCTGGTCGTTAGCATCAAAGGTGACTGTGATATTGCTTCGGTGGATATTAATGACTGCCATCTTGATGATATGGTTTATTACGATGGACATGCCATCTGATGTAACGATCCTGATGCAACCTTCGAGTACCAGTTCGATGATGGTAAAATTGCCAGCACGCAGGATGACTATGAATATCGGCAGAATCCTGACAATCTCCTTCCTCCCGATTTAGCGTATAACACCTTCTCGAGGATATCTGAAGCGTGAAACAGGATCAAGTATTGCAGAGAAAAATCAGTCGTTATCCTTTATGGGCCATTTGGATCGCACTGATTTTCCTGACAATCTGGCTGATTGGCCTGTTACCTCCAATCCTGGATGGAGCTGTTCTCCCATGAAGGAACTGCAGGTTCCATACGTTCTGTATACAAGTTACTCTGTCATGGCATAGCGGATCGATGCCCTGTTCTGTTCGGTCGACCTGCTGCAGTATGTGTAAGGTGCAGCGGAATATATCTTTCGATCTGTGAAGATCACGAACAATTAAACCCTCCTCAGATTAACAGAGATCTGGTTCTACTTTTTCCCGAACTCGGCAATCCGTGGGCTATGCTAAGACTGACCGCGTTGCCCTTCTTTGTTCGGGATTGAATTTTTTGAAATGGCGAAAATCCAGTTTCCTTATATCGAGTTGACATTCCCAGTATGGGTATATCTATTCCCAGTATGGGAACACCAGCATCTGATTCAATCAGCGGGGCTCTTTTCGGCAAAGTTCGAAGGGAAGTGCTTGCATTGTTCTATTCCGACACTGATGTTTCGTTCAATGTAAATGAAGTCATCAGAGCGCTGAACCTTGGCATAGGAGCGGTTCACCGCGAGCTGAAAGGATTGGCTGAAGCCGGAATCCTTGAGAGAATGAAGGTTGGCAACCAGGTCAGATTCAAAGCAAATACCAACTGTGCGGTATTCAGTGAACTGAAAGCCCTTATGCAGAAGACCGCAGGTACTCTGCAGTCAATCAAAGAGGCGCTGCTTCCCTTCAAAGAAGTGATCCAATTCGCCTTTGTCTACGGAAGCTGCGCAAAAGGTGATATGAAAACGGAAAGCGATATTGATCTCATGATTGTGGGGGATGTCGATATGGTTGAAATATTGACTGCTCTTCATGAACCCCGGATGAATCTTAGAAGAGATATCAACGCATCTGTATTCGAATCAGGAGTATTTGCCGAAAGGCTGAAACAGAAAGGCTTCATACAGAGGATATCTGCCGGTGAAAAGGTTTTCCTGATAGGAACAGAGGATGAGTTTAGAAAAATGGGCTGAGAATGGCTGGCTCAAAACTGCCGAACCGGATGGTGGTGACATTGAATCGCTGCTTTCTGTTGCTGTAAGAAATATCAGGGACAGTCGTGTTAAAGGACTGAGCGATGATTCGGTTTTCATGCTTGCCTATCAGGCGATCCTGTCATGCGCATGTGCTCTCTTACTGACGAAAGGATTTAGACCCGCTTCAAAGGGTCAGCACTATTATTCCATTGAAAGTCTGCGAGAGACTCTTGGTAATGATGAACAGGTTGATGTACTCCAGCAAATTCGAAATAAGCGGAATATTATTCAATACGAACAGGCTGGAATAGTATCACCCTCAGAAGCACTTCGAATCCTGGAACTAACTGATGAGATATTCACAAGTACGAAAGAAATACTTCGTTCACATATCAAACCTGACGCAGGAGAATAATGAATGGTGAACACCACAGGGATTTCTTCGACTTACTCGATTCGCTTAGAATATGGACGCTCTCTGGCAGTATTCTGGGGATGGGAGAATGTTATACCGGCTGAAAGTTTTTTCACTTCAGCCGGCCGGCAGGTTCTCCATCGCAGATATGCAGGTACTGACGCTCCCGATTCTCAGAATTATCAGTACGCAAGCCTCATGGAAGAGGAGAGAAAACCTTCAGAGGAATAGAATACCGCCTCTGGTACGACACTGTTCTTATGGAATAATGCATGATGGAGGCGATGGATTGCGCTGTGCTTCGTGGAATGGGCTGCGGCTGCTTACATAATCACTGCCGCGGGGTCGATGTAGTCTTCGTAATGGATGAAGATACCGATCTCGGGGTGGTAGACTATGATCTCACCCCTTCTGTAAACACGAAAACTCCATCTGATCGGCTCGTTGTTAGGGGTAATGGTTAATTCCGCGTTGTGGAATTCGCTGATGGTGATATCGGCAACTCCCACTCCTCTACCTCTACAACCTCCGGAGTGAAGTAGTCGATCACGAATCCTTCGGGCTCTTCGGGAATACCATAGTATCCGGGGGAGGGCGGTACCAGACCAAGAACACCATGGAACTCCAGCACTTCAGGAGGAGCGGTCGGCCTGCCTCCCGTTGTTCCCACATTGATGGCATATACATCCGGATACTTCCAGAGCAGAAGACAGGCAGCCTCTGCTGCCATTGTCTCATCCACGAAAGGACCCAGATATACCAGCCAGCCGTTGTAACCGGAAAGAGCCGGCCAGTCTGGAATCCAGAGAATGCCTGTCTTAGTATTGGTTAGAATGGTCAGTTCTTCAGCAGTTGCAGATGCGGCGGACTGGTTATCGAATACTTCACATGCAACGACCCAACCCAGATTATCTGCCTGCTGATCGCCAGGCGCGAGGCTCAGGAGAACCACGGGAAGTGTCATCATCTTTATTATAGAATGCCGCCCCATCGGACCCCTCCTATTCACGCTGACCCCTCAGCGCTAACTTAAACATAAGGAAACTGGATTTGTACCATTTCAGCAAAATGACCCAAAACAGCATATCCGACCCAATATCATCCAATTTCGCTACCCGAAACTGACCATACTACCCGAACTCCGCAGCCGTCAATGAACACACCAACCCTCCGATCCCTGCGAAACCCCCGCATTGGGCCACCCATGAAGCCCGATAGCTTTGTTCCTAACCGGCTTCTATTTCAGGAACATCGTCCTGCATCCCAGACCCTTTTCAGAAGCACAGCCCACAGCTGTCTTCTCCCTCCGGAACATGAGGAACGGTCTTTTACGGAAGAGACGGAATCCTCTTCTGCTGGTACAGTACCGCTAACCCATAAGATTTTCTGTCCGTAACAATCATTCCATAACCCTTTCACTTGTAGTAATCAGAAGAACTGGATCTCTATTTTCATTTGAAGATGACAACCATGTTCTTTACCGGTAAATACCCAGCCATGATTTTCATAAAAACGTATTGCTTTACTGTTGTTCCTGCTGACATCAAGAATAATGGCTCTGCAATCGTATTCCTTCAGCACTGATACGGCATAGTCAAGAAGCAGTTTCCCGTACGACCTGCCCCTGCATTCCGGAATCAGATAAATGAATCTCATGAACCCGACTCCCGGTTTACTCTTCATAGGAAAAATATCCACAAAACCGATAGTTGAGTTGTCCTCGCAAACAACAACGCAGAATGCACTGTCCCGTTTTTGTGTGGACAGCACAGCCTTTATGTAATGTTTGCAATCAGCTGCATGATCCTCAACCATATCCCCGACACTTTTCTTGGTATCCCTCAGAAAAGCGCAGAGCATATCCCTGTCTCTGGCAACGGAGAATGGTCGAAAGGTCACATTATTCATAGTGCAATTTCACTCTTTCCCCAGGCTTACAGAAAGCCATATCCATTGATGTATGCACAAACAGAGCAGCAATACTATATATGAAACAGCTGGTGTTGAACAATGTTCTGCGTCCTCAAGGGGAAACGGATTTTCAAGGAGGGGTAGCATGCTTCTGCTATTGATCGCACTTGCCCAACTGCATGGCGGGGATGAAGTATACAGGGTTGCTGACAGAAAAGGCTTTATACAGGCAGTAGGATCTGACAGAACAATAGTGATCGAAGCGGGTGCTGAGATAATCATCAGTTTTTCGAACGACGATTCTCCATTGGAAACCCCCAGCTTCCCCGAGGACATTATTGATTATCCGGAAACACCAAACGTATCCTGGACATACTGCCGGGACGGTTTAAGTCTTGTTATATACGATGTGGAGAACCTGACCATCATCGGGGAAGGAGACCGCGTACCTTCTCTTCTGGCGCAGCCCCGTTACGGATTCGTTCTTGTTTTACGGGATTGCAGCACCATACAGCTTGAGAATATCATCCTTGGACACACCGATTATGGATACTGCGAAAATGGAGTCCTTGGTGTGGAGAATTCTACCGGCATCTCCGTTGAGGATTGTCTGCTGTTCGGATGCGGAACAGAGGGTCTTACAATCCGGAATTCCAGTGAATTCAGGTTCATTAATTCGGAGATAAGCGATTGTACAGGCGGAATAATGTCCTGCTTTAATTCTGATGGACTCTCTTTCGAGAACAGCATCTTCAGAAATAACCGGGAATACTATGGTGTTGATCTGTATGATTGCAGAAGCGTTATCTTCAGGAACTGCATTTTCAGGAATAATTACTGTGATAACTCAGACGGTTTTTTCAATAACGCTTCAATGAGTACTTCTCCGGGAAGCATTGTGAAACTTGAAACCTGTGTTTTTGATGGAATCGCCTGCCCGAAGCTATACAACTCTCCGGACCGCTTTGATGTCCGGGATTGCCTGAGTATGAGAATCCGTTCCTGTGATGAGGAGGCGGATTTCTACAGATTCAAACACTTCAACCCGGAGGACATGATCATAGAAGCAGTCTGCCCTTCCGGTTCTGCACTGCCTTTCTATGAAAACCTGGAGGATTTTATTCCTTATGACAGTATCAGAAGAGAAGAGCCGTACGGCTCCTTCAGGGTACCGGTCTGGATGACAGGTCACATAAGTGATGAATTTGGGTTACTCCTGCTGTGCAGTATCGGAACACGGCAGATGGATAATGGAATCTATCGTTACGAAGTGATAATTGATGATGTTCTGGGCAGAACCATGTGGCTGAACGCGGACGAGGAGCTGATAAGGATCATGTCCTGGCCCGAGTTTCTCTGCGAATGCTTTCTATCGCAGATCAATAACACCGATAATCCAATGAGAGAAGAACCGGAAGATGCTGCTGCTGTAATCGTCCTGGAGAATATTGCAGGTGCCCTGCTGATCGAACCGAACGGAGTTGACTGGCGCGGTGAATGGTTACTGGTTGAATCACTTAATACCCCCTGGGCACCGGTAGCGCGCGGCTGGGTAAGATGGACCGATGGAGATTCATTACTGATCGATTACTATCTGATGTACTGAAAAACAAGCAGCACTTATTTGCATCCGAATACCGACTAAATCGTGCTGGGAACTCATTTTCAGGTGTATTTATATCTAGAACTGGAGTAGAAAACAGGTAAACCAACTTCATAAAAGCATCACTCTGATTTCATCCCTGGAGAGAACATCACATTTGAAGTAGCCAGGCGACTACTATGATATGAGATGTGTAGATATTGCCTATAACGATTACTTCATCTGGAATGTTCTTGTAGAGGAGGATGGGTTCAGGTGGTTGGTTGAGCCTGTCGAAATGGACAACACATACTCCGCCAATCCGCATGCATTTCGTACTTCTAAGGGCGATGCTGCCATCACAATTCACCTTAGTCCCGGTTTCGGTGCAGTCAGGCATATCTATTGTGAGCAGCTTAATAATCAGGAGCTGGTTAACGGGGCGGATCGACTCCGTGGTGCTTTGCTATACACAAATGATGAATTCACCTTTCATGTTCCGACTGGAAGTGGTTACAGATACATAATACGGCTTGTGAATGTAAATGGTGAAGATGTGGTCTTCTATGATATAAGCATAGATAAGAACGGCATGTATCTGGATGTAACATCAGAGATCATTTAAAAACCTCACAAGCAGCATCCTCGACGAACTCGATCGCTCTTGGAGTAATTCAGAAGTCGCTTGTGTCTGTGCAGAGGTTGAAACACTGGGATAATCCACACCTGAAGTGCATAATTCGGAGCAAACTGGATCAACAGTTGTGGGGTTGGACAGAAGAATTACTGATCGTCCTACTTCCTATGCTATGTCATGTATGTTCAGGGGATTACAGATAGTTGAATGTGAAGGAGCCAGACAGTTCACGAGACCGCTTACAACTGCTCAGAAGGAGTATCTTGAAGCACTGGATCTGAACGAAGAACAGCTTGTATGGCACGTTAACCCAGGATATCTGTCCCTGTTCTTTCTGCCAGTACTTTCGGTAATACGACTTGTCCTGATTCTGTCTGACCGTTCTCTATCAGGGCGGCCATGATTCTTGGAAGGGCCAATCCGGAACCGTTGAGAGTATGAACATATTGAAGCTTTCCTCCGCCTGCGGGTCTGTATCTTATTCTGCCCCTTCTGGACTGAAAATCACGGAAATTGGAGACCGAGGAAACTTCAAGCCATCTCTCCTGCCCCGCAGACCATACCTCAAAATCGTAGCATTTCGCGGCAGCGAAGCTCAGATCACCTGTCGCGAGAAGCGAAACCCTGTACGGAAGGTTCAGCAGTTCAAGCATCCTTCCCACATGACCGGTCATTTCTTCGAGAGCTGCTTCGGAATTCTCCGGTTTGACCATCCGGACCATCTCAACTTTCTCGAACTGATGCACCCTGTTAAGACCCCTGGTGTCCTTGCCATAGCTGCCTGCTTCCCGCCTGAAGCAGGGAGAATAACCAAAGATTCTGATGGGAAGATCTTTCTCCCGCAGTATGGAATCACGGTAAATATTCGTAAGAGGAACCTCCCCTGTGGGAACAAGAAAGAGGTCATCCTTCTCGATGTGGTACATGTCATCTTCAAGTTTGGGGATCTGTCCTGTGGATGTCATACTTTCCCTGTTCGCGATAAACGGCACCCATATTTCTTCCATACCGGCCAGGGAGTGGAAATCCATCATCCAGTTTATGAGAATTCTCTGCAGCCAGGCAGCCCAGTCTCTGAGAAGAATGAAGTTTGACCCTGTTATCGATCCCGAGGCTTCCCTGTCCAACAGTTCTCCGAGGATGTCCCAGTGGAGAAGAGGTTTGAAGGAGAAAGAAGGTTTTTCTCCCGCGGATTTTACGATACTGTTGAAGGTTTCATCACTTCCGACCGGAACATCAGGATCCGGAATGTTGGGAAAATAGAGTTCCAGCTCGCTCATCCTGGCATCTATCGTATCCAGGCCCTTCTCGATTGCAGCGAGTTTTCTGCCTGTCTCCCTGCTTTCCAGGATCTGGGCATCCGCCTCTTTTCCCTCCCTTTTCAGGGAAGAGACTCGCTTTGAGAGTTCATTTCTGTGTCTTCTCAGTTCTTCGGTTTCAC
>WTBT01000022.1 GCA_013138965.1 Candidatus Aegiribacteria sp.
CCTGAATATTCCAAGCGTCTCCGGAGCAAGATCAAGCAGCTCAACACGACATGTGCCATACATCAAGCTATGCGAAAGCCAGCTCCAATTTTCCGGAATGATCACGATACTTCTGTTTATTCGATGATTTTTTCGTCATTTAATCGATACTTAACAGCTTTTCCGCCAATTCGCAAATCCGAATAAATATATAATATTTCACTTTGCTAATAGACACCACACTGTCATAGGGTGTATCATGCGACACCAACCCTACTACTGCTTCATTCATTGTTATGATTGAGAAATGACAGTTAATAATATCTTTGCAAATGCATATTGACGACACGCTGGTTGGGGCACATATTAAATCAGATGAATGGCATGCCCGGCTGCTGCCGCTGATGCTATGGCGAACTGGAAAGAGATGTGAATTCGATGGTGTTGCTGAGACAGGGCAGTTGATTCTGATATAGCGAGGAATCCTGCGTCGTTAGTGAATCTTAAACAGGAGGTAACAATAAAGGATCATTGAGCGTCCTAAAAGAAATTGTCCTTAAAATTCTATAAATATCAAACAGATCAGATCAAAGGCAAAGGAGAGAAATATGAAATATATATACCAATTAGGTATAGTATTAATATACCTGCTAATATTGTCATTACCTTTGAGTGCGAACAATCTCGTGCTGGATAACACAGCGTTGAGTGATATTGATTATTCAACCCACATGGTAAATATCAAATATGATATCAGCTGGGAAAACAGCTGGCGCAATAACGGTGATGGAACCGAGTTCAGCGCTGACAACTGGGATGCTGTCTGGGTTTTTGCCAAATACAGGGTAAGCGGCGGCGACTGGCTCCACTGCACTCTGGCAACAGACGGACACACAGCGCCTGCCGGCAGTGTAATTGAAAACCCCTCTACTGGCAGTGATAACAGGCAAACAGGTGTATTCGTTTACAGAAACGCGACAGGTTTTGGTAGCAATAACTGGGATAACTGCAAAATCAGATGGAATTACGGCACGGACAATGTGGCAGACGATGCCGATGTAGAAATCAGAGTATTCGGTATTGAGATGTGCTTTGTTCCTGAAGGTGATTTTTATCTGGGAGACGGCATCAGCAGCGGAACTTTTCGCCAGACCGGCAGCAATGTTCCGGTGCTGATCTCCGATGCTCCTGTTGTGGTGAAGTGCTCAAATACAGTTAATGATGACAGTCAGCTTGAAGGTGATGGTATTCTCGTTGATGGAGATGACGGCATAGACGAAGATGGCACTACAACCATAAGCAATCCGGATTATCCTACCGGTTACAAAGCGTTCTATTGTATGAAATATGAAATCACCCAGGGACAATGGGTTGACTTCTGCAACACAATAACCTCTTCTCAGGCTTCCAAATTATGGTATCTGAACGACACGGACAGACACGGAACGCTTGGAGGCAGTTATCCATACTATACAACCACCCGACAGGATAGAAATAAGAGCTTTTTAGGCATTGTGAATGGAATGGCTTATTCAGATTGGGCAGGATTAAGACCGATGACGGAACTGGAGTTTGAGAAAGCTTGCCGAGGCAGCCAAAGCGCTGTCGCCAGGGAATATGCATGGGGAACGAATACTGTCTGCCCCAGTGTACCCATGACCATAGTTGGAACAGAGAATGGGACGGAAACCATTTCAACCGATGTTTCCAACGGCGCCTGTCTTTATGGGAATAATTCCTTTATTGGAGGAGACGGAGGGATAGGACCATTACGAGCGGGGATATTTGCCAGAAGCGCTACTGACCGTAAAAGTTCCGGCGCAACTTATTTCGGAATTATGGAGATGAGTGGAAGTTTGTGGGAATCAATGGGAACCCTCGGTAATGCAACGGGAAGAGGATTTGCCGGATCACACGGAGATGGGATAATGAGCGCAGACGGATATGCGAATATAAGCGATTGGCCCGGCTATATATCGAATAAAAACAGCGGAGCTACAGGCTCGGGATTTCGTGGCGGGGCTTACTATTTCCAGGATGCGAACTACGAATGTATTTCTCACCGTGTCCATGCAGCATACGGTGAGCCGGTTCCCTACTACGATGGCGGTTTCCGTGCCTGCAGGAGCAAGTAACAAAACTGAAAGTTAAAACAAAAGGTGAAATGAAGAGTTTTCAGCTTTTTAAATATACAGGAGGAAATAATGAGAAAAGAAAAATGCATAATAATAGCGGTATTAGCGCTGTCATCACAAAGTTTGTTCGCACTTAATGATATGGGCGTGGGCGGAAGTTATGACGGTTTCTCCATGAACGCAACCGGTGTAATAAATTTAGGGAACTTAACATCAATAGATCCTGAAATAATCGAATTTTCGAGTTTGCTGGAACCTGCTTATCCCAACCCGTTTAACCTGACCACGACTATAAGCTATTTATTGCCGCAGGCGGCTGATGTAAATCTGGCGGTTTATAACATACTGGGTCGTAAGATCTGCACGCTGATGAATTCCCGGGTAGAATCCGGACTTCATCAGGTGGTCTGGGATGGCTGCGATAATGCGGGCAATAAAGTGCCAGGCGGGGTATACTATTACCGGCTTGAAGCGGGGGATTACCAGGGGGTACAGAGAGTTATACTGACGCGAGGATGATTATGCTCAGGAACTCGCAAACGTCGGTTGGCTGGTGACAGTGAGCAATCACATTCAGGACGCTGGTGAAGCCATCAGGATTTATAGAGACAAGGATGTTGTTGAGAAGGGGTTGTACAAGACAATGACGATGAAGGATCTGATTAAGACAATGGAGAAGCTGAGAACACAGGTGATTGATGGTCGCCGGATACTGTTCCCGCTGACCAAACGACAGAAAGAGATTTTCAAGGCATTTGATGTACAGCCACCTGAGTAGGTATAATTTGGCGGGAATTTAGGTTGTTACTATACGCAGGGGCAACTAAGGTGATAACTATATACAGGAAATTAGAGCAACTGGGTGTTAATAAAACTATCAATAATCGCACTGCTGAAGAAAAAAGGGAGTTGAGTGTTTATGGAAATACACTAATGACAGGATACTGATGTTCAGGTAGTGCTGACTTGTAGAACTGATATTAACGTAGGAGGAAACAATGTTGAAAGTCATGTGGGTTCTATCATTGATGACCCTGTCGGTATTTGCAGGCACGGTTTATCGTGCGCCGCAACCGGTGGAGACTGCGGAGTTCATCGGTATGGACGGTGGGCCAACTGTCGAATTCAATCTCACTGTGCTTGAGGCTATAGAAAGCTCAGTGGACGGGTACGGAAGTGGAACTGTGTTCAGGGTTCCCGGCGGCGGTTACGGCGCCGATATCGGAACACCTGATGTTCCATGTATCAGAAGGATGGTTCAGATACCGAACACCGGTGACATTTCCATAGAGATACTGGATTCGGAATCATCAATACTGGGTATTTACGATGTTCTTCCGATGCAGCCCTTTGGTGACAGGAGCGGTAACCCCGTTCCTCTGGAGGTCAATGAGGTTGTTTACGGTACATCGTCTGCCTATCCTTCAAGTCCCGTTGTCATCGAGAGAGTATCCATCCTTCGCGATATTCGCGTGGCATGGGTCAGGTTCAATCCTGTATCCGTGAATCCGGTTACAGGGGAAACTTTCATTACCACCAGTGTTACCGCAAGGCTTGTCAGAGGTTCATTCAGTGGTGAGAATGAGCTTCACAGAACTTCACCCGGAATGACCAGAAGCTACATTCCCCTTTATATGGAAGTTCTCGGTCTTCAGCTTACAGATGCCATAATCGACGGTTCATATCTCGTTATCGGCCCCGAACAGGCTGTGACACTTGCCAGCGACCTTATTCAGTGGAAGCGTGAAAAGGGCTATGAGGTACATGTGGCCACCACAGAGGCAATCGGAACCACTTCCTCGGCGATTGATGCCTATATTGAGAATGCCTTCAACACCTGGCCCAACAAGCCCGAGTACTGCCTTCTGCTTGGCAATGAAGACTATGTACCCATCTACTGGGTCAACAGTTTTGCTTCAGACAATCAGTACGGCGTTATCGGCACGGGTGTCGATCCCAGTATCCACGTTGCCAGACTCTGTTCCGACATGCAAAACCTTAACTACTCTTCATGGAAGGTCTTTGCTTACGAGACCGATCCGTATGAGCCTGCATCCAGCTGGTTCCAGTACGCTGTAAGTATTGGATCAACTGATTTCAATGACCCGATGATGTCTTGGAGATACAAGAACATAATGGCCAACGATGGTAACATGGATGTGGCCTTGTATTGTAATAACACCTCCTACGGTGGCACTCCCCCTACTATTGCCCTTCTTTCAGACAAGTTCAACGATGGAATATCCCTTATAAGCTATATCGGGCACGGTGGTATTACTGAGTGGTGTACAACCGGGTTCAGTAATTCCGATGTCGCTGCACTGACCAATGGAAGAAGACTTCCCTGGATCAGTTCGATAGCATGTTATAACTGTAAATTCGATCATTCAACCGCTTGTTTCGGTGAAGCATGGCTCAATTCCGGCTCCATCAGTGATCCGAAGGGTGCTGTCGGTTTCATGGGAGCCAGCACAGCAAGTCCAGTAGGCCCCACTGATTCCCTTGCCAGCTGGCAGTTCAAGGGTTATTTTCAGCAAAATATGCATCACATGGGCGCCGCCTTTGATTACGGCAAAATAAAGGCTTATGAGTATACAGGGCACAGCGACAACAGCGACATGCACCTTATTTTCGGTGAACCCGAGCACGACATCTTCTGCACAACGGGTCCCCTGGTATACTTGACCGCCACACATCCCGGCCAAGTGCAGGCAGGCGATTTCACGGTCAATGTTTCCACAGCTACAAAAGCAGCGGTGGAAGGCGCCATGGTCGGTCTATGCCAGGGGGAAGCAACCCTGGGCAGTGGCTACACCGATGCTTCCGGAGCGGTTACAATCAATGTGGCGGGAGTTCCCGCCAGTGATGATGTCACCCTGACTGTCACTGCCCACAACCTGCATCCTCTTCAGAAAACCGTTCCTGGATTGCAAACAGGAATTGAGGATCAGAACGGCGGTGTTATCAGCGGTCTTACCCTGACCATCAATACGCCGATCACTGGCAGTGCCGCTATTTCCTTCACTGTACCCGTTTCAGGAAATGCAAATCTGAGTTTGTTCGATATGAGCGGCCGTCTTGTGGAAACACTTGTGGACGGGGATATTGCCGCAGGTGAGTACAGTATGAACTGGGATGCCGATAAAGCAGTCGGTATCTATTTCCTCAGACTGACCGCACTTGAACAGAGCATTGTAAAAAGCTGCGTTATTCTTCCTTAAGGAATCCCGCAGTTTCAGTCGGAGGGGGTCCGGTGTTCCGCCGGATCCCTTCCGACAATTTTGGAATGTAGAAAGCATGTACTCAGGACGTTTCGTTTTCTCTTCCCTGTGCAGAACGGTTGTTGCGTCATAGCTCAGATTCATTCGCTCCGGGGAGAAGGGGGCACGGAAGATACGCATCATTGCCTGGAATTGACATCCCATTAGCAGGTAGAATATAAATCTCAACGCGGTATGATTGTGCTCCAATACCCAACTGAATTTATCATTGATAATGAATTCATTCATGCTACTTCAGTTTGTTCAGAGGATATAGACAAAGATGGCAATATCCTATATGCAAGGATATTTTATATCCAAGCTTCCTGTACAAAGGAATTTCCTTGGAACTAAGCTCTTCTCTCCGATAGTGTCCCGTACGGGAGTATTCTTGAAAATACTAGACTATCTCTTCAGTATTATCCCGTACGGGAATATCCTGCTGGACATTACTCATGTTACCCAGTATTATCCCGTACGGGAATATTCCTGACAAGGTTCGCTGTAATAAGGCTGTCTTAAAGAAACGGAGATGATATGTCTGATTCAGAAAAACACTCTCCATACGGAAGAGTAGCATCAGTCGAAGAACTCGGTTTGAAGATACGCTCTAAGCGCAAACATCTCGGTTTGACTCTGGAATATCTAGCAGGACTCTCTGGGATAGGTATACGGTATCTTTCCGAGCTTGAAAGAGGTAAGAAAACCATAGAGCTGGGAAAAGCTTTGCGAGTAATGAACAGCCTTGGCCTCGACCTGTTTGTTAAGCCTAAGGGTGGAATCAGAGATGGAGGTCATCATGCCTGAGAGTAACCTGAATGTCTTTGCTGATGAGAGTAAAGTCGGTGTCATCCAGGCTGATCCTGAAGGAAGGATGTCATTCCAATACTCATCATCATGGCTCGAAAACCCCGATAACTACAATATCTCTGTAAGCATGCCTTTAACAGAAAACACTTACGCCCCCGAAAGAGCGCACTCTTTCTTCGTTAATCTTCTCCCAGAAGGTCCGGTACGAAAGCATGTATCGAAGGAACTGGGAATCTCCATCGACAATGATTTCGAACTTCTGTTACGGATAGGTGGTGAATGTGCAGGTGCGTTGTGGATTGGTCCATCAGATCCACCACCTGTTGAGGAGCAGAGATATAAATCCATCTTAGAAAGTGAGTTGCACGATCTGATAACGAAATCAGGCGTTTTCTCGTCAATCGTAGGTTCGGGTGGAGTTCGCTTATCGCTTGCAGGTGCTCAAGATAAGCTTCCAGTTCGAGTTGAAGACGGGAATGTGATGCTTCCTGAGAAGGGGGCACCTTCCACTCATATCCTTAAATTCCCAAACCGCGATTTCAAGGATCTCCCGGCAAACGAAGTGTTTATGACTAGTTTGGCAAGTCATCTTGGATTACACGCAGTAGAAGCACAACTCTTTCGTGTTGGAGATATTGAAACATGCTTAGTATCAAGATATGACAGGATTAGTGACGGCTCAGGTGTTCTTAGACGGTTGCATCAAGAAGATATGTGTCAAGCCATGGGTTTGCCTTCCGTACGGAAGTATGAAGAGGAGGGAGGACCATCTTTTAAGGCGTGTTTCGAGTTGATCAACAAAGTCTGTACTGAACCAGTTGTTGAGCGTGAGAAGCTACTGAGGTGGCTGATCTTCAACTTGCTGACCGGCAATTCTGATGCTCATGGAAAGAATCTTGCGTTGCTCTATCGAGCTGACGGCAGTATAGGACTTGCACCATTCTACGATCTGGTATGTACGCTCAGTTATCCCAACATCCATCGAAACATGGCCATGAGAATTGGATCAAAATCAGATCCAGAGAGGATTGGCCCACGACAATCCGACATTCTTGCTGAGGAGTGTGAAATTGGGGCAAAGTGGCTTCGAGGTTACGTCTTGAATATGGCTGAAGTAACCTCAGTTGCGATCGAAAAAGGTCTGGATTACATGAAAGCTGAGCCATCAATGAATATTCGGGTTCTTCCGACAATTCGGAAGCAAACAAAGATCATTAGAAATGCATTCCGTCAAGCCTCTGGTATTAAACCTGATCGGGAAGCGCAATTCAAGTATGATGATTCTTAACTTGATTTCAGAATTCGATTCTGATCATTTCATGACCAGATATGTGACAAAGCATAATAAAGCTCCTTTTTCCGTTTTCTTGTACTGCTTCTATTCGCCACTATCAGATTTGAAACTCCTTATGTCCTTCTGATAAGACTGTACTTTCTCATTTTCTATGGCAAAAAAAGATGTCGTCCGGACTTCCGATACTATCTCAGACTATTTCACTTTAGCTCTGTATTCCGAAGTTATGTATTTTGTTTATTGCATCTCTCTGCAGGTCTGATTAAATTATCCTAAGAGGTGATTCTTTGATGTTATTCATAATTATACTGTTTACCGTTGTATTGAACCCGATTGTTTCAAGCTCTGAGGAATCAATTACGGGCACTATATGTGGCATCGTAACGACTTACAGAGGGCATCCCCTGGAAGGCGCGACTGTGATGATAGCTGGCACTCCGATAGGTGCAATGACAGGTGTTAATGGTGAATTCATATTTACTGAAGTCGCTCAAGGTTCATATACTCTGATAGCTGGAATGGTTGGCTTGAGAGATGTCAGTATTGATGTGATTGTAACAGGTGATTCAAGGGTGGCTGTGGAGTTTAAACTCAGGAGAGGATTCAGTGAAGAAATCCCAATCCTCATCGAGATATAACTCGATATTCCCATTCATATTGTTTTATGCAATAAGGACATCACTCATTCTTATCGCTGGTGTTCTTAGACCAATTGTTGCTCAGGATACTGCTTTGGGTAGTTCTGCAACACAGACAACATGGGAAGGAGGGGAGATAGAAATAACAGGTTCGTTTGGATGGTATGACAGGTTCCGTTTAGCATGGGGAATAGACTGGTTTAGCACGCCAGGTTCCCTGCTACTAACCAGCGGATTTGCGAGGGAGCCTATAAGTTTTGAGCAGGATTTCAGGGTCACTAGTTTTTTGCCGTTTGATATCGATTCGGATGGCGATGTTGATTTATTTCTACTGCAGAAAATAGACAATAGAATCGGATGGCTGGAGAATGTGGCTGATAACTCTAGCTGGCTGTATCACAATATCCAGGACCCGTTCTACAAACCCAGGATTCCAGCTGTATCTGATTTCGATGATAATGGTCTTAACGACCTTGCCGTGATATCCGATGAGGATGGATTGTGCATTTCTTATCAGGAAGAGGAGGATATCTGGGTTACCGAGAGTATCGATAGGCACTTCTATATTGGAAGTAATTTGCTATGTTTTGATCTCAATGGAGACGGATTGGAAGATATTATTGGCAGATCTCACATCATAGATGAGATTCACTGGTGGGAAAATCCCGGTACAGATGATTCAGAGTGGGTGAAGCATATTCTTGATAGAGTTGAGAATACTGTTTTATCTATGGTGATTGATGACTACAATGGTGATGGATCCATGGAGATGTATATAGTGACTTCTCATTCGCCTCACGAATTAAGAGTCCACCGGTTCGAAGAGAATGAATACACGCAATCCCGATTAGATCTTTCTTCAAGAATCATGATTGGCAGAATGGAATTGATACTTCTACTCAATGGATTAACTATGTCCGATGTTGAAAGCACATTTCCCAGTTTACTTGTTCTTATAGATTCTAGACAACATCGATATCCCAGAGATGAATTCGTACTGTTTAAGTACCAAGAATCCCGTTGGGTTGCGGATACATTGTTACAGAATGAACAAGTATCCAGTATGATGTCGGATCCAGTCTGTTCAGGTGATGTCGACAATGATGGTGATCAAGATATCTGCACACCAAGGTACTGTTTTGAGAATATTGCAGATGATGGATCATGGATAGTACACAACTATAGGAATGCAGGATCAGAACAGCTCATATTGGTGTGTGATCAGAATGCTGAATATGAACAGCGTTTAATCATCTCTGAAGAATCATTAGCGAATCTTGTATGTGCCGATATTGATGGAAACGGTACTGAAGAGTTGATCTATATATCTGATTATAACATCTGGTTTATAGACCATTTTACCAGCGATAGAACAGGAGAACTTCTGTCCGAGGTTTTGATCCTGAATGAATCGACTGTCTGGAAGAGTATAGACTGGTCTTCTGATGAGCCTGAAGGTACATATATTTCATTTTATGTTCGATTTGATGATATGAATCCAATGGATTGGTTCGGTCCTATAAACGAACCGGGCAGCTTGCTGGATTATAGAGAATCGAGTTCCAGAACTTTTCAGTACAAGGTGGTTCTGGAGTCCGACCATCCTGATGTAACACCAGTATTGAACAGCGTGACAGCAACCTGGGAGTAACTAGATCCTGGACATTGAGAAAGTTCCGAACTGTTCCATTTCAAAGCTAGTACGATCTAACTTGTAAATCTTGCCCTCAATGCTGTCATGTTTTAACCAATGATCAATGAGTGCCAATATCAGCATATCATTTGCACCATCAATGTATGTATCCTGACGAACACTTGAAAAATGGAGGAGAAGGTAACAATCCCCGTCTCCAGGATAATCGAATACGGCATAGGTGTAGTGTCTTATGGAAGGGTAAATGTTAGACCATGGGAACCTCTGATTCAGGTGTATTCGAGGAAAAGTTCTGCCGTCATATTCCAGAATGGCAGTGCCAGTATCACTGAACGATAAAGTAACATCATCTATGAATGCATCAAGCGTAGTATCGCAGATCGCTGTAATCTCGAAGTTTGGTGTATAAAGGTTTATGGTGCAGTCGGAATATGGTTCTGGTTCTGTATCATCAGATTCAACAAAATACAGGGTTCCGGAGATTGGTCCATCCTTGAGCACTTCCAACATAGCAGCAAGGAGAGGACGGTTCGATTCCCGGTCCATGTCGTTAATCCTGAGTAGAGTGCTTCTGCTTGAATAACTGGAACCACCTGAAGCGAATGCTCTGAAGAAAAGACTGGAATCATCTAAATGTCTTCTTGTATCCTCGGAAACATATCTTTGCCGGCCTTTCAGGTGGAAATCCCTGCCAGCACTTACCATATATGCCTCATCCGGAAGGCCTATGGCCCAGTAATCAGGGTTCTCCATTTCGATTTTGAATACATAAAAAGGGACAGTGCCATATTCGTAGAAATCTTCAATGGACTGTATTGATCCAAAACAGGGATACTTTGGCCAGACATCAATATAGTAAACACCTTCAGTGTACTTCTGGACATCACCTGTGAACGTGCCTAATTGAACTCCCAGATAAAGATCTTCGCCAGTCGGTAACATGCTGAATTCCGTCATATAGTTATTACCGGAACAGATTGCACCGAATGGATCCATATTATCCCATTCCGAGTAACTTGAACGAGTTCTCCGACCGTATTCCGAGGGGATCACCCTGATATCGATATTTTCCGAGGAAAAAGGAAAGTGAACAGTAATATATGATTCATGGTTATTAAACTCAGGTCCCAGTCCATTGGAAAGCAATTCCAGATCATCTACCGTAAGGATATTCGGAGAAGTGTTTCCAACCAAGATGTAGAAGCCATCTCTTGCCGGGCCAAAGCAAAGAAGTGCTCCAGTACTGTCAGCTATGAATAAAGCCTTTTGCCCCTGCTCAAGGAACGTACTGAACCGAGTGGAGAAAGCCAGTTCATCACCAGTTTCGGATGACCCGGTCCAGGCTTCAGTGACTCTTAAGTAGACAGAATCAGCACTCTCAGTGATAAACATACCCTCAACAACATGCGCATAATGATCATACTCTAGATAGTCAAATGCGCCAGTAGGAATGGTTATCATGGTTGTTCCAAAGAAACTCAGAATGAATATCAGTATAAGCATAGTAAGTTGATTATCATAAAATCATCACAATTGGTCAAATCAAGTTAGTAGTCTCGAAAACAGGTGAACTCCCTCATAACAATTCAAGCATATCACTTAAGCTGTCCGGTAGGATTACTTCCGGTTTGACCCCTCTGCTATTTTCACCTCCTTTTCTGATGCTGTACCATGATTTCAGTTACTCCCCATCTAATTGACATCTCCTCGACTAACGATGATTCTTGAGTATACAAGGGGAGGTCGTCCGGAAAGACATGCATTCCACTACTGCCGAAGCTAACTGAGGGAGTGGTATTAAAAAGTTGCGGCAGGTCGGCTTTCCGCACCGTTAATATCTGCTTAACAGTACCGTTCCTGTCCTACTAGCTGAGATACTAATTCGATGAGTTTCAAATACTTACCGAGCACATTTATCTCTCATGACATTTCTGTATACTTCCATTGTGTGCTTCGCTGTAAGATTCCAGGAAAAAAGCTTTGCCTGATCAAAGCCTCTGCTTATGAGCCGGGAGCGTGTATCAGTGGAATCGATCATTGCCTTCATCGCTGATGCGATCTCCTCAAGGCTGTGCGGATCAACAAGAATTGCCGCATCTCCGGCAATCTCCGGAAGACATGATGCGTTGGATGTAATAACAGGGCAACCGCATTGCATAGCCTCAATAATCGGGAGACCGAATCCCTCTGCGAAGGATGGGAATACGAAAGCGACGGCAGATGAGTACAACTGGACAAGATCATCCTCTGATATTCCTTCTATCGTATGCACAGACCGGTATTTCAGGAAAGTTTCGTTCTCCGCCTGGAAGTTCTCTTTATCTTTCTGACTCCCCGACAGGACAAGAACAAGATGCTTCTTCCTGCGAATATCTTCCGGAATGAGTGAATAGGCTTCCAAAAGATTTGAAAGATTCTTTCTGGGATCAACGCGACCGACAAAGAGGAAGTATGAGTTTTCGGAAAGAGAATACTGCCGGAGGAGTGTTTCATCCGGCGCAAGAGGTTTGAACGACACGGATGCAGCATCATGAACAGGTACAATATCGAGTGTGCAGGAAGGATACCTGCTGTGAAGAGTATCAGCAACGTAACCCGATGGAGTAATTATCGCATCGGCCCTTTTCAGGAGAACAGGAGTCCTGCTTAGATACTGTCTCTCAAGGTACGTGTTTTTGTACTGTTCCTCAGTAATAGGGAAAATATCGTTGATCGTTGCCACGAAGGAGCCGGACAGCGCTGGAGTTCCGTATGGATCCGTAAGGTGCACAATATCAAGCTTCCGCTCGTGAAACCTCCATGCCGCTGAACCGGTGAGAATGGTAAGTCGTTTAAGACCGTTGCCCAGCATTCTTGGATGTGGAAGACCTCCGACAATAGTGATATTAGGGTACTCCCCGAAGAATTGCTGGAGTACGGCCTTTTTTGAAGAACTGAAGGTTGTGTACAGCAGGAATTCATCATCGGGAAACTCAGAAGCTAGCGCCAGTACCAGCTCACGAGTGTATGTTCTGATCCCACTGTGCCCGAGAATATTGGTTGCGTCAAATCCAACTCTCACTATGCTTCCTTTCGGAGAATAAATAAAATTGATCAGTTTCGGAAGCATCAAATTATAGAATTCTAAAATCGAAGTCAAGAACAGCTGAATTCATTAGCGGATCGGGAATACTGCGGATATCTCAAACAGCACTTATTAAATGGGGACGGAGGTAATTTATTTGCAAAACGAGAATAATATGCACTTGTAACCCAAAGTTCAGTCATATTATTTCACAATTGCAAATAAAATACCTCCGTCCCTCTTTAAGAAAGATTTGACAATAGACAACAAGGGGAAGTATTCTTTTCCCTGCAGTGGTACTTATCAGTTCAGCAGATGCAGGTGGTATCCTTTTTCTACAACGCTCTTCTTAAGCCTGATCTGCTTTGATAGGGGGTATAGTTTACAACTTGAATTGAACTCTGACAGGAAAATTATGAAAACACTTATCTTTTGCGCTGTTCTTGCAATGGCATTCGGTGCCGGTGCAGGTGAAATGACCGTTTCTATACCGATTGATGCCGCAGACATAAATATCACCGAAGCCGGCATCTATACCAGAATAACCGGCACTGGAATGGGGCTCACGAATGTGGTTGGAGCGCCAAGCCTTCCCGCTTACTCGGCGAAGATAGCACTGCCCACAGGCTGCAAGGCGACTGAGATTGAGATCATTGATGCCGAATACACAGTTGTGCGGGGACTGTACAACGTCATGCCGGCTCAAACACCAGTTCCATTATCGGTTGAGTGGAATGCAGCTCCGGATGAGCCGGATCAGGAAATATACAATTCCAGCTCTTTCTATCCAGCGAATCCCGTTGAATTCACCGGTTCCAGTGTGATACTGGGTATACCTGTTGCATACGTGAAGGTATTTCCCGTACGATGGAATCCTTCAAGCAGGACTGTTGATATCCTGACAGAACTTAACCTGCGGGTTACTTACGAAAGCAGCACTGAGGCATCTACCGTTTTCAGGAGAAGCATACAGAGCGAGAATCGTTCACAGGAGATTGTAAGAAATACTGTAGTGAACCCCGAAAAGGTATCGTGCTCGGGTGCTGTAATTGTTGATTCAAAGGATCTGACGTACGGTGAGTACGTAATTATCGCAACCACGGATTACGAAAGCTACGCACAGGAACTGGCGGACTGGAAAACCTCAAAGGGCGTTCCAGCCAAAGTTTATACAACAACCTGGATTGATGACAATTACAACTGTTATGACCTGCAGCAGGAAATCCGCGCGTTCCTGACAGACTGCCGCGACGAAGGGGTTGAATACGTTCTTATCTATGGGGATGACAACATAATAGCAGGCAGGGATGCTAAAATTACTGTCGGTTCTTATGTGGAATTCCCGCCTGTTGACCTCTACTGGTCAGATATTAACGACATGATTCCGGGAGCCGATCTCTGGGACAGCGACAACGACCATATATGGGGCGAGTACGGAATTGACAATGTCGATTACCATCCGGATCTATGGACCGGAAGGGCAAGTGTCAATACAACCAGCGAGTGCACGATCTTCAACGAGAAAGTGTACGTTTACGAAGGAGTCTCATCCAGAGACTATTTCGAGAGTTCGGAAATTGAAGAGAGAATCGGATACACTACTGAAATGTTGTGGCCCGGGTGTTACGGCTCCGCCGGCGCAGAGCTGATATCCCTGTACGTTCCATCCGTATGGGAAGAGGAGAAATGCTACGATTCCAGTGCTAACAACAGCGTGGCCATAACGAACGGCATGCTCAATGCCGGGCCTCATCATGTATACCACGCAAGCCATGGTTATGCTACAGGATTCTCACTTCCCGGAGGAGCTTACACAACCAGTCATTTCAAGAACCTCACCAACATCTCCAGCGGAGGCCTTCCGGCAATATGGAACTCCATCTCGTGTCTCATCGGACATCTGGATGGATACGAATGCATGGGCGATGCCTGGAACAACTCCCCTGCCGGAGGAGGTTTCGGGGCTTTCAACGCGAGGTACGGCTTCGGGAACCCCGGCAACCCCGGTTATGGAGTAAGTGAGATACAATGCAGGTATTTTTACGACGTAATGTGGAACGATGACCTGTACATTCTAGGTGTAACCCATGCAATGGGTGACGATGAAATGTGTCCTCCGTCGAGTGAAACAGAAGACTGGTGCGTTAAGGAATACAACCTTTTTGGAGATCCGGAACTTCCCATGTGGTTCGTTGACGCCCCGGACATTAACGCTTCACATATCGCAACCATTTCCGGAGCGACAAATGTGACAGTTGCCGTTACTTCAGATGGGTCACCTGTAAGCGGAGCGAGGGTCTGCCTTCAGAAGGGGGACTGGCAGACTGGCGATATTTACAAGGTTGCAGCAACAAATGCTGCCGGAGAGTGTGATTTCTATATCAATCCTTCTTCCACAGGCACCATATCCGTTGTAGCCTGGGCAAGAGATCATATCTCCTATAAGGGAAGCATAAGCGTTACCGGCACAGGATTTGAGGGGGGGGGGCCTCAGAATTACATCAACGTTCTTGATGCTGTATACCCAAGCCCCGCAACTAACAGCGCTACAATACCCTTCAGCCTTGCTTCAGATGGTATTGCCAGGGTTGATGTGTACGATATAACAGGTCGCCTTGTTACAAACCTTGCTGCCGAAGAGATGGCTACCGGCGAGCACAGCCTGGTATGGAGACTTGAAGACGCAAATGGAGAAGCTGTACCGTCGGGAGTTTACCATGTAAGGGTTTCAACCAGCGACTGGTCAGGCACGATAAACCTGGTAGTTATAAGATAGATAGAGATTGGTTGTTTGAGAAGCAAGGGCGGGGTGTCCCGCCCTTTGCGTTTCCAGATCTGCTCTTATTCGCGTTGTATTCGAGTATTGATCTATAAAAAACTATTGCATCACCGAAACAGTACCATCATTATAATTCACGATATATGCAGCCTTACCTGAGGGAAGTGAACAGATACTGGAAGGGTTGCCTCCAACATTTCTGGTTCTAATCACTTTATTGTCTGAAGTGCGGATCAGCGATACAGTATCATCTGTACTGTTTGCGACGAAAACACACTCTCCTGAAGGATGAGAACAGAGTCCCCAGGGGCCGTTGCCGACATTGACGGTTTTCACCAGCGAATTATCGGAGGTACGGATAACTGCTACCACATCGTTGCTGTAATTGGATACGTATACGAAATCTCCTGATGGAAGCGTGCATATGCCTATGGGGTGTGTAAACATGTCAATGGTTTTTACTACTGAGTTGTCTGAGGTGCGGATGACGGAAACGTTGTTGGAATTCCAGTTAGTAACGTATACGTAATTCCCCGAAGGAAGGGAACAGATGCGATAGGGGGTAGTTCCGACATCGACGGTTGTCACAACGGAGTTGTCGGAAGTACGAATAACAGAAACATTATCATCATCTCGATTCGTAACGTAGACATATTCACCCGAAGGAAGGGAACAGATGCCAACAGGCCTGTCTCCCGCAATGATGGTTGCGACGACGGAGTTGCTGGAAGTACGGATGACAGAAACGTTATCGGAACCACAGTTAGTCACATACACATATTCACCGGATGGAAGAGAGCAGATGCCATAAGGGATATCTCCCACATTGACTGTAGCTGAGACTGAATTGTCTGATGTGCGGATAACGGATACGTTATCATCACCGCGGTTTGTCACATAGACGTACTCCCCGGAAGGGAGTGAACAGATACCCCATGGGTTAGAGCCGACATCCAGGGTTTCTGTAACATTATAAGGTATATATGTCATAGTACTCGAAGTGATCTCATTGCTCCAGCTGGAGATATCCTCGGTGTTCGCAGTAAGGAGCGCGTAGTAGTAAGTTGATGAAGATAAAACGGTGGTATCGGTATAGGCGGTATCCAATGACCAGGAAAGATCGCATATCAATTCTGCAAGTGTGGAATCATCTTCAATATTCGGCGTAAGAGATCTGTACAGTCTGTATGAATCGAAATTGGGATTGGGACACTTGGTCCAGGATAGATCAACATAGTACCACGAAACATCTACTTCGGAGAGCACAGAGGGGGCAGGGGCTTCGATTTCAGGTGTAGTAATCGACACCTCATTGCTCCATACACCATTACCGCCGGAATCAGTGTTCTTCAGAACGTAGAAATATTCCGTATCCCATGTAATATCAGTGTCTACGTATATCGACGTATTAACCTGAGTGAATTCACCAAGGATCTTTGCGGAGGAAGGATCGGAGGAGATGTCGTTCGTCTCTGATCTGTAAAGAACATAGCTGTGGAACCCCTGATCGGAACAGATAGTCCAGGAAGCTGTTATTATGCAGCTGCTCTTCGTGCCTGTTGAATTCCGCCCTAGAGCTGATGCGGAAAGATCCGAAGCAGCGTCTGGCCCAGCTTTGCCGGTATGGCCGGTAAAGCTGACTGACAGGGTGGAGGGAGAGAGATCGGATCCGGAAGGACCGGTACTGTCCCCGCATGCAAGTAGAAGAGCAAGTGTGATAGCGATGGTAACATTCATTAAATTATTCATATTTATTGTTTCTATGCTTGAGGAATGTTTTTAACTGGAGTACCTGAATAATTGCAGTGAGCCTTGAGCGTGTCAACCAATGAAGTTGCTTGTATTAAGGTGTTCCTTCGGCTGGAGTTGTTTCCAGATAATAATCCCCTCAGGAAGAAATAGATGATGCATCATCAGGTATCATCTTTTCAGGCAGTGAAATTCTGAACCTGCATACAGGATCTCCAGCCAGAACACTCTGAAGTACCTCTACATGGGTGGATTCACCGAATACGACATCGAACATCAGCTTCTGAAAACCTCCGCTGCAATAACACCAATCCATGGGTATGTCCGGACCGTTCATTATTATGGCTTCTCTGGCGAGGGGACAGTGGCATGCATAATATCTTTTCATGAGGCTGTCCGTCTCCTTCAACCAATCCTTGGGAGAATACGGGATCTTGGTGACGTAAAGGTATTTTCCATCGCGGACTGCAGACAGAATTTCCTGATTACCTTTGACCAGCTCAATGACTTCCGGTGTGATTTCCTGCTCGAACCATGCCTTTCCATCGTCGAGGTGCTGCTGCAGAATCCTGATCCTTTCCACATGGACTCTCTTGAGGAAACTATCGATAGAATCGGATTCCTCAAACCATTGCAGATGCTTCTGGAAGCTGTCATGGGGTATTCCATGATGGTTGTCAGCCAGAACCTCATGGCAGGTGTCCGAGCCAAGTTCCATAAGCCTGTTCGCGAGCAGACAGGTGTTTCCGGGATATGTATCGGGAGGTGAACCCAGGGGGGGAGCCTCAAGACCATCAAACACCCTGTCTCTGCAGTCAGTATCTTTCTTTGATACAAGTTTCTCCGATATGGATTCGAATACTTCCCTTCCGCTGATGGTAGAAATTATATAGATGTACACTTCATTCTGTCCCGTCACGTAGAAATATCTGGCAAGGTCCCGGAACCGCTGCATTGTGTTCTTTTCGTCTGCTATAAGAGCGGTGAAATAATCTTTAACGGAATGAATTTGAACTGAATCGATATCTCTGTCTGTCTTAGTGAGGTATTCCTCGAAATCCTTCACAGTTTCAAGGGCGGAATTCAGTGCGTTATCATCTGCATTCCTTGATCGGAGGAATTTGGTGTATTCAGATATTCTCATCTTAACCGCTTTCATACTGATCAGTGAGCATTAAGAACCAGGTACTTTACTCGTCTAAAACAGGGGATACGAAGATCACCCGCAAATGTGATTATGTAAAGAACATGTGTTCACTGACAACCTGGTATTCTCTGTGCAGTGGTATTCCGCTGAATCTGAATTGAAGCGGTTTATTTGAATAGTTATACAATCCTTGACATGAATCTGCGTATCTCTATATTACAAACCGTGATTCAGTGTCTTTGAGAATTGGTTAGGTTCCACTCGACTCATTTCTGAGAATTGTGTTCCCCCTATTATCAGGACATTCTGATATCCATATGCGACCATTCCGGTTGCAGCAGCCGGTTGTAATACCGGGTAGTAAGCTTCGGATAATCCGAAGCACCGGACCTGAGTGTCCGGGGATGGAGGGTATGAACCCTCAGGAATGGAGTTATTCTTGAATAACAAACTGTTTGTTGGCGGACTTTCGTGGGGAACCACGGATAAAGAACTTATGGAAACCTTCTCACCGTACGGTACCGTTACGGAAGCAAAGGTCATCAAGGAACGTGATTCCGGAAGGTCTCGCGGTTTCGGTTTCGTTACTTTTGATACCGAAGCAGAAGCAACCGCAGCCGCGGAAGCTCTGAACGATACAGAACTTGATGGACGTAGCCTTAGAGTAGATTTCGCTCACGATAAGCGTTAACGCCGATTATCTCTGTAAAGAGAGAAGGGCAGCTCATTGAGCTGCCCTTTTTTGTGTACTGATTCCAGTTCGTTAAGGAAGCAGAACCATACTTTCTGACAGGATTATGCTTCCGGTATCGATCTGAACGAAGTATATACCGGACGGTTCACCGGAAATATCCATGTCGATACTGTGCCTGCCAGCAGTGAACTGAGCGGTTTCGGATTCGGATACAATTCTTCCGTCAGCGGAGTATATCCGTAACTGCACATCGCTGCCTGCCTCAAGAAGAACATTCACAGTGAAGTATCCATATGTCGGACTTCCAGATATGCTCATTTCACAATCGGAGTTAAGCTCGGAGCCTGCTTCATGTTCGATCCCTGTATAACCGCCGTATCCAAGCCTTCGAAATCACTTACAATGAGATCTAAGTGTCCGTCTGCGTTCCAGTCATTCACCCAGAGTCTTGTCCCGTAAAGATCAATGTCACTTCCGTTGCTTTGAAGATATTCATAACCGCTGAATACGGAACCCTACATTCGCTATTACTGCGCCTTATCCCGGAGAAAAACTGATTATGGACATTCGTTCAGAATGTTATTATCTCTGTAAATGTGGCTGTTACAGTGTACATATGGAGTTTGAGAAGGGGGAGGCTGAAAATGGGCTATTACGCCAGCGCTTTTCTATTTGCGTTTCTGATTCTGCTTGCTTCTGCCGGAAATGCAGAGGGAAAATACACATGTGAAGATGATCTTATCGAAGTGATGTTCACAGAGGATTCCGCCGTAAGGCTCCGATCCGGAACGCTTGTAGATCTTTCTGATAGTGGAGCTCTGGATGGTCTTGAAGAAGTGCTTGAGCTTACGGATGGTTACCAGTGGGAGAGGATATCAACGATCTCAGAGGAAGCAGTTGATGAAATGGAGTTGAGGGGGGAACAGCTAACAGGCAAAGATATCTACAATCTCAACAATATTTACAGGCTCAGATTCCAGGGTGATATAAATGTATGGGAGTTCGCGGTGATACTGCAGGGGCTTCCCGGGATCATCAGCGCAATACCGGTGCCGCTTCCACAGCTCCCTCCCCAGCCACCGAATTATCAGGGGATGCAGGGTTACCTGAAAGCTGCTTCGTTCACTCCCACCGGAATCGATGCCATTTACGCCTGGACACAGTCTGGAGGTGACGGCACCGGAGTAACGGTCTGCGACCTGGAATACAGCTGGAACTACAACCATGCAGATCTGACCAAAGCTCCGGGTTCACAGATAAACAGCTTCGTGCAGGACCCTTTCAGTAATAATAATCATGGCACAGCAGTTATCGGCGAGATGGTATCCGACTTTAACGGCTGGGGCACAACAGGAATCTGTCATGCCGCAGGCATTAAAACCTGCGGTACGTATTATGGTAATCCCACACCGGGATGGAACGTGCCCGGGGCGCTCATCGTGGCCATATCAAACCTGTCCGCAGGAGATGTGATACTGCTGGAACAGCAGTGGGAGTACGTTTCCGGATCAAATGATTATGTGCCGATTGAATGGTGGGGCGCTACTTCTCCCAACGCGCAGCAGTATAATGCCGTATACGCCGCCATTCAGAATGCCGTATCCAACGGTATACATGTTGTGGAAGCCGGAGGGAATGCTGTTAACGGCGGCGGCGTTGATATGGATCCAATGCCATGGTTTGGTGACAGCGGAGCGATAATTGTCGGTGCCGGAGGCGCATACACGAGCGGTGATCTGGTTAGGCTTTATTATTCAAATTACGGTTCAAGATTTACTTCCCATGGCTGGGGAGAGGATGTAGTGACAACAGGATACGGAACCCTCTACAGCAGTATGGGCGTGAACTACTACTACGCCTCGGGGTTTTCGGGCACGTCCAGCGCCTCCCCGATGGTGGCCGGCGCCGCGGCCTGCTGTGTCGGCTACTGGGTGGCCAACGGCAACCCGGTGAATACACTTACACCGGCAATGCTGAGATCAACTCTTTCAAATACAGGAACGCTTCAGATATTTCCTCCTTCCGGGAGCATTGGGACAAGACCGAATCTAATGGGAGCTTTCGCGTACCTCTATTCTGTTGGTATAGGCACAACGATGGAGCCTTCCGGTTCAGTCGCCATGAGCGTTTTCCCGAATCCGGCATCGGAGTATGTAACCATCGAGCTCTTCCGCTCTTCGGAGATGACATCTCTTCATGGTCTTGCGATTTACGACATCTCCGGAAGACAGGTGGCAAACTTCGGTAAATCGAGTGTCATGGCAGGCGAAGCAGTAGTCTGGGACTGCAGGAACATGAGCGGCAGCAGAGTACCAGGGGGACTCTATACAGCAGCAGGAGTTTACGATTCCGGTTCGGTAACGGTGCCATTCATCATCCTGAGCAGGTAGTCACCGCTATGCGGATCTGTTTATACTTGATGGGTTAAGGCAACCGACCGGACTGCAGGATATTTTCATAAAACAGGATTGAGGAGTTTTCATGGGTGGATTTTTCGGTGTTGTCTCAAAGAACAGCTGTACCTCTGACCTGTTCTACGGAACCGATTATCACTCTCATCTCGGAACCATGCGCGGGGGGATGGCAGTTAAGAGCGCCGGGGGAATTCAAAGGGTAATCCATGATATCACAAACGCCCAGTTCAGATCCAAATTCGAGGATGATGTAGCTGATATGAATGGAAATATGGGAATAGGGGTTATCAGCGATTACGAAGATCAGCCGCTGATAATAGGTTCGCATCTCGGTAAATACGCAATAGTTACAGTAGGCCTGATCAATAACATAAGCGAACTTGTGGAAGGGGTATTCAGGGACAGATCAGGGCATTTCACCGAGATGACAGGCGGCGAAGTAAACCCCACAGAAGTCGTTGCGATGCTGATAAACCAGGAGGATTCATTCACTGCAGGCCTTGCAAGAGCACAGGAATCAATCGATGGTTCCTCTTCTGTTCTTCTTCTTACGGATGATGGTATCTACGCATCAAGAGACAGGCTGGGGCGGACGCCGATATCCATCGGGAAAAAGAGTGATGGTATGGCAGTGACGTTTGAGAGCTGTGCCTTTCCCAACCTTGAGTACGAATTCACAGAAGAACTCGGCCCCGGAGAGATAGTACTGGTTACGGCAGAGGGGGTCGAACGGCAGAAGGATCCCGGGGAGAAGATGCGCATATGTTCATTTCTCTGGGTCTACTACGGGTTTCCAGCCTCGCAATACGAAGGAATAAACGTTGAGGATGTGAGGAACCGATGCGGAGAGTGTCTCGCCAGGCGTGAAAATATAGAGGTTGATATCGTCGCCGGTATTCCCGATTCAGGAACCGGGCATGCAGTCGGATACGCAAATTATACGGGGATATCTTACCGCAGACCATTTGTAAAATATACGCCTACCTGGCCGAGGAGTTTCATGCCTCAGAAACAGGATCAGAGGGATCTTGTTGCCAGAATGAAGCTCATTCCTATCCGTGAGTTCATCCAGGACAAGCGCCTCCTCTTCTGTGAAGATTCCATAGTAAGGGGCACACAGCTTCAGGATACCGTTAAGAGACTGTTCGATGCCGGAGCAGCTGAGATACACATGAGGCCGGCCTGTCCGCCACTGGTCTTTGGCTGCAAGTATCTCAATTTTTCCAGATCCCGTTCAATTATGGACCTTGCAGGCAGAAAGGCCATAAAGGAACTTGAGGGAACCGGGGATGTGGTCCCGCAGGTGTATCTCGATCCCGATTCATCCGAATTCGCGGAGATGATAGAGCGAATTAGAAAAAGGCTCCAGCTTACATCTCTTTCCTACCAGAGGCTTGATGATCTCATTGAGGCCATCGGGCTGTCCGCGGATAAACTCTGTACATACTGCTTCAACGGCAGAGAGTAGGATATGCTCCTGAACTTCTTCTGAAAGGAATTCGAATTGCAGGCTGAATTTTACGCAGTGCTTACGGCTGTTTGCTGGGCAGTCGGCTCATTAATGGAAAAAACAGGCATAAGGCTTGGAAATCTGACTCCCGTTATGGGAACAGCCATCAGAACACTATTCAGCCTTATGCTGATGACTTTCCTTTCGTATCCCTACTGGGGCGAATTGAAAAGCGCCGGGGCAAAACCAATTATCCTTATCGCGGCTGGAGGGGGTGTGCTTGCAGGAGGTCTTGGGATAATGTTTCTGTATACCGGACTGAAACACGGACATATTTCCTCCGTCATGACCATTGCCTTCTGCCTTGCCCCTGTGCTCGGTGTCATCCTGGGCGTTCTGGTACTGAAGGAAAAACTCACTCCCCTTCAAATTACAGGAATAGTATTTTGCATTACAGGAGCAGCAATGACCGTGTACTTCAGGCATCCGGAGTCTGCTTAAACCCCGGCGCCAAGAAGGCCGTAAAGGCACGGCAGAAAGGGAAAAGACGAATGGTTCATGGTAGAACGATAACGGTATCGACAGCGGGGTTTTCGGATATAGTCGACATTTCAGGTGAGGTTCAGTCCACTGTATCGGCTTCGGGAATAGCGGATGGTCTTGTCGCTGTGACAGTAATCGGCTCAACGGCTTCCGTTACCACAATTGAGCACGAACCGGCACTGGTTGAGGATATGAAGGAACTGCTTGAAAAGATGGTTCCAAGGAATATCAGATCCCGTCATTCAGAAACCTGGGGTGATGACAATGGATTCTCACACATGAGAGCTTCCCTTATGGGTCCCGGCATTACGCTCCCCGTCGTGGATGGCAGAGTATTGACCGGAACATGGCAGCAGATAATTGTTGTGGATCATGATAATCGTCCCCGCCGGCGCGATGTAAGGGTACAGGTTACAGGTTGAAGGCAGGAGCATTGAAAAAGGCTGCATTGATGATTAGGCGAATCAGACCCTTCTTACGTATTACTATTTTGACAGTTGTATCTTTATGGGCGCTGGCTTCGCTATCATGTATTTTCGATTCTGAGCCCTCCGTACCTGCTTATCCCGCAGAAATCGATGCCGAGATAGCGTTTGGCAGCATAGGCTCACCCTCCATATGCAAATGCATGATCGATTACGATATTGCTCTTGTCGCCGCGGGAACCAGCCTTGCCGTGATTGACATCGTTAACGGGAAAAACGAATCCGTTTTTGATCTAGGGCTGGAGATAGATGACATCGCCGACAGCGACGTAAATGGTTTCGGATACGTTCTGACGGATTCCCTTCTCTACCCTGTGAAACTTTCAGGCGCGGTCCTTGAAAACCCCATAAATATCGGTACCGGCTGCAGTTTCGTTTCGGTATCATCAGGGAGCGATGCAGGATGGGTTTCCATGGATAATGACAGTATTGCAATGCTTGACCTGGCAACCGGGAAAGTATCAGTTGTACAGGATTATGCCGTAAAGGACTGTCAAGGTATCGCTTTGGCTGATAACGGAGCTCTCTACATAGCTGACGGCAGTAACAACCTTATTATCGGATACAATACCGACACATGGGCTGAGATAGGACGTGTTACCGTTCCAGGTGATGTGCACGACCTATTTCCCGGGCCTTCAGGCTACATCTGCGCGATTGTTGACGGCAGCAATGAACTCTGGTTCATTAAATCCGAAACCTGCACACTTTATAAGATGATCACATTTCCTGCAATCCCAACCGCCGCAGCCGCGATGCCCGATGGCAGCTTCGCATATGCCGCATGTCCGGGAACCGGAATGGTCATTGTTGCCGAGAGTGGTCAGATTGAACTGAAAACGATGGATTTCGGTCTGCCCTCCGGCATTGACGTAAGCAATGACGGACAACGGGCGGTTATCTGTGCTCCTGATAAGGAAGCTGTGTATGTACTTGTGAGATGAGCTATTATGATAATGACTGAACCACTCATCTTACCTTATAAGACTCCGCTGATTCCCGGTCAATCTTACAATTCGACCATTTTCAAAAGGATGCTTTTATAGCTCCCCAGCTATTTCCTTCAAGGGCAAGCAAGTCATGCAGCTCGAAGAAAGAATCAAATTCTTGCTGATACAAAAACATCGTAGTCACAAACTGATCCATGTGGTAAACCCACATTGTTGAACCGAAGACAAGAGGCTGCTGAGCACACCAGAACGAGTTGAACGATGGCATTTTAGCCTCAAGCCAGTAAGTCTCTCCGGCAGAAACTGATGCGGCGCTCGGAAGAGTACAGGTGGTTTGATAAACAGGATTCCCAAGGCATTCGGTTCCGGTATCAACATGGGTAGCAGGTGAAAGCCCGGAGGTTACCGGAGTTGCCGTATTCGGGTTATTATCTCCGTTGTCTTTAGTGATGCTCAGAAAGATGTTTGCGGGTGGTCCCTGTGTATGCACCATCCAGAGTACAACATAGTTGACATCTCCGGAAAACTCCGGCACGAAATCATCAGCCAATATCTCCGCCGACAGCATACCTCGCATATTTTCAAAAACATAAGTCTGCGAAAATATGGCGTTATCGGTCTGAGCGCTGAGGGATACAGCAAAAACAGCCAAACATACAAATATTGTTATATACTTAACCATGTTAATCAACCTTTCCTAAAAAATTGACCGCATATGATTCAATTACAATCTGATTACGTGCCACCATACTCCGATTGAGTATACTGCCCTGCATAGCCGGGGGCGGACACGAAGCCCGGCCCCCTCAATGTGTCGGACACGCTCCTAAAACGAATTCTTTATAGAACCCCAGGTTGAATTATCAAGTGCCGTAAGCGCTCCGAACTGGGCTTTTGTGAAAAATATACCGAAGAAGCCAGGCTGCGCTTCGAATGCGATCTTTGTGATATCCTCATCGGAGTAAACTCCCCAGAATACACCGGCAGGCGTGCTGGGAGGGACAATCACAACCGAAGTGCCAAGAGAACCGCTGGCTCCGAACACATTTATATCATAAACGCCGGGCGCAATGGGCATGAGTACAGAAATTCCGAACGCATTTACGGGAACGCTGAACGAGTACAGGGCTACATCGAGGTGCCGAGGACCCACTGCCACATTGAGCAGCCCCATTATGGGAGGAGTAGCGACAACATTCTCTCTGCCTGTATCATTATCAAGGGATATTCCCTCCACAATATCACCGGGGGAGAAACATTTATTATCGGTCAGGCTGTTGAAGGGCCCCGTGACAAATCCCATATCATCCACCGGCACGTTTGTGTTCGAGTAGTCCTCTTTCGTAAGACCGGGATAGAGGGTTTCGAAGGAAGTCTGATCCGTGTAGAAGGTTATACCAGCCGTAGCCACGCAGGCTCCTAGCAGAAGAACGGACAGAAGGCAAGCAAGATTTCTCATAAAGATCCTCCTTAAATTCAGTGTGAAACCAGAATATTGAAGATGAATTCGATAGTGTCAATGGTGATATTCCAATATATTTCCAATACTGATCTTGCCTGTATAAAATATATATTTTGTATATAGCCTGAACGTTTGATCTTAACGCTCACACAAAGGGCATACTGATTTTTCGTAATATTCTATATTATTGTGTTTGCCATGAAGAGTTATGGATGCTTCACATTCTGTATTGGATTGCGTGGAAATGGACAGACTGATCCGTATCCTTCAGAAAGCTGATTGCAGATTCTGTTCAATTCTGTTCAAATGGCGTAATCGGGATGTTTCTCTCGAATGTGCTCCTGAGTACTGTGGCCTGGAGAGTATCATCTGAGAGGATCAGGAGGCCTCGAAGGGTTTCGGGATGATAAACCGGAGTGCCATTTATATGTGTTATAAGATCACCAGGCCTCAATCCAGCCTCCCAGGCTATGCTTCCTGTGGAGACAGAGACAATATGAATTCCCGAAGGTCTGGAGCATGTAAGGGATATGCTTGATAGAGCGGTTACACCGAAGGAATACTCAGTGTATTCTTCGGACAGAACAACCAGTTTTGACCACATGTACCAGATCTGAGCGGGATAAAGAACAAGATAATCCCTGTTGTCGGTTTCCTGGAACTGTCGATCCGGCCTTATTATTCCCGTGATGATTCCAACGTACTCTTCGTTGTCGTTGAAGACCGCGGCACCCATAAGACCGTCCCTGAGATCGGAAGTTAGAAGAAATGATCCGTCCGGGCACTGTTCCCTTGCTCTGCCCTCCACGGCAAGCACACCGGTTAATCCATGGCCGATTATCGTAAGTGTCTCTCCTATATCCGGTATTACATCGGAGGGGATCTGATAGCTGTCGAAGATCTCTTCATAAAAAGTCATTATCACCATACCCAGATCCGGTGATACAATGAAGGAATCAGGATAAAGTATCCCGGAAGATGTTTCTACGGTCACGGAATCATCCGGGGAAAATATACAGAGTGTTACGGCATGGTTGGGTGAAATCGCAACCGCTGTGGAGAGTTCTATCGCACCGGATGAGGTCTCGATTCTTACCGGAAGTACCTGATCCATCAGGGAGGCAGGTGCTGCGAGCACTGCAACTGCAATAAGAAACGGGATCATTATCACCTAGAAGGAAATCAGGCTCGCCTGCCTGGAATATTCAGAGAAAGGAGCTGTCCTGATGCCCGATTTCGAAGAAAGCCGGATGTCAGCGTTCTTGGATTCGTGTATGGCCATTTCGATGCCTGAAGGTTCAGTAATCGATTCCTGATCGCCGGAAAGAGGAAGTATCGCGAGGGCGAAGATCAGAAGAGCGGCAACAGCGGGAAGCGCCAGAAATGCGCTGCGGAACCCGTGATCCGAATGCCTGATATCGGCGGTGCTATGAAGCATTTCCCTGATATTCTTTTCAAGATCCGGAGAAGGGGGCGGAGCGGGTAGTTTTCCGGCTATCTCCGAAATATCCCTGCACATGCTCATAGCTTTTCTGCAGGAACCGCAGCCCATCAGATGGAAATCAAGAAGCCTTTTCTGATATTCAGCAGCTTCTCCATCGATAACAAGACTTATTATTTTTACTGCATTTGAACAGTTCATTTCCACTCTTCCCATACATGATCCAGTAGATCCCTCAGTCTTGTCCTGGCGCGGTTAATCCTTGATTTTACAGTTCCAAGGCGGATATTGAGGACATCCGAAATGTCTTCGTACGACATCTGTTCCTGTTCTCTTAGAATGAACGGCTCTCTGTAATGGGGAGGCAGCTTGTCAACTGCTTCCTCTATCGATGCCCTGAGTTCAATTCTTCCGGCATTGTAATGCGGCGCAGTCTTGCCTGAACTTGTAAGGTTGACATGTTCAAGCGGGACATTTATCCATCTTGACCTTCTGCGCCATTCCTTCTTTGCCAGATTGCTGGCGATTGTGAATATCCAGTTTACCAGTTTCCTGTCGGTATCGAATTTGTCTCTGTACCTGTAAACCCTGCAGAACGTGAGCTGGAGCATTTCGTGGGCATCTTCCTCGTTTCCGAGCATCCTTATCAGCATTGAGTAAATCGGAGCCTGAAATCTTCTGATTACTTCAGAAAAGGCCTCTTCATCGCCTTTGCAGAGGTCAATCATAAGTTCGGAATCGGATCTTGAATCTTTTTCCGTACGTTTGGCTGTTATAATTCTTCCAGTCAAAATACACCTTCCTGGAGTCGGCGCCTGGGGTCGGCAATCAGTATCTTCACAGATAATATACCCGATACCGCCTGTCTTGTTCCAGCCTTCATTACTTGACCTGAACATGATATTTGGTGAAGATAGTGTCTACCATGAAAAAGAAAAGTACCATATTCAGAATATTATCGTATCTTCGCCCCTACTGGAAGTGGATGACAGGGGCCATGCTATGCATGGTGCTCTTCGCTATTTTCAGTGGCGCTTCACTGGGTATGATCCTGCCTCTGTTTGATAATGTTTTCGCAAGGAATACCGCAGTTGAGGATATGAGCGATTTCCTTCCGGCGCTCAGGCAGAATACAGGCGAGGCTTTCAGCAGGATGGGTTCGGAAATGCTCTCATTCAGTCCGGAGGGGGTTATCTCCGCAGGTGGAGATGTTGTAGAAGGGGTGAGGGACAGTTTAAGAGAATCGGATCCGCAGCAGGTACTGATAGCTATAGTCCTCGGGCTTATATTCATAGTGCTGATGAAGAACTTTCTCGGCTTCATGCAGGTATTTTTCCTTTCAAGGGCGGAACAGGGTGTCGTGGCCAGTATAAGAGGCAGTCTCTACAACCATTTGCTGCGACTTGATATGGGATTTTACACATCCGCCAGGTCGGGGGATGTAATGGCGAGGTTCACCTCCGATGTGGGGAACATGAACTGGGCGATGACCGAGATGATGATGAGCGTTCCCAGACAGGTTGTGCTTCTTCTTGTTTACCTGGCGCTCGCGCTCCTGGCTTCATGGCGTCTTGCTCTTATGACTCTTCTTGTTTTCCCTCCTGCAATGCTTTTCATATTGATACTGAGCAAGAGACTCAGGAAAAAGACCCATTACTCACAGGAAAAACTGTCGGATTTCTCAGCGCTTCTCCAGGAAACGATATTCGGTATCAGAATTGTCAAAGCCTTTTCGATGGAGAAATTTGAAAGTTCCAGATTTGCCGATATTCTGGATGTTCACAGGAAGACCGAAACATCCCTTCAGCGTGAGAGAGCGTTCGCAAGCCCGGTTACTGAGATCATGGGCTCAATAGCAAGTGGTTTCATAATGTGGTATGGAGGCAGCGCGATCCTCGCCGGAGGTTCCCTTTCTACGGGGAGATTTCTTGTTTTCCTCGCTGCGGCTCTCTCTATGATGAAACCGATCAAGACCATAAGCAATGCGAACAGCAGGATACAGACCGGTTTAGCTTCAGCAGAGCGGGTTTTCGATCTTATGGACAGAGAACCGGCGATAAAACAGCCTCTGAATCCGGTACGCTTCGATTCATTTCATGACAGTATAGAGTTCAGGGACGTCTGCTTCAGCTACGAAAGCGGGATACCTGTCCTGACAGATGTATCATTCTCTCTCGAGAAAGGTGAAATAATTGCGCTGGTAGGACCAAGCGGGGGAGGCAAGAGTACGATTGCCGACCTTATTCCCCGGTTCTACGATCCTGATTCCGGTTCAATTCTGATAGACGGCAGTGATCTTAGAACTATCGACCTTGAAGGACTGAGAAAGAACCTTGGTGTGGTCACACAGGAGACAGTCCTTTTCAACGATACGGTAAGGAACAACATTGCGTACGGGGAAGAAAGCATCCCATTGGAGAAAGTAAGGCTGGCAGCAGAGGTAGCTAACGCTCTTGAGTTCATAGAGGAGCTGCCCCTGGGTTTCAGTACGATAATAGGGGAGAGAGGCGCCAGGTTATCCGGCGGACAGAGACAGCGACTGGCGATTGCAAGGGCAGTTCTGAAGGATCCTGATATTCTTATCTTCGATGAAGCGACCTCCGCTCTGGATACTCATTCCGAACGTCAGGTGCAGAAGGCAATTGACGGGCTTATTGAGGGCAGGACTTCGCTGATAATAGCCCACAGGCTCAGCACTATCACAAAAGCGACCAGGGTTTTCTATATCGATAAAGGCAGAATTGTTGAAAGCGGAACGCATTCTGAATTACTCAAAATGAATGGCAGATACAGACTACTCTATGACATGCAGTTCGCAGGTAAATAGCGCGGCAGTTATCCGTCTGCATTCGCTGGGTGATGTTGTTCTTGCCCAGCCTGCAGCTTCGGAACTTAATAAGTATTACGAAGTCTTCTTTGTTACATCGGAGCAATATGAACCGGTGGTCTCGCGAATGCCGGGTGAGATCCAGCCGGTATTCTTCGGGAAGGATACCGGCCCCCTCGATCTGAGGAAACTCATTAACAGAATATCACCGGACTTCGTAGTAGATCTTCAGAATAATATCACTTCCAGAATAGCGACCGCCGGAAGACGGGTAAAAGGTAGATTCCGGATGGACAGGAAGCTGAGAAAAATGGTAATGGACAAGAGGGCTGAATCAATGCCCTTGCGCAGTTGGGAATTCATGCGATCCGCAGGTTTCGAGAACGCCCCGGATCCCAAACTTGAGAAAAGTGGTGATACAGGTTCAGAAGGACTGAGAATCGGAATAGTAACAGGAGGCCGCTGGTACATCAAATCAATACCCTCCTCTGTCATTTCCGAAACATCAAGGATTCTTGTGGATCTGCACGGCGCTGATATCGTGTTTCTCGGCGGTGCGGAGGATAAGGAAATGATACTGAGAACCGCTGAATCAACCGGCAGGGGAAATATCGGTGTTTACTGTGGCGCTAATGGAGTCGAAGGCCTTATAGACACAATTGAAACCCTGGATCTGCTGATCTCTCCGGATTCAGGTCCTGCACATCTGGCGTCAGCGCTGGGCATTCCGGTTCTGGTGGTATTTACATCCACATCACCCTCGCTGGGTTTCTGGAGAAAGGATCGAAAGGGCAACTATATGGTCAGCGACATCGGATGCAGGCCGTGTCACAGGCATGGAGGCAATTCCTGCCCGCTCAGCAGTGAGATATGCAGGAAGAGAATACTGCCGCTTGATCTTGCAGAGAGTGCAATGGAACTGCTGGAATCATGAAAACCCCGATGATGCAGCAGTTTCTGGAGATCAAGGACAAGCACCGGAACGAGATACTCCTTTTCAGAATGGGTGATTTCTACGAGACGTTTCTTGAAGACGCAAAAACTGTTTCAAGAGTCCTTGGAATTACGCTTACGGCAAGGGGAAGAAGCAGGGAGTCCGGTGAAAAGATACCACTTGCAGGATTCCCGTACCACGCTCTGGACGGTTACCTTTCAAAACTCATCAAAGCGGGGCACAGAGTGGCCATATGCGAACAGACCGAAGATCCCGCAAAGGCGAAGGGTCTTGTGAAACGGGGTGTGATAGAAGTAATAACCCCCGGTACTCTTGTAAGCGGTTCGGCTCTGGATGAACGCAGAACAATTCTCCTCTGCTCAGCTGTGACCGGTAAAAAGAGGGGAGGTCTCGCATTCTGCGACCTCTCGACCGGCGAGATAGAGGTCACTGAAATGAACAGTGATATTCTGCCTGTGGAAATCGCCAGAAAAGCCCCCTCAGAGATACTTCTGCCTGAGGGCGAAAAGATCGAACCGCCTGCCGGTTGCGAGATTACCGAACTGGAACCATGGAAATTCGATTCGGATACCGCTGAATCCAGCGTAGAGTCCATACTCGATATTTCAGCTCTTGAAGGTCTTGGCATGGAAATTGACAGCCCTGCTCTGTCAGCGCTTGGCGCCCTTTTAAACTACGTGAGAGATACCAAGAGAATGGATGTATCCCATCTTTGTTTCAGTGGTATGTACAGGCGGGAGGACAGCCTCATAATCGACAGGGGCAGCGCGCGTTCGCTGAACATTACAGAAGCGTTACCGGGGGAGGAATCCGGTATACTGTCGAATATCACCGATCATACAAAAACACCGGCTGGATCAAGAGAATGGCGCAAATGGCTCTCCTCTCCGATAAGGGACAGAAATGAAATATCTGAGAGATACGACGCGCTGCAATGGCTTATGGAAACAAAGGGAACCCTTTCGGAACTGATAGAAATCCTTGACGGCACTGCTGACCTGCAGCGTCAGGCCGGAAAACTTGGCACACTTCGTTCATCACCCAGGGATCTCAGAGCGGTAGCGGATACAATCGCAAGGCTTCCGGAGATTTCCAGCATTCTGAAAGATTCATCTTCCCGGATGCTGTCCGGAATGGCATCATCATATCTCCTGGAGGAAACGGGCAGGCTGATAGACTCGGTTGTTGTGGATGAGCCACCGGCGAAGCTTACCGACGGCGGTGCAGTCAGGGAAGGTGTTTCGAGGGAGCTTGATGAATACCGCTCCATACACGCAGGAGGTCATGACTGGATAGGATCCAGGAGGGACGAGGAGAGGCAGAAGACCGGTATCCCGAATCTGACCATAGGGAACAACAGGGTCTTCGGTTACTATATAGAAGTGTCGAACAGCCATTTAGAGAAGGTTCCGGAACACTACATAAGGAAGCAGACACTCGTTAATGCGGAACGTTTCATAACCCCCGACCTGAAAGAGGTCGAATCCAGGATATTCAGAGCCGGAGATGAGATCAAAAGAATTGAACAGGAGATATTCTCCGATCTGAGGAAGAAAGTCGCCCGGAGTATAGACGGTATAAGGAACGCCGGCAGAATGCTCGCGAGGCTCGATGTGCTGGCCTCGCTCAGTACGATTGCGATGAATAGAGGTTACGTGAGGCCCGAACTGTCGGACATTCCGGGGATTTCCATCAGGAACGGCAGGCATCCTGTACTGGATGAGATACTTCCCCAGGGCGAATGTGTTCCAAACAGCATCGAACTAAACCAGGGGAGACGCATACTTCTTGTGACAGGCCCCAATATGGCCGGAAAATCAACTTACCTCCGTCAGGCGGCTCTCCTTCTCATCCTGGCGCAGGCAGGTTCCTTCGTTCCGGCCGAATCGATGATTTACTCACCTGTAGACAGAATATTTACAAGGATAGGGTCATCTGACCGCATAACGAGGGGCCAGTCTACATTTCTGGTCGAGATGGCGGAAGCCGCCGCGCTTCTGAATTCAAGCACCCCCGCAAGCCTTGCCATTCTTGATGAAGTCGGCAGAGGAACAAGCACCTACGATGGATTATCACTTGCCTGGGCTATGGTGGAGTATCTGCACAACAGTGAAAAACACAGGCCGCTTGTTCTATTCGCCACCCACTATCACGAGCTGACAGTTCTGGCGAACCTTCTGGCAGCAGTCGAAAATGTGAACGTGAAAGTGAAGGATTCCGGCGGAAAAGTAGTATTTCTTTACAGTATTGAAGAGGGAAGCACCGATGAATCCTACGGAATACACGTCGCTTCGATGGCCGGGGTGCCTTCAAAGGTCGTTAGAAGGGCAAGAAAGGTTCTTTCTGATCTTGAGGCCGGCAAACATCTTATGTCGGGAGGAGCAGGAGAAGGCCAGCTTGAACTCCGTTTTGAAGAGCCTGAGGTCGAAGAAAGCAATCCGGTGCTTGAGCATATCAGGGAGATAGATCCGGATTCACTGACACCAAGGAGGGCTCTGGAAATCCTTTACGAACTCCGCGACAGGCTGGAATAGAGGCTTTCACACTGGTCATCCAATCAGTAGACTTCCTGCTCCTCCCGGGGTATTTTCTATCTTCTTGATTATTTTGTTCACAAAATTCAGCGGGGGGAGCTATTCATTAAAGATCAGCATCCGGAAGGCATTTCGGTAGTATTTCCCGCATTCAACGAAGAAGAAAACGTGGAGTACATGGTTGAAACGGCCATTGAAGTTCTATCAGGTCTTGGAGTTGAATGGGAGATAATCGTTATTGATGACGGGTCTTCCGACAGAACAGCTTTGATCGCGGAAGAACTCACACGGATACATCAGGGTGTAAAACTTGTAAGGCACACTGAAAACAGAGGAATCGGAAGCGCTGTAAGAACAGGTATATCCTCATCTTCAAAAACATGGATATTCTACACCGACTGTGACGGACAGTTTGACCTTGGTGAGCTTGAAAAGCTCTGGCTCGTTCGCGAAAATTCAGATGTCGTCTCCGGTTTCAGGCGAAGGAGAAAGGACCCTCTGATGAGGCTCATCTATTCCTTCGCGTACAATACCCTTGCATATATATTCTTTTTCGGCGGATTCAAGGATGTGGACGCGTCTTTCAAACTTTTCAGACGTGAGATCTTCGACAGGATAAGCTTAAGATCATCTTCCAGTGTTGCTGACCTTGAACTTCTTCTCTTGCCGCGAATGTGCGGTTACAGAGTCCGCCAGCTTCCGGTATCCCACTTTCCCCGCAGGGCAGGCATAGTATCATGTGAGAGCTACAGGAAGGGGATTTTCGCGTGGGTCAGGATAGCTCCCATAATGGAAATGTTTCTTCAGCTCGTTCAGCTGCGGTTAAGAGTATGGAGGGGAGATGTCTGAGGAGAGGAACGAAGCGCTTCTGGCAACACCTTTGCCCCCGATGGAAACCGGGCTGGCCACGTATGCTCTGAGAGTGCTCGAAAGCACAATCGATTTCGTAGACTGGACGGTGGCCTGTACACCTGGAAGTGACCCTTCATCCCTTCCCGCGAGTGTAAGAACCGTGCCAATTGACCGTCTTGAGGAGGGCAATCTGCCCGTTGCCAGAATATTCCAGATCGGCAATTCACCGCATTGCTTCCCGGTGCTCCAGGCATTGTACAGATTTGGCGGAACCGCTCTCTTTCATGAGACGGTCATTCATCATATGCTAAGACACTGCTATCTGGCGAGTAACCGGATGCAGGACTACAGGAGGGAACTTGTATTCTGCTACGGGCCGGCTGCGGAAGCTGTGGAAAATGACCTTTCGGTCGGGAATATCCCTGCCGCTGAATACGACAGAAAGCTTAAGCGCTACCCTCTGCTGGGAAGAGCCCTGCATGCGTCGCATTCCGCCGTATGTCTTAATTCATACGCGGCTTCCAAGGTGAGGATGTCTTATCCGGAAGGCAGAGTTCTGGCCATCGGCCATCCACTCAGCCCACTTCCTGAGCTGGAAATACACTCGAAACCCTTTCCCCTCTGTTTCGGAATGCTGGGAACCAATCATCCCGGCAGGAATCTTGAGAGCCTTATTGAGGCTGTCGAGCTTCTGAGGAATGATTTTCCGGACGCGGGTCTTGTTCTGATAGGCGCAGGATATCCCGATGAACTGCCGGAATGGATAAGGAGAACGGGAAGGCTTAACGAGAGGGAATATCAGGGCTGGATAAGAACGCTGGATTACGTGTTTGACCTGAGGCATCCGACATGCGGTGAAACATCCGGCAGCCTTCTTGAAGGGATGAGGGCCGGTATACCATCCATCGTAACAGCAACCGGATCGTTCAATAACCTCCCATCCGATGCGGTGATAAGGGTTCCTCCTGAGAGCATTGTTCAGGGTGTCCGTGAAGCGGTATTCATGCTGGAGAGGAGACCCGATCTGAGGAATACCCTCTCGAACAAGGGAGCTTCCTACGCAGGGGATACAGGTTCTGAAGAAAGGCTTTTAAGTGACTGGAAAAGAGTTCTTCGCCTTGCGCGAAAACCTCCTGTGGATGTGGATAACCGTATTTCTATTTCTCCGGCCTGGAACGAACCCCCCGAGGGTTTCACGAGGGATCTGAACACTTTGCCGGTAACATGGGTATTCTCCGGAACGGCAGAGCTTGAAGGCCCGGAATTCTCCTCGGGAGCGCTGGTAACGGTATGGGGAGAAGGTACCCTCGGCCGTATCGAGCTTGAGAGTGAGCCAGCCGTTATAAACCATGATGGCAGAACACTGTGTTTCAGCGGTAATGGATATGTCTCGAATGTTATCTGGAAATAAAGACTGCCACGGTCTTCGAAGAACTCTGTTTCCGCTTCTTCTTATTGCCGCTGTTCCGGCGCTCCTTCTTCCTTACATGCTGGTTCTCCTGTCCGATACCCCTGGAATAATCGGAATTCCTCACAGGGAATCCGCGATTACGGAAGATTCCGATGTATATGAACAGGCATGGCATTTCTGGTGGGTTTCCAGCGCCCTTCAGAACGGTCAGGACCCCCGTTTCTGTCCCCTTATCTATTCACCGGAAGGAGTGTCGCTTGTATACGACCATATAGGGTGGCATGACACTCTTATTTTCGCGATTATCGGGATTGGAAAAGAGCATCCCGCCCTCTCTCATACACTATCGCTGCTGCTTGGCACAATGCTTACCGCGATTTTCGGATGGCTTCTCGCGAGATCGTGGGGAGCGGACAGATACGGAGCTCTCTTCACAGCTCTCGCGCTGGCATGGCTCCCTTCCAGAACAGCGCATTTGCTTCAGCACTATCAGTTAGCGAACTGCTGGACACTTCCGGCTTCGCTGTGGCTCTGCAGAGAGTATCTGAGAAAAGGAAAACTCAAAACCCTTGCTGCTTTCGCGGCAATTGTTATGCTGGCAGCTGTTCAGAGCCCGTTTATCGCCATATTCGCGGTACTCGGTCTCCCTGCAACATGTTTCATAATAGGTGGGAACTGGAAGAGAACCGCAATTCTTGCGGGAGGCGCCGGCCTGGCGGCCGCGGTGGTTGGAATTCTCATCCTTACAGCTCCCGGGCATATCACTTCGCCTTCAACACATTGGAGGGAAGCGATATACTGGGCAGCCGAACCCCAGTCATTCATCCTGCCTTCCCCGTTTGGCCCCGCAGGCTACTTATTCGGGATTCCCGCGAGATTCTCCTGGATGTCGAACACTGCGGAGGGTGTTGTTTCGCCCGGCCTTACTGTTCTGGCAGCTTTTGTTATTCTTATCTGGAGAAGAAGAAAATGGAGATTGCCGGTTGTCATTCTGGGCCTTGGGCTGCTTGCCCTGGGGCCTGAACTGCGGATTCTCGGTCGCCCTCTGGGAATACCTCTGCCATTCAGGATTCTGCAGCTGTTTCCTGTACTGGATGGAATAAGAACCCCGTCCAGGTTTGCCATACTCGCCGGGCTGTTCACCGCTGTCGGGGCTGGAATGGGGATAACTCTTGTGAAGCGAAGATGGAAACTGCTGTTTCTTTCGCTTCTCATGTTCGAACTATGGATTCCTGTTTTTAGCGTGCTGTCCACCAGGATCCCATCGGCCTGCATGAGCATACCCGCGGGCAGTACCGTTCTGGAGGTTCCTGTCGATAACAATGTTAGAAGGTATGCCTGGTTCCAAACAGGAAATTCCTGCTCCCGCAGGTACGCTTTTCTGGCAAGGCTGCCCGAAACAGGCAACGAAGATTATCTTCTGCAGGAATCATTGGAGAGGGGAGATGTGGTAGTTTATCATAGATGGCTCTTTGATGAGGAGGATAGAAACCGTTACGATACTCTCTATGCGGAACTATTCCCCGAAGGCTCAAACGCAGATTCAGTCTGGATACTCATGAACGGTGGTTCGCAATAGGAGATATTCGTGTCCTTTTCGATCTCAGCATAGTTCCCCATGCGCTCGGTGGAGTAGCCCGGTACCTTCTATCAGTTGCGGGAGCCATTTCAGAAGTCGCCGGGCAGTTCGGAATCGAATTTATCCCCCTGGACGTTCCTGCGGCACATCCCGGTGTTCCCGGACCTGAAATGGTCGATCTTGTCCTTGAAACTCCTTTTTATCTTAAAATCCCTTTTTTCAGAAGAATTCCCATTCGAAAACGATGGGAAGAGAGATCACGGGCCGAAAGGCTCCGCGCATATGCCGGAGGAAGATCGGTATTTCACCACAGTGGCGTGCAGACTGAGTATCCCGCCGGAAGCGTATCCGTAGTAACTGTATACGATCTATCAGCTCTTGAAAATCCCCAATGGCATACGAAGGAAACGGTTTTATTTGCCGAAAGGGAAGCCCGGCTTATAGAGGGTGGTTCCTCGGTTATGGCAATATCGGAATGGACCAGGCAGCGGGTTATTGATTATTTTGACCTGCCGCAGGAGAGGGTATTCTGCGCTGGAGGAGCTGCGGACAGTATTTTTTCACCGGGGTCGCCCTCCTCAGGAGTAATGGAAAAGCTGGACCTTGAACCCGGAAGATATTTCCTTCATGTGGGCAACTTCGTTCCAAGAAAGAACATTCCATTTCTCCTGGATGTGTACGGAATATCCAGAGATAAGGGCGTTAAAATCCCTCTTGTTTTGGTTGGAGCGGGTGGATGGGGGGATGTGGCGGTTGATGAGGGACCGGGAGTACGGGTACTGAGGAACCTTTCCAACAGAACTGTAGTTGAGTTGTACCGCGGAGCCAGAGCGCTTCTTTGCCCCAGCAGTTTCGAGGGACTCGGCCTTCCCGTGCTTGAGGCATTCGCATGCGGCACTCCGGTTATTTCAAGCAGCGCCGCCGCTCTTTCGGATACGGTAGGGAATGACGGGGTTCAACTTGATCCCGGCGATCATGAAGGCTGGGTCAGGGAAATTACAGCGCTTGAGGAACCGGAAAGGGTAGATGATCTTCGGAGAATGTCCTCCTCAGCCGTGAGGAAGGACTGGCAGGATATAGCGAGAGGCATCTGCGGATTCTACAGGAGGATATCGGAATAATGAAGATACTGCATCCACAGATCCTGGCCCTATCATGGAGGCGCGGAACGTTACGTTCTGGAACATGCACTGTGGCGGTTGGGAAACCTGAAACAGGATTCTGTTGAATCGATCATCCTTATCAGTGGATTGAACCTTGATGGTGGCATTGATCGCAGGAAAGTCTATGAGTATTGCTATTCCTGGTGAGATTATATCATATTCTTCTGCGTAGTTTGTGTTTAAATATATTCATAATTCTTTCTGTTTCAGTTTTCATTCTCGATACTCCAAGAAGTCCACCTGAGAAACCTGTCATGCCGCTTGAAAATACCAGCGTAGTATTCTGTGCATTTGAGTAGATATTAATATTGAATTTATAGCGTTTCGCAAAACCACCCAACAGGAACCGACATAGAGAACTACCTGTTGCGTAGACACCATTGACTGGTGTACCACTATCGAGTTGATACCCTTCTTCAAAGAAGATATTAGCAACATTTCGAGCAGTTTCGTCAATAGATACACTGATTATTGTAACTTTAAAACCTGACCCCAGATTTACGTAGGAGATAAACTTATTCGATGTCTGATTATGCTTTTCCGATAAAGCTTTTCCACAGAATGTGCAAAATGCCGTAGTATTCTCTGGAAGCTTTTGACCACATCTGGAACAATACATTGCAACCTCCTGGAAAACCATACTGTACCATATCGGTTATTAATCTCATGTGTATTCAGTAGATCTGTATATTTTATATACTTCTATACTCAAATATTACGCTATTTGAATAGTGGCATCCATCCACAACTTTTAGTTATAACTCGGCCATGAGTGGCAGGAAAAATAAGAAGAAAAAGACCAAATCAATCACACCCAGTACAATAGCTGCTGTTCCCATTCCTTCTCCGGTATAAAATTCCGGTCGTTCTTTTACTTTCTTTTTCGCGCCGTTACCCAATATGATAGCGATTATCCCAAAAATGATACCAAAGAAAAATATGCCGATCAAGCCGCATACAAGTCCTGCTACTGCTCCCGGGGCGTTCTTTCTGATAATTTGAACTCCTTGTGCATAAGGTATGGATGAAGCCGTATTATATACCTGAGTTCCTCCAGATGTATCTTTTATACTGTCTCCACAGTACGGACAGAAGGCTTCAACTTTATTTTCATCAAGCTGTTTTCCGCATTTTGAACAGAACATCATTACCTCCTATTTGTGAATGCAGCCGATAATTGAAAATTGATTTCCAGAATATTGGATTTTCGAGCAAGATAACTGCTCAGAAAAACCTCAACATCTTTTTTCCAGCCGTAATTTATTTAAAGTAATAATACCGATGCCAGCACTTCCCTGTCAATGATATGAAGAGCTGATTAACGATCAGAATAGTATTCAAGTATTGAAGCATCTGAAGAAAGCTAACCCGTATTCCCCGCACAACTGCAAAGCTTAAATAATAGACTCCGGTTATCCGGGAATTGAAGCCTGAGTATCTTTGAAATATTGATTTATGGAGATTATGATTACATCAACAACAATAATACATAATCTGGTTCTTGTGACAAACAATGAGAAACATTTCCGAAGAGAAGATGGTTCGAAGAAGGAACGAAGCCCGGCTGAGATGTGCTACCTGGTTGCATGATTTGAAGAAAGAACTATGGTTGAGTTGTACCGTGGTGACAGGGCGCTTCTCTGCCCCGGCAGGGAGGAAGGAGTAGCGTAATATAGAAAGAGGCATCTGCGGATTCTACAGGAGGATATCGGAATAATGAAGATACTGCATCTGGTCCACAGATCCTGGCCCTATCATGGAGGCGCGGAACGTTACGTTCTGGAACATGCCATCGCAGGGAATAGATGGGGGCACGAGTCGGTCATCTGCACAACCGACGCATGGGATATGTCATTGTTCGTTTCCAGGTCAGGAACCCGCATATTGAAGCGCGATGATCTGATTGACGGTGTAAGAATAAAACGTTTCCCCGTTTTCCACCCTCCGTTTCAGAATTTATTCCGAGCTGTACTTAGACGGTTAAGTGAATGCGGCCCCGACAGGTACTATTATCCCAATCCTTTCATTCCCTCGCTGCACCGCTGGCTTTCAGCGGAGAGGGGATTCGACCTGGTTCATGCCAACGCGATGCCATTCATGCTTTACGAAGGATGGCGCTATAGCAGAGATCATGGAAAAGGCCTTGTTTCAGTACCACACGCAAACGTTGGCGAGAAATACAGAAGAGTAAAGGCGCTGCGCTACTTCAGCGGCTGTCAGAAGAAGATTCTGCGGAACAGCACTTTTGTCGTAGCGCAGAGCAGATTTGAGAAAGAGCTTTACTCGGGTATGGGAATCCCGGAGGAAAGGGTTCACATCTCGGGCAGCGGGATAGATCCTGCCGAATTCGCCGGTAGCAGCCGGGAAAGAGGATTGGAACGGCTTGGAGTGACTGGACCGGTTATTCTATGTCTGACAGCGCACTCACTGGATAGAGGAACGGCGAATATCATTCAGGCGTGCAGGATCCTTCTGAAAAAGGAACGTGATTTTACCCTGGTCCTTGCCGGTCCCGTTCTTCCGGATGTGGAAGAATACATAAATTCCGAAAAGAAACTTGCGGAGGAGTTCGGTGACAGGCTGGTATTAACGGGATATGTAAGCAGGGAAGAGAGAATTGATTTGCTTTCGGCAGCGGATATCGTCCTTCTTCCTTCAAGGCTGGACTGCTTTGGAATCGTGGTACTGGAAGCCTGGATATCCGGAAAACCGGTTATCGGGTGCTGGTCAGGAGCAATGCCTGATATCATCAGCGACGGCAACAACGGATTCCTCGTGTCATGGGGTGATACCACTTCGCTTATGAACAGGATAGAGATACTGCTGGACAACGAAGAGCTTGGACGAGCCATGGGCTCAAGGGGCCGGAAGGATGTGCTTGAGAGATGGACCTGGGAGAAGGTTACTGACAGGTTCTACCGGCGTCTTTCACAATGCTGCCCGGAATCAAGCAGCCTATGAAGAAGAATATCACAGCCATTGTGGTTACATGGAATTCTCTGAGATTGATCAAAAGCCTCGCCAGAACGATCAGAGGTATTGAACCCCTATGCAATATCGTAATATCCGATAACGCCTCAAGTGATTCTACAGTTGATGCTGTGAGGGAAATGCTTCCCCGAGCGAAGATCGTAAGAAATGGAATGAACGGCGGTTTCGGGTACGCTAACAACAGGGCTCTTTCGATCTGCGACTCGGAGTATGTTCTCCTTCTGAATTCCGATGCTTCCATCACGCGATCATCCCTTGAAAAGCTTCTCAGCACTCTTGAGAATGACACTGGCGCAGCAGGGGTGCAGCCTCTTGTGAGGCTGTGGGGCTGGCCGCTCATCACTCTAAGCGCCGGCGCAGCCATGACGGAATACGGGAGAGGTTACGATTTTGATTTCATGCATTTCCAGCCCTGCCCTGAAAGGGAAACAACCGAAGTTCCCTGCATAACTGCAGCACTCTCCCTTTTTAGAAAGGATGCTTTACAGAACGTCGGGGGGTTCGATGAAAACATCTTCATGTATTACGAAGATGTCGATCTTTGCCTTCGACTCAGAGGAATGGGGTATTCATTTCTTCTTGACCCCGAGTCCGTTGGAAAACATATGATGGGTGCCTCAAGCAGCAGAAGACGGGCAGAACAGTGGGAACTGCACTCATCCGCCTACATAACAAGAAAGTTCCTGGGCGGAAGGAACTGCATCCTGCCGGATTACTGGAGAAGAACCGAGTTCAGGACAAGGATATCATGTATGCTGAATGGCAGATCCTGGCTATGGAGGCTGTCAGCTCTCCTGCGAGTCGGAAAAATGAGAATTGAGCATGTATCCCTTCCCCCTGAATTCCTTATGCGGCTGCTTGCCCCAAGGCCACTGAGAATGCCTTATCCGAGATCGAATGACCGGCCTCTGGAATCTTTTCCGGAAAGTAATGTTATGGCGGGTCCGGGATGGCAGGGCATGAAAACAGGGAGTTGCGGTTTCGGCTGCCTTTGCGTACCTGATAAAGAGGGAATACTTACATTGTTAATTCGATCATGCAATATTCCTGGATCCGTCGCCTTGTGGTCGAAGAGCGGATCTCCCTCAAGAGTATTTCTGAATGCCGGGCGGAAGCGTGAAATAACCGCTGTGGTTGCCGCTGGAGTAAAAGAACTCTATCTGGTGCCTGACAGGAGTGAACAGATCATCGAGTTGAAAAATGTCACATATACGTACAGGTAACCTCGTTTTCGCGTTATCTGTATCTGTCGGAGTACTTATTTTACATGGTTTTTCATTCTTAGCGATGGCAGTTTGCCTGTACGCTGCCGCGGCAGCCCTCATAAAAGGCCCTCGGGCCGTTACTGTCATAGTGGTTTTTCTTGGAGGCCTTTCATTACTGTCCTTCGGCGGCAGTCTGGGACCTCTGCCGCTAACAGCGGGTATCGCGTTCGCAGCCGTTTTTTCACTTTCCGTCGCTTCAAGGTATCTTTTCTTCCTTTCGGCAGCCGCCGTTCTGATCGAAGGAGCAATCGAGGGAATGGTTCCGCTTACAGCAGCCGTACTAGCCGCTTCACCTGTAAAAAATGATAAGTGGCGAGCTATTATCCTTGCGGGGGGGCTTTCCGCAGTACTGATAATCTCCGGCCTTCCTTCAACGAAGGCGTGTCGTTCTCTTGTATTGCAGGAAGCTCTGTCTGAGGAGGGAGTTGTATGGAAGGAGCCGGCTGAGCTGAATCTGGGCATGCCGGAGTTACTTCTGCAGGCTCCCGGGATAGATGTTGCCTGTATGACGCTCAGGGTTTCCGCAGGGGGAGTACGGGACACCAGCCCGGTCGGGTACGTCACTTCCGCTGACAGGACGTTTCCTGTTTATCCCGGAGAGAATACATTGATCATAGAAGAACCTGAATTCCCGGTATCAATACGGATATCCCGCTCATGGAAACCCTTTTACCATCCCGTTGTCCATTTTCATTTTGCGGAGGGTTTACTTTGAACGGCCTGCGGAGGTTCGCTTCAGACAGATCAGGGATGATCTTCCACGCGATTTCTTCAATACTGATATTCTTCATCTGGCGGATCACCGGCATGCCTTCTCCGGGACTTTTAGGAAGGCTCGTACCTCTATCCTGGATGATAACAGCCTTGGTGTACGGAAGGGGGGGAATTCCCCGGTTATCCGTTTATCTTCTGGCGGTTTTCACAGTATCTTCGCTGTTCTGGACAGCAGACCCGGGATTTGAGGTTATCTCAGCCGCATGCGGTCTGATGGGAATATTTCCCGGGTTGCAGGCCATTTCCTCCAGAAAATTCGGAATAGTGCTGGCTGTATTGCCATTGATTCCGATGATACTCCTTCTGGTTCCATTTACCGGTGACGAACCCCATTACGCCTCCATAACAGAAGATCTGATCAGTACCGGAACAGGCAGGTTCAGTGCTTTTTCCACTCAGGCAGGTGATCCGCTGGAGAATTTCTCCCATCATCAGAGCCTGTATCCGGCACTGATGATACCAGGATACGTCCTCTCAGTACCGGGTTTAAGGGGCATGAACATTCTATTCGCCATGGCGGCACTCCTGTTGATATCGATGATATTCAGGGATTCAGGTTTAAAGAACTGGAGACAGCTTACCGTACTCGGTTTTCTCCTTGTGCCGGGTTGCGGCATACTCGGGCTTGTATATCCGGGCTGGTTGGCTATGGCTGTTTTCCTCGCAGCTGTTTATGCCTCCATACGATCGAAAAGAAGTATCTGGGTAATTGCTGCTGCGATCATTCTAATACTTATTAAAATCCGTTTCATCGGTATCTCAATAGGACTACTTGCGGCGCTCGTAATTGAATCGAAAGGCAGAAGAAAACTCATACTCCCGGTAGCACTTGTCTGCCTTGCGGTTGCGGGATTACTCTTCGACCTTGTGATACTTGACGGACGGATATTCTGGGTTCGATACGGGAATATGGATTTTGTAAAAGTGATACTCCTGCAACCGCTGTACAGAACACCGGAAATACTCATAGCTGCCGCTTCATCACTTGTGGATATTGAAAGCGGCCTGCTCTGGAAGGCGCCATGGGTACTTGCCGGACTTGCCGGATTACCTCTTCTGAAAAAGGAGAACAGTAAACTTTTCATCTGGCTCGGTCTCCCGGCCCTGATTTATTTTCTTGTACTTATTTACTGGACCACAGCAAACTGGAGCGGTATGCCGACACCGGCTGGAAGGATGCTTCTACCACTCCTTCCGGTTTTACTCGCTTCCCTCGCGATTATGATGAAGAGAAAAGGTGTACGGATACTTGTCTGGGCATCTCTTGCCATTTCCGCTGTATTATTTACTTATCCGCTGCTCAGGTTCAATCACGCTGACGGTACCGACGCGCTTGTAAGCCGGATATTCGGACACTTCAGCAATGTAACTGAATGGGTTCCCAGTGCGGTCAGGTTTTGCATTCCACTATTCGCCGGATGGATTGTAGTTGCAGTGGTCATGATCATCCTCCTTGCGCGGAAAAGCAGATATACGGAATACTTCTTTGCTTCAGCCTTCCTGGTGTTCTGCCTCTTTGGAGGGCTGGAGAAGAAATCATGGGAGGCTGAAGACCTTCCTTCGGAATACAGAAACTTCTGCAGCATATACCCGGATGAAACGGACCCTGAATCAAGGGTCTTCTGGTTCTTTTCGAGGGAGCGGATGCTCAGGATGTCAAGTCCGGATGATGCAGTTATCCTGCCTTTGCCGGAAACTGAGCAAGATTCGCTGAAACTGACAATACTCCACCGTTCGTTTCGCTCCGGACCGCCAGCGGGTATCGAAGTATCCTGCGGAGAGTGGCGTGATTCAGTGTACGCATCATCTGAAGTAATGGAAGCGCCCCAATGGGCGGTCATCATGAAGGATATCCAGCTTTCTTCAAGACCCGAGAACCTGCGGGAAATACGCACTGAATTCATTATCCCCGTCAGTGACTGCGCGGACAGCATCCGGATAGCGCCCCTTGGGGTGGAAGGCGGCAATTCAAGGTTTCGCGGAATCTATCTTGACAGGATACTTTTTAGGTAAACACCTACGTACTTGCGAATATACCGGTACTTCTGCAATGTTTATCAGGACGCTGTTTAATAGGAGAAGTTGAAGGAGTTCAATTGTCGAAGAAATTCATCATAGGTGTTGAGCTTCTGACAGGGCTTGTTATCGGAGCCGCTGCGGCGGTCGCGGCAGTATCCTTCATAATAGTATTTCTTGTAGATAAGAACCTTGCAGCTGAATCAGGTCATATGGCTACGGTAACAGCCTATGCAATAAGCAGATCGATCGATTCGTACGATACTGCGGGCGAGTTTGGAAATATTGTTGGCCCCCTCGTGCGAAGCGGAAGCCTTGAAGCTGCAGTGATAATTGATTCTTCAGGGAACATTATCGCCGAATCCGGACTTTCATCTGAGGACATGCCCGTACCGGGGGAGACCCGGGACTGGTACTTCGTACGGCAGGCCGGAAGTGATCTCCTTATAGGTGTCAGAGCAGGCAAGTCGTCGATTTCAATAATACACAGGACACTTTTAATCGGTCTCGCAGCGCTTACCGCAGCTCTGGCAGTTCTGGCTTTCTTCACACCCAGATACCTGGCCAGAACTGTAATTTCCCCGCTGAGGAAGATTCTGGTTGAGGCTGACCGCTTCAGCAGCGGAAGCGGAACCGATCCGGAAGCCGCTGGAGCCTCCTTTCACCGTCTTGTGGAACTTCTTCACGAAAGGGAACGGCAGCTTAACGAACTGAGGGAAAAGGCCGAACAGAGGGCTGAAATGGTGGAAGAAAGATCAGGCGCAATTCTATCGGTACTCGGATCGGCCGTATTAGCTATTGACGGAACAGGTAAGCTGTCACTCTTTAACAGGCAGTCAAAGGAGCTGTTCAGCCTTGGCGATGATGATATAAGGAAAGAATTTCCATGGGAGAGAACACCGGCGGGGCGTCAGCTGGAACTCATACTCCTTTCCATGACCAGGACGGGGAATACATCATCCGAATTCCAGATACTGGATGACGTTTCTAAATCCAATAGAATGTACAGTGTAGAAATTTCCCGATCAAGAGCTGATGAGATCGCTATCCTGGTTATCGATGTTACGAGAATAAGTGAACTGGAAAAAAGAATAGCAGACGAGACAGCCATGGCTGATATCGGAGCCGCGTCTGCCGGCATATCGCATGAAATGGGAAACACACTCTGTGCTCTATCCGGATTTGTAGATCTTCTTGCCAGAGGGCATTCGGACGAAAGGACACTGAATATCCTGTCAGAAGTAAAAAGGGAAGTTGATTCAGCCCAGGACAGGATAAATTCCCTGGGAAATTTCGCCAGATCCCCCGAACCTGTTTCCTCTAACCTGGGCAGGGATGATATTCTCTCCATATGCAGGGAAGCCTGCAGGCTGGATACTGACAGATGCTCCGTAGAAGCCTCAGTTGATGATCTGTCAATCAAAGCTGACAGAAGGCTTCTGGGATCATGTATCTGCAATGTCCTGAAGAACGCGATCGAAGCTGATTCATCTTCAGCTGTGGAGATATCAATAGGAAGGAATGATAAAAATCTCATAATATCAGTTGCGGATACGGGGCCAGGTCTTTCCCTGGACAGGGAAGAGGTATTCAGACCCTTCAGAACGACAAAGAACAGAAGCAGCGGCAATATGGGGCTCGGTCTTTCCGTCAGCAGGAGAATTATAAGATCCATGGGCGGCGAACTCAGCGGTGAGAACAGAACAGAAGGCGGTGCCCTGTTCGCGATTATGCTCCCGCTTCAGCGAAGGAGGTAAATGATATAGAAAGAATTCTGCTTATCGAAGACAAACGGGCCATGCGTAATATGCTCACAACAGCCCTTCAGGAAGATGGGTGGGATGTAACCGCTGTATCTTCGGGAACGGAAGCCCTGAAGAAGATCGAGGGTGGCGGTTTCGATATTCTGCTGAGTGATATATGTCTTCCCGGAAATACAGGCGGGATGGATATCCTCAGAAAATCCAGGGAATTCAGTCACTGGACACCTGTGATTCTCATGACAGCCTTCGGTACTGTTAACCTTGCGGTTGAGGCAATGAAGGAGGGGGCAAGGGATTTTATAACCAAACCCTTCGATCTTGATGAACTCCTTTCACTGCTCCGAAGGTTTGTGCATTCGTCAGGTACCGATATCATAGGGTCTTCTTCGTCACTGCTTTACACATTAAGGAGGGCTTCAAAGGGCTCTGAGACCGACCTGAATATTCTTGTGCTGGGCGAAAGCGGAACCGGAAAGGAACTTCTGGCGAGAATGATCCATCGGGAAAGCAGATGTTCGGATGGACCCTTTGTGCCTGTTAATTGCGCCGCGATACCGGCTGACCTGATGGAGAGTGAACTCTTCGGAGCTGAAAAGGGCGCCTACACAGGTGCAGACCGAAAAAGGGCCGGCAGGTTCGAGCATGCTCAGGGAGGAACCATCTTCCTTGATGAGGTTGGAGACCTTAACACTTCACTGCAGGGTAAACTTCTCAGAGTACTTCAGGAAAGGGAGTATACCAGAGTCGGAGGGGCAGAAATCTTACATACCAATGCCAGGGTCATCTCAGCAAGCAACAGAGAACTCAAGGAGGAAACCGAAGCGGGCAGATTCAGAAAGGATCTCTACTTCAGAATAGGGGAGTTTCCGGTTACCCTTTCCCCTCTTCGCGAAAGGGTGGAAGACATACCCGATCTGGTCATGCACTTTCTAAGACAGTCCGGTCACCGCGAAGTAATCGTTACAGAGGATGCGATGATCAAGCTTAAGGGATACCGTTGGCCGGGAAATATCAGACAATTGAGAAGCATCGTGCTAAGGGCGGCGGCCCTTACGGATGACAGGATCATCGATGCCGCGATACTTGAGATCGATGATGCGGCATCCGCTGAGGGGCTCCTTGAGGAATCCGCGAGGGCAGCGAAGCTTCGCGAAACGGAAATGATAAGAAGAGCGCTGAAGGAAACCGGTGGAAACAGGAAAAAGGCCGCTTTGATACTGAAGGTCAGCTACAGAACTCTGCTTTCGAGGCTTAAGGAACTGGATATCTGAGGCCCCCTTCGCGGCTGTTGTTTTGCGGAATCCCATGAAATATAATTGAGCGCTGTTCAGGCAATATTTTGAATTCATCTTTATGATGCACATTCCTTAATCCGAGTATGAACAGGTAAAGGAGATCTCTCTTACAGTGACAAGAAAAATGGAGGAGATGACAGCCTCCGATTATGAAGCAATCGGACTTCGCAGCGGGCTGGAGATACATCAGCAGATAGATACTGAAAAGAAACTCTTCTGCCGCTGCCCGGTACTCCCGTACTCTGACGTTTACGATGCTCAGATACTCCGCCATATGAGGCCGACCCTTTCAGAACTTGGTGAATACGACGGTACCGCTCTTATGGAGTTCAAAACAAGAAAGAATATTACATATCAGATAAACAGTGATACTATATGTACTTACGAAATGGATGATAACCCTCCTTTTGAATTGAACCCACAGGCTCTGGATATTGCCCTTGAGATAACGATGCTGCTTAATTGCAAGCTTGTGAGTGAGGCTCACATATTAAGGAAGCAGTACCTTGACGGATCAATACCTGCCGGCTTTCAGAGAACCACACTTCTGGGAGTGGACGGCTGGGTTCCCTTTGGGAACAGGCGCATAAACATCATCCAGCTTGGACTGGAGGAGGATGCCTGCCGGGAAGTGAGCGATTCTGGGCACGAACGTGTCTACCTGACGGACAGGCTTGGAATACCTCTGATAGAGACGGTAACAGCTCCCGATATGACTACACCGCATGAAGTGGCTCAGGTAGCCGTTATCCTGAGCAATCTGGCTCGTGCTTCCGGCAAAGTCCGCAGAGGGATCGGCGCCGCGAGACAGGACGTGAACGTCTCTGTAACGGGCGGGTGCCGTGTGGAGATAAAAGGTGTTTCACGGATTCCCGCGATACCGCTGCTTGTCCATAACGAAGCCTTCAGACAGGTGTCTCTGCTTGAAATAAAGCGGGAGCTGTCCAGGAGGGGAATAACCGATTCAACCTTCAGTTCAGAGTACTTCGATGTAACACGGGAAATCGCGGGAACTTCCTCCAGATACGCTGTAACAGCGTTGAAGAGGGGGTTTGAACTGCGGGCAGTTGTACTGAGGGGATATCGGGGATTGCTCTCCACGGTTACCCAGCCCGGTCATACTTTTGCCCGCGAGATATCCGACAGAGTCCGTGTGGTCGCATGTCTGGACGACCTTCCAAATATCGTTCACGATGGAGAAGAAGGTGACAGTTTCTCTGATAACGAGTGGGAGATTATAAGAAAGAAAACCGGCGCAGATTCGGAAGATGCCATTGTTGTTGTCTGGGGATCCGCTGAAGATATTGAAACTGCGGTCAGTGAAATAACCCTGCGGGCAAAAGATGCCATTGATGGAGTCTGCAGTGAAACAAGGCAGTCGCTTCCCGATGGTACGAACGGATTCGAGAGAATACTGCCCGGGCCGAACAGAATGTATCCTGACACTGACCTCCCGCCCATCGTCATTACAGAGGAAATGATAGAACGTATCGGATCTGCGCTCCCTGAAAGACCCTGGGAACGCGCGGAGCGGTACGTTGCCGCAGGTGTGCCTAATGAAACCGCCCGCCAGATGAGCATTTCTGATATGAGATTCCTGTACGATTCCGCCGCTGCGAAGTGTAACTATTCTCCACGGGTTCTCATGCACTTTTTCTTGAGCACCCTGCAGCATCTTAAGAAGAGTGGAAGGATTCCCGGATTGACAGAAGAGAGTTTGATAGAAGTACTCGAAAAAGCCGGAAAGCAGAACCTTTCAATCGAAGCTGCAGCTTTCATTATTGAGAGAGTATGCGGATACGATCGAACCGGGATTGATATCGTGATAAAGAACCTGAAAATTCCCGGCAGGAAAGAACTGGAAGATGCTGCCGGCAGCCTGATGGAGGCGGCGGGTAACTTCGATTCCCTTCTGCTGGAGCAATATCTTACCGGGAAGGTAAGGGGCAGGTTCAATGGCATAGCCGGTGGCAAAGATGTAATAGAAGTGGTTCGCAACGTAATCCTTTCACGAGCTGGTAATTCTGGCAGGAGGTGATCCAAACTGTCTTCCGATCTTTACAAAGGCTATAGGGGCAAAAGCCTGGAATGCCTGAAGAAATTCTGTGTCGGCGTATGGTCAGACGTTGATATCAAATCAACCAGAGGGGGCTTCAAGGGTGTCATTCTCCCCAGGTCGGAAACTGCAGATGATACTCACATAGTATTGAAGATCCACAACGGTTACAATGTAGGCCTGGGCGTAGATACCATAGAGTCCATTACAGAATTGGGAAGAAATGAAGCCCATTACAAGATCCCTGAGAAGGAATTCCCATTCGATCCTTCCAAGCCGAATGTAAAACTCTTTGGAACGGGGGGCACCATAGCTTCAAGGCTGGATTACAGGACCGGTGCGGTAATCCCCGCCTTTTCTCCCGGAGAGCTTTACGGTTCGGTACCTGAACTGGCAGACATATGCAACCTTAAAACGGAGAAGCTCTATGGAGTCTTCAGTGAGAATATGGGGCCTGATCAGTGGAAGGGAACGGCAGAAGCGATAGGGGAAGAAATAGCAAACGGTGTTGACGGTATCGTCATTGGGCATGGAACCGATACTATGCACCATACAGCCGCTGTTCTTTCATTCATGGTTCAGGATTCACCGGTTCCTATCGTAATGGTCGGTTCCCAGAGATCAAGCGACCGGCCTTCCAGCGATGCGGCAATAAACCTCATGAATGCCACTTATGCCGCTTCCCATAGCGATATTGCAGAAGTTATGGTCTGTATGTTCGGGCCCACAAGTGATCAGTACGGACTTCTTCACAGGGGAACAAGGGTCAGAAAGATGCACTCCTCCTACAGATCCACATTCAGGACTATCGGAGATATACCGCTGGCAATGGTTGAAAATGGAAAAATCACACATCTGAAAAATGACTATAAAAAGAGAAGAAAAGACCGAAAGGTGAATATCAATACCGCTTTCGATCCAAGGGTATCAATCGTGTATTACTACCCTGACATGAAACCCGATATCATAGAATCGCTTATCGATAACGGGTACAAGGGAATAGTTATCGCAGGTACGGGATTAGGACATGTTAACAAGCCTCTCTATCCTGTTCTTAAGAAGGCCTGTGAACAGGGTATACACATATACATGACAGTTCAGACACTTTGGGGATACGTACAGATGTTCGTGTACGACACCGGGCGTGATATCATGGAACTTGGCGTAATCCCGGCATCGAACATGCTTCCTGAAGTAGCATACGTGAAACTGTGCTGGGCACTTGGACAGAGTCATGACAGCGAAGAAGTCAAGAAGATCATGCTTACCCCGATAGCCGGCGAGATCACGGAGAGGGAGCCACACAACGGGTATCTTATACTCCAGGGCGGTATTCCCGAAGTTGAAGAGTTCATAAGCAGGTACAAAAGATAGGTAAGAAGATCGGAACGGAGGATGCTGCGCTTAATCTGCGGTTGACCCGACCCTTCTGGAACAATATTATTGTTTTGTGATAAATATTTTTGTTATTGCTTCGCTGTTCAGGATATGCCCAAATCGCATATGCGGAACAGTATTTTTTGTACATGTTCATCCTTGCAATTGAAAAATTGATACCTACCCGAAGGGAGTTCCAAATGAACATTGAAATCAGTGGAAGACACTTTGACCTGACAGATGCTCTTAAACAGCATGTTGAACATAAATTAAGAACCATAGACAGGTTCTATGATGGTATAAAGGATGTCCACGTGATACTGGAAGTAACCTCGGGAACCAATCACGTTCATATACAGATGAGAGGAAATCACATCAAACTTGATTCCAAGTCGAAATCCCATGATATCTATTCGGCTTTCGACGACGCATTTGACTCACTTGAGAGCCAGGTCAGGAAATTCAAGGACAAGATGCATAATCATCCTCACAGGAATAATTCAAACGGCACCTCTCTGAGTTACTACCATGCTGCTGAGGAATCGGAGTTTCAGGACGGTATTCTGATTGATGACGCAAAAAGAATACCGAGGTTGAAAACTGAAAACGCTATAATGAATTACGAGATTGAGCAGAAAGGTAATTATGTGTTCCAGAACACGGAAACCGGTAAACTCAGTGTTGTATATTCAACATCCAGCGGCACAACACAGGTTGTAGAACTGGTAAGAGAACAGAAATAACGGAGTAAATCCTGATGAAAGACATCCCTGAAAGGGAGGAGCTTACGGTCGGTAAACTCTTCGAGATACTGGGTGACCGGCTTGAATTGAAAAGAATGAACGGAGATATCGGTTACGGGAGGATGATCGGATCTGAGGACATCAGCCGCCCCGGAATGGCCCTGACCGGATACCTCCATAAATTCCTTCACGACAGGTTGCAGATCTTCGGTGAAACGGAGATATCATATCTTGATTCTCTTCCCGCGTCGCGAAGGAAGTCTTCAATTGAATCACTATTCCAATTTCCGATCTACTGCTGCATTGTAACCAAGGGACTTGAACCTCCGGATGAACTTCTCAAACTCTCCGAATCCAATTCTTCTGCTCTGTTCCGTTCAACAATGGATACTACTCCACTGATACATGAACTGCACAGTTTTCTTGATCTCGTGTTCGCACCTCGAACGAACGTATACGGAAGCCTTGTTGAGGTATTCGGCGCAGGAGTCCTGTGTACCGGAAGAAGCGCTATCGGCAAAAGTGAAACGGTGCTCGGTCTTATCGAGAGGGGACACAGATTGATAGCGGACGACAGGGTTCACGTAAGAAAAATAGGCAATGCGCTTTTCGGCACAGGCGATTCAAAAATAGCGCATCACATGGAGATCAGAGGACTTGGCCTGATTGATGTCTCCGCATTCTACGGTATCAGATCGATTAAGGACAGGCAGCAGATCCATCTGGAAGTAAAACTGGAGGAATGGTCCAGGGACAACCAGGATTTCGACAGAACCGGCCTTATTCAGAAGATCAGTACGATACTGGATCTGCCGATCCCAAGAACTATCATACCTGTTCTTCCAGGCAGGAACCTTACGCTTCTTCTTGAGGTGGCAGTCATGAACTACCTGCTTCTCAAGAAGGGAAGGAATGTCCCCGAGGAAGTTGAAAAAGACCTTATCGAGAGAATAATCAGAAAAGAGATGAAATCAGGAAGAAAAAAAGACCTGGAGAACCTTATTGAAAACTGAAAATACTGAAGTAGTGAACAGGCTTGGTATTCATGCCAGGCCGGCTGCTCAGATAGTCAAGGCCGCTTCACTGTTTGACTGCAATGTAACCTTGACGGTTGATGGCGATTCGGTTAACGCAAAGAGTATTATGGGCGTAATGACACTTGCGGCATGCAGAGGCAGCATCATCGAGGTCACGGCTGACGGCGATGATGAAAATGAGGCGCTTCAATCAATCACCGAGATTATCAGAAATGGATTCGGAGAGGAGTAGAGCGAGTGAGCATTAGACTCAGCGGCACACCTGCGTCTCCAGGAGTATCCATAGGGCCGGCATTTCTTCTGAACGTTGAAGAGCTGAGAGTGAAGAAGAAAACCCTGAGAACCGCCGAAGAGGTTGAAATTGAACTGGAACGCTTCACTAACGCGATTACAAAAACGCGGGGGGAACTCGAACTAATATCTGATAGGTTAAGCGATATCATCGAGGGAAAGCAGCTCATGGAGGTTCACATTCTGCTTCTTAACGATCCATCCATGATCGCCGATGTACAGAACCGGATAGAGAATGAACATGTCTGCGCCGAGTACGCTGTAAGCACGGTTCTAAACAATGTGCTTGAACGCTTCCGCGCGATGAAGGATCCGTACCTTCGGAACAGGGCAGCTGATATAAGGGATGTGGGCAGAAGGGTACTGGCTAATCTGCTGGGTACCGAGGAGGAAGTGCTCTCCAGCCTGAACAGCCCGGTAATTCTTGTGTCAAAGGATCTTGACCCATCGCAGACCGCGGGGCTTTCAAGAAGGCAGCTTCTTGGAATAGCAACCGATCTCGGCGGTTCGACCTCACATACCGCGATACTTGCCAGGAGCATGGGGATTCCGGCTGTTGTTGCCCTGAAAGATGTAGCCGAATCCGCTGTCCCGGGACAGTGTGTAATAATAGACGGCATCCACGGGAATGTAATCCTCGATCCCGATGATGATGAACTCCGGTACTATTCCGAGCTCAAGAAGCGTTACAATGCCGCCGAGGCTGAGATTGCGCTGAACGCGGATACTCCCGCCGCGACCGCGGATGGAAAGTCTATAGAGCTTTCGGCGAATATTGAATTCTCCCAGGAGGCGGATCAGGTCAACCGTTTCGGAGGCTATGGAATCGGCCTGTTCAGGACTGAGTTCATAAGGCTTCTCTCGCCGGAAGTCGAAGATAATGAGGAGATGCATTACCGAGCCTACAGGCATGTAGTGGAGACCATGAACCCTGAACCTGTAATAATAAGGACGCTTGATCTGGGAGGGGACAAATTCCTTGATTCAATCCCCACAGTTGAGAAGAATCCGTTCCTCGGATGGAGAGGCATCAGGATCTGTCTGGACCGCCCGGAGAAGTTCAAAAAGCAGCTGAGTGCGCTGCTGAGGGCTGCAAGACATGGCAACGCAAAGATTATGCTTCCGATGATCACCGGTTACGACCAGGTTGTTCAGGTCAGGGGCATGCTGGATAATATTGCGGCCCAACTGGACAGAGATGGGATCCCCAGGGGAGATATCCCCCCTCTCGGCATCATGATAGAAACTCCCGCGGCCGTTCTCGGCATTGATCTTCTGCTCCCTCATACCGATTTCGTATCCATAGGCTCAAATGATCTTACACAGTACACTCTGGCGGTTGACAGAGGCAGCCCGTACGTATCAAACCTCTTTGATTCTCTGCACCCTGCAGTTGTCAGGCAGATCGAAATCGTTGCCAGGAAATGCAGGGAAGTCGGGCAGTGGGTTGGTATCTGCGGACAGATGGCCAGCAATCCATTGGCTATTCCTCTGCTCCTTGGATTCGGCCTGAACGAACTCAGCGTACCTCTGACACTGATTCCTGATGTAAAGGAGATGATCAGTGTCATCCGCATGAGTGAAGTTGAATCCCTTGCTGAAAGTACGCTCAAAATGAAATCTTCTGAGGAGATCAGAAAATGTGTTCTCGATTACGTTAAATCCAGATATCCCGAAATCCTGCTGGATGAGATAGATCGGGAGAATAACGATCGGGGGAATTAAATGCACGCCATAATCCCGGTTGCGGGAAAAGGCACAAGAATGCGACCTCTGACGTGGTCTGTACCCAAAGTTCTCATTCGTCTGGCTGGTAACACTGTCCTTGGGCATATCATAAATGAACTGAAAGCTTACGGAGTAGATCATATAACGCTGATCGTTGGATATCTCGGTGATGAGATCGTGAAATGGACCAGAGCGAACTATCCTGACATCAAGGTGGATTACGCTGTTCAGGAAAGAATGGACGGACTCGCATCCGCCGTTCATCTCGCGTCACGCATGACCGATGACGGACAGACCCTGGTCGTCCTTGGTGATACTCTCTTCAGGGCTGACCTTTCACTCGCGTTAAGCGATGAATCGAATATGATCGCGGTGAAAAGGGTGGAGGATCCACGCAGATTCGGCGTCGTCGTTCTTGATGGCCGCATTGTTACAAGACTCGTGGAGAAACCTTCTGAATTTGTCAGCGACATGGCGATCGTGGGAATTTACGGATTCTCATCAGGATCGATTCTTATGAACGCCGTTTCCCGGCTTATCAGCAGCGGCATCAAAACCAGGGGGGAATTCCAGCTGACAGACGCTATGCAGCTTATGCTTGAAGAGGGACACTCATTCGGGTGTTTTGAGGTGGAAGGCTGGTACGATTGCGGTAAACCTGAAACCGTTCTGGAAACAAACCGTATTCTACTTGATCTGGGAAAAGGCTCATCGGTCGGAGAACACGAAAACGCTGTAATAGTACCGCCTGTAAGCATAGACGATGGTGTTGAGATCATTTCTTCAATAGTGGGTCCTTATGTATCAATCGCTTCGGGTTCGAAGATAAGAGGATCCATCCTCAGGAACACCATAATCGGGTCCGGGACATGCCTCAGGAATGTGCATATCCACGATTCCATAATCGGTAACGAAGCGGATTTATCCGGTACGGCTGTCAGCATTAACGCAGGCAGTTCATGCATAATTGAAATATAAAAATACTGAACCGCAAGCCTGCCCCGCGACACCTCTAATCTACGCTGATTCCCTTTCCAACAGAGGCGGAACAGGCATTTATCTGAAGAGACTTCTTGAAGGTTTCTCTCAGTGTGATGCCCGGGTTATCGCTGCTGTGGGCAGGAAACTCATGACTCCCGCCGCGGCGCTTTCTTATCAGCACTATCCTGGAAGCATCCGGAAAGTTATCAATGAAAACACTATCCTGCCTTCCATCACCGCTTCCCTTTCTCCCTCGATAGCTCATCTTCCCGCCTTCTCCGGCAGATCGCCTCGAAGTGTTCCATGCGCGGTTACTCTTCATGATCTTGCATTCTGCAGGAACCCCTCATGGTTTCCATTATTGAGATCGATCTATTACCGTCTTCACTTCAGAGCGGTCGCGGCAAAAGCGGATGTAGTTATGGTTGACAGCGAATCAACGGGTAATGAAGCCCGCACGCTTCTTGGAATTGAAGAGAGCAGAATCAGGAGGATCTACCTTTCAACCGACTCATTCCTGGCCGATCCCGCTGCTTTCAGGAAAAGATTCTCCATGCAAAAGGGAAGATATATTGTGTTTGCGGGTACCATCGAACCTAGAAAGAATATTTCAGCGCTGCTTGATTCCTGGGAGATCGTAAACAGAACCCATACCGATCTCAAGCTTGTAATCGCGGGAAGATGGGGGTGGGGAACCGAAGCGCTCAGGAGAAAGCTGCATCAGACTGAAGGTGTTATTCTGGCCGGTCCCCTTTCGGAAACCATGCTTAAAAGTTGCATTTCTGGCGCTGCGCTTCTTGTCTATCCATCTTTGTACGAGGGTTTCGGGCTGCCTCCCCTTGAAGCCGCTTCAGCTGGAGTTCCTTCGGTGGTTACTCCGGCATCCGCGCTGAAGGAGATCTATTCAGGGATCTCGATCATTGCTGAGGGGTTTGATCCTGACTCAATTGCGATGTCAATCCTCTGTTCGATTGACAGTGAGCATGACACGGAAGCACTTATGAGCTTCGCATCGGGTTTTTCAACTGAACGGATGGCCAAAGAGGTACTGAAGGTGTATGAAGAGTTTGGAACATGAGAATCCTGCAGGTTTACAAAGACATCCATCCATTCGTGCGGGGCGGAATCGAAAGATACATTCATGATCTCTCCAGATATCTCTCCGGGAAGGGACATGAGGTAGATGTGCTTGTGGCCGGAAGTGGAGGTTCCTCCGATAAGATTTCAGGGTTCAATGTCATAAAGTATCCCTGTATATGCAGAATTCTCTCAAATCCAATATCTCCGCGTCTGCGCAGGATACTGAAAACAACTCCCGCGGATGTTCTGCACTTTCACCTTCCTCTTCCTTCAGCAGTTGCGGCCTGGCTGCTGTCCGGGCGTGATACTCCCTACGTGGTAACTTATCACAGTGATATAGTCAGGCAGGCATTTATTCTTCCTCTGTACGGCCCGCTTCTCAGAAGATTCTTAAAAGGCGCTTTCAGAGTAATAGCCACATCGCCCATCTACCGCGACACATCAAATTACCTCTCTGATCTTGAGAATACCGAAGTAATACCTATCGGTTCAGACCTTGATCTGTTCAAACCGCCCGATAGCGTACAAACGGGAGATTATGTACTGTTTGTAGGCAGATTTCGGATGTACAAAGGTATCGAAGTCCTTCTTGACGCATGGAACGAATTCCCTGAGCGAAGGCTTATTATGGTTGGTGGAGGCCCGCTGGAGAACCTTGTACGTAAGAGAATCCTGGATGAGAACCTCAACATCGAAATTGTAAGCGACCCGGATGATCAGGAACTTGTTGAACTCTATCAGAAGGCCAGATGTCTTGTTCTCCCATCCACACTCAGAAGCGAAGCCTTCGGCATGGTGCAGACCGAAGCGATGGCATGCGGTATTCCCGTTATAAGCACAGCCCTGTCTACGGGAGTTCCCTGGGTAAACACTGACGGCGTATCCGGTCTGGTCATCCCCCCGGCTGATCACAGTGCGCTTTCAGAGGCTGTACGAAAGCTTGACGATCATCATCTTCATTCTTTCCTCGCGGCAGGGGCTCGGAAGAGGGCGGAACGCTGCTTCAATGCCTTACATTTATTTACGCACGTGGAATCTCTTCTCGAAGAAGCAGCTGATGTGGAAATCAACTGAGGAGAAGGGGAACCGGGTTAGAATTGAAGTTCTGCTTGTAGTGCTGGCAACAGGCGCCGGTGTTATAGAGAACATTATCCCCAGACCCATTCCTTTTATAAAGCCGGGGCTGGCAAATATAATTACTGTTGCCGCTATCGTTAAATACGGTTTCTGGACAGGTCTGAGAGTAAATATTCTCAGGTCAACAGGCGCAGCATTATTCATAGGTACCCTCGCGACACCCACGTATCTCCTTTCTCTTTCCGGCGGAATCGTATCGGCCCTGGTAATGGGGAGTGTTAAAAGGGTATTTTCCGTTACAGGAATGTCAGTTGCCGGAAGCCTGGGAAGTCTTCTGATCCAGCTCTTGACAGCTTCGGTACTTCTTCCGGGGCTTCCTGTTGCCGGACTTCTGCTGCCACTGTCAATATGGGGTACCCTTTCAGGAACCATAACTGGTATTGTAGCTATTGTATTATTGAGGAGGGGGTTTCCCTGGATTCATGATTCAGGGGTTGATTCAGCAACTTTACAGGAATAGATTACAATCGCTGGAGGAGATTTGCTTCACAATCGTTCGACCGCATTCTGGATAACTATTTCATTCTTCGGAATGATGACAGGTACTATATTCGGCGAAGCAATAGCAGCTCTTCTCCCTGAATCATCCACGGCTCTGCGGTCGTTTTTCGGAGGAGCTCTGGAATTTTCATTAGGGCCGGTCGGGTTCGATCTGATCGTCTTCAGGTTCGCTCTGGAGGAGATTGCTTTCAAGCTTAATCTCATGAGTTTTGCGGGACTGATGTTTGTAGGTTATCTTTACCGATGGTTCTGATACGGCACTGCAGGCAGGAGATATTATGATGTTTCGTCCAGGTACCGGTGAAATAATACTGATAGTCGTTGTTCTCCTACTCCTTTTCGGGGCAAAAAGAATTCCGGATCTGGCCAGGTCAATTGGTCAGGCGCTCCATATGTTCAAAAAAGGAATGAAAGAAGGTATTTTGGATATAGATAAGGATGAAGACGATTCTGGAAACGGGGAAAATACGGATGGCCACAGTTAGCTACAGTTCAAGAGAGATCGACTGCAAACTGGTATACGCCGGACCTGGATTGTCCGGCAAGACGACTAACGTCAAGTTCATTCATAGTCAGATACCTTCCAGTGACAGGGGGAAGCTGATCTCTTTAGCTACAGGTAACGAACGTACCCTGTTTTTTGATTTCCTTCCTATAAACACAGGCACGATCTACGGATTCAAAGTAAGGCTACATCTGTACAGTGTACCGGGACAGGCGATGTATACGGACAGCCGCCAGCTGATTCTTCAGGGAGTTGACGGTATTATCTTCGTAGCTGATTCCCAGAGGGCCAGAATGGACGCTAACATAGCAAGTCTGCACGATCTGAAGGATAATCTCAAGGGTACGAAAAGAAAAGGACTCAGCCTTGTGCTCCAGACCAACAAAAGAGACCTTCCGGATATTCATCCCACTGATGTTATAAGAAAGCGACTTGGCCTTGAAAGAGTCCCCTGTATCGAATCAGTTGCCACGGATGGCACAGGTGTGTTCGAAACCCTCAGAAAAGCAAGCCGCATCGTTATGCGCAGACTGCACCGTCAGTTCTCTCTTGCCCTTGACCAGAAGAGAGGTTGAATTGAACAGCCGCAGGATGGTTGACCTTCTTCTTGTAAGACTTACAAGTGAAGATGAAAAAAATAAAGTAGTGAACCTGCTCATGAGCGAACTTGGCATGTCCCGGGAAGAGGCAAGGGATAAGGTCGATAATTCCCCCAATATTCTCAGCGAAGGCGTTGAAATGGAGCAGGGCAGAATACTTCAGGACAGGATGTATCCATTCGTAGACCTCCTCCCGAGGCATTACGATGCTAAATCCACCGTGAAAGCCGCGAAAGATAATGAACCTGAAGAGTCACCCTATGAATTGATTACGGATGATATCGCTCCCCTGAATGAAGAGAAGGGAAAACAGCATCCTGATAGCGGGGAATCAAATGACATCTACCATAACCCGAGCGCCATAACTGAAGAGGATTATGCGCCCAAGTCGTTTGATGATAAGGATGACGATTCTCTTATCATTACCTCAGCTTCCGAGGAGATGCTTAGTATTGAACGGTGCCACATCTGCGGCAGAACTCCCACAGGCGATCAGAAACTTGCTCCCTGTCAAACATGCGGAGACCTTACATGCGCAAACTGTTACAACAGAAAACACCACGTCTGCAATAAGTGCGCTGCTGCGGGAAGAGTTGTGGATCGCCCGCTGGACTCCGTGCCCGAAAAAAGGGAAGAAATCCCTGATGAAGACCGCAATATAGAGGCGAAATATGACTCGTCAAAAAGAATATCCAGACCTGTAAGAACCGGGACACTATCCAGGAATTTGCCCCTGGCTATCATTTTAACATCCCTGATTCTGGTTGCAGCCTTCATCATAATCGATCCGATGAATCTCTTTACTTCCCCGGATAACAGTACGGATGGCACTGCAGTCTTACCTGTGGATACCTGCAATGAGGCCGATTCGGTCGAGGTCCCTGATACAACCCTTATTCCGGAAGCTGATATGACTGTTACTCCGGATGACTCCCTCTTTGCGGATTCCGTGGTGTCCATCAAATACATTTCACTCAGAGATATCTCCGTGCCCGATTCACTTGGAATCGGCGAGGGATATTCACTGCCCAGAATTCTTAACTCCTCACCTGTTGCCGGTATAGAGATTCAAACGGATTCCCTGCCCTTTATTGCGGATATTCTGGGTCAGCTGGCATCAGTTTATTCCATCGAGTTCGACGGCATTTCGCTTATACGCACACATGACGGATTTGACATTCTTTTAATGTCCATACTCCATCCTGAACCGGCGGAAAAAAGAACAGCTCTGCTGGGCAATCTCGGCACAGCGCTCGATTCAACAATAGTTGACCAGATGGTTCTGTACTACAGAGAAAACCAGTATTACGAGGCGGAGATGTTCACTTTCACAGCTGACAGTTTCTCTATCCTTGCAAGATCCAACAGCCCGAATTTCCTTCAGAGGAAACAGGCGGTAATACACGAAACAACGGAACTTATCACCGGTAGAATCCTTGACTGGATGACAGATCTGAACTGATCATGCACCCTTTCGGAATACTCTCCGATAAGGTAGTATTCCCGGAACAATTACAATCATGAAAGACGTATGAGTAAGAAGAAAATCCTTGTAATCATAGAATCACCGGCAAAGGCCAGAAGCCTTCGTGGCTATCTGGGTGACAGCTACGAGATAATAGCTTCAAACGGCCATGTCAGAGATCTTCCGAGGAACTATCTGGGAGTTGATGAGACTGACGACTTCAAACCCACCTATTCGATACTGCCGGAGAAAAGAAAAACCGTAGCCCGGCTCAAGAAGATGGCACAAGGATACTCCAGGATATATCTCGCTGCTGACCCTGACCGCGAGGGAGAAGCTATCTGCTGGCACCTGTCGCAGATATTGGAGAGAAAAGGTGTAAATTTCAGCAGGCTCAGATTCAACGCGATAACTAAAGATACCATTCTGGGATCGCTTAAAAAACCGAGTTCCATAGACATGCGGCTCGTGGACGCTCAGCAGGCAAGACGGGTTATGGATCGGCTTGTAGGCTACAAGGTCTCATCCTGGCTCCAGAGGATAATGGGGAAGGGCAAGAGTGCCGGAAGAGTTCAATCTGTAGCTCTGAGGATGATTCAGGAGCGCGAGGATATTATCAGCAGCTTTCTGCCGGTTGAATACTGGCTGATTGACGCGAAATTTATCCAGGAGAACATTCCCTTCACTGCTTCACTTTGCAGGATCGATGAGAAACCATCAGGAAAACCGGGGAAGAATCCAGGTTCCGAAATTGAGGCTGAACGCATCATCAAAAGGATGAAGGAGACAGCAACAAACTGGAAGATCTCGAAGGTCATTTCCAGAGAGAAATCCATTACACCTCCTCCACCGTTTATCACCAGCACACTTCAGCAGACCGCCTCAAACAGACTTGCCTTCTCCCCGTCAAGGACCATGTCGATCGCACAGCAGCTTTACGAGGGAATATCCCTGGGCAGTGCTGAAAGAACGGGACTCATCACATACATGCGTACTGATTCTGTCAGGATGAGCCCGGAAAGCCTGAAAAGCTGCAGGGAATACCTCGCGGATAAGTATGGCTCGGATGCGCTGCCCGCGAAAGCAAGAAGGTACAGAAGTTCAAAGGGTTCACAGGATGCCCATGAAGCCATAAGACCTGTGGATATCAGGCTCACTCCGGGGGAGCTTGAATCTATCCTGACGCCTTCTCAGTCTTCATTGTACAGGCTTATCTGGAATCGCTTCGCTGCCACCCAGCTCAATGAGGCAAAAATCAGCAATACTTCGGTAACAGTATCCGGCGCGGGGCTTGAGTTCAGCGCCATAGGGGAGATACTCCTGGAGCGTGGTTTTTCTATTATCGATCCGGCATTCATTAAGACAAAGAACCGGTTGCCTGAACTTTCGGCGGGAAAGGTTCTGCTTGAATCCTTCGATAAGGAGCAGAAATTCACATCTCCACCTCCGAGGTTCTCGGAGGCAAGACTTGTGGCGGAAATGAAGAAAGTCGGTATAGGAAGGCCATCAACATACGTAAGCACAATAAAAACACTCAGAAAAAGAGAATATGTTGAAAAGGATGGAAAAGTCCTCAAGCCTACTGAGCTTGGAACCACCAGCATACGTCTGCTGGTCAGGATGTTTCCCCACATCTTCAAGGTGGATTTCACCGCGAGAATGGAAGAACTCCTTGATTCGGTAGCAAAGGGTACTGAAACCTATTCCGACGTTTTGAAGCAGCTGAGCCTTCCGCTTGAATCCTCCCTGCAAATGGCAATGAAGAATACTGAAAATTTCAGGAATGAACTGCAGGAGGAAACGGGAGAGACATGCCCTGAATGCGGCGCCCCTATTATCATCCGATGGGGTAGATATGGGAAATTCAAAGCCTGCACATCCTTTCCAAGATGCAGATACTCCAAACCCGTTGAGGAAGATAATTCATCAGAATACGAGGGCAGGAAATGCCCTGAATGCGGCAGCAGCCTGTTACTGAAAACCGGAAGGTATGGAAAATACCTCAGCTGCTCGAACCACCCCAAATGCAAGCATACAGAACCTGTTCCAACAGGTGTTCCATGTCCTGCTTCAGGATGCACCGGGGAACTTGTTGAGAAAAAGTCTCGCAGAGGAAGGCTTTTCTATGCCTGTAACAGATATCCTGAATGCAAATACGCCGTCTGGAACATGCCGCTTGACAGAGCCTGCCCGAGGTGCGGTTTTCCTATCCTGGTCGAGAAGAATAATAAGAAAGGTATCTGGTGTCCCGAATGCAGGAAGAAAATAGTGATCTGATCGAGGATTTCTGCGGAGAGCTGCTTTACGGCCGGAAATTCTCGAATAATACGGTAAGGGCCTACAAGGCCGATCTTTATAGATTTACTAACTGGCAGCATGCAGGCTGTATTCTTGATGGATTCACACTAACTGAGCTAAGAGGATTTCTTCGACATGAAGCGTCAAGGGGGCTGGATTCAAAGTCTCTGGCCCGGGAGGTATCATCGCTGAGGACATTCGGGAACTGGCTGCTTGAAACAGAAAGACTGCACGCCAATAATCCTGCGAAACTGATAGCCATGCCTAGAACACCGATCAGCCTTCCGGGATTTCTAAGTGTTTCTGAGGTTCGCCAGGTCATCGACAGTTACGATGAATCCACTGTTCTTGGCAGGCGGAACCGGGCTATAGTCGAGTTACTGTACGGAGCCGGGCTCAGAGCATCGGAAACCGCGTCGGCTACACTGAGCGGGCTGAATCTGAATACAGGAGAGATAAGGGTTATTGGCAAAGGCAAGAGAGAGAGGATCGTTCCGCTTCCTGAGCTGACCTGCAGATCGCTCCGATCATGGATTAACTGCAGAGGCGAGCTTACTGCTGATTTCGCTGATGAGCCTGAAACTGTTTTTATAAGTATCCGTGGAAGAAAGCTTGACCCCAGAGATATCCGGCGTATTGTTGCATTCGGAGTGAAAAATGCTGCACGGGCAGCGGGAGCAACGCCGCATACTTTCCGCCACAGCTTCGCGACTCATCTCCTTGATAATGGAGCCGACCTTAGAGCTGTTCAGGAAATGCTCGGGCACGCAAGCCTTTCTACAACTCAGGTGTATACTCACCTGACGATGGAGAGATTGAGGGAAGCATACAGGAAAGCACATCCCAGGGGGGAAGAGTGACATACAACATTGAAGATATGAAAAGAATAAGGATCGACAGAACCATTTCCGTGTTGGTAGGGTTTGCAGCCCTGCTGACCTATCTGGTCACACTCGCTCCCAGTGTGAGTTTCTGGGACAGCGGGGAGTACTTGACATGTTCCTGGACAGCCGGGGTCCCGCACCCTCCTGGTGTTCCACTCTTCGTCCTGCTTGGGAGATTCAGCACTATTCTCTTCTCCTTTATTCCTGCAATTGCGGTACGTGTCAATCTCCTCTGCGCTTTTGCCGGCGCATCCACACTTGCTATTCTGACCCGTCTCGTTCAGCGATGGGGGAACAGAATGGGATTCACACCCTCCTGGTACAGGCCCATGTCCGTTCTCGCGGGGCTTATCGCTGCTTTCAGTTACTCTATCTGGCGCAACAGCAATGCCACCGAGACATACGCTACAGCGCTGCTCCTGACATTCATCATCATGTGGTCATTTGATTGCTGGATAGAGAAATACGCTGAGAAAAAACACGAGAAGGGAAAGAAAGATCACGGCGGATGGGGAGAGGCAAGGTACCTTCTTCTCATATCTTACCTCTTGATTCTTGCAATTGGAAATCACGGCAGCGTACCCTTCGTCGCCGGCCCTCCCATACTCCTTATGTACCTTATCTACGCTTTCAGGAAAAAGACGGATATATGGAAACGGTCATGGTTCGTTCTTACCATACTCGGTCTGGTGGTTCTGGCTTTCAGCATTCATCTATATATGCCCATCCGCGCGCTTCAGAATCCGGAGATAAACGAAACGGATGCTGAGCACTGGTCCAATTTCGAGAAGGCCTTCACGCGGGAGCAGTACGGAAGCACTTCGATACTCGACAGGAAGGGACCGTTCTTAGACCAGATGAAGCTGTACATGAAATACCTCTCCTGGCAGTCAGGCAGGGTGAACGACGGATGGGATCGTTATCTGGGTGAGACAGCGGGTTCCGCCGCTTCAATGGTAATGAAGATAATACTTATTTTCGGAGCAATTTACGGCCTGGTGGTGCTTGGCATAAAGAGGCCCAAACTGCTTTTATATCTCGGTTTACTATTCCTGATGTCATCAATCCTCTTCATTTTCTTTATACTCAATTTCAAGACAGGGCTTGAGGGCACAACTTTGGGAGAAGTAAGGGAGAGGGACTACTTCTTCGGTGCATCTTTCGCGCTGTTCGCCGTATTCTCTGGAATAGGGCTGGTTTCCGTATTCAGGGATTTCCTTTCGGAGAGATCCGGACTGGTCTGGGTTACATTGCTGATACCTATGGCATCCTTCGGAGTTAATTTCTACAGATGTGACAGATCGGAATCACTGCTTGCTCACGATTACGGCATAAATCTCCTTGAAAGCTGCCCTGAAAACGCAGTTCTCATAACCAACGGTGACAACGATACATTTCCCCTCTGGTTCGCCCAGGGAGTGCTGGGGGTACGCAGGGATGTTATAGTAAGCAACCTGAGCCTGATGAACACGAACTGGTACGTTCAGCAGCTTGTGGATAGAGACCCACTGCTTCTTGATTATGATGACTATGGACTTGTGGATTCACTGCGTCCAATCTACATATGGGGTCCGCACTACTTCCATCAGAACAGGAACGGGAGTGTTGAGTCATCGCCCCTTGACGGGGAGATCCTCCGCGTTACTTTCAATCAGGTATGGCCGTGGGCAATAATTGATGGTGAGATGGCCATAGCTATTCCCACAGAAGGCCTCTCCAACCAGGGCGTGCTTACAATGCAGGATCTTGTTCTACTGAATATGATTAAGAATAAACCTGTTCATGGTCGTGAGATCTATTTCGCGGGTACTGTCGCGCCTGAAAGCCGGCGGTTTCTTGAAGATTACCAGGAGATGCAGGGCATCACATTCAGGATAACGGATCACCCGGTTGTCGATGCCGTCAACAGCGCCAGGGGCTGGCAGCTGATGGAAAGCTACAGGTTCACCGGAGTAACTGATCCCTCCATATACAAATGTGACCAGGCCGTGCAGCTACTGAAGAATTACGTTTCAGCATATCACAGGCTTGCCTATCATTACCTGGCAGCGGGAGAACCGGATAGTGTACGACTGGTTCTTGACAGGGCAGAGCAGCTTTTTTCTACACTGCCTAACGACTGGGCAGAGATAATGCCGTCCAGAGCAATGATAGTGGCTAAACTTATCGATGGTCTCTACGGGCCGAAGGCTGCCGCGGATACTCTTCTGGTTCTTGCTGAAGAGTCGCTGGAAGCTGCGCGAAGTACGGGGAATCAGGAGCTTATGCGGCTTTCTCTTTCGATAGCCGGTATGGCCACCAGTTCGGATGATACTTTCGGGTACAGGCGGAAGATGGTCTACGGAAACTTTTTCGATACTCTTGATAATCGTTCCATACCGTTAGCTTGGTTGAAGATAGAGGTATCTCTGATGTTCTCCGATTTTATTGGAGCATGGAGCATACTGGACAGCATGGAGATAACGGAGGATCCAACTACGGTGAAGCTGGCTGAGCTGGCCCGGAATACTCTCGAGAATATTATGGAGAGCTCCAGGACAGGCTCCAGGGTGAATTATTTTGAAACCGGCTTATCTATATTCTTTGAATCCATTGATCAGAATATTTCCACTGATCTTGATCTGAACGAAAACGCAAACCTGGGAGATATAATCGACGATATGATCAGGCTGGCATCCAGGGGACATATCATGTCATCGATCTCAACGGGTCTTGTTCTCTCGGATTATTTTGACGATCAGGCCGAAGCCCGCATGATAGCCGAATTTGCATACAGACTGATGCGGGACAGCACTGAAGAAACCCGTAAATGGCTGGAATGGTACGTAACTGAAAGCAACAGGGTTTCCCCGGAAGCCCTTGCATGGATGGCTGCGAAAGGCTCGAGACCCTTCCTTATGTATGCCGCGCTCAGCAGAAGCAGCCTTGTTTCAGAATCGATTCTTTCCGAGATATTCTTTGATCCCGCGTTGTACGCAGGATCCGTACCTGATCCCGGTAGCGGTGCCGGCAGATACTCGTGGGTCAATTCACTTGATGGAGGACAATGATCGAAGATATTCACGCAACAACTGTAGTGGGGATAGTCCGTAACGGTAAGGCAGCAATGGCGGCGGATGGTCAGGTAACCCTTGGTGAAACCGTAATTAAAAACACGGCAAGAAAGATAAGAAAACTCTATTCCGGTACTGTTCTTGTTGGTTTCTCCGGTACCGGGGCCGATGCTTTTGCTCTTGTTGAAAGGCTTGAGGAGAAACTCGAGACGGCCAGAGGCAATCTTCCGAGGGCAGCTGTAGACCTGGCACGTGAATGGAGAGCTGATAAGTACCTTAGACAGCTTCAGGCTCTTATTGCCGCCGTTGACAGAGAGCATGCCCTGCTTATTGGCGGCTCCGGCGAGATCGTTGAAGCGGAAGATGGAATTGTCGCGGTAGGTTCCGGACAACCATACGCCCTGGCAGCCGCCAGGGCTCTTGATGCCCATACGAAAATGGGACCCGCGAGAATTGCAGGTGAGAGTATTAGAATCGCATCCGGGATATGCATCTATACCGGCGGCGATATACAGGTTGAGGAACTCCTCTGATGGAAAGAGATCTAACACCGTCTCAGATCGTGCAATGGCTTGATCGCCATGTAATTGGCCAGGACAACGCAAAACGTGCTGTTGCAATAGCCCTTCGAAATCGCTACAGAAGAAGGAAAGCATCCTTCGATATGAGGTCGGAGATATATCCCAGCAATCTTATAATGATGGGACCTACAGGCATAGGTAAAACAGAGATCGCCAGAAGGCTTGCCAATCTTACAGGCGCTCCATTTGTAAAAGTAGAAGCAACCAAGTATACGGAAACCGGTTACGTCGGCAGAGATGTTGAATCAATGGTCAGATCTCTTGTCCGTCATGCGGTGAACATCGAGGCGGAAATAGCAGCTAAAGAACGTGAAGGACAGCTCAAAGACGCTGTAAACAACAAACTGGCTGAAGCGCTGAGGAAAACCGGTTGCGATTCGATGACCAGCAGTGAGATAATTCGAATGATTGATAAGGGACTCCTTGATGATACTGAAATTGAACTTATCCTCCCTGAGCATATGGCGCATATGGAGATACTGCCACTTATGCCTGGAGGTGGTTTCGACAATCCGGCCGGGGAGAACCTGAAAAAGCTCATGCAGAAAATGGTTGGCAGCAGGCGGAAAAGAAAGAAGCTAACCGTTAAAGAGGCAAGGGAGCGGCTCCAGGAAGAAGAAATGAGAAGGCTTCTGGAGAACAGTGATCATATTTCAAGAGGCCTCTGGCTTGCTCAGGAGGAAGGTATAATCTTCATTGATGAGATCGATAAGATCATTGGCGGCAGCGAAAGCAAGGGGCCTGAGGTTTCCAGAATGGGGGTTCAGAGGGATCTGCTTCCTATTGTTGAAGGCTGTACGGTTCAGACCAGGTACGGTCCGGTCAATACAGATCATATACTGTTTATCGCCGCAGGAGCATTTCATGGATCCAGCCCTTCAGATCTGATACCTGAACTTCAGGGACGTTTCCCGATGAGGGTTGAACTTGATTCCCTTTCTGAACAGGACCTGTTCCGGGTACTTACAGAACCGGAAAATTCCCTTCTCAAACAGTATTCAGCTTTACTGGAAGCAGACGGTGTTAAACTAAAACTGTACAGAAAGGCGGCACTCGAAGTTGCAAGAGTCGCAAACTATCTTAACGAAGAAACAGAAGATATAGGGGCAAGAAGACTCAGGCCGGTATTGAGTTATCTTCTGGATGAACAGCTATTTGGAGCACCTGACCTTGTCCGGGGTGATGTGAATATTACAGGTGTCAAGGCTTCAGCAATACTGCTTGACCTTGCTGATCGTAGAGAAGATGGTAATTATATCCTTTAAGTCAATTAGAAAAACATCTGAAACGGAGATAAATGCATCGATCTGTAAATGAGGTAGCCTACAAAATTGTATACTACGGCCCCGGGCTTTCAGGAAAAACCACTAATTTGAGAAGGATCAGAGACATAATTGGTCCTGAACACCGTGGAAGGCTCGTAACGCTCTGCACCAGAGGCGAAAGAACCGTATTTTTCGATTTTCTCCCGATTAATTTCGCCTCTATCGGAAATGACAGGGTAAGGCTGCATCTCTATTCAGTACCCGGACAGGCCTATTACTCCCTTAGCAGAAGGGTAATTCTCGACGGCGTTGATGGTATTGTTTTCGTGGCGGACAGCCAGACAGAACGTATGGATGCGAGTGTGGACAGTATTGAAGATCTCGAGAGCAATCTTGAATCCTACGGGCTTGAGCTTTCCGCGATCCCGACCGTACTTCAGTTCAACAAGCGCGATCTCCCTTCAATCGCATCGACTGTGCAAATGGAGAAGCTTCTCAATCGCTACGAATGGCCAAGTATTGAATCAGTTGCCATAGGAGGAGCAGGCCCTGTAGAAACACTGAAGTTGATTGCTGCTAAAATCGCAAAACAGCATGCAGGACTCCTTTCCTGAACTCACCGCGCATATGTCCAAAAGAATAAGGAATCTGCTGGTCGTTTCAGCATTGATCATAACGGTTGCCGCCGGATTTCTTTTCAGGTCCTGGTTCGCGCGGGATGTTATGCCTCCCTCGCGCAGGATGCAGACAGAGACCACTCAATCATACAGGTATGCAAGAATGATCTCCGAGGAAGGCGGTATTCCACGCCTGGATACGCTCGTGATGCATCCGGAGGGGATGATCACATCCGAGAACTCTATTTTCGAGGAGTATATAGCCGGAGGAATACACAGGATAACGGGCGGGGATTTTGATGATTTTATAAGAATTTTCTGTTTTCTTTTTCCGCTTCTAACAATTCCTCTTCTTTACCTCTGGATGCGCGCAGCTGATTACACCATCCCTTGCGCACTGGCAGGTTCTGCTCTTTACGCCTTTATCTTTCCCGCTCTTCTGAGGGCCAGGGGGGAATCCTTTTACCGCGAAACGGTCGCATTACCATTGCTTGTAGCGCTTGCCTGGCTTACAGAAAAGATGATTTCAGATGGAAAACGGGACGGATCGACACTGATAAGAACCCTTGGTACATCCGCACTGGCAGGATCTGTTCTTCTACTTGCACTTGCTGCCTGGAAGGTTTCCGCGTTTATAACATTCTTTCTATTTCTGTACCTCTACTGGAGAAATTACAGAAGGGGTGACGTTCCCTTTGTTCTTCGCACAGGCCTTGCAGTGGCCCAGTTATCCGCTGCAGTGCTTCTAACACATATGAGACACGACGGCGCTCTGGCAAGCCCTTCTTCGGTGATGGCTGTGCTCCTGGTTCTGAAGCGGCCAAAGGTGATCTGGATCCCTATTGGCGGAACTCTGCTCGCGCTGTTCTCGACATTCATCGGTCCGGGGTCTGAAGGACATGTGACAGCTGTCATTATTGCGAAGATCCGTTTCATGTTCTCACACCCGTCCGATCCACGGCTTCTTTCTGATGACGCCAGGCTTTTCTGGGTTCCGGGGTACACCAGTCCCACACCTGCGCAGTTCCTGCTTCTGTTCGGGGTTCCCATTGCCGTGGCGATACCCGGAATGAAGCTGTTTTTCAGAGAGAAGAAAGGTATGCTTATCTTCTGGTTCCTTTTTCTCTCACTTGCCGGTTACCTTTTCTTCGACAGGCTTCTTGTACTTCTGGCAATAGCGCTTATCCCGGTTATTTCACTCTCCCTGCGAAAGAGCTGGTTTATAGTTCCAGCCCTGTCGCTGATACTTCTACAATCTCTCTTTCCCGCTCATATCGCGGAGATAATCTCAAAAACCGGTCTGCAGTACAGCAATTCATCATCATTGCTCAATGACACTGAACTGGATTCATTCCTTCAGTGGGTGCAGCGGGAAACTGAGAGTGATGAAGCCATACTTAGTTTCTGGCATATTTCCGGGCTCGTTTCCGCATATGCGGAGCGACCTGTTATTACACATACATTCTTTGAAAACAGTGGTAACCGGAGAACAATCGTAAGATTCGCCAGAACAATGTTCATGCCGGAGGACAGTCTTACAGCCTTCATGAGGGAAAAGGAATGCAGGTTAGTTGTTTATCAGGCTGATTTCCTGCTTGATGACAGTTCTTACGGCCTTCTTTATCTGGCAGGCCTGCGCGAGGTCCCGGATAATTCGGTTGTCCTGAAAATGCATTACATGCCGGAACTGCTTTCTTCACTGACGCCTGTATTCCAGGGACCATCACTTCGAGTTTTCAGGATGGGAGAGTGTGCCCCCGAAACTCTACCAAGACAGTTCCTCTTCGAAGAGAGGTACAGGCACTGTTACGATGGCTACGATTCCGCGAGGGAACTCATGTCTGACCAGAGGGCATCTTCCGGATATCTGGCCGATGCAGGTATAGAATATAACGATCCCCAGATGCTTTCAGGAGCAATGCTCCTCGGTCTATCCGGCGGAGGACCCCGGCATGTTTTAGAGCAGATGCTCAACGATCTGATTCAGTTGTATATTCAGGGAAGTTACAATCTGGATGATCTTGCCGAAGATATTGAAACCTTTATCTACTGGTTCGGAAACAGGGATGAATTAAGGTTTTTGCTTGCGAGGCTGTATACATCAGAAGGACGGTTAACGGAAGCGGAAGCAGAATACCGGCTGATACTTGAAGAGGATCCGGGGAATACTCAGGCTTCATCTGAGCTTCATTGGATAACAGACAGGGGACCGAAATGAGATTGGAATTCGTAAAGATGAGCGGCGCGGGGAACGATTTCATTGTTCTTGATAACATGGACTCATCACTTGATACTGTTATTACACCTGAGCTGATAAGAAACCTTTGCCTCAGGGGGCTTTCAGTGGGAGCAGACGGCCTGCTCGAAATGAGAAGTGATCCTGAATACCTGTTCCACATGAAGTACTACAACAGTAATGGCAAGAGAGCTGGAATGTGCGGAAATGGCGGAAGATGCATGGTCGCATATGCCGCATCAAGGGGTATTGTTCCGGATAGCGGGGTTTTCCGTTTCAGGAGCGATGCAGGAGTGCATTCCGCAGAAATAACCGCTCCTGAGAGCGTCAGATTATGGATGACTGATCCGGAAATACATTATCTCGACCGCAGCATTGATCTGGAATCCACTAATTTACACCTCTCATTCCTGGATACAGGCGTACCTCATGCGGTGGTCATGCTTGATGGATCGGAAGATATCTCCTTTTCCGCGCTTGCTTCAAAGCTCAGAAAACACAGCCTTTTTGGAAATGCGGGCGCGAATGTTGATTTTGTGCGGATAAGAGGTGTTTCTGAACTTGAAATACGAACCTGGGAGATGGGGGTTGAGGGCGAGACCCTGGCTTGCGGCACAGGCGCTGTAGCCTCTGCAATCTGTGCAGCCTCCATACATGGAATGAATCTTCCCATTGATATTACCGTAAGAAGCGGCATGAAACTGAAAGTGGGTAAGAACAGTAATGGCTGGTGGCTCCAGGGGGAAGCAAGAGCCGTATACTCTGGAATTCTTGAGTGCAAATGCGTGGAAAGCTTGACGAAGGCTTTATGAAATCCTATTCATCCCATCAATACGGAGCGGGTATAACTCAGTTGGCAGAGTGTCAGCTTCCCAAGCTGAATGTCGCGGGTTCGACCCCCGTTACCCGCTCCATATTACTGCTTTCCACTGTGCTTCTGTTCTATTCTTCCATTACAGCCGCGCCCATTTACACCAGTGATGACTTCTGGATGATGGCTTCAGGATATGGACTCCAGGATGGTCCAGCCGGCGAATCGTTAATCAGCGAGAGATACCTGTTGACTCAGCTGAATAATGGAAACAGGAAAGCGCTTATACCTCTGGTGCGTCTCCTTGTGGCATCCGGCAGAATAGAGCATGCTGAAATATGGATGCAGGGCAGGGGAGCGATCCTGCCGGTTACCAGAAGGGATCTCGGGATCGCCATTTCATGGTATGGTCGATTCGATATGCACAGCGTTATGACCTCGAATCTTGCTATTCCTCCAGACCTTGAAGATGACGATTACGCTTATACTCTAGCCGTAGTACTGTACTTAGGATGGATGAACAGTTCACAGGATGGACGTTTCCATCCGGACCTTTTTATTGATTCATCGGATCTTGATTTGATTGCCGATCATTTCTTTCGCTCATCGTACCACTGGGACAGTGACTGGATAGGTATGAAATCACTTGACAGCCTCTTTTCAGACGGCTCCCGCGCCGGAGCCGGGCAATGATAACTGATACTAAAAATGGCTGGGCTTTCCTGAAGCAGCTGAACCTTGAAATTCAGGAAAAAGCCCGGCAGATAGCAGGCAGTTTTGCGATTCTCCCCGCAGCGATCTCCTGCATACGCTTTCTTGGAGCTGCCGCGGTAATCCTGATAATCTACAAATCGATGAATCTCAATTTACTGTTCTGGGTCATAGTTGTCTGTGCTGTTTCTGATTACCTTGACGGATGGGCTGCAAGAAGATTAAAAAAAACCTCCTACCCCGGAAAGGTCATGGATTTCATAGCTGACAAACTCTTCATATCCATAACGCTCATCGCGCTATCATTCTCTCTTGGAGCAATTGACACGGTAATCGCGAGTATACTTGCCGGGTATCATCTTCTTCTTCTCTTTTTGCTTGCGGCAATATCCTGGAGTGTTCATGTTCCTGTTGTTACAATAACAACAGCTGAGCGTCTTGCCATACTTGCCTGTTATCTTCTTCTCATAACAGCGGTCGGACGCCTTGCTTTCCCACAGAAGCACATATTCCAGTCCCTTTATACACCACTGACGATAATAGCTCTTCTTTCCGCATTGACCGGCCTTCTGAGTTATCTCCGCCTTCTCAGAAGGATGCTGTCGCGGTTTCTGGAGTAAACAATGTTTATCAATCTGACTCTTGTCCTTTCACTGTTCCTGTCATCCGGAGCTGAACTGGAAATCGCGGGTGATTTCGTCGCGGCCGGACATGCTTATTACGAAGATATCGACTTCTCCGGTGAAGCCAGAATCCTCAGCAGATTCCTTGAGGAAGCCCTTTACTCCGGAAACAGCGTACATGCATTCGATCTTTTAATGCAGCTTGAGCAGTTCGTCTTTGAACCTTCCTTTTTCGATTTCTGGTATGCCCGACTGAGCTGGAGCTGCGGTATGCCGGAATATGCGTGCGCCGCCCTTGATTCGGTTCAGGGAAGCAGGTGGCTTGAAAGCAGAGCAAAGGGGCTTGCCGCGCAGCTAAGGGGTAACGGTCAGGCAGCTGCCACTCATTTCAAACTTTCCCTTGAGCAGGCGGAATCGGTAAGACAGCGATTCTATTCGGCTCTTGATCTCAGCTTTGCTCTTATCCAGACGGGAAGATACGAAGAAGCGGAAGATATTGCCGTATTTCTCGCTGTTAACTTCCCTGGAGAAGGCCTGCCGCTCATATCCCTTGCTCTGACCTTTCAGGAACAGGAGAGGTTCGGTGAGGCCATGTCCATACTTCAGTCACTCTACTCGGGAGATGAATTCACTGCCATTTCAAAGCATTTTGCCGCGGCTCTTCTGGAGGATCTTGAATGAAACACGTATTCGCGAAACTGTTAAGAAGGATCTCTGGAGGGCAGGCAGGCGCCGCAGGGCTGAATAACAGGGTCATTCACCTGCCCGATGATCTGATCGATCCTGATGGATTCCTGATTTATTCAGGGCCTGATGAATCGGATGTCTGGCCGGCAGTATATATGGCGAACACAATTCAGAGGGAATTCCCCTGCAAAGATATTACTGTTATCTGCAGCCTGAGGGACACTGCGCTTTTCAACATGCTCCGAACGAGACCCTCTGTTCATACCTACGATGGTCGTCCCAGGATACCCGCTGCGATCGAAGGCGATACAATCTCAGCTGGAACAATTCTTGTATACCCTTATGCCATCGTCCGCAGTGAGGCCGAGAGGCTGCTTTCCGGAACAGTCTGTGGAATACGTATGGCTCCCCTCACCGATTCATCAACATATATAAACCTCAGAGTGAAGACAGAAACGGACGTCTATCCCGATATTCTTTCGCAGATGTGCAGCGCAATAGGGATTACATACGATGCGGACTGGAGGCCGACAGTCCCGAATCGGGTAGAAGAGCTGGTGGAGCATAAGATCGCTCCGGTTTCAGGAAGGATGCTGCCGTACATAGTCACCACACCATCTGCCATATCGATTCTTGAGAAGAGCAGGGCCGAAATACCGCTTAGAACCGTATTGCTATCCGGGAAAAACAGTGATTTCAAAGAGCTGGACAGAGAGATAAAAACAGTGATTATCGCTGATGCGTCCGCCGTGGTAACCGATTCGGATGATCTATGGGGAGACGCGTGCGCGCACGGGGTTCCGGTCGTAGGCCTTGATACATCCGGCAGTTTCATCAGATGGAAAGATAGAGAACCGGCAGTGGATCAGGATGAATTCGCTGAAGCATGGGTCAGGCTCCTGAAAAAAGGGTGGTAACTTGACACTAGTGTCATCTCAAGCATCAAATGTCGAATCTTACTCGTCCTTTGGCGTTCCTGCGGCGTTACGGATTCAGTTACATAGCGTTGCTATGCGCCCTCATCCGTGCCTTGCAGGAACACCAAATCACTTCGTAATTCACGACATTTGATGCTTGACATGACACTAATCGTCAGAACGCCTAACTGGCTCGGTGATCTTGTCATGTCACTTCCGGCAATTTCGATGCTGGCTGCTGAAAATCCCGGCATGAGCTTATGGAGCCATCCCAGAGTATCGGGGCTTATTCCGGTTTTCTTTCCATCAATTGAAGTTCATACCGCGGGAAGGATTAAACGGAATAACATCACCACGCTTCTTCTTATGACCGGCTCTTTCAGGTCAGCATTTCAGGGCATGCTCTCGGGTATACCTGAGAGGATCGGATACAGGACAGATATGAGAGGATTCCTTCTTACAAAGGGGATAAACCCGCCTTCCGACCGCTGTCATCACCATTCAGTTGATTATGACAACCTGGCGCTGGCAGCTGGTGTTTCCGAAAAGTCGGTTGCTCTGGAACCTGCGGTTGAACCGGAAGGCTCCCCGCATGCGGCGTATTTCGCGGGGGCAAGGTACGGGAGCGCTAAAAGGTGGCTCCGCTTCCGGGAACTGGCATGCAGAATTCATAAAAGAACAGGGCTCCCATCCGTGTTTTACGGTTCCCCGGAGGAAGAAACGAGTCTGAGAGAAATATCCTCAGGCGTGCCTCTCTCAGAAGTCAGAACCGATCTTACACTTTCCACGATGGCTTCACGTCTGCTTTCCGCTGAGCTTGCAGCGGGAAACGATTCGGGAGGAGTGCATGTTTCAGCTGTACTTGGAACCCCTACAGTTACAGTGTTCGGTTCAACTTCTCCCGCATGGACAGCGCCGAGGGGTAAATACACCCTTGCAGTTAATACTGATCGCGAATGCTCACCATGTTTCAAACGAGAATGCCCCGACGGTATACCGGAGTGTCTGAACGATATTTCTACTGATGAAGTCTTTTCCGCCTGCATCGAACTCATGAAAAAGGCTTCAGATGCCTGATAGAAAATATCTTCTTATCGACTGTAACGCGCTGCTTTACAGAGGACATTTCGCTATGATGCGGAATCCCCTCAGAGCAAAGGATGGAACAAATACAAGCGGTCTTTTCCACCTCATCCGCGAGATCATTGATATAAAGGATTCCCGTTTACCCTTTGTCACGGTCGCGGTATTCGACCATCCATCGCCTGTATTCCGCGTGAAAATATACCCCGAATACAAAGCTAACCGCCCTTCGATGCCGCCGGAACTGCGAACGCAATCGGCATATGCGCGAAAACTGATACCGGCTCTTGGATTCCCGCTTCTGGAGAAGGAAGGGTTTGAAGCCGATGATATAATCGCCTGGCTGACCCAGGAGGCGGTCTCCAGAGGTGATATAGTGGAAATTCTCTCCCCCGATAAAGACCTTCTTCAACTTGCCGCGGACGGTGTTACTATTATCAGGCCAGGCAGGAGAGACGCCCAGGAAACCCTTATTGGAAAGAACGATGTTGAAAGTGTGATGGGTGTCCGCGCAGACCAGGTCGCGGATTTCCTCGCCCTCACAGGCGATTCCTCCGACAATATTCCCGGCGCAAAGGGTATCGGCCCGAAGACCGCGCTTAAGCTGATAAAGAAATTCCATAGCATTGACGGTATTTACGAATCAATTAACGATGTGTCACCGGAATCTCTCCGCAGCAGGCTTCAGAACAGTATGGAAATGGTATATCTCAGCAGAAAGCTCATATCCCTTAAGCCGGCCCAACAGATGGATATTTCCATTGAAGATCTTTCAATGACCCCCCCGGATTCGCGACTAGCTTCGGAGATACTTACTTCAATGGGAATGCAGAGCATTATTGACAGACTGGGAATGACCCCCACTGGCGACCTTTTCAGCGCCATCGGGAATATGCCTTCCACTGAATGGTGTTCAACAACCGTTATTGGAAGTATCCATGATCTGCAAGGACTTGATCTAAGCCCCTCCGATGACGGTTTTCTGGCATTTGATACCGAGACTACATCAAAGCGGCCCTTTCAGGCTTTGCCGGTAGGAATATCCCTGACAACTTCCGAAGAGAACGCTGTCTACATACCTCTTTCCGGTACAGATGCCCTTTCGATCGCAGTGGTAGTTCCGGTTCTGAGGCGGATATTCAAAGACAGGCTGCTGGTTGCCCAGAACGGGAAGTACGATATTCACATTCTTGAATCCATGGGGCTCAGGATTGACGAATTGCACGGTGATCCAATGATAGCGGATTACCTTATAAGGCCTGAGATCCGCTCTCATTCCCTTTCGAACCTCTCTGTAACCTGGCTCAATAGGCCAATGATCGAATACGCCGAAGTACTTGGAAACGCTGAATCACTGGCCGATGTTGAAACGGAAAAGGTCGCGGAATACTGCGGCTGTGATTCGGCTGCCGCTCTGAAGCTGAGCAGAATTCTCAGAAAAGAACTTGAAAAGGATAAGAAACTCCTGAATCTGTACGATACGGTTGAACTTCCACTGATCAGGGTGATCTCGGATATGGAAAAGCGCGGCATCGGGCTTGATATAGCATCACTTAAGAAACTTGAATCAGAATTCGACGATACAAGGAATCAACTTGAGGAGGAAGCCCGGGATATTGCCGGTTTCCCTCTCAATCTCAACAGTCCTGCGCAGGTTTCCCATACACTCTTCAATGTGCTCGGTCTCACTCCTCTGAAAAGAACCGGTAAAGGGGTTTTCTCCTCCAGCATAGAGGTTCTGGAAAAGCTGAGGGGGAAGCACAGGTTCGTTGAAACGGTCATAGAACACAGAGAGCTTTCCAAGCTTCTGAACACTTACATAAAAAAACTGCCGGAATACATCTGCGATAGAGATGGGATGATACATACAAGTTTCAGCCAGACTGTCACGGCTACCGGAAGGTTGAGTTCCAGCAGTCCCAACCTCCAGAATATTCCTGTGAGAACCAGCAGGGGACGCGAGGTGAGAAGATGCTTCATACCCGGAGACAACAGCCATGTACTCATTACTGCCGACTATTCCCAGATCGAACTCCGGATACTCGCGCATATGGCCGGACCGGGTAATCTGAGAAGAGCCTACGAAGAGAATATGGATATACACAGTTCCACCGCTGAAGCTCTTTTTGGCGATGCTTCTCCCGCACACAGAAGAAAAGCCAAGGAAGTTAATTTCTCAATTCTCTACGGCATCAGTCCGTGGGGATTGAGTAACAGGCTGAATGTAAGCAGGGGGGAAGCTGCTGGAATAATTGCCAGATACCTCGAGACATATCCGGAACTCCAATTCTTTTTCAGCAGATGTATAGAGTATGCGGAGGAACATGAAGAAACAAGGACCATTCTTGGACGGAGGCGTGAGTTCAAAGGGTTCAGATCCGCGAAGGGAACCATGAGGAGCGCAATGGAGCGCATGGTGATAAACACTACGGTTCAGGGATCCGCCGCGGATATCATTAAGATCGCAATGCTCAATGTTGACCGCAGACTTCGGGATACAGCGAACTCGGGGCTTGTTCTTCAGGTACACGATGAACTTGTAGCAACAGCGCCGGAAGAATCTTCAGATGAGGTCTCAAGGATAATCAGGGACGAAATGGAATCGGCGTATGAACTTGCCGTTCCTCTTGTTGTCGATACAGGCAGCGGCAGAAACTGGCTGGAAGCTCAGCACTGATGCCTCTCAGATCAACTGTGAACGTTTCTCTCGATAAGAGGGGGGCGGTATCGCCCCCTGCGATTGGTGTGTATGATCACCTTACAACCACGAATCTTTCGGTGAGTTCCATGTTACCCGCGGCGCAGTGGAGGATATATGTGCCGTTGGGAAGGCTGATGGGAATATTTACGGTGTTGTGCCCGGGATTCAATGTTCCAGTATTGTGGGTCAAAACAGCCCTTCCATCCATGGTGTAGACGGAAAATGCTGGAGCGGCTGCTTCTCCAAGGTTGATGGAGACAGAGATCATTGAAGCAACCGGATTCGCATTCATGGAGAGTGCCGAAGGAACAAGAAGACCGGACGCGCCTCCTTCTATCGATGTCGGGTTATAGGCATAGTATAGATAGACATATTTTGAGTAATCACCGACTACAAGATCGGGATAACCATCCTCGTTCCAGTCGCATATATCCAGGCGGCTGTCGGAGTTTGCACTTTGAATGTCCCCGCCGTTCCGGTACTTAAGCGGATTATTCGCAGCAAATGATGGATTACCCAGTGTGCCGGTGTTCTGGTAGTAATAGAAGCTTCCGTCTGTTGCCCCAACTACCACATCAAAGAGGCCGTCACCGTTCATGTCGTAGATGCTGGGCATGGACCGAGCCAAATTCACAACCGAGCCTCCAGCGGTAAATTCACTGTATCCGCTGAACTGGTAAGCTGAGGCGGTTCCTGTGTTCAGATAGACCTGGAGAGGGGCAGGGATTAAGGAATAATCAAGTCCGACAATCATATCCAGATCGCCGTCATTGTCCCAGTCAACGAGATCGGGGGCCGAATTATCTCCCACATCAATGACTGTTCCGCCGCTGACCAGCCTTACGCCTGTCTTTAAAGTACCATCGGAATTTCTTTCAAAGAAGTTGATATAGCCGTTCCTCTCGCCTACGATGATGTCAGTGTTTCCATCGTTATTGAAATCCACAGCCTGTGGATTTGTGGCGCCGGTGCATCAACCGGAGGAGAGAGAGATGTTACTCCCGCCCGCCTGAAGCAAACCTGTGTATGTAAGAACCGGTGAATCGTTGGTTCCAGTGTTGGTATAGAGCAGTATGTTCCCGTTCGAGAACCTTCCCAGAAGAAGATCCTTCTTGCCGTCACTGTTCCAGTCGGTCACCAGAGGGGACGCGTTACCTATGGGCAAGGTGATCTGCGAGCCGTCCGCGTACACATACTGATAATTCTCGTATGTGGGCACCTGGGCGAGAATCGCTGTAGTAAAGATAAAAAATAGCAGCACAGTGAGCTTCATTCCTTCTCCTTTGCCGGAGTTCATGATGCCTATAGTAGGAAATTATAACTTACTCGAGTGTAAAACAAAAGGTCGCCTTCGTCTGCGGCAGTGGTCGCGCTCTACTTTCAATTCAGAAAATAAATTATCATATTAATGTGTATCTAAATCTCACAGTTGTCAAGCGGCAATATGTTCTTCCTGTCAACGACAATTAGAATGCCCGGTTTTTTCCTCTTTTCTTTTTGCTTCCGGGAAAGAAAGCTGGGGCATTCTGTAGCAACTACTGCTTCAGCCCAGTCTAGTGCAATGATAGACCTTTACATGAAGGCTCATTCCCTAGGCTTGAACACAGCAGATCCAATGGGAAGTCCCTACTGTACAGCAAGAGCTATCACAGATATAATCATCTCTCCAGAAGGAGGGGTGTACAAGTGCACATCACTTACTGGACAGGAAGAAAGCTTTGTAGGAACTATTTTCCAAGGATCGGATCCTATTATCAAAGCCTCTGCCGAATTCGTCTATGCATGGAACTCATACGAGTACAATGAACAGTGCAAGGAGTGCAAATTCATGCCTATGTGCCTGGGGGGATGCGATAGAGCAATCACTGCTTGCCAGTAGACGTAGAACTTGCCAAAAGGCCTTCTTCACTGATTTCCTACCCAAGACTATTTCGTTCCGGTTAGATAAAAAGAAGTGAATTATGAACAGGATAGGTAATTGAAGGCAATTAAAGTAGACAACCTTTCAAAAAGCTATAAAAGACACAAGCGAGCACAGGGATTCTCTGGATTGCTGAATGACTTCTTCAACAGACAGTACGAGGAGGTCCATGCCGTACAAAACATCAGTTTCCAGGTAGAGAAAGGTGAGTTCGTTGGCTACCTAGGCTCCAATGGAGCGGGAAAGACAAGCACTCTTAAACTCCTTTCAGGAATCCTCAAACCCGATGAAGGAAGTCTTTCTGTTCTTGGTCATACACCATTCAATCGCAAGAAGGAACTGCTTAGGAAGATTGGTTTCGTAATGGGCTCCAAATCCCAGCTCTGGTGGGATCTCCCGGCCATGGATACGTTCAAACTCATGCAGAGCATTTATAACATTTCCGGTAAAGCTTTTTCTAATCACATCAGCTCTTTATCAGAGATTCTCAGTGTTGAGGAACTTCTGGAAGTGCCTGTCAGGAAGCTCTCACTGGGAGAGCGGATGAAACTGGAGATAATGTGCTCTCTTCTACACTCTCCTGAGGTTGTATTCCTTGACGAACCCACAATTGGTCTCGATCTTGTTTCCCAGGACGCAATCAGGCAGTTCCTCAAGTGGTACAACACCGAGCATGGTGCGACGATTATTTTAACTAGCCACTACATACGGGATATCGAGGAGCTGTGTGAAAGAGTACTTCTTATACACAAGGGTCGCATTACCTTCGATGGTTCCCAAAGGCAGCTGAATGAGCTTTACTCGAACTACGTTCTCCTGGAAACAGATTTCCTTGAGGAGTATCTGGAGTTAGATATTGCTGAGGAAACTATCAGAATGGGCAACCGTCTGAAGCATCTTGTGCACCGGGATAAAGTAGACTCTCTCGCTGAAAGACTGGATGCTCTGAACTGCAATTCTCAAACGCAGAAGAAAATCTGCTTCGAGGAAGCGCTGAAGATAAAGATGCAGTGTGAAAGCTGAAATTCAGATCTTTAAAAATGTAATACGCGAAACCGCCATTTACAGAAGCAACACCATTGCGAGTTTTTTGGTAATCCTTGTTCCAGTGCTCTTTCTTCTCGTTTTTTGGAATGCTGCTTTCCGCTCCACTAATTCCATCGGTGGATACTCAAAGGAGCAGCTCTTTGCTTACTACCTCTCCATTATAGTTCTGCAGGACATTTTAATGATAAGTGTTAATTACGAAATCTCGGGTGATATTAGATCAGGACAGCTTTCATCATTTCTTCTCAGACCATTTCACTACCTCAAGCACTGCTTAAGCGTGTATTCCGCAGTATCCTTCAATAGCCTGCTTTACACCGTGCCACTAGTCGTACCGATGATTGCATACCTCACTCCCGGTTTCTTCTCTCCTACTGCTGGTTGGGTAGTAGGCTTTACCTCGGTCATCTTGGCTGCTATGATTGCGTTCTTTTTCGGGTCTCTGCTTGGGTGTATATCTTTCTGGATGGAGGATGTATCATCTCTACAAGCTGGATTAGGAATATTTGTGCCCATATTATCTGGGGCCTTCCTTCCACTAAGTTTCTTCCCAGACTGGTTCAGGAGAATCATCCAGTTTCTTCCCTTCCGCTATTCACTTTCATTCCCTGTAGAGGTTCTTTCGAGCAGACTATCGCTTGAGGTAGCGCTTCAGGGACTCGGTATGCAAATGGTTTGGGTAGTAATAGGTGCTGTCCTTCTTAAATTTGTTTGGGAAAGAGGCCAGAATGTCTATACGGCATACGGAGCTTAGTTCGTGAGCTATAGGAGGACTTTTCTACAGCTTGTCAATATGTCTGTGAGACAACGCTTTGAGCACCGTCGGAATGTTCTCTCACAGACTCTCCTGCAACTGGTCAATTTTTGCTTCCTTATCATCTTTATAGAGATAATCTTCAGCAGAGTACATTCAGTTGCAGGTTGGTCAGGAGATCAGATGCAGTTTCTTGGTGCGTTGGCACAAATCTCTTCAATAATCTACTCTTCCTTCTTGGCTAGCGGAGTAAGTAGGCTTCAGGAAAGTGTCAGAACTGGTGGATTCGATTTCTATCTGCTTAAGCCTCTGGACGCACAAGTACACTGTGCATTTTCCAGGTTCAATCCAGTACCTCTTCTTGGTCTTTCAGGCCCAGTAGTTTGGATATTTTTTCTGGTACTTAAGAGAGACCTTAGTATTTCCTGGGGCATGACTCCAATAGCATTTGCTCTGCTCATTGCCAGTGTATCCATTAGATATTCATTTGGAATAGGGACTGCAGTTCTCTCCTTCCTACTGACCAAGGTTTCTGCTCTACAGTCGCTGCAGGCATCTCTTTTAAGTCAGTCGCATTATCCAGTAGCAATCTATTCCGGCTGGATAAAGGTTTTCACGCTCTATATGATTCCCGTTGCTCTAATGGCAAATGTACCTGCTGCTCTTCTTCTTAATGGCAATATTGACTCAAGGACATTCATACTTCTTGGTTACTCCACCCTCTCTCTTCTAGGTTCAAGGTTACTTTATTTGAAACTAGTAGGGAAATACGCGAGCGCCAGTAGCTGACGCTATGAAAGAAAGTTATGCAAAATTCTAATCGACTCTTGATAGCCGTTCCGACTGCCGCGGCTATCCTTGCTGCTGGGTGTACCTCTCAACCGGGTGAAGTAACAACTGCACAGCAACTGGATTTTATCAGTCTTACTATCTCAGACTCTATCGGTATAGCCATGGGGGACAGTAACTATACCTTTGGTGCTGTCTATGCTGTTGAGAACGGTCCGAGGTCAGAATAAAATGGGAGCCTGAACTTAACAGACCGATGATAAAGAGTCTTGGAATTGGCTGTAACGGCAATCTATGGGTTCAGCGGGGAAACGAACTCACGCCTACATTCGATCTAATCAGCAGGGATGGAGAAATCATAGGCACTGCAGTACTTCCGGGCAGGCAAGATGCCTTGTACTGGCACTTCGAAATCGATCCTTCAGGCATCATAGCTTTCGACAAGAATCCAGAGGACTACCAGAGAATATTCATTCTACAGACTGAATGAATCGGATCTGTCCCGGAACGTGTCAATGGGAATGAGAAGCAATAGCAATAGTAATTTTGATTTTCCGTAATACCATTATCTGTGTGCAAAGTAGCCCATTCGTCCCGATTGCACTTCGATTCCTGCCTGAAAGATCCGTGTTCAAAGGCACCATCAATGGGTACCCATACGCTTTCCAGATACTGTTTGTCAATTTTACCAGCCAGAAGTTCGAAGTCTCCCATCAGCCCTGAAACTCGAGCAGATTGACGCGCCACTTGTGCTAGAATTCCTCGAACATCTCCAGACTGAGCGTGGCAACCGACCTCGCACCCAATTCAGAAAATAAATTATCATGTCCTGGCTACACTGCCTTTACCTTCTTCAGCAGGAAAAAGGTGAGGGTTATCCTGATTTCATGCGGACAGACACCGGAGATGACCAGTGTGGATTGGACATTTGGGAAGTCACATGTTCTGTTGCATCTCCTTACCCGAGCCTTGTTTCTGGTCAGCGTTACTGGCTCGAATGCCGTCAGAAGCCTCAGAGTACCACATCTGATTTTATTCTTATGCAAAATCCAGTCTTTGGTAGTGCCTTCTATTTGAGTGCTGACGCAGTTGCCTGGAAGCGTATCGATGAATATAGTCAACCTTTATCTGACGTATTCTTCGAACTCTACAACAGTCCGGTCGCGCTTGAATGCGAAACATGGGGCAGTATCAAGTCCATATTCTAGTTTCTTGCAGCATAATGATGAACCGGGAAGAGCAACCGCTCTTCCCGGTTTCTCGCGTTTGGCCCCATTTTATGACGAAACGGTTTGACCGACTGCCTGATGGGGATAAGCTTCATATGCAGTCTCTGGCCGCTCTGGCTCATTTCGATTTCAACCTTGCAGGTGCTTTCAGTTACGAACAGGTATTTCAAGGTTATGAGAAGGCTGAATCTTCCATACAGATCAATAGAGCAGCAATTCAGGCGGATGGTGTTCAACATTGTTGCAAGAAATCAGGATGATCATGTGAAAAACATTGCCTTTCTTATGAACAGGGAAGGTCATTGGGCTCTGTCTCCTGCGTTTGATGTAAACTACAGTTATCAGCCTGATGGTTTGTGGACGGCTAATCATCAAATGACATTGAACGGCAAACAGGATTCCTTCAACTCAACCGATGTGAGGGAATGTGCAAGAATAGCTGGAATGAAACAGGGGCAGTACAGAATCATTCTGGAACAGGTGCAGGATGTCGTTTCGAAGTGGAAAGACTATGCCGATGAAGCAGGGGTATTTACCCGTCAGAGAGACCGGATACAAAAAACACTCAGACTGACAAAATTGCTGTAAGCCACTCCTGGAAAAAACATCTTGATGCTTCGTCATATGCTGTTTCTACTTCACGGTGTACCTGTGGAGACAGACTATGCATAACCGCCTTCCATTGTTACAAAAATAGACCCTATTTTTGTAACACTTGTCCAGCATTATGCTTCCTGTGAATTGCGGATGCAGTGTTTGCGAAGCATACAAAATTTCAACACAGAGTGGCAGCTATAATCAGTGAAGCTGTCTGCTTCATCCCTTCGTATACCGCTGAAACCAGATAGCTTCCAGAGGGGAGTGCGGAGATGTCAACAGTTCTGTTATCAGGAGTGAGAATACTGCCTATCTGTAAACGGATTGCAGGAGACTGTAAACAACTACTCCAGTTCACTAATCATCTTACTGATTGTCTTAAGCAATGCAGGTATTTTTTGCAGAAGCCTTTTCTATATGTGTTAGCACTTCAATGATAAGTTGTGTATTATCAGACATACACGGCCTCAGAATCAATCCTTCTCTTTAGAAACTCATTCATGCCCGGCCTGTATGTAACAACATCAACTTGCTTTAGAAGTTTTTCCTGAAGCAGGTTCTTGATGCCGGAAAGCATGAAGAAATCAGGCTCATGAATACGGATTACGATATCAATGTCACTGTCATCTCTCGCTTCATTACGGGCAACAGAGCCGAATACTCCTATTTTAGAAATGCCGTATTCCGCTGACAACTCTTTCTTACAACTGCGTAGAATTTCAAGTATCTCTTTTCTACTCATCTTCCTCCTATGTAACTCCTCCCGATAAGAATAGTTGACTCACTGCTTATAGTCAACCAATGCAGAAAGCAGGAGACCAGAATCTTTTCTACAGTCAATTTGAAGTTGGCATCAGTTTATCCGCAGCATTTCTTGTACTTTTTTCCACTACCGCAGGGGCAGGGGGAATTGCGACTGATTTTGTTCGATTGAGCCGGAGCAACCGGGTGCAGCATTCTTTCCAGATCGGATAGATCCTCCGGCTTGTCAGGCTCCATCCCCAGAACAAAAATCCAATTGTTCTCCTCGCATACTTCTGCGACATATCTTGCTTTTTCTTCTGATTGCACCTGTACGACAATGGGTCTTTTTGCTGTTCCAAGTTTTGCCAAGTTTGTGTCCTTTCGTGTACGGCAGAAACACTCTGCCGCAGGAATGTAAGACGGGGAACCCATATTACTAATTACTAATGAAATCTCGGGAGAAGTATCGCGCTCATGATTAACAGCTATCTACCTCGATACTATCAGTGCAGCTATCTGCTTCATCTCTTCGTGTACCGTTGATGTCATCGGCGGCCTCACCGTGATATCATACAAGACCCCCATCTTAAGATACCCCCGGTGGGCAATATACAAAATTGACCAAACAAATCAGAAATAAAAATTGAACAATAAAGAATCGGATGAAGTATTCACACCAGCTGAGTTCAGATGATGTTCTTTGTATAAAGATTGTGGTAATGACCCTTGAGTTCAATCAGACTATCATGGGTTCCAGTTTCAACAACAGCACCATTGTTAAGAACAAATATTTTGTCTACATGGCGTACCGTAGAGAGACGGTGTGCGATGATAATGGTGGTTCTGTTTTTGCTCAGCCTGAACATGGCTTCCTGAATAAGGCTTTCCGATTCTGTGTCCAGGGAAGAGGTTGCCTCGTCGAAAACAAGCACAGTGGGATTCTTCAGGAAGACTCGTGCAATGGATACCCGCTGTTTCTGACCTCCTGAGAGTTTTACACCTCTCTCTCCCACATAGGTATCGAATCCATCCGGCAGAGTAATCACAAAGTCGTATATGTTTGCATACCTAGCAGCTTGCATCATTTCTTCTTCTGTTGCCGTGGGTTCGCCGTACATGATATTGTCTCTGATGGTACAGTCGAACAGGAAAACATTCTGTTGAACCAAACCGATATTTTCGCGGAGAAACCTCTGCTTGAGATCCATTATGTCATGGCCGTCAAAGGTTATGCACCCCTTCTCCGGTTCATAGAACCTGGGGATAAGGGATACAATGGTGCTTTTGCCTGCACCTGATTCACCGACTATTGCAACAGATTCCCCTGCTTCTACCGTAAGGGATACATCCCTGATGATCCAGCTTGGGGAAGAAGAGTACTTGAACCATAAGTTTTTCAGTTCTACTTTTCCCTTTACCGGCTGGAAGGAAATGGCATCAGGCCTGTCTTCAATATCCGGCTCAATATCCATGATCTCGGTAAACCTCTCGAAAGAGGCTGCACCCTGATGGAATTGTTCGGTGAAGTTCATAAGCCGTTGAATGGGCTTCAATATGATGTTAACGTAAAGGATGAAGGCAATAATATCTGCCGGGGTGATGCGGTTCTCAAAGTAAAGCCAGGCTCCTCCGGCAATAACTATGAGGTAGTACATGTCGGCCAGGAACTGGAACACGGAGTAAAACACTCCCATTATTGTATAGATCTTCTCTTTTGCCAGCCGGAAATGTGTGTTGACTGCGTCGAATTTCGTCATTTCCAGCTCTTCATTGGCATAAGATTTTACTTCGCGTATACCCTGCACCGAGTTTTCAACAGCGCTGTTTATGTCAGCTATCTTCTTTCGAACATTTCGAAAACCGCTTCTCATCTTACCGCCGTACTTCACACCCCAGAGCAGCATAAAGGGGATGGGAATCATGGAGATAAAGGCAAGAACCGGGTTGAAGCTGAACATGAAATAGAAGGAACCCACAATCAGGAAGAAAGAGATGATCAGATCCTCGGGCCCGTGATGAGCAACCTCTGCTATGGTATTAAGGTCGTTTGAGATCCGGGACATGATGTGCCCGGTTTTCGTGCTGTCGAAATAGTTGAAAGACAGCTTCTGAATATGACGGAAGATAACTTCCCTCATGTCATACTCCATGCGAACACCAAGGATATGCCCCCATTTCATACGAATGAACTCAAACACCATTTTCGCCAGGTAGATGAAGATCATCAGTACGAAGTAAACAAGAATACTCTTTACATCGCGGTTTGGAATGAACTCCTGAAGCAGCGTTCTAACCATGGAGGGTATTAGAATAGCCAGCCCGGAAGACAGCAGGGCAACAGCTATATCCAGACAGAAAAGAGTCTTATGCGGTTTGTAAAAGCTAAGGAATCGCTTAAGCATGTACACTCCATATTCCAGCGGCTGCAGGGTGAGGGCGGAATATACCCGTCAAGCAATAGGAAACTGGATATTCCACCATCCAGTTCTCTGCTTCCAAAACGGGCCAATAGTCCCGATACGCCTTCAATTCCATCCAGAAACTGATCATATTTCCTGAAATACTCTCTGTCAAATATC
>WTBT01000075.1 GCA_013138965.1 Candidatus Aegiribacteria sp.
AACGAGTAAAGGGTTGGTAGCGCACGCCCCGTGCGGCTGCAACCCTGTGTTGAACTAAGCGAAACTTCTCTTTGTATTTTCTATTAATGGCGTATGCTGAGTGTTCTTACCTGAAATTGGTCAAAAAGGGCTAAACCGTTCAAGAATTGGATCTCAGGATGTAGATCAAGACCGGTTTCTTCCGGCAGAATAGCATTGATAATTGCATGTGTAGTAATTCGGATTTCGAAGGATAAACCCGTCCGTGGCCGCTTCATAGACGTAATCAGCAGCTTGTACTGAGCAAGAGTTGGCAGAGTTCTCACGGAGGCCCCCTTTGGGGTTGCAGGATGCGAACAAGTACCAGCTCTTCTCCGCAATGAGGGCAGTAGTGTTTCCCGGGTTCTACAACCGGTATGATGATCTTAGGCAGTTTCAACTGTTTTTTGATTGATTTCAGCTTTTCCCTGCACCGCTGATGCAGGAATCCATAGTATCTCACTTTGCGAAAGCCTTTGGGCAATACATGCTGGAGAAAACGAGCCATGAATGCAAGGACCGGCAGCTTCATAGTTTTCCAGTCATCGCTATCAACCGGTCTGTACAGAAATGTTACTTCTCCGTTGTGCAGTGAAAGAATGCGATTGTTTGTGATCGCAATACGATAGATGTAGCGTGACAGATACTTGATTACTTCTGGTCCCTTGCCGACACGCTTACAGTTTACAACCCAGCTTTTCTTCCAGACTACTTTTGGTACAGCATCATAGAGTCCGAGAGCCTTCATACCATCACGGAACTTTGCACGAAAAATTGGTGAAATGGCCTTGGCTGGCAGGAAGAACTTCTGTTTGTACGGTGTGTAGATCCATTTACCGTTCTTATCAATTCCGCCGCCAGGAACCACATAGTGAATATGGGGGTGGTTCGACATGTTCCGCCCCCATGTGTGAAGAACTCCCAGCATCCCCGGTTGTGCCCCGAGTAAACGAGGATCAGCTGCAAGTTTCTTGATTGATTCGGAGGAAGCCCTGAACAAAAGACTGTAGCATTCTTTCTGATTACTCCTGATAATCTTGCTCAGTTCATGAGGCGGGGCAAAGCCAATCAGAAAGCATGGGACTGCGGGAATGTGGGTAACCTGCTTTGTCACCCAGAGGGTGGCATTGTCATTCCCGCATTTCGGGCAGTGTCGGTTACCACAGGAATGGTAACTGTACCGTTCTGTCTTTCCACAGGAGCAGGTATAGAGACTTCCACCAAGTGCTGGTGTGCGACAAGCGATGATATCATCAATCGCTCTTCTGTGACTCGGCAGAATTCGATCTCCATACTCTCTTAGATATTCATCCCTGTACTGGCGGAATATCTCCGCCATCTCGATCATGATTCATCAAATCAGGGTAGTTCATTCATGATCTCATCCAGATTTACCCTGGCTTTTTCCTGTGCAATACCAGTCAGGTGTGTATAGATCGCTGTGGTTTGAGGACTATTATGACCCAGATTCATCTGAATCTGTCGCAGATTAACACCTGACTCAAGAAGGTGAGTGGCATAGCTGTGACGAAGCGAGTGCACATGGGCTTTCTTACGGATGCCGCTGGCTACAAGAGCCTCTTTAAACGCATTCTGAATTACTACCTTTGAAACAGGTTGATTGATTGGCCTTGATATATCGTATTTACCGCGACTACCTTGTCCGACTCGGGGAAATAACCAGTTGGGATTCCTGTGTATCAACCAGAATTCCCGCAGTAGTTGAAGAGTACGCTTGGGCAACGGTATATAGCGATCTTTGCCACCTTTACCGTTGCGCACATGAACAACCATCCGGGCACTATCCATATCACATATCTGCAGACTGATGCCCTCGCTGATACGCAAACCAAGAGAGTAGATCGTCTCCAGGCATACTCGGTATCTGAAATATTTAACTTGACTCAATATGGTTATGACTTCATCCTGCGAGAGAATTACCGGTAGTCTTTTCTCTCGTGCAGGTCGAACTATTCCAACTATTGACCAGTCCTTTTTCAAAGTCTTTTCCCAAAAGAACTTGATACCGCAGATTGCTATTGTGCAGGTAGCACGAGCCCACTTCTTTTCATTCTTCACATAGAGAAAGTAACTGCGAATATCTTTCTCAGTGATTTTGTCAGCAGGTTTCCTGCAAAAGTCTACAAGCTTTCGAACTGCGCTGCTGTATGAAACTTGCGTTCTCTCATTGAAGCCAGCAAGCTGCATATCCTCAATCATCCTCTTTTTGAATGCTTTCATGACATTCTCCCTATTTTATGGGAGCACTTGATTGCACTCCCTATAGGAAGTATGCTAATTGAAGATACATGTTGCCTTTATCTGCGCGGTACGCGCTTAGTTCAACCACTGCATCAACCAGAAACAGATGCTATGTTCTTGGCTTAGTGAATTCTGTTCTGGTTATGCAGGCGTTAAAATATGCGAGACCCAAAGCAAACCCGGACAGAAAAGACTCACAGAGATAATCATCGGGATATGACAGATACCGCTAATTCAGATGATAATTGTGCGTAGCGTTGCTAATCAGAAAAATTTGTAATCAGATGCTTTTTCAAGCGTTTGTATGGTTGTGTAATGGTAATTCAGAAAAATGAACCTTCACTTCTTTCTCAATTATACGCCCCAATCTGCTCTTTGCTATTTTCATATTGTACCGAACCTGTAGGTTTAACCAGAATTCAGGTTCTATTCCGAAGTATTTGCCAAGGCGCAATGCGGTGTCTGCGGTAATTTCCCTTTTCCCATGAACAACCTGACTAATACGGTTGGCCGGTACGCTGATGTCTTTAGCCAGTTGGCTCTGTGAAATTCCCATTGGTTTGAGGAATTCCTCTAAAAGGATCTCACCTGGTGTAATCGGAGATAATTTTTTTGTCATGTTGTTACCCCTTATGGTAATCCACAATTTCAACTTCAATGACTCCTTCTTCCTTCCAAACAAAGCAGATACGCCATTGACTATTTATTCTTATGCTGTGTTGACCTTTCCTATTTCCCTTAAGTTGCTCAAGTCTGTTCCCTGGGGGAATACGTAAGCTTTGCAGAGAGATAGCTGCATTCAAGACTTCAAGCTTGATTCTGGCTGTTCTGTTGATACTCCTGAATTTCCGGACATCAAAATCGGTAAACAGCTTTTCAGTATCTCTGCATTTAAAAGATTTTATCATACCAATATATATGATGCCTTACGTCACTAGTCAAACCGTGCTAGATGCTTCCTGAAAAGAATAATGGAGTATTACTCATTGACTCATGAGTCTTGTGATTCATCCCAAATGTAACTATCATTAGCTCCATAAAGAAATGATTTAAGGCAATGCAGATAGGGATTTTAACAACTGAATCCAGCAGAACTGCGGCCAATCTTATCAGATGGCAATGCTCTTACAATTTGCTGATTCAGAGCGTTCTCCGATAGGGCAGAATGGATTTAATTGACTGAGAAATCAAAGGATCTCACAGAACATAGAATACTTGCCAACATTGTTATCATCCGAGATATCAAAGTTATTCTGGATTCCGATCTTGCAGAATTATATGGTGTAGAAACAAGACGCCTTAACGAGCAAATCCGCAGAAATCTTCAGAAGTTCCCCGATGATTTTATGTTCCAGTTGACAAAAGAGGAATTCGACAACTTGAAATCGCAATTTGCGACATCAAGAGTCAGTTGGGGAGGTCGCCGTAAACTTCCTCTGGTCTTTACTGAATATGGTGCTTTACAGGCAGCAAATGTATTGAATTCCGAGAAGGCAAACAAAATGAGTGTTTTCATTGTGAGAGCATTTGTCTATCTACGTGAAATGTCATTAACAAATGAAAAGCTCTCAACGAAATTCGAGCAACTGGAAAAACGAGTCACCGAACATGATGATATTTTGATGCAATTGGTTCAGGAAATAAGAAAACTGATAGATTCTCCCAAGACTTCAGCAAAGAAAGCGATAGGCTTTAGAAGTCCTGAATAAGAAATAAGAATAATTTGCGGAGAACTGCATCAACCAGAAACAGTGGCAAATATCTTGGCTTAGTGAATACTGTTCTGGTTATGTAGAGTGTTTTATATGGTAGAAATAGGAATAAAGAATGAATCATGATGTGAATAAGCCCGTTTACGAAGAATTGGCAAGTCAATATGACGAGGAAGTTAAAGAGTATGACAGCTACGGGTATGATGTAATCTTTGGAATGAGTTTTGAGTTTGTCAGTGCAGATGATAAATTGCTTGATATCGGCATTGGGACCGGTTTGGCCTCAATGCAATTTGCCGAAGTTGGGTTGAAGGTTTACGGACTGGATACCTCACAAGAAATGTTGGCTGTTTGCCGGTCAAAATCATTCGCGGAAGAGTTGAAGCGGTATGATATGACCCGAGAGCCAATTCCGTATAAAGATAGGTGTTTTGACCATGTCGTCTGCTGTGGAGTTTTGCATTTTATGAGTGATTTGAATAGGTTATTTTCTGAAGTTAAAAGGGTGATAAGAAGGGGAGGAATATTTGCCTTCACAATTGCACCGCAGGAGACGGTAGTCGGTTATATTGAGGAACCGACTGCATGGGGCGTATCAATATTCAAACATTCACCGCAGTATATTGTGAAGCTACTGGAAACAAACGGCCTGGAGTTGTTGAAAGAGCAGAGATTGTTGATTAAGGGTGCAGATAAGGTAAATTACGATATGTTATTTTCGGTCCTGATTTGCAGATGTCGGTAAGAGTGGCGCAAAAAGAACAGGTCATATACAATCTCTTCCAGCGGAGCGCAAAAAGCCGCTCCCGCTGAAGAGCACGTTGTGCGAGGAAATATGAGGAGACTAAATGGAGATCAACTTTGAATGTAAGGGGTGTCAGAAGGAATTCGATTGTGACATTGGGACAATCGGGATCAACAACCAAACCATGCGACCCAATTTCGGGAAACCAATCATCTGCCCCCGATGTGGAGAACGAACGATAGATGATGTCCTTCTGACGGAACTTGGGCAAAGCCAAATGACGGAAGCAACAATGTACCTGTGACCACAGGAAGAATAATGGCAAAGAAGAAGACACTCTCTCCAAAGTATCAGGTGTGGATCGATGCACGGACGCGCTTCCACTTATCAGACCTGCACATCCAAATGGCTCGAGAGCTTGGGCTGAATCCGAGGAAGTTTGGCAAGCTAGCGAATCACAAGCAAGAGCCTTGGAAGGAACCCCTGCCCAACTTCATCGAGTCCTTGTACAGGAAGCGTTTTAAAAGGAATCGCCCGGAGTACATTCGGTCGGTCGAACGAATGGTGAAGGAAAAGAAACAAAAGCAAGCCGAGCGGAAGGCTCGGAAACAGCAGGAATCGAAAGGAATAGAACAGAGCGGAGATATCAGCTCAAAAAGTGAAACAGGGCGTTCAGGCTCTGGATAACACCATTAAGGATATTGTTTCGCCAACAAATTCAGCAGAACGACGACTCTGCCTTTAATACCCAAATTTTCTGCAGTCTGCTGATTTAGAACGTTCGCTGGAGAAATAAAAATGTTGATTAGTTACACCAACAAAATAGAATCAATCAGAGCAACGCAACTGAAAGGATTTTTCGTAGGATGGTCCGATCATCCTGATCCCGAAGCACACCTTGAAATTCTTCGTGGAAGTTACCGCGCTTGGCTTGCTCTTGAAAAAGACAAGTGTGTAGGATTTATCAATGCGCTTTCAGACGGTGTATTCTATGCCTATATACCTCTACTTGAGGTCTTACCGAAGTATCAAGGTAAAGGTATCGGAAAAAAGTTAGCAAAACTGATGTTGGAAACCCTCAAGGACATGTACGCAATTGACATTGTGTGTAACAAGTCGGTTGCTCCATTCTATGACAGATTAGGGCTTTCTCGTTGCGTGGGAATGATTAAAAGAAATCATGAAAATCAAGGAACAGCGAATCGAATCGAGCTGACTTGAACTGTTTAGATACTGGTGTTACAGCAGCTCATTCGAAGTGTTCACTCTACGAAAGATTGACATGCCATTCCTGAACCTGCATAGTCTTACCAGTAAGACGATAGACCTATGCATGATTGGAATGAAGAAATGAATACAGTAGCTACAACAAAAATGTCATCAAAAGGGCAAATTGTAATCCCCGAGGAAATCAGGAATGCTCTCCATCTGAAAGCTGGAACGAGGTTTGTTGTATTGGGTGAAGGAGATGTAGTTGTTCTTAAAACAATAACTGCCCCCTCTTCCGATGAGTATAAAGAAATATTACTTCGTGCCAGGCAGGCTGCATATGAATCGGAAATGAAACCCGAGGATATTCTCGAGGCTATTAAGGAAACACGATCTGAAAAATGCGGCTCTTCCGAAATTTGCGTACATAGTGTAAGTGGATAAGTGTGGACATGACACTATATTTCAATGGTCAAGAATCACCCAAACCATTGAAGGAGCATCATGTCCACAAGTCAATTATACCACAATC
>WTBT01000024.1 GCA_013138965.1 Candidatus Aegiribacteria sp.
GCATGTCAAGTACTACAAATGCAGATTACATGTGTACAAATGTAAATACAATATTCTCCATATCTTGTTGTCCTCATAATATTTAAGGTGATATGCTGGATGTTTTTAGAAGAAACTACAGTTTAACGCAATACTGTTGGTGAACGCTTTCACCCGACTCTTGCCCGGAACTTCGATGCTGCAGATCCCCTGGAATGGATAGCACGTATAACAGCGCACATACCAAAGAAGGGTGCAAAACAGGTCATCTATTACGGGGCGTACAGCCAGGCATGGCGTGGCCGTGAACGCCGCCAGAGTATTTTACCGACAGAAGCAATCGGGGAGAGATCGGCATCCTGCATACAGGATCGTACAGTATGCTCACTCCGCAGAAGACAGCTGTGGGCTGTACTTCTGAAGAAAGTCTGGGATGTCGATGCTCTGAAGTGTCCGAAGTGCGGAGGACAGATGAAAGTTATTTCCTTCATTGAGCAGCCGTTTGTCATCAGGCGTATCCTTAAACACCTTGATCGCAGGGAAGATCCCAGACCGCCGCAGCCGATGGAACTTGTCTGCGAGCCGTGCTCGGACTATGTCCCATGGCAGGATGATGTTCCTGAGATAGAGATCAGTTAGGAACAAAGCTATCGGGCTTCATGGGTGAGGTTTATCCAAATGCGGGGGTTTCACGGAGATAAGAGGGTTTCTTCATTGACAGCGGAGGAGTTTGAGTAGTATGGTCAGTTTCGGATAGCGAAATTGGATGATATCGGGTCGGATATGCTGTATTGAGTGATTTTGGTGAAATAGTGAAAATCCAATTTCCTTATGTTCCATATTACAGAAAGGTTTTTGGATGAAGTACTTTTTCCTGCTTGCTCTTCTGCTTGTTGTACCCGCTGCAGCTCTTGCTGAAGCCGAGGTAATTACACTGGATAATGGTCTTCGAGTCATTCTTGAGGAAATGCACTTTTCGCCCACTGTTGTTGTACTGGTACAGTATCAGGTGGGCTCCCGAAATGAAACAGCTGAAATTTCAGGTATCAGTCATTTTACCGAGCACATGATGTTCAACGGCACACCGGACATGCCTGGCGGCAGATTCTGGCAGCTGGTCCAGAAGAACGGTGGCCGGGCCAACGGAGGAACCGGAACTGACCGAACCTCATACTACATCTACCTCCCAGCTTCCAAACTTGAAGATGGCCTGCGGATGGAAGCCGACCGCATGCAGAACTGCCTGATGGATTCTGCAGCCATCGCTCAGGAAATAGGCGTGGTCATGGACGAGTGGCGGCTTTCTCAGGATTCCCCTGACAGAGTCCTTTATTACAAAGCCAATGAAAACTTCTACGGAGAGCATCCCCTGTCCAGAACAGTCCTTGGCACCAGCGAGACCATCGCTTCCTTCAACAAGGAAACAGTAACAGATTACTATGAAACCTGGTACACACCATCCAACGCCATTCTAACAGTAATCGGCGACTTCGATAAGGATGAGGCTCTTGCGCTGATCGAGGAATACTTCGGTAGCATTCCCTGTGATGGAGCCCCTGAGGATAATGTTTCTGTAATAACGGAATGGGATTCCCCGGAGAGGATTGATTTCAACTTCCCTGCGGAATCGGACAGGTTTCTTCTCTACTTCCAGGGATGTGAAAGTACCAGTCCTGATATTCCAGCACTTATGCTTCTCAGCAACTACTTCAGCAGCAACAGAATCGGCTGGATAGAGGAAAACCTGATAAACACAGGAATCCTGACTTCCGGATATGCTTCAAGGCCTTATGGTATTGACAGCAAGCCTTTCGGTTTCAGCGGCAATGTTCAGAGCGGAGTATCTGCAGACAGTGTAATTGAATTGATGACTGCCGAGGCCTACAGACTGACAAGTGAGCCCATAGATGAAGCACAGCTCTCCCTTCTAAAAAACTACATCATCGGCAGGGAGGTAATGAGCAGCAATACCCCGCTGAACAAAGCATACAGACAGACACACAATCTCTCTGTTTATGGTCGTCTTAATGCTTATGAGGAAATACTGGATGACATCGCTACCCTGACTTCTGGAGAAATCCAGGAGGTTGCTGCAAAATACTTCACTCCGGAAAGACTGATGACCACTGTACTTCATGCCACGGAGGGCGGTGGCATAGCAAGAAACTCCTCCTCGGAAGGCACTACTGAAGTTGATGTTCCCGAGATCACCGACTGGAGCGGTCTTGGCCTGAACCCGGAAGAATTCGTTCTTCCGGAGCATTCTGTTTCTGCTGGCGTGCAGCGGTTTGAGCTGAATAACGGAATGACTCTTCTGGTAAAAGAGGACCACAGCTTCCCCATTGTTGAGATCATGGTAACCTTCCCGATGAGCGACAGGCAGGCCGAGCAGGATAAAGCGGGAATTAGTGGTCTTACCACAGAGCTGATGCTCCGTGGTACTGAAGAGCTTGATTACTCTTCATTTCACGGGAGGCTCGCAGCTGTCGGCTCAGGCACATGGCTTTCGCCAGGTGCAAAATACACTCTTGGAAATGTCTACGGACGCAGCGATTACATAGAAACCTACCTCACTTCTCTCTCCGATCTGCTGATTCGTCCGGCCCTCAGGGAAGAGGATTTTCAAAGCGTAAAAGACAGAGCAATGGGAATGCTGATGATGCAGCGGGAACAGCCGTTCTATGCATTCTACACCGGCATGGATGAGATACTTCTTGCAGATGGAAACAGCCGGAACACAGACAGCACCAGCCTGGCAGATGTCACTCGCGGCGATGTTGTAGAGTGGTGGGAAGCCTGCGTCAGACCAGAGGGAACTGTTCTTGCAGTTGTTGGAGACATTACCCCGGAACGGGCTCTTGAGCTTACGGAAGGGTATTTTGGGGCATGGGAAAACCCCAGTGTTTCCCTTCCAGAGCTAGTTGAATACCAGTTCAGTACTGCCCCGGGAGACACAATTGTTACAAGTATGCCGGGGAAGATCCAGATAGTAGAAGCCATTGGCTGCACAGGACCTTCATTCGAATCTGAAGATTACATCTCTTTTGTCACGATGAACAGAATACTGGGAGGCGGGATCGGTTCCAGGCTTGGTCAGAGTATCAGGGAAACCCAGGGACTTGCCTATATTACAGGAAGCAGACTGGATGGAACATCTGCGAGCTTTTCCACCGGTTCACGTTTCTATGCATACCTCTCAACCGGCGCTGACATGGCAACAAGGGCCCTTGATGCTATGGTCGAAGAGTGTGAAATGATTGCAGAAGAAGGAGTGCTTGAAGAAGAGCTCCTTCTTGAACAATCCCGTGGGCTGGGTCGCCACGCTCTGTCATATGATGATTACGATTCTGTAGCCAGATATCTCTCCGTCACTGAGTTCCAGAACCTCCCGCTTACCCGGGACGTGGATAATCTGGAAACTGTTCTCTCTCTTGATGTTGATGACATTCAGAGAGTCGCGGAAGAGTTCTTCACCGGAGACTGGTTTGTCTCGGTTGCAGGCGGAGTGGATCAGGACATGGAACCCTTAGAATAGAAAAACGCACATCCAAAAAGTCAGCACCGCGGTTTGACCACGGGGCTGATTTTTTATCGGAGGTAAGAGAGATCAGCCAATAGTGGATTTTAGTTATTCTGTAGAAAGCAGCTTAACACTGACTTCGTTACTCCAGGCGGAACCGCCACCCTCGTTGGTGGTCTTCAAGGCATAATACCAGATGGCACCGGGTTGCAGGTTCTCATCGAGGTAGGTGGTTGTAGTGTTCTTATTTATTACAATCAGAACCGATGCGGAACCGGTATTGTCCTGTATTTCCGGTGAGATGGAACCCGTTTCCTTACATATTCACGATTTTTTACACTCCTGGCCGCCTGCAGGATATTTCAACCCGCTGTCCTGAGCAGTATCGCACTGAAGACGGAAGGCCTTCCACGAACACGAAGCCTGCCCATACCCGTTCGTCGCTTGATTCTGCTGTTGGTTGCTTCTATTCCGGCACGCATGGGTCAAACAGCTGTTTTTGTCCCGGGTCCCTGATGTGCTTTATTATTAACCTATCTCCTTATCTATTAAGCATATAACATAGCTTACAGGCACATCTTTGTCAAGGGGCAATACAACACTTATATTGCATCATGATATAACTTTACAAGGTTATATCAATGGCTTGGGCTTTTGTCGGTGTCGTCAACTTAGGTATATATAATTGTATTAAAGAAATATATGCTAATAATATACGTATTGTCATATCATTTTCACTATTTTATTCGGAATCTCAATTGGGAAATAATCAATACATATATTAAATGCCTATGATTGACTAATATACTGATATAAATTGTTCCAGATCTATATTTGTCTTGAATCAATCAGAAATACTGTGTATACTAAAAATATATAGCTGATCGGCATGAAATCCAGTTTCCTGGCATCCCGGAGGAGGTTGGCAAACAGTTGCCGCGCTGAAGGGAGTACGAGCAATGAGGACGTAAACCATTGGTTGATCTCTTGACTTGGGTTGCGATCCTTATCGGAATGAAAACCTGTACGGGCAAGAAGCGAAACCTGGAACAAGCACATCTAACTTGAGATCATCTCTTCTGCTCGGACAAAAGCAAAGGAGAAGACGAATGAGCAGCTATTTTCTACAGGGAAGTATCCGCGCTATGGTTTGTGACACATGCTGGGATGCTGTGGGTGGAGCGGAGATCCTGCTCTACCTTCACCGCGACGACCAGAAGTCGGAAAAACTTGTGGCGGAACGGGTCAAGCACTCATTCATGCTCCTCTCGAACAAAGCGGTCGACGCCAAGAAAAGCTCGCTGATCGCTCGCGCCAAGACGAATGCCGATGGTTCATTCCAGGTCAAGATCGATGATGACAGGTATGACGGCGGTCCGTTCGAGATCGACATGCGACTGGTGACTGTTCCCGGAACCGACCCGGACAAGCCACAGGCACCGGTGCAGGTTACTCTTGCATCGTTGGCGCCGAAGTGGCATCGTGAAAAGGACATCATGGTGACATCAGCGTGGCACCATATGATTTCTGCACGATATTGGTGCCATATCCTGGCGAAATACGATATCTGGGTCATCTGTGGGCGAGTGGTAGCGACCGGCAGCCAGACCG
>WTBT01000002.1 GCA_013138965.1 Candidatus Aegiribacteria sp.
GCATGTCAAGTACTACAAATGCAGATTACATGTGTACAAATGTAAATACAATATTCTCCATATCTTGTTGTCCTCATAATATTTAAGGTGATATGCTGGATGTTTTTAGAAGAAACTACAGTTTAACCGTTGGATTTGCCGTGATACAAAGTCGTTTCCAGGCACTTACAAAAAAATCGACACATGTGGAATCTTCAACCTTCATGGTCTGCCGGGGTTGTTTGGTGGTCTTGTTGCGATAGTTGCTGTTGACGGGATAAGTAAAACCAGTCAAATGATGGGAATTCTGATCACTATTGTATTCTCGATTGTATCAGGACTTCTGGCAGGTAAGATTCTCTCCTTTACAGGCAGAAGAAAAGTACCCTACGTTGATTCGGAAGAATTTCTGATTGATTAATATCAACTGACTTCTGTTACTTAATTACCATCCTAAACTCCCCCTGAACCCTATACCTACGGTTGTCTAAGCCCTTTTCATCTATTTCCGATTTCCGAATTGCTGTAATGCCACAAAGATACGCCCTTGCTCTTCTTTGTACAAGTAGGTATAATACGATTAACCTACATTAAGGAGAAAATAATGGCATCAATAGTTAGACAAAAAGTTGGGAACCATATCTACCTGTATGAGTCTGTTTCTTATCGAAATGAGGAGGGAAAGCCCCGTAACAGGCGGGTCTCGATTGGAAAAATAGATAAGAAAACCGGGGCACCCGTGTACAAACAGGAGTATATTGATCGAATGAAAGCAAAAGGAATAATAGTCGAGTCAGCTGAATGTTCACCTGTTTACAGCGTTGAGGATATCCGACGGTCAACCGTACTGCAAACGGGCATGGTTCATCTGCTGGATGGTATAGCAGAGAGCATAGGGCTTACTTCTGTTCTGCGGCAAACCTTTCCTTTCTTGCATGAACAGATCTTTGCAGTAGCTGCCTTTCTTCTTTCTTGCGGGGAGCCGGTTACCTACTGTGCAGACTGGATGAAGCGCAGTGACTTCAAGAACAGGGAGGTACTATCTTCTCAGAGAATAAGCGAATTGCTTCAGGGTATCACAGATGAAGAACGGCAGCGTTTTTTTAAAGCCTGGAGTGCTTACCGAAGCGATCGTGAATATCTCGCTCTGGATATAACAAGCATCTCCTCATGGTCTAAGCTTATTGATGACGTTGAATGGGGCTACAACCGGGATGGAGACAAGCTTGCGCAGATTAACCTCTGTATGCTTCTCGGGTATCAATCACGCCTGCCGGTAAGGATGACAGTGTACAACGGTAGCATTAAAGATGTGAGTACGCTGGAGACCACTATTGCACAGATGGCTCCTGATGAGCTTTTACAGATAATGCTCGTTATGGATAAAGGATTTTCAAGCAGAAAGAATATCAACATGCTTCTCGAGAAGAGGGTGGTACGGTTCCTTCTGGCACTTCCCCTAACGCTTGGGTTTACAAAAAAGATGATTAAGTCCCAGTGCAAGGATATCGACAGCATCCAGAACACAATTGTCTGCGGAGCAGATACTCTTCGTGGAGTATCCCTTGAACGTTCCTGGACTAAGGACCACAAACTCTTTGTTCATGTGTTTTATAATGACCTGAAAGCCACTGCTGTTAAGAATCAGCTTTACGGTGGCGTCAGACGACTTGTAGAGGAGGCCCGGATAAATCCCGACAATGGTAAATTGAAGAATGAGTTTGATCACTACCTGATTATTCGAAAGTCAGAGAAGCATGAGAGCGGGCACACAATAAACATTCGTGAAGATGTAATTGCTCAGGAACTCGCAAACGCCGGGTGGCTGGTAACAGTAAGCAATCACATTCAGGACGCTGGTGAAGCCATCAGGATTTATAGAGACAAGGATGTTGTTGAGAAGGGATTCCTGCGCCTGAAACACAATCTCGGATTGGGACGCCTGCGTGTCCATTCTCAACAGGCTATGGAGAGTAAGGTCTTTGTTGGGTTTATCGCCCTCATACTCTGCTCCCACATCCACAGGACTATGATGGAGAATGGTTTATACAAGACAATGACCATGAAGGATCTGATCAAGACAATGGAAAAACTGAGAACACAGGTGATCGATGGTCGCCGGGTACTGTTCCCGCTGACTAAGCGGCAGAAAGAAATTTACAATGTGTTTGCCGTGCAGATGCCAGTGTAGGTATAATTTGACGGGAATTTAGGTTTTATAGAACAACTGCTACAGTTTCTAAACTGTCAGGTATTGGAAGCGATCTCCAATCGGGTCATTGGGCACATAGAGGCGTGGCGGGCGGGCTGGTTTACGCGGAGCACAGCATTGACCGAGCGGCTAGCGGCATACCAACGGATCGAGGAGCCTATGCCAAGGAGGTGAAATATGTACTGGATTTGGGCAACGGAAGCTCAGAACGAAACGCAAGCGCGTGTTCACGGTCGTCCTGCTGTAGTAGAACGTCTTGGGTTGGCGTTCGATAGGGGATTGGTCCTGACGCAGTCCATCCCGGAAATTAAGATCAAGGTCTCGGCCGAAGATCATGGAACCTTGACCGATAGCCTGATAGCACTGGGCACCACCGGTCTCGTCTTCAACGGCCGCGTTCGTAAACTGTTGTTACAGAACGGGGTTGATAACATCGATTACTTCCCTGCTACGGTCATATTGGAGAGTTCCGGGCAGTTCATCGCGGATTACATGATCGCCAACATAGTTGGTCGCATTTCCTGCGTCTCTCCCGAGTCCGAGTTGCAGCTGGACGATAACGGTGCCATTGAATTCATCGATCGGCTCGTCCTCGACGTGGGCAAGCCGCAGGGGATCCTTATGTTCAGGCTCGCGGAGTACCTGCAGATCGTCGTCGTCCACGATCGGGTGAAGAAGGCCGCTGAAGCTGCGCAGATTACTGGTGTTAATTTCTACCGGCCTGAGGACTATACGTTGTAAGAGAAACTTGAGGGACTTACTTGCGATAATTGCGTTTTTTTTAGAGAGCCACATACCGGATGCCTGGTCATGGCCGAGCGGCAATTTCGCGATTTGGGTCGATTAGCCCCCGAAGAGGGATTCGGTCTGCTTTGTCATGAAGTGATTATGACATAGCGGGCAAGGCATTAACTAACGCTGCTCAGGTAGCGCCTGCGGCGACGACGCTCAGCAGCAGGCCTGGACGAAGAACTGCAACGGACAGACCCCTGATTGCAAAGGCGAGCTTATTCCGACTGCTGGATTCGCATTACGAGGAATTCAGGAATGTGGTGGGAGTCTCTTACAATATTCCTTCATGAAGCCCTTGATCGCAGGGATGTTTTTCCCGGTGGTATCATTGCCAGGAACTTCGAGGTCAAGGATCCCCTTGAGTGGATCGCGTGCATAACAATCCCACATACCACGGAAGGGCGCGAAGCAGGTTATCTACTACGGGTCGTACAGCCAGGCATGGCGCGGCCGTGAACGACGCCAGGGTATTTCACCGACAGTACAAGCAGAAGAGGATTCCTCCTCTTCCGTAAAAGACCGTTCCTCATGTTCCGGACGGAGAAGAGAGCTGTGGGCCGTACTTCTGAAAAAGGTCTGGGATATTGATGCCTTGAAATGCCCGAAGTGCGGAGGACAGATGAAAGTCATCTCCGAAATCGAGCAGCCGTTTGTCATCAGGCGCATACTGAAGCACCTTGATCTCTGGGAGGACCCCAGACCTCCGCCGCTGCCTCTGGAGCTGGTCTGCGAGCCATGCGCGGACTACGTTCCATGGCAGGACGATGTTCCTGAAATAGAGGTCGGATGAAATTTAACAAGTCCTACTTCCGGTGGAGCACGTGTACCTTCATTTTGGATTCCATGAGTATTTGTCTTATTTGTCTCAATAATGATCTTTGACCGAGGATCTTTCAGGCGGTATGATTGGTTTTAGTCAGGAATCGAAGGACAATCGGGACGAATGGGCTGCTTCGTGAGCAGGCTAAGGGACTCGGGGAAATCTATTGTCCTATTGTCTAATATTTTCAAGGGGGATGATTCTATACCTAAGTTTGTAAAATGCCCGGATGCCTTCGCTCCACTTTTTGAAATGGCGGAAAATACAATTTCGCCTTTTTTTGAAGACTTCAAGCGGAATCCTGAAGAAGGAAACATCACAGTTTCTTCTGAGAGATATGTTATTTACAGAGGTGAATCCATGGCCATTGCCATGAAAGAACAACTTACCTCTGTGCTTGGGCCTGGTGCGGGTGTTGTTATCTACCAGATTGGAAAGGCCACTGGCGCCGCGGATGCCAGATACTACTTTAAGAAGACTGGAGTTCAGGATCCGGCCCAGAGACTGGCAATGGGACCGGTTTCTTTTGCACTTGGAGGCTATGCGAATGTAACCATTCTTCCAGAAAGTGCTCCTGCGCCCAACGACGACTTCCTGCTTGTCTATGACCACCCTAATTCATATGAAGCCGAGGCTCATCTTAATGCAGGCATATCCACAGAGAAACCCGTTGATTTCTTGAATGCAGGATACTCCGCAGGCTGGTGTTCCGAAGCTTTCGGTTTAAAGCTGGAAGCAAAAGAAATCACATGCAAAGCAATGGGAGACGCCCAGTGCCGATTTGTTATGGCTCCAGGCAAGCGACTTAGAGAGCGTCTGAAGGAAATAAAGGCCGCTTATTCGATCTGATCGGGTGTTATAACCTGAATACCATAGCACAGTCGATCTTCTGTTAATGGAAGATCGACTGTTTTTTTGCGATGTATCCAGGAAAGCCTTTTCACATATTGCCCGGAAAGCTATAAATCCCCGTAAGGTTTAGATAGATTTTTTTCAGGATATTGCTTAGTTGATGAACAAGTGATGAGGTTGCTTATGCCAAAATTCGTGAATTGTCCCAATGAACTGGTTCCTGTATTCGATATAGCAGAAAGAATGATCGTTCCCCTTTTCAGAGATTTCAAACGGGACCCTGAGGGAGGGGGTATCAAAGTCGAAAATATCGACGCTTCAGCTTGGTATTACGCTTGACCCTGGTAACGAAGAATGCTCCGCTCTTGTTGATCCTGTAGAGCCGGGAGAAGTCCATATATCCCTTGTCCATTACGTAGTATGCTCCCGGCTCAACGATGAGTCGGTCCAGAAAGTTGATATCATGAGGCCTGGCCTCGGTAATATCGATGACGGTGGGGATGGAACTGGGTAACTCCATAACAGTGTGAAGCTTAATACCTCCTCTTGTCTCTCTGAACTCAGCCCAGGGGAAAAGAGAGAGCGAGAGGGAGATCGTGGTTGAATCAAGCGCATAAACAGGCTCTCTGATCTCCTCGCTGAACTTCTCACCAGCGTAAAGCTTTATGGCAATATCGATGAGTACTTGAGCAAATTCGGCATAGATGCGCCAGTCACGATCCATGTTGGCGTTGGAGAGATTATGGGCCTTCAGGTTTTTGCGTACATGAGATTTTGTATCCTCAGAAACATGTACTCTTGATCTCTTAGCCCACAAGTATTCTTCAAAAGTCTTCTGATTTTCCCGTTAAATGCCTCAAGCTTTCCAG
>WTBT01000086.1 GCA_013138965.1 Candidatus Aegiribacteria sp.
CGGTCTGGCTGCCGGTCGCTACCACTCGCCCACAGATGACCCAGATATCGTATTTCGCCAGGATATGGCACCAATATCGTGCAGAAATCATATGGTGCCACGCTGATGTCACCATGATGTCCTTTTCGCGATGCCACTCCGGCGCCAACGATGCAAGAGTAACCTGCACCGGTGCCTTTGGATACAGGCCAGAACTGCACCCGGTACAGCAGACCGGAGTGTGCTCTTTAAGGTTACCCATCCGTTCCACCCACTGGCGGGACAAGAGTTCGAAGTAGTAAGCTATCATCATGCAGGATCCGAGAAACGTATTTACTTCCATGACAAAAGTGGCGTATTACAATCGATTTTGGTTGCATGGACAAATATGTGCCCTCCCGATCCATTCCTTTTGTTTTCGAAAGGTAAGTCTCTATTCCGAATTAGGGAGCTTCTTTCACTTTGCAGAATGCTTGATAAGATAGAGAGCAGTGTAAAGTAGATTATCCCTATAGCGTAAAGATAATTATGCCGTGATTGAAATATATTGCACATTTCTAATCCTTGTCGATAAGATAGTAATTACTTGCATAACAAGTACTAAGGTGACTATTATAGAATGAATAGGCTTGACGCGCTTGATATATTGAGGCATAATATAGTTAACAATAATTACTGACTAATCGTGGAGGTGAAGCATGGGCAGGAAAAGGGAAGAAGATCAAATTGGAAACAAGGTTGAAGCCCTCAAAAAGTATCACGCACTCAACCCGCATCCGGAAAAAGTGAAAGATGAAACCTTCCTCAAGGGTACTCCCTTCTTTGATTCTCGAGATCTGGTACAGGTGAAATACGAAATGTTGCGGCAGGTAAAAGAAGAGAAACGGTCGGTGACCGATGTAGCATCATCATTCGGTTTCTCTCGCCCATCTTTTTATCAAGCGCGAGATGCATTTGAACAAAGAGGGCTTCCGGGACTGCTTCCAAAATATCCGGGTCCCAAGCGTTCGCACAAATTGTGTGATGAGGTCATGGATTTCGTTGAGAGCATTATCGTGGATGATGATTCTGTTACCTCAGACTATCTTGCTGTGATGATCGGTGAAAAGTTCGGAATTTCAATTCATCCCCGAAGTGTAGAAAGAGCAATTATCCGGCGAAAAAAAAACGACTGATGACAAGGGAAGGAATCGAATGATTCAATTCGGGGAGAAACTACTCAACCGTTATGAGGCAGTAAGAGTTTACGTTACAGGAAGAAACAACTCCACAGTTCTACCCGAAGGTCTCGCCTTAATCCTGGCCCGAGGTATCCCAGATTGGATGAATACCTGGTCGCACATCCTTCCGGCCAATAAGGCCAAGCACCCAAAAGCAAAGGCCGAGGCTGTCGAACCTCTGGACTCCATTCGCTCACAGATGACGGTAGTCCTTGCCCGAATGGTAATCAACTCTGTAGTGGAGTCAGTCTCATGTTGATGGCACATGAGAAGGTGAAAAGTAGTCATCTGAAGCGTGATGCCTACCTTTACATAAGGCAGTCAACTCTGCGTCAGGTTTTTGAGAATACCGAGAGTACCAAGCGTCAGTATGCTCTTCGTGAACGTGCTATGGTACTTGGTTGGACAGTCGAGCAAGTGAAAGTAATTGACAGCGACCTTGGGCAATCCGGGGCATCATCCGACAGGGAGGGGTTCAAGAAGCTGGTGGGCGATGTGGGGATCGGGCGTGTCGGAATAGTTCTTGGCCTTGAGGTTTCCCGCCTCGCCAGAAACTCGGTGGACTGGTGCCGCCTGCTCGAGATATGTGCTATTACGGATACTCTGATCCTGGACGAGGATGGGATTTACCATCCGGGTGATTTCAATGATCGTCTACTTCTTGGTCTCAAGGGTACGATGAGCGAGGCGGAACTTCATATACTCAAGGCTCGGATGCGTGGAGGACAGCTCAGCAAGGCCCGTCGAGGAGAACTCAAGATTAAGCTTCCGATCGGTTTCGCCTATGACTACGAGGACAAGGTCATCTTGGATCCTGATATACAGATTCAAAGTGCGGTACGTGCTTTTTTCGAGACATTCGAGAGAGCTGGCTCAGCCCATAAAGCAGTGCGTGAGTTTCTGGAAAAGGGCATCATGTTTCCCAGGAGAATCCACAGTGGCCCCCGCAAGGCCGATGTTATATGGGCACCTCTAACGCAGAGTATAGCTCTCTTCGTAATTCACAATCCACGCTACGCTGGCGCTTACTTCTACGGACGCACCAGAACCAGCAAAACCATTGACGGGAAGAGAATCAGCCGGCTCCTTCCCCGGGATGAGTGGACTGTGTTCATTCCGGATGCTCATCCTGGATATATCACCTGGGAGCAATTCGAGGCGAACGAGGCATGCCTCAGGGAAAATAATTGTTCCTTCCGCGGAGACAATAGAAGAACCCCACCTCGTGAAGGTCCGGCACTCCTCCAGGGTATCGCAATCTGCGGCGTTTGCGGCAAAAGGATGACCGTGCTCTATCACCAGCGTCGGGGGAAGCTCATACCCGACTATGTCTGTCAAAATAATGTCACTGAGCATGGCGCGAGAACCCCCTGCCAGCGAATACCGGGGGCGAGTGTTGAGCGATCGATAAGGGAATTGTTATTGGAAGCCGTAACGCCAATGGCTCTGGATGTAGCTATCTCTGTACAGAAAGAAATGGCCGATAGAGTAGAGGAATCTGACAATTTGAGAAAACAGCAGGTAGAGCGAGTCCAATACGAAACTGACCTCGCAAAGAGAAGATACATGAGAGTCGATCCAGACAACCGCTTGGTTGCAAATCAACTCGAGGCCGCCTGGAATCATAAGCTGAGAGAGCTTTCGGAAGCGCAAGAGGAATACGAGCGTAAGTCCAAAGAAGATAATTTTCTGCTTGATGAGAAACAGCGTGAAAAGATCATGTCCCTTTCCACGGACTTCCACAGGCTCTGGATGGATTCGAGTACACCGAATCGAGAGAGAAAACGCATGGTGAGATTGCTTTTGGAGGATGTCACCATGACAAAAAAAGATAGAATATTACTTCAAATCCGCTTCAAAGGGGGTGCAATCAGGACTTTAAAACTACCTGCGCCTCTTCCGATAGGTAAGCTGTGGGTAACTGATCCTGCCATAATCAAGGAGATCGACCACTTACTCGGCCATCACACAGATGCTGGTGTTAGTCGAATTTTGCGGGAGAGGGGGCTTACTTCTTGTGATAATAAACCGTTCACCACTTTGAAAGTCAGTAACCTCAAGCGGCAGTACAAGCTTAAGGATCGGTTCACTCGTTTAAGAGAATCCGGAATGATGACTGCGGAGGAATTAGGTATAATCTTGTCAGCAGAGCCAGATACCATAAAATGCTGGAGGCGTAAAGGATTTCTGGTTGGCCATCCGTTCAACAGTAGAGGTGAATGTCTTTTCGAGATGCCCGATAAGGATATGGTAGAGAAATTGTCAGCCAAATTGTATTTGGCTGGGAAGGGAAAACGCTAACCATCACTTGATATGTAGAAGGAGGCGCAGTGTGAGCAACAGTCCTTGAAGACAAGACTGGCGAAGAGTTTTTCAATCCCCTTGATATCTGAGGTGTCCATTTCAGGCACGGCGAAGCAATTACCTTCCCTGTCCCAGCAGGTGTCAGTAAAAGTTTTCTGTGATGCAGGAAGTGAAGCCTGAGCATTTTCGGAACACTCCATACCCAGTGCCGGTGCGGGACCGATCTGAAGAGTTCTTCTTCAAGGAAGATTGCAAGGTCTAATGACTTCCTCTTCGAGCAGGAAGGGCAGAAAGCGCGGCATTTGCAGGAGTCAGGATATCCGGTTATTGTCAGGTCATCTTATGTTCTCTCAGGAGCCGCCATGGGAATTGCAGCAAACGCGATTCAATTAGACAAACTACTTGAAAATGCAAGCACAGTTTCAGCCGATCATCCCGTTGTTGTCAGCAAGTTCATTGAAGGTGCAAGGGAAATCGACCTTGATGGTGCAGACCCCGTAACCGGTGTTGAAATGGCTTCAACCGGAGAAGTGGCAGCCATCGGCAACACATTCAATGAAGCCTACCTGAAGGCTCTGATGTGTGTTGGTTTCAATCTTCCACCCGAGAGAGTAATCGTCTCTTTAGACGGTGTATCGGCAAAAGCAGGAATGCTGGAGGGATTGAGAATTCTCGATGATCTGGGCATTGAGATCTGGGCTCCACCCGGAACTTCATCATTCCTTTCTGCTATGGATATACCGGTACTGAGCATACCATCTCTGATTAATTGCTCTTCCGATAGAATCAGCAGTATTCTCGGATCCAACAAGTTTGATCTTCTCCTATCCATATCAGACAGGAACAGCGAAAAGGAATTCAAGGAGGGATATCGACTGCGAAGAGGTGCAGCAGACAAAGGGGTACCCGTAATGACCAGTCTGCAGGCATCAAGAAGACTGTGTGAAGCCCTCGGAGAAGTTAAGCCGAGTGACTTTGAAGTAAAGGGTCTGGATGAATATCAGTGAACCATGAGATAGCGGTTCAGATTTGTCATCTCTCCACAAGGGGGATGCTCTTCCTTCCCGGGATGTATATTAATCGGATAGAAAGAAAGCGGAAGGAGATATAGATGTCCGGCAATAAGTGGATAGATAAACTGGCTGAAAGCATACAAAAAGTTGCCGATGAGAAGATCGAAGAGCTGGTGATGCAAGACATCAGAGACATTGAGCCACAGGATATCCACGAAACTGTAAGTCTGATCAATGAAATTCTTGACAGAATGAATCAGCACTTATCACCGGATCAGATCGCAGATGTTCTATACGGCTGTTCATGTCGATATCCCTATGAAAAGCTGCTACGCGTAAGAGAAGCATACGCCTTGAATCAGAGCATTGATGATTCCATAACTGTTCTACAGGAACAGAGTGAAAATTCTCTCCGTGAAGGTATGCTCTTCCCCTCTGAAATTGTTGACCGGATACTTCAGATGAATTGGGGAGTAGCAGGCAGACGTGAAGGAAACAGGATTTTTGTTACAAAAATACCCAGGAGCGGCAATCTTCGCAAATACATGACAGAGCAGGATCCTGTTAAAAAGCGTGAGCTCTACTGCCACTGTTCCATTCTTGACAAGGCAGTTGAAGAGAATCTCAGTATTCCGGTCAGCTATTGCCTGTGTGGAGCCGGGTTCTACCGCTACATCTGGGAGACCATTCTTGAGAAGACAGTTCAGGTTGAAGTACTGGAAACCGTCTGTTCAGGCGGGAACAAGTGCTCTTTCTCTATCATCCTTCCCGATTCTGTCGTATGAGTAAAACCGCTAAACAAAGCGAATCGATTCCGGAACTTCGGATTTCAGCATTAGCTCTTATGGCTATTCTTGGTGAAAATTCAATGACTGGATATGAGATAAAAAAAACTATCGACTCCAGTGAAATGAATTTCTGGAAAGATTCTTTCGGCAGTATATATCCGAATCTTCAGCTGCTCACCAAACTGGGTTATGCAAAGAAAACCCTCTGTGAAACTACCGGAAGAAAAAGAACAGCGTATGCCCTTACCGAATTGGGAAAAGGAGTTGTAAACAGTTGGCTGGAGCTTCCGGAGAGGCAGAAACCAGTAAAAATTGAACTTCTGCTGAAACTGCGTTTCGGCTACAGGCTCGGCGAAAACTCAGTTGAAAAGCTTCTGAAATCGCATATTGAACACCAGAAAGAACTTCTTCCTGATCTCTATGAGACAATCCAGCACATTGACGGTCTCCCGATTTCCCTCGAACTTGAGACCAAAAGAATGACAACAGACTTCCTTTATCGCTACACAAGAATGATGATTGAATGGAGTGAATTCAGTCTCACTCGACTGGACAAACTCAAAAAATAATCCCGGTACATCAGTATTGATAGAACACAGAACAAAGCTCTGTCCGACTTGACAATGTATCAATCCGATATATGATATATCAATCTGATACATCTTCATGAAAGGGGATATCGTGAAAAAACCAGGACTGTTCATTCTTGCTCTGCTGATTTGGGGAAGCATTGTGCCGACGGAAGCGGGAGTTGACATTCTTATGCTGGTACCCGACAAATACGGGGCAAACTTCAACTTCATTCATGATCGAATGGAAAGTTACGGATGGAACGTTGTTACGGCTGCAGTAGCCGATACGGTAAGACCATGCAATACTGATCTACCGGTGCTTATCCCGGACACCCTGATTAGGGAAATTGTAAACATTGATTCATTTGAAGCCATCGCCATAACCAGTGCCAGGTGGAGGTACAATTCCAATCCTTATGGTGACCTTATAGAATGTCCGGAGGCAATCTCACTACTTCACCAGGCATGTTCTGATGGAATACCTGTGTGGTCAACCTGTGCAGGTCCACGCATTCTGGCAGCAGCTGATCTTTTAGAAGGGGTCAACATGCAGGGAACACCGGGGCTTTCAGACCAATATCTTCAAGAGTATCTGGCTGCCGGTGCGGTTTACCTGGGAGAAGGACTTCCTCCGGTAATTGACGGAAACATTATCACTACCACGAGAGGTCAGTACTACCAGTCAGAGAATTGCGAGGCAATTGCCACAGTACTCGCAGATTCTCGGAGTGCCCATTGGCCCGTAAACGGAAGCATTGAATCAACTGAAGTTGAATTACCTGAGGCGGACTGGTCCAGAACATATGGCGGCCCGGACTCAGATGGCGGAAAATCTCTGTGTGAAACCTTAGACGGTGGATTCATGATAACCGGATATACCTGGTCTGCAGGTGCAGGTGAATCCGATGTGCTTCTTGTAAGAACGGATCAGAACGGCGAATTGATATGGACAAAAACTCTCGGCGGTTCAGGATGGGACTGCGGCAATTCTGTCTGCCTGATGGAGGACGGCGGATTTGCAGTTGCAGGAACAACAACCTCCAGTGGTTACGGGAACCGTGACATGTACCTTGCTCGTCTTGATTCATACGGTAACACTATCTGGACAAGAACTTACGGGGGCAGTGGTGTTGATGCCGGTATGTCGGTTTGCCCTGACGGCACAGGGGGTCTTGCAATCTGCGGCTATACGGAGTCATCCGGCAGTGGAGAAAATGATGTCTTCATTCTCAGAATCGACAGTAACGGGGATGTACTGTGGGAAAAGACTTTCGGTGGATCAGGCCCTGAGACAGGTAACTTCATTCTCCCTGATGGAAGCAGTGGCTTTGTTATTGCCGGTTCCACCGGTTCTTATACTGACAATCGTGATGCATTTCTTCTTCGGATTGATGGCAATGGAGAGCTGATCTGGTCTAACTACTACGGAGCAGAAGGCGGGGAAGGAGGATATGACAGAGCCACCTCTCTTTGTATTACAAATGACGGTGGATATGTTCTGACAGGAGAAAGCAACGGCGAGGATTTCTGCGGGGCTTTTCTTGTAAGAACAGATTCTCTCGGTACTTCATCTTTAACCGAATGCTACGGATCTTCCTTTTATGACTACGGAAGAAGTGTTACCGAATCCTCTGACGGAGGTCTTCTTATTTGTGGTTCAACCAAGAATTCTGATAACTGTGAAAATGACATATACATTTTTAAAACATGCTCAGATGGGCAGCTTGTCTGGGAAGAAACTTTCGGAACTGAGGACAAATCAGAATGGGGATGTGCAATCTGCCCCACTTCAGACGGCCGTTATGCAATCCTCGGACAGACAGAATCATTCGGTGAGGGAAATTTTGATGTATGGCTGATAAAGACCGGCGACACAGCTCAGGGAGTTGAAGAGCCAAACCCGGAAAATCTTCAGTTCTCTGTAATGCCCAATCCGGCGAAGAACTCTGTATTCTTCCAGAATCCTCCTTCCGGGAGCGCTACTGTTAACATTTTCGACATGGGAGGGCGGCTTGTGAAAACAGCCGCCATCTCCCCCGGGGAAGAATCGCTCAACATATCAGATCTTTCACAGGGTGTCTTTCTTGCAAGAATAGTCACGGAAACTGAAAGTGTCAGCGGATCTTTTATAAAACTGAACTGAATTGGAAGCGGGAAACCAGTATGAATGCACAAAGCAGAACTGTGATAGTGATGTATGTTTCTAATAGAAACACCTTGAACAGCTGTGTAATGTTTATAAGGAGCATTCGCAGGTTTGGCGAGTCCATGCAGGATACACCAGTGCTGGTTGTTCACGATCCATCATCAAAAATTGACCTCTCCCCCCTGATTCTTCCGAACGTGGATACATGTCCAATGAATATCAGGCCGGAACACAGGAACTTCTTCTATTCACGGAAGGTTCATGCTTGTGCCACAGCTGAAATATTTCTTACTGGGCAAACTGAAACTCTGCTGTATTTTGATACTGAAATGCTCTCACTTTCTTCATTTAAGCAATAGGAAACTGGATATTCCACCATCCAGTTCTCTGCTTCCAAAACGGGCCAATAGTCCCGATACGCCTTCAATTCCATCCAGAAACTGATCATATTTCCTGAAATACTCTCTGTCAAATATC
>WTBT01000014.1 GCA_013138965.1 Candidatus Aegiribacteria sp.
AGTTATTTGGCGTTCCTGCAAGGCGCGGATGATGGCGCATAGCAGAGCTATGTAACTGAATCTGCAACGCCGCAGGAGCGTCAAAGAACGAGTAGGATACATCATTTGATGCTTGACATGACACTAGTTTCCCTGATGTATTGAGTTGGGAATAAAGGAACCGCCGTCAGGGCGATACACAACGATCTGAGAATAGCGCATAGCCCGCAGCTGCTGCAGCAGGTCATCGACTATGCCCCTGAGATCAGCCTTTTCCCATCCGACGTAAAACCTCGCCGATACCCTTGCCCTTGAATCAAGCACAAGCACCGAAGGAAAAGCATTGACATTGAAACGGCTGGATACTGTTCCCGTGTTGTCTATAATTACCGGGAATTCAATCCCCCAGTCCTTTATGATACTGCGTAACTCATCTATTGAAGTTTCTTCCGTCTGGATAACAGCGATTACGGCAAAAGGCTCTTCTATGAATTCCTCGTGGATGGCCTCGAGCCGGGAGAAATACTGAAGGTCGGTAAGAGTTGAAAGCCTGCAGAAAAACACAACCACCACATGCCTGCTTAACTGATCATAAAGACTTAAAGGCTCGTTTGAGTTGAACCAGATATGATCACCGGGGAAATCCTCGACATCGGAAAGCACATACTCTTCCTGAGGTTCTGACCCCAGGTCGAAGAGAAAACCCAGAAAGAACGCGGAGCCGATCATTGCTATAACAAAAATAATACCGGACCGTATCCTTTTGCGGCTCAGTTCGGATCTTGGGAGTTCGTGTGAATAGTTTTCCAGAAGAATCACCCGTTTCTTTCACTTTCTAATGCCGCGAATCTGGCTTCTGCTATAACTTTCTGCACCGGCACATTATACTGTCTGGAAGCTTCTGCGCAATCTTCATATTCCGGTTCAGCCCGAAGCTGTTTCCCGTCCAGAAAGACCCGTTTCACTCTGATTTTACCGAATCCGGTTTCAACCGTCCGTTCATCTCTGTCCAGCACTGCTCGCTCAACGGTACCGAACCTCATGCCAATGGTCGAAGTATTCCTGAATATACACTCGATGACAGCATCCAATCCGGGTACAGGGCAAAGCACTGTGGCCTCCATTGCGGGCCTTCCCTTTCTGCCGATACACATTGCGGCATAGCAGTCCATGGCTCCCGATTCAAGAATTCTGCCGGCAGCATCTGGCCAGATCCTCGCATCCATATCATCTATAATGGTCTTAATCTCAATGCAGCGGTCGCTGCTCCATAGAGCGTCACCTGCGGTTTCACCGATTGTGAGACGGAGAAGATTCGGCCGCTGAAGGTCTTTTGACCCTGCACCCATTCCAGTGGTCTGCGGTTTCATGCGCGGGGGAGGGTCCAACCAGGATTCAACCGCTGTAACCAGTATAGCCGCCCCGGTCGGTGTGGTAAGTTCACTGTTTATACCTGTTGGCGCTACGGGAACGCCTTTCAGAATATGAACAGTGGCCGGAGCCGGCACCGGCAGGGTGCCATGAGCGCATGTTAGCATTCCTGTGCCTGTCGCGACAGCTGATGCGAAAACTTTCTTGATCCCGAGAAGATAGAGGCCGCAGAATGATCCAACGATGTCAATTATGGCATCCATGGCGCCCGTTTCATGAAAATGAACTTCATTGATTGAAATACCGTGAGCATGAGATTCGGCTTCCGCCAGCCTTTGAAAGGCATCGCTGCTCTTTGCCCTGACATATTCAGGAAGGTCTGATTCAGAGATGATGTGCTGAATGTCGGGAAGATGTCTGGAAGAAGTTTCCTCCGGGACAATGACCTTCACGAAGGTTCCCCGCAGAGTTTTTCTGAGTACCTTTTCCGCTGACAGTTCCCATCCCTTCAGATCAAGCGAGCGAAGCATCTTTTCAAGCTTGACAATATCCAGACCGCAGTCCACCAGTGCGCCCAGAATCATGTTCCCGGAAACACCGCAGAAGGGATCAAAAACAGCTATCTTCATCACAATCCTTTTGTTCGGCGTGCAGTATATTCAATCACGGTGTCAGAAAAAGTCAGAGGAGCCTGCAGGAAGAACAGTAATAACCAGATAATTCGTTTCAGGATATCCCGCTGATATTCCTTAGACATATTAATCATACATAATATAACCGGCTGTATGATACTATTACCATAGGAGGAATCATTGTCCGTACCTGAAATTCTGAAGCAGAGCCTGCTCGATAAAGGATGCTGCGGGACCCTGTTTTCAGGCGGGTATGACAGTGAGGTTCTGCTCAGGTCTGCCGTCAGAGTCATTGGAGCTTCAAATGTTGTGCCGCTCACCGCGGATACAGAACTGCTGGCAGGCTTTTACAGAAGGCATATTCTCAGCGTTGCTGAAGAACTTTGTGTCGAACCATTGTTTGTCCCTCTGGATCCGCTGTCCTGCAGGGAATTTGCACGGAATACTGACATGCGCTGCTATATCTGTAAGAAGGGACTTTACACCAGTCTGAAGGCGGAGGCGCTTGCCCGGGGCTGCATTACTGTCATGGATGGAACCAATACTGATGATCTGAACGAATACAGACCGGGACTGGCTGCCGCGGCGGAAACCGGAATAGCCCATCCATTTCTTGAAGCCTGTATGGGAAGGAGTGATATTACAGAGCTGGGAGTCTTTCTCGGCGTCAGGGAATATCCCTCCGACTCCTGTCTTGCAACCAGGATTCCCCGCGGGCAAATGATAACGTCCGAATTACTTACCCTTATTGAAAGTATGGAAGCCCCGCTTCGGCCCTCTGTTAAAGGCAGGTTTCGGGTAATAGTGGGAACCGGCAGCCTGCATATCAATTATTCAGTGGTAGATGAGAAGCTGGTTGAAAACAATCTGGGGCAGCTGAAGCGGATTGCGGAGAAGTCAGGGCATGAAATCGAACTGCATCGGCTGGATACATAAGATCTTTATCCAGGACAGGGCATGATTGATAAGAATTCTTCACTGAGTTCTACACTGAAGATTCCGCAGAACTTCCACAAACAGTTCTGGATTTTCAGGTGATACTACAACCGTCTGTCCCGCGGCGACGATAACTACACATTTCTTGAAATCGGTCACATACGCCTTGAAAGTTCCGAACTTCCCGCTTTTATAACTGCCTGAGAAACTGTAAAGTCCTCCATTGCCGAAGGTTCTCATGGCTCCTGTCATGGCTTTCGGATCGTATTCAATCGATGAAAGCATGCTGATATCTATATCTGTGTACCACAGCAGCCTTCTGATACGAAACGAATTTCCCGAAATGCTGTAACCCTTTACAGTAAACAGAAGACTGATGAACAGAATCAGCAGCGGAATAACTGAATACAGGACCATTGTAATGACTGTGGAAGCTCGGCCTGTCAGGGCCATACCACCGAATATTCCCATCAGCAGAACTGTGCCAAGAACACTGATTACTTTAAGTAGAGTTCCCCATGGAGCGTTGAAGTACCTTTCAGCCTCAATCATAAATCTCCTACATCATGGACTGCTTTCACTGATTATAACGGATTATCAGTTGTTCAGAGTTGCCGCGGGAAGATCGTCCGGTCCCAAGCATTGACGTTGACCGCTGGAATGTAAATTCTCTAATCATCCGTGAAGGGAGTCTGCATGGATGCATCCGGCAGTGTAAGGGAAGATGGAAAACCCCCTGAGGAAATCAAGGGAGAAAGGCTTCTACAGGAAAGCAGCTACGAGAAGGCGGCGGGATTCTTTCTGCAGGCCGCCGAGAACCATCCTGCCCAGCGGAGCAGGCTGTATCACAAGGCTGCTGTTGCCTACTGGAAAGCCGGCGTTTTTGAAAAGGCCGCCAGGATATTCAAGGCGGCCATTCGGAGCTGCAGACAGGATGGAGACCTGGCAGACGAAGCAAGGAATATTCTTGGCCTCGGAGCGAGCTACCACGGGCTTAACAGAATGTCTGAGTCATACAGGGTCATGCACAACGCGCTGAAAGTCGCAGAGGATAGCGGAGATCTCAAGATAGTAGCCGATGTAACGAACTGGCTCGGTATTATCTGCAAGGACCAGGGAGATTTCTCCCTTGCTGTAGATCATCATAAAAAAGCACTCAACCTAAGCAGGAAACTTGGGAACGAACATGATGAAGCCAGCTCCCTCAACAGCCTTGGTCTGGCGTACTACCACATGGAAAGTTACCAGAGGGCCATGGAGTGTTTTAACGAAGCCCTGGATATACAGCGAAGCGAGAATGATTCGTGGGGCTTTCCTGACACTCTGAACAGCATAGGTATGACATTGAGAAAAATGGACAGACTGGAGGAAGCCCTGGAGTATTATATCGAAGCCCTGGAAGCAAGAAAGAGGGTTGGGGGACTGGCTCGAACAGCCAATATCCTGAACAATATAGGAAACCTGTGTCTATCCATGGGGAACACGGATAATGCCGTTAAATATCATAAAGAAGCTCTTGCAATCCGCGAAGATATTTCCAGTAGAAGCGGTATGGCATTATCTCTTTTCAACCTTGGCGAAGCGTGGAAAAAAGAGGGAAAACTTCATAAATCGGCATCATGTCTCGAGAAAAGTCTGAACTACCAGCAGAACAATAGGCCCGATGAAATAATGATGGATACTATCCGGATGCTGTCAGAGGTCAGAAGCGCGCTGGGAGACAGCGCAAAGGCATACGATCTGAGCGTTCGGGCGCTGGAGACATCAAGGAAACTCTACCATGATCTTCTGGAAAAAAGGATGATGGAATCAAGAGAGATACTTGAGACCGAGCACCGGGTCAGGGAGGCAAAACTTCTCAGAAGCAAGAACCGCAAGCTTGAGAATCTCTCAGATATGCTCTCAGATCAGAAGGAACAGCTTCAGCTTATCCTTGATTACGTTCCGGCGGTGATAGTATTCATAAATAATGAAGGAACCGTGATCAGGCTGAACAGGTACGCAGCCAGGCTTGTCGGAAAGGAACCCATGGAGCTTGTCGGCGGCGCGGCGGAGAAGTTCTTCGGATCACTTGGAAGAACTCTCAAGATCCCGCCTGACGAGGAATGTTTCGACACTTCAGAGCCCCAGCTGAACACTGAAGAAACGATTTCCCTGAAGGATGGAGATCATATTTTTCTCTGTCATCGTGTTCCGTTCAAAGGCATAGAGAGCACACTCGATGGAATGGTTGTGTTCGCAATTGATATTACGGAAGGGAAAAAGGCGGAAGGGAGGAGGAAGGAGCTTCAGGAATTAGCCGGCAAAGCAAAAAGACTTGAAAGCCTGGGGTACCTTGCAGGCAGTATAGCCCACGATTTCAACAATCTTCTGCTGGGTATAATGGGCAATGTTGAACTGGTGATCGGCCGGACAGGCAATGTCCAGTCCAGGAATAATCTGGAAAAAGCCTCCGAGAGCGCAAGGCGTGCCGCATCACTTTGTGACCAGCTTCTGGCCTTTTCGGGAAGGGGCGATTTTATCTCAAAACAGTTTGATCTTTCCGCAGAGGTCGAGTTCATTCTTAAATCCATTACGTTCGATCCGGAAGTGCATTTCAGCTTCAACACTACCCTTGCGGAAGGGCTGCCGCTGATTGACATTTCGCCTTCCCAGTTGCGTCTGGCTCTGAAGAATCTGCTGGCCATTCTGGAAGAGGCGACTATTGAGGGAGAAAAGGTGGACATTGTAACCGGCAGAGTGTACGTCAACTCCGAGTACTTGAAGGAGGCGGTGCAAAATACAGACTCGTCGGAAGGTGATTACCTTTTCATGGAGGTGAGCGCTTTCTCAGGAGGAATTTCAAAAGATGAAGTCTATCGGATGTTCGATCCTTTCACTGACGGAGATGTCCTGAAGACAGACCTTCGAATGCCTGCTGTTCAGGGTATCCTGAAATCATACGGCGGATTCATGACCTGCAGACAGAACGAAAACACGACAGGGACGATAAGGCTGCACTTTCCCTGTTCACAGGGGAGTTCATCCGTGGAGAAGTATCCGGAGCCGGAAACCCGGGAAATGCATGCCGGAGGTTACATTATAGTAGTCGATGATGAAGAATCCGTAAGAGAAACAGTGGAATCTATGCTTAATACAATGGGCTACGACGTACTTACCTGTCCTGGAGGGATCAGTCTCCTGAAGCTGCTGGAAGAAAAAGCTGAAGATATTGCCTGTGTCCTGCTTGACCTTACAATGCCGGACATGGGCGGTCACGAGGTGCTGAGGGAGATAGCGAAGCTCTATCCGGGCATGGATGTAGTACTTTCAAGCGGATTTTCCGAGAAGATGATAAAAGAATCCAGCGACAATCCATGTTTACGGGGATTCCTGAAGAAACCGTATACCATGGATGAATTGCGGAACATGCTGGAAAAGGTGATGCGCTGACATCAATCAGCCTCCTCAGTTTCTGATATCTGCTCACTGCCGCGTAGGGATTCTCAGCGGCGCCTCCCTGCGGAAGGATACTCCGAAATGACCGCCTTCTCATGTTCAAGCCGGCGGGATTTATTTCGAGACGCTTATCTCATCCAGAACTTCTTTGCAGGAAGGAACGAGCTCGAAGAACTTCTCGATTCTCTCACAGGGATATTCGCCGCAGAGCCCGCAGTTGGCTAACTGCTGCGTCTGCTGACTGCATGACCGAATATCACACTCCGCACAGTGGCTGATCTGCACACCCTCCGTGGCGAGACACCCCACGCAGTTGATATCAACTGCTTCGATCGCGGCTCCGTACATCTTCGACCACTCTTCCGACGTCTTCTTCCGCAATGCCTGGTCATCGGTTCTGTATGCAATGAATGCAGGGCATTCAGTGCAGACGATACCGCACGATCCAACTATTCTGTTCATGGTTTCCCCTCTCTGAAAGGAAGATGAAAGCTATCGCGCCAGTAGAACAACCCTTCATTCTATTTCAGTTAATGACCCGTTAAACAATATGAAGAATTGCAGAACCATGTCAATTCGCTTGGCAGATCCCGCAGAATATCCACCTGTAGAAAAACGGACCTGCTACAGCGGAGATAGTGCCTGCGAAACGCTCCAACACTCCTGACCGGTAAGCGGACAGGCGTAATACGCCGAGGGAAAGATAATTGGTATAAAGTTACTAATTATACTACTCTCCAATCTCCCACTGATACGCTGATTATCTGACTATGCCGTACTTTATGGCGAATATTGACATATTGGTATTCATATACTAGTTTAAGCATGTATTGAATCGGAAGAGTACGCGTCAAATTTACTAGTGCTCTGTCAGGTATTAAGTGTCGATATAATGCGCCGTTATTCTGAGTTCCTGCAAGGCGCGGATGAGGGCGCATAGCAACGCTATGTAACTGAATCCGTAACGCCGCAGGGGCTCCGAAGAACCAGCAGGATGCGACAGTTATTCCTTGACGGGGTACTTAAGGAGTATTTTACAGGCAATGTATCCGCTGAGCTTGCATGACTTGCGAAGGAGAGTGAAATGAGCAGGATCACAAGAAAGATAATCAGGATAGATGAGGAAAAATGTAATGGCTGCGGGATCTGCGCTGACGCATGTCACGAGGGAGCCATTCAGATAATCGATGGCAAGGCAAAACTTGTTAAGGAATCGTACTGCGACGGTCTGGGAGATTGCATCGGTCCCTGTCCTAAGGATGCGATAACCATTGAGGAGCGGTACGCTGACGAGTACGATGAAGAGGCTGTACAGAAACACCTTGAGGAGCGGGATTCATCTTCTACGATGAAGAAACCGGTAGTATGCGCTTGCCCGGGATCAGCAGTAAGAGAACTTTCACATCCTGCCGAGGCGATGGAAACGACAGGCTCTGATAATGTGTCCTCCCGATTATCGACATGGCCGGTACAGATCACACTTGTTCCTCCCAATGCACCATTTCTGAACGATTCCGATCTTCTGATAGCCGCTGACTGCGTTCCTTTTGCCTTTTCTGACTTCCATAATCGCTTCATCAAAGGAAGAGTCGCTCTCGTAGGCTGTCCCAAACTTGATGACGCCGAATATTACACTGACAAGCTCACGGAGATTTTCAAAATGAATTCAATCAGATCTGTCACGGTTGTTTACATGGAAGTCCCCTGTTGCGGCGGCCTTGTTCAGGTAGTACATAAAGCCCTCATCCAGTCAGGAAAGCAGATTCCCCTCTCTTTCCTGAAGATCGGCATCAAAGGCGCCATTCTGGACGAAATGAACCTCTAGAAGTGGTGATACGCTCCCTGAAGGCTGAGACGTGCAAAATCACGCCGATCAGTTTTCCATCCCGCTGCAACCCGACCAGGGTTTCCAGGGCCGTGTTCAGAGTACGCGCGGCATGGCTTCAACGCTTGAGTATATACACATAACAGGTCGACAGGTAGTTATGACTGAGTGAAGTCGATTCAGGTAACAGTACTTTCGTTGTTGACATTAACAACCAGCATGCAGGTGTTTCTTGTATCGTATATTATAGTATTACAGCGAATGCGGTTCTGCCAGGAGGATAACCTGCAGAATAATCTTCCGGATAATGAGAGGGGGTCAGGGACTGATGATGTGGTGGATTGACAAAGGAATTCTTGCGGGAAGTCACAATCCTTCGGATCGGGAATTGAGCAATGCGGGGGAACTTGGCATTACAACGGTAATTTCTCTGCTTGACGAGACAGAACAGGTTCCTGCTTATTCCGACGCGGCCTTCCAGACAGGAAAATTGCAGCACCGGTATTCCATACCCGTCATGGATTATTCAGCTCCCTCAATCGGCCAGTTCAGGGAGTTCATTGTTCTCGTGCGCGAATCCTCAGGCACAGTTCTGGTCCACTGTCAGGGTGGTTCGGGGCGGACGGGAACATTCGGCGCCGCTTGGTTGATAAGCAAAGGATTATCAGCCGACGCAGCAATCAGAGCCGTCAGGAAAGGGAATCCACAGGCTGTGGAAACTGCTGCTCAGGAGGAATGTCTGATGAAACTCAGCGATACGCTTATCAATCACCTTTTCATCTGACAGCGTTTAGAAAAGAAACGCTGTCAGGTGAAATGGGCAGGTCGAATCGCATTATTATCGCCGTGGGAATTGGCGGGAAATTCATAGTGAATCTGAAGGCATTGAATTTCTCTGAGTCGCAACCGAGTTTCTCAATAACCCTGTCCAGCATCTGAAGATATCCGGGAATGTGGTGTGTTGAGCAACCGGTTGTTCCCGACCCAAGAGAAATGACTTTGTTCGAATGAGGTAACTGTTTCTTGTCTTCCATTTCAGGGGAGTAGCCGCCAGGACAGCTCAGGCGATCAAAAAGAATGACTTCGGGAGGCATTTTGAACGGCAATTCCCGATGGATGAGCAGATCTACGATGACCTGTTTAACGGGAGTGATGAGTTCGAAGATCAAGCCTCCCCGGTCGTTATTCTCATCGCGATACCGACCGGCGGAACGGCGTGAAATACCGCCGAGAACACACGTATTCGACCCAGCGTTACCTATCAGATCCGGTTCGATATCGTAGTATCTCACGGTTTCGGTCTCTCGCCAGCTTAAACTGGGTAACGGTCTGGAACAGAATTCAGTAATTATCGGTAAACCACCGGCTGCTTCCGGGATTTTCTCGATAGGTTCGCAAGTTTGAGAATAAGTAACACCTTTATCGTTGTATATCTGCCGCTGGTAAATTGGCCATGCGACCTTACGCAATCGCCGGAAATCTATCAGGCCGGACAGATTGGCCAGATCGATCATGTTCTCCTGATTCTCCGAGGGGATCATGAAAAAGGCTTTGAATGCTGTCTGAGCCTGTACTCCCCAGATAGAGCTGTTTGAAAGGTAAGCCCGTTTTCTGATGCTTTCCTGGCGCTGGGTAATATTGTCCGCCGATAAGCCAGGCAGCATGATCTCGAAAGTGGTCCGATCACTGGAAGTGCTCTCGACCATTTTTTCGAATTCTCGCATGGCCACCTGTACATTCCTGATAAGTTCGGTAGAGACGCCTCTTTTCTCGATAGCGCTTACAACTCTCTCTATGGATGCTCTCGGGGGAATCTGGTTTGAGTGCGCGAACATGTTATCCGTAAGAGTGATTCTTGCAACTCGCCAGAAAAGATCTTTACTCAATCCGAGCTCACGGGCGGAAGCACGGGTTGATGAAGGATTGATTCCCGCCGAGAGGAATAATTCCGTCAAAGCGCTGCGAAGGCGGTTAAGAACCCGGACAATTCCCTCGGGTGTTCCATATTCCCCCGGCGCGGATGCATCGCCAAACGTGATCGACGCCATTCGTAAATTCCTTAATACATTAAGAGCTATTACTATCAATGAGATATCGGGAAACTCAATATATAGTTTGTTCCAATTAGCGGCAATGTCTCGTGAGACACTTGACAGGGCACGTTCTTCCAGGCTATACTGTTTTTAGTATTTCTAAAATAATATTCCACGAATCTATCTGTACTGCCAATGCCGGAACAGAAATTGTTCGGGTAATGGTTAAGGAGTTGAAATGAAAAGAATATACAGTATGTCCCTGCTGGGGTGTTTCCTGTTGATTTCCGCAGGTCCTTCATTTACGGATGATATAAGGAACACGGATTTAAATGTCTGCCCCGATCTTCAGTATTGTTCCGATTTCAATCCATCCACCTGCAATGACGTGTCAAATAGAGCCTTGTGGGATATTTTACTGTATTTTGAAACAACCGCATCTTCGCAAAGCGGAATCGCGACTGATGGAGATTTCATCTACACCTCTTCTTTCAGCACGGAATTGTTTCGGAAATTTGAAATGGATGGAACGATTGTAGAAGAATATGCAATTCCGGGGATTTCAACATGTAATTGTTTAACTTATGACGGCACATATTTTTACGGAGCCAAGGGGAATTTGTCGGATGGCATCTTCGTGCTGGACCTGGAAAATCACACATTGATTAATACCATTCCGGTATCAGCTCCAAGTATCATAGCTATCGGTCACATTTCCTTCGACCCGGAGCTGGACAGTGGCAACGGCGGATTCTGGGTTGGGTACTGGCACGAGCTCGCAGCTGTTGATATGTCCGGAAACGAAATTATCGCTGATCTCTGGACAGGCGGCGCAACTTTCAGTTGTTCAGGAACTGCATATGATTCTATAACAGATCCCGCAAATCCGCGTTTATTTTTATTCCGACGAACAGGAGCATCTGATCGTGAGATATATGACTTTGATATAAATTCTCAAACTTTTTCAGGTGTTCTTCACGTTGCTACTGATATTCCAGGACCTTCCGGCGGTTCGAGCAGTTCTCAGTCAGCCGGTCTTTATTCATTTGTAAACAGGAACGGTAAAGTGGTTTTACTTGGAATGATCGGTTGTTTTCCCGGCAATGAAATGGTTTTCGAATATGAGATTTCCGATGCATTTGCTTATACAGATGATATTGGTCTGGAATTGCTTGTGTCTCCTGTTACCGCGAATAATTTAACTGCTCAGGAAGATGTAACAGTAAAGATTCTCAACAACGGAACAGTCACACAATCAAGCTTCGGCATTCAGTACACAATCGATGACGGAACCGGACCACTTGGCCCGTTCTCCCAGACCGTCACTCAGACAATTAATCCGGGTGATACTGTTGATTTTACATTCAGTGAAAAAGCTGACCTTTCATCAGCTGATACAGAATACACGATAACAGTAACTGCATCGTTAACCGGTGATGAAAATCCGCAAAACGATACACTGACAAAAATGGTGAAAAACACATCCGGTACATATCCGCCCGGCAGCGGCGGAGGGTCTGAATACATCTCTAATGTAGAGATCGCGGGCATTTCAAATCCCAGCGGGAGCGACTTCTACGCAGATTATTCCGGTCAGCCCGCGCTGTATATCCACCTGGAAGCGGGAGTATCTTCGCAGTTGACTATATCAATCGGGAATGGATACAATGCTGATAATGGGGCTGTATGGATTGACTGGAACCTGGATTACGATTTCAGCAGCGATGAGCGGGTTTATCTTTCGCCCTCCGGCCCGGGCCCTTATACAACCAGCATTACAGCGCCGGACTCTGCACTGATGAATGAGAATTTAAGGATGAGGCTGCGCCTGGATTACAACAACGCGAATCCTCAGCCGTATGGATTCACTTCATTCGGAGAAGTTGAGGACTATACGGTTATAGTGAGTAATACCGGCATCAATGGCGCTGCTGGCATCCCTGTTACAGGAAATCTGAGCATATACCCGAATCCTGCTTGCGGGACAGCCTCGATCTCATTCGCGCTGTCCGAGGCAGAGAAGGTAAGGATCGACCTTTTCGACCTGAATGGCAGGTTGATTCAAACAGTTTATGAAAGTGAGCTGTCATCTCAGCATCAGATGCAGCTGGAACATGATCATCTGCCTTCCGGTGTCTATATATGCAGATTGAAATCAGCCTCCGTTGAAATATCAAGGAGACTTCTGCTGCTTAATTGACAGGTATGCTCCGCGATGCGTTAAGAAGCATAATATTGTTTTTCCGTAGTTCTCCTGAGCCTCGCGCCCGTCGATCAGCAGGACGAACAAAGGGTTGACCGCAAAATAACTAATCTATAGATATGTGAAAGTTCGAACTATCACAATATTAGCCGGAGAAGAATATGGCCGGGGAAAAAGTATCCGAAAAAACTATCAGAAGGCTCAGTCACTACGCCAGATGTCTCAGAAAAGCCACGACCGACGGGACAGCCATAGTAACTTCAGAATATCTTTCGAATAGATGTGGGATTTCATCCGCAGCGGTAAGGAAAGATCTGGCAGTTTTCGGAGAATTCGGGAAACAGGGTTCCGGGTACAATGTGTCAGAGCTTCTTGAGAATATTGAACGAATACTCGGCACGTGTGAGCCTCCACCGGTGATTGTGATCGGAGCCGGTAACATCGGCAGCGCTCTCCTGGAATCGGGACTGGACGGAACCGGTGGATACAGTTATTCCGCGATCTTTGACAATGATCCGAAGATTATCGGTAAAACGATTGCGGGGGTCACCGTTCAGCCAATTGATGAACTCAGGGAGGTTGTTGGTGAACAGGGTGATTTTATCGCAATAGTAGCAGTCTCTCCCGATGAAGGACAGAGTGCCGTCAACAACCTTGTGAAAATGGGATGCATAGCCATTCTGAGTTTTACACTGGAGCCGCTCGATGTTCCCGGCGGTGTTGTTCTGCGATACCTTGAAGTGTCCACAGAGCTGGATATCTTAACACATTCAATGAAATGCAGGGACCGGTGCTGAAACGGTTTGTTCCCGTTTTCCCGCAAAGCCTGGAATAGTCTATATTCAATACGGTATCATCTAAAACGCAATCAGATGGGGGAAACAATGAAAGTTCTGAAGAATCTCTCGGCATCGGCTGTCATCCTTCTTGCAATAACCTCAAGTTGTTCAGCCGAAGAAAATCTATCCTTACCCGAAACACAATCGATAACCGATACCCAGGCGGTTCAGGAGTTGGCGCGGGGCAATAATGAGTTCGCGCTGGATATCTATGAAAAAGTGTGCGGCATGCCGGAATCGGACAACATCTTCTTCTCTCCTTACAGTATATCATCCGCGCTTGGAATGACCTATGCCGGTGCAAGGGGACAGACAGCTGTCGATATGGCAGAAGTGCTGCACTTTACGCTCCCGGTTGAAGCAACCAACAGGGCATTCCATTCATTGACAGAAACTCTCAGTTCAGGCGATCTTTCCGGAGCGGAGTCCGGAGCCCCGTTCACTCTCGCAATATCAAACGGCCTATGGGTCCAGGATGGTTTCGGCCTGCTGGATGAATATGTTGCGGAAGTAACCGGATATTACGGCGCAGCAGTTAGAAATCTTGATTTCATGAATGATCCCGAAGGTTCGCGGGAAACCATCAACGAATGGGTTGCTGAGAGTACTCTGAACAGAATACTGAATCTGATACCCTCGGATTTGCTGAAAGAAGATACCAGAGTTGTGTTGACGAACGCGGTTTACTTCAAGGCTTCCTGGAGGAAACCATTCGATGAACGTTCCACAGAGGATGCGCCGTTCGTTCTGCCTGATGGTTCCACAATCGATGTCCCGATGATGAACCAGACGGACTTTCTCAATTACGTTGCGACTGAAGGATGCAAAGCTGTTGAGCTTGATTATGCGGCAGGCAATGCGAGCATGCTCATACTCCTTCCCGACGGAGACATGGAGGAATTCCAGCAGGAATTCAACGCTGACATGCTGGAGATGATAAGAGGGAGGCTTTCCTCCTGCAACGTATCACTATCCATGCCAAGGTTCGAGTTTTCGCGAAGCATGCAGCTGAGTCAGATGCTCAGAACACTTGGAATGGAATCCGCCTTCACGACCGGGGCTGACTTCAGCGGATTTACCGGAAGTCCTGACCTTTTCATCTCGGAGGTACTGCACAAGGCCTTCGTAAAGGTTGACGAAGCCGGCACGGAAGCCGCGGCAGCTACTGCAGTCGTCATGTGGCTTACTGCAATCCCTGAACAGCCTGTACGGATGAACATCGATAGGCCGTTCATGTTCTTCATACTGGACAGGGAATCCGGTTCAATAGTGTTTATGGGAAGGATCATGAATCCTTCAGCCTGAGCAGGACATCCACCTGGAATCTACCTCCCGGGGTTGTAACATCCTCTGCGAATATTTCTGTATGTTCCATGGCTTGATATTCCTTGATTATCATCTTTTACCATTGGATAGTGTCAGCGCTGTTCCATAAGGCGGATCTGCATGGCTGAGCGTTCTCCTGATTCCTACAGGGAAATAATAGCAATCTCCTTTCCCATGATTGCAGCAATGGCAGGCAGAACTATAATGATGTTCTGTGACAGATTGTTCCTTGCGCAGCACAGCCAGCTTGAGCTTCAGGCTGCGCTTCCCGCCGGTATTCTGAGCTTTACCCTGCTCTGCATTTTCTATGGGACAGTTTCCTACTCCGGCACATTCATAGCTCAGTATTTTGGAGCAGAAGATAAAGATGGATGTTCAAGATCCCTGGCGCAGGGCCTGTTCCTTACAATGCTTTCAGCCCCGATTCTTGCAGCCCTGGCAGTACCTGGAAGCCTTATTTTCGACCTTTCCGGCCATGCTTCTGAAGTAATCGCGCTTGAGAAGGTTTATTTCCAGATTCTCATGTTCTCAGCGGCAGGACCGGTATTCACTGCCGCGGCGTCATCTTTCTGGAACGGCCGCGGTAAAACCGTTCCTACAATGCTGGCTGTCGTAACTGGAGCGGGGATTAATATTCTTCTTGATTACCTGATGATCTTCGGTAAACTCGGTTTTCCTGAAATGGGAATAAAGGGCGCGGCCATAGCAACAGCCATTTCATCATTTATACCGGGGACATTGCTTACAATCGCTGCCTTTACTGGAAAAACCGCTGTTGAATTCAGGACCAGGGAGAACTTCAGATTCTCGAAAAAGCTTACGGGGAGAATAATCAAATTCGGCTTCCCGGCAGGTCTTCAGATATTCATTGATGTTGCCAGTTTTACAATTTTCATATTCATCGCAGGAAGGCTTGGAGCCGTTGACTTCACAGCCAATAATCTTGCTTTCAGCGTAAACAATCTCGTATTCAACCCTTTGCTGGGATTCGGTTTTGCCACAACGGTAATCGTTGGCAGATGTATAGGAATGGGAAGAAATGATATGGCAGTGAAAGTCGTAAGGCGGACACTGCTGCTTGCCATGTGCTACTTTGTCCCTCTGGCCGCTACTTTCGTTCTTTTTCCCGGCTTTTATACTCGGTTGTTTTTCAGCCCGGATTCCGCGTGCACTATTGAAGAGCTGCTATCCACTTCCGGCAAACTTCTGGCGATTATAGCCGCATGGGGTGTTTTCGATGCGGTCAATCTCATGTATAGCGGAGCCCTCAGGGGAGCCGGAGATACGAAATTCGTTATGTGGGCTTCAGGCCTGCTGGCATGGCTCTTCTGGATACCCGGAGTCATCTACCTCTACGCTGTTCACAGCGCAGGGATAGTTACTCTCTGGCTTTTCAGCAGTTTTTACGTGGCCATCTTCGGTCTGATATTCTTTCTCCGATTTCGAACCGGTGCATGGAAACGCATTGACCTTCTGGGGAAAACGGAATTGTCCGAACACTGAATACCAGTAATACTCTGGCGGTCACCAATTCTCTCGAAGTGACGCGGAAACCGGTTTGGAATATGTATACCAGGAGATCAACGACCTGAATTCCGGAGGAGTGGCTTATGAAAGCAGGCAATGTTACCGACCACGGCGCCTACCGTTTACTGCAGAAGCATCTGGATCGGCAGGCGGTTGGCTTCCCCGCGACCAGATCAGGAGCGGAGATTCGCTTTCTGAAGAGAATGTTCACCCCTGAGGAAGCGAGGCTTGCGTTGTATCTTTCCTACCGCCCCTCGTCTCTTCAGACGATCATGCTGACCGCTTTGGGTGAATACACAGAGGAAATGGCTGTCCAGTTGCTTGACAGCATGTCGATGAAGGGTGCGATAGGTTTCAAGGAGAGGGGAAACGAGGATTACTGGTTTGTTATTCCGATGGTGATAGGAATGTTCGAAGCACAGGACGGTTGTCCGACGGCAGACTTCCTGAAAGATGCCGGTGAGTACATGAGTACCGTAGCTTTCGGCAAATCCATCCTCGCCACGGAACCCTCCCAGATGAGAACAATTCCGATAAACGTCAGCATCTCACCAGAGCATACCGTAGCGACTTATGATCAGATCAGCCTGCTTATCGGGAATTCTGTGGGACCATTCGTAGCGCTTCCCTGCATCTGCCGGGAAAGCCGGGCAATTCAGGGAGAGGTATGCGAAATGACATCTCGAGCCGAAACCTGTTTAGCAATGGGAAGCATGGCGGCAATGATCCTCCGTCGCGGTCATGGACGGGAGGTGAACCGGGAAGAGGCTCTCGGTATACTGCAGCAGAACCAGGATGACGGTCTGGTCCTGCAGCCCTCAAATGCGCAGCGGGCTGAATTTATTTGCTCATGCTGCGGATGCTGCTGTGGTATGCTCAGGATGCAGAAGATGCTGCCTCATCCAATAGATTTCTGGGTAACCAGCTTTCAGGCGGAAATCAATACCGATCTCTGCACAGGGTGCGGTCTCTGCGCGAAGAGGTGCCAGGTGGACGCAGTCGTCCTGAAAGGTTCTCCGAAGAAGGCGGTAATCGGCAAGACCCGATGCATCGGATGCGGTCTCTGCGTTCCAACCTGCCCGACGGATGCAATACGTCTCATTACGAGAGAACAGGAAGCCGTACCACCGATGAACGAGGAGGAACTCAACGACACGATCATGTCGAACAAGAAGGGTGCGGTGGGCAGGTTCCTCATGTTCCTGAAAATCCTGCTCAGGATGAGGCAATGAACGATCATCTTATCCCTATTCGTTACTCTCGCTCAGGATAAATTCACCTATGGGTTCTTATCTGAGAAAGAGTTCTAATTACCCCATTTCAGAGGGTGTTGAGCGATAATACCAGCATATAGTTATAGTAGTCTATAACCTCTCTACCTTTATTAGTATACCTTCTGCAAAATCTCTTCCCACAAGACTTCCATCCGGAAGTTCTGTCACGTAGTTAATGCATGAATCCGGTATACAGTAACTATCAAGGTAATTCCCATCCCAATCGTATCTATCTACTGGTGATACAGGGGCAAAGTCACGATACGCTGGATCACATGCAAATGAACCGTCTTCCATGTAATTGCACATTACAACATTCAGCATACCTTCCGGACCACAGAAAGCGTTACCACCAAGCGGACAATACAGTATGCTTGATTCGCCATTACTGTTAGTGAATGCCCTTGGTCCCGACATAGCAGCAGGATAGTTCCTGCCCCCTCTGTAGATATTATCACCAGTATTAATATCATATATAGCTATCAAGCCTTCATATCTGTTGAAAATGGCAAGTCTGCCATTATCACTATAACAGAGCCTCATAAGATCAATCTTTGGTATATCTCTGTATTCTCTGAATTCAGCCTCACCAAAAGATTCTGTGATTCCTGATTCAGAATTGAGAATGTGAATGTCTCCACCAGGTTGGGAAGATGAAGCTACAGCAAAGGTTGTATCATCAATGGTAACTATATCCTGGGGAAGGGCAATACTGATGCTGTGAGAATAACTGCCATCCCTAAGGAAGAAATCGACCCGAGCCAGGGCATAATTCAAAACTGCCAAATATCGGTTTGATACCGCCAGTGTCGACATATGCGCGAACAATCCAGGGCCTTCACCCTGACCACCAATTTTCCATAAAACTTCACCTTTGGAATTAAAGGCTACTATTTCCCTCGGACCAGAATCGGTGACGAAAACCGTATCACCAGCAGAACACAATGCGAATGGAGTATATACTGCTGGTTCGAGATCATCCCCGGAAACAAATGGTCCAAGATAGCGATACTCCAGGCTGTGTTCCGTATCGCTTTCCCATAGCCCATCGTCACTTGATTCCAGGTACTCTACCCATTCTCTGCAAACTTCAAGCGTAGAATCAACCGATGCACTTTCAGTTATCCTTGATTCTTCCTCGCGTACACATCCGCAGGATATGAATGCTATTAGTGTGATTGCGACTATGATTGGTCTCATGGTTTTTCCCCCTTGCAATCGAGGTAGGGCTGCCAGTTACCTGACAGCCTCGCAGATCCCTGCTGCGATACTATCGCACAAGGCTCCTCAGTATTATTCGTTTCGTACAAAAGCATCAATTCAATTCCAGTATCTTACGATTCGGGGCTGGGGCATCTTAAGATGCTTCAACATCTCATTGAACTCATGCTGCCGTTCAATATCGTCCGTCATCATCGGTCGAAGTATGACCTTTTCACCTTTGAGCATTGATTTCCACTTCCATTCAGTTTTGTATTTATACAAGCACAACTATTATATACAAAACCTTAAGGATGGCGCGTTTCGCCATAAATCGCTCAGCTTTGATAGGGATAAGCATGGAGGAAGTATGAACAAGCATTATGAATGGTCTCAAAAGCATGAATCTTTTGTTGAAGCTCAAAAACCAGAAGAAGAAAAGATTCAAAATGTATTGTACTATACAGCCAATAGCACCCATTTTGATAAAATAGCCCAGTTTGAAAAACTTTCTTATCAGACTGAGGGATACATCTTTCCTGATGATTTTGACGAGGAAAAGTTCAGAGCACATTTCTTTAGAAAAAGAATAGAGGATATTAAGAATTACAAATTGCTGGTTGCCGAATACAAGGAAATGATTGTGGGAAGAATAGACCTGACATGGATGTATGATGTTGATAAGGACAATAGGGTTGGCTTTATAAACTGGATATATGTGTTAAAACCATACAGGAATATGAGTACTGGAAAAGGATTGATTGATTTCTGTAAAAGCGAACTTCGCAAAATGAATATCAATACTGTTAAGTTACTGGTTGGTAAAGGAAACCTTGCTGCCCTGGAGTTTTATAGAAATAGCGGATTTAACCTGAACTCCAAGATGATTGTATGTGAGTTGGATTTTTAAACTGTTCTTTCGCACTTGTTAAATTTCCTGAAGTAATCAAAGAAGTCCTTTGTCCGATTTGTTTTTTCTTCATTTCCGTGTTTCTGCCTTTTTCGCCCAACGCGTGCATAACCAGCACAGGTATAACATCAGCCAGCTTCATAACGGCTCTGACTGGTTGATGCAATGGTTCTACGATTGTTTGCTCCTTTGTGAATCAAGATACTCCAATAACAATTCAGGCAAATCCAAAGCCGGTAAGGTTTCTATTTGCTTTGTGTAAAAGTCATAGGCTTCAGAATCAAAGACCTTACTGTCTTTCAGGATAGAACCCTTGATATCCAGATCCGTAAATATTTTTTCAGTTAGCACACAACAGAGGGTTTCAAAGCTGTTGTATACACAAAGGTAATCAAAGTCACCTTTTATACTCTGCTTAATGGGGCGAAGTAGGTGAGTCCCAATT
>WTBT01000042.1 GCA_013138965.1 Candidatus Aegiribacteria sp.
TTATACCATTGACACCAACCATAGCGTATCGATCGACATCCCTGCCCCAACCATTCAATGGAGACCCAGCAGATCAGATCATTGTGGCAACAGCCAGAGAGGAAAACGCTACAATATTGACCAAGGATAAGATCATACGGAAGTACGAGCATGTTCGAAGTCTTTGGTAGAGTGGATAGAAAACAGTTCCGGTAAAACTCACCCTACCAGACCCTCGGTCAGGCTTGATCTTCGATTTATGGTCCGAATCAACAACTTCTCTACAGAAGTAAAAAAAACCCCCATGAAGGGGGCATTCACTGCAATGGCTGGGCATCTTGATAGATTATCGAACTATCTTCGAATTTTCAAAGGGTTGTAACAATAAAGTTGTGCTTGATCTGGTTTTGTTTATAATCTGAGGAAAGTTTAATTCCCCGCCCCTTGGGGCGGGGAGCTTCTTGATTTTATTATCATCAATAACAGGGATTCATCTATGGAGAGGGAATCATAGAATTGATCAGGAATTCATCTTGCCGTTCACAGGGACTATTTATCCTTGCGATCTTCGCAGCCTTCAGCTCGTGTGAGAAATACAACCATACAACTGAGGAAACATCAGATCCTGGTAATTCTGCAGTTATTGAGGACACCACCATTATTGCGGAAACAGCATCAACGGATTCTTGCTATATCACCGGCGCATTAAACGCTTTTAGTGAACCATTAATTGGTGCTACAGTTTTGATTCAAGGCACTCCGTTGGGAGCGATGACAAATTCGGACGGTCGATTCCTCGTTACTACATCAGCGGGAGCGTATCGGCTTGTATTGAGTATGGTGGGAATGAATAACAGATACGTTCTCACAGAATTCATTGATCCTGGAGATACTCTTGATGTTGGAGATATTCAATTATCACCGGAATTCTCTCCTCCCAGTCGAGTTTATTCTCAAGATACTTCCATAGTCGTAGATCTGATTACGGGCTTTGATGCAGATAGTCTGCAGGGATTTGCAGTATACGACGGAAAGAATATAAGACGGCAAATGCGGCATTACATCACTGATAACGGGATCGTCAGATTCTACCCATCTCGCTATAGGCGCTTCGAAGCGTTATGGAGCCTTCCTCATCTTGGCAAACGTACAATTGAGCAAGTTGTTTATAATGATGGCATAACTTCAATCGAGATAGATGCTGATGTAGTCTTTGACAGTCTTGCCTATTCCTCAATGGAGCACCCCTTTCAGATCGCTGAAGCAACTCCAGATGAGTGGGTGACCGAAGGGGTCACCTTCGATCGGAGAATCTACGATACTGCTGATTTCGGTCAGGACAGTCTGGTGGGCTATGGATTTCTCGGGTGTAGGGCAAATATGAACCAGGATGGAAGCTGGAATGCCGTCGTTGGATACTGCCTTTCAATTGCGTTATTCGGAAGTGAGAACACACAGGATCTAGTGGAACTGGATTATCCCATCAGGGAAATGCTATTCTCTCCAAGCGGGTTATATATCATTGGAAAACCAATCACGGGTTCTCCCTCAGAAGAAAGACCCTGTATCCTATTCAACTCCTTAGATTCTAGTGTATTGGAATACTATCCCTTTCAGTCAACTGTAACCGAAGTCACGGGAACAGGATCCGGTTCCACAATAATCATCTATCGACCAAATCGTATGGACCAGCTTGGCAACGACGGTTCATTGATGTCGATTGTAGGAGATTCAATAGTGACCTTCACAGGTAGTTATGAAACGGTAAGATCGTTCAGGATCTCTGATGCTGTGCCAGAGGATTACGCAACCTTTAGTCCGAAGGTCAGTTACGATCATGTATTCAGATCGTCTGATTGTTCCAAACTGATCCTGCCTTTGGAGTATAGAGAGACTGGATCGTTTCCTTCGGAGCTCCTGTTATGCATGGACTCATCCGGGAACAGGCTGTGGAGTATTCCTGGAAGAAGTATTCGATGGTCTGCTTCTGCGAATTGCGAATGTATTGCCTGTTGGAGTATTTCTGGGCATTTCTCCATACATGAAGGAGCATCCGCTGATACTGTCTGGAAAACAACCTTTGAACAATGCCCTAGAAAAGTCGCCTTCTCCGAATCAGGGACACTTGTTACGATAGCTTTCTCGGACAGAACAACATCACGCTTTGAAATTCGGGAAACCAGGACTGGTAACTTATTATATTCAGAGAGGGATTCAGATTGGGTACCTTGCCGTATTACAGATGAAGGTTTCTGTCTTCTTTCAAATGAGGGTAGGTTCATGCTCATCTCCTCTGCTGGAGAACCTATATGGTTGAGTCCTCAGAGAGGACAAGGGATTATCGATTTGAAGGCATTTATGTCAAATGGTTGGATCAAGTTGATCTACATGGATGGCAGAAATCTTAATGTACTGAGTTTTGCTGCTCAGCATGAAAATGCAGACTAAGCAGTAGGACATACTCAAAACCTATACTATTAAGCAATAAAGGCTACAGACATTTCTGTTTGGCTATAGATCTTCAAGGACTACAGCAGCAATACGCTGTGCAGATATTCTTTTCAGGCTTTCATTGATTTCAGTTTTTTCTTCTTCTGAGATTATATTTTGAGATATTGCCAAATCGAGAAGATTGTCTGTAGTAAGGAGATGATTTGGTCCGAGTCTGTCAAATATGGTTTTGGGCACTCTCTTTTTGTCGTCGGTACAAACTATCCAGTTGTTTTCAGTAGCCAGTGCGATACAGGATGATTCCCCTTTACCAAGGCGTTTGTTCAGTTTGATATAGTCTTCAATTAGATGTGGTTGGGTTAGATCGACCACACTGATCAAGCCGGTGGTGATGCAGTGTTGTACTTTTTCCTTTTGGGCTTCGTTTGTGATTTCCATGATCACATGTTCAGTTGTCAGAAATTCGATGTTTGAAATTTGCTCAAGAATATCAAGTTTTTCCACATTGGATAAATTTATCAGAACACATGCATCAAGAATAATCACAGTTTTTGTGGTCATGCAGAACCAAAGGTTTGAATGATGGCGAATGCCCGCTCTGTGCTGATTCCAGTAAGTGAGGCTATTTCCATACATTTACCGCTGCTTATTTCATTTCTGCGAAGGGCTTCAAGAGCCATATTGAATACCCTGATTCTGAAAGTGTCGGTTGCCTGAAAACCAGTTTCAATTTCCGTTTCCTTCATAAGAGCTCGAAGATGCTTGCCATAGGGCCCATGATTCTCTTTTAGAAGGCGGTCAAGTTCATCGTTGGACAGAAAATTGGTGTTTTTCAGTCTGTAGAGCATTGTTGGAATACTCACACCAAACCACATGGACATCCCGGCAACTTCAAAAAGTTGAATAGATTGTTCAGACCTGATGTTTCTTTTGTGAATTGCAAGTGATTCATTTTCGTCATAGATGGATTCTTCATCCCGTGAGGGGAATCCTTTTCCCAGTTCATGAACCTTATCTCTGCAGATGTCATCAGGCACAAGAAAATGAGCAGTAAAGGCGTTTGCCCGCACTTCCAGAAGTTCACTATTCTTACTTAGATAGCTTACTGATACCGGTCTTTCTGTGTCCAGTATTGCATGACAGTACTCGTGGACAAGGGAAAATCTGATTCTAACTCCGGGATGGTCAGAGTTTACAAAAATGAAGAGTCCTGTGGCTTTCTCCGCAATTGTAAACCCGGAAATATCCTCTGGCATTTTTACTTGTCCAATAAGAATGTCCTGGGACTCTATAAGTTTAATCACATCAGTAATTGGCTGATGTCCAAGGTTCAATCGATTTCTTTCCTGACCGGCAATTCTTATGCCCTGTTCCTTTGCCTCCCATTTGCTTGCCGGTGGCTTTAGCAGATAAGATGCTCTGGTTAAGGGACCGCCCTCAATTTTTAGAATGTTCCTCAGGTTTTTGCTTTCCCGTCCGAGTTTCAGACAATTCGCAACACACTCTTTCAGCTCAGAGTTAGTATTCAGGTCAGTATTTGCCCGAAACAGAATCGCTACAGGATCCCCGGCGGTTTGTTTTTCTTTAAAGAAAACCAGTGGATCACAGCCAAAGAAGTCGGCTATCTTCTCAAGGGTAACAGAGTCAATAACCCTGTTACCCAGTTCCATTTGTGCTACTGTTGCTCTCGAGGTTTTCAAGTATGCTGCCAGATCATCCTGAGAGTAGCAGAATTTCTCTCTAAGCTGTCTGACCTTTGTTCCAAGTTTCATTATTACCTGTCACCTCCAGGTTGTATCCAGCTACAAATTGATTCCAGCTGGAGTAAGGGAATCAAGAGCGAGATGAGACATGTAACCGGCTGATAGTCCCATAAGGAAACCTGTCAACAGCTCGTTACAGGCGACTTTCATTATGGTTTCAACAGGGATATCATATCCGTATTGAATGTACCTGTCAGCAGTGTTCTGCAGTTGTTTGCGGGAAGTTCTTAGATTACGGACAGCTATTTGCACTATTGCAGCTCCCGTGAGTGCAGCAATTATAGAGTGCCCCGATTTGCGATGGTTTGGAGAATCCGTGGGGTCGAAAATGTCAGCTAACTGCCCTCCTGTATAACCACCTGCAGCAGAGCCCATCAGCTCTGTCATGCTGAAACGATTCTCTGACTTCTGATTTGCTATCGAGTACAATATTCCTATAACTGTTCCAGTAGTAGTATGCGTTTTCCTGTTTGGCATTTTTCACCTCCTTTCATTGGAAACTAATAGCTTTGACGATAAATGTCAATAATTAACATAATACGTTAAACCGGGAAGTACACGCCTTCAGAGGTGCAAAAGATGTCCATTGATTGGGGACTTAGCAGCCAGAGCGGCAAGCCGATTGCTCTGAGCAAGATTCCCTTCATACTCAAGAATCCATTCTACATCGGATTGTTCAGCTACAAGGGGGAGATCCATGAAGGGAAACATGAAGCCATAGTTTCCAGCGAATTGTTCGGGGAGGTTCAGAAAGTTCTCAAACGGAACTCTCGGGGAGGTTATCGCAAGGATGAGCGTTTTCCTTTCCGGCGGCTTATCACTTGTGGTCATTGCGGCTGCGCTATCACCGCCGGTACACAGAAGAAGCACAATTACTATCACTGCGGAAAACGCCGCGGCCCGTGCAGCCTTAAAACAATTCGCGAGGAAGCTCTGACTTCACTTCTGCGTCAGAGTATTCTCCGTGTTTCCCTCTCGGATCATTGTACCGAATGGATGTTTTCACAGATCGATGAACTGATGTATCAGGAGATGGAGCAGGTGGAGGATATCATCAGTTCAAAGAAACTTCGGCTTGCCAATCTGCAATCTAAGATAGAGCGCCTTCTCGACATTTACCTGGACGGTTCCCTTACTCGCGACGAATACACCGCTCGCAAGGAACAGTATGTCCTCGAGAAGACTGCTCTTACCTCTCAGATTGCAGAATATGAAGCGGGAGAAGCTTCGCGGTTTAAACCTGCGCGTGATTTCATAAGTGCTTCCAGGTTCAACCGCCTGGGCTGTGAATCTTGAGGATCTGAAAGATTTCCATAAAAACATCGGTTCAAACCTCAGATTGGTCTCCCCTCTTTCTTCGATTAGCTTTCGGGTACTGGTTGCGGATGGACAGCGCAAAACCAGTCGGGGACAGATGTCCCCACTCGTGGATTTTGGGGGATTGAGCTCAAAGACAGACAAGCCACTCAGCCTTCATACCGATGTTTCCGGACTCAGAAGTCTCCTTTGCGTTTGGACTCAAGAGTTTCTGTTCTCTCGGATCGAAATCAGATCGAGTTCTGCAGATTCAATACCCGATGCCGTGGAAAATGCTCGCGGAACGCGAGTCATTTTTGGAAAATGATGCGATTTCTGAGAATCTGCTGAACTGGCGGAGGGGGTGGGATTCGAACCCACGGACCCCGCATAGGGGGTCAACGGTTTTCGAGACCGTCCCGTTCAACCGCTCCGGCACCCCTCCGCGGGACAAGAATATGCCGTGAGGGAGTGATTTCAGCAAGTGCGGGTGATTCAGGTTAAATTTGCGCCGGAAACTCAATAACCTATTATTAGACTATGGATAAAGGATGCTGACAACAAAAACCCTTATGGTTATAGTTCAGCAGATCAGAATTGCTTTTTCAAGGAGAAATTATATGAACAATACAGTTGTGCTCTTTTCTGCACTTGCATTGACTCTGCTCATTGCTTCCTGTCTTCCTGAAGACCAGGCGCCGGGTACCGGCCCGGATTTCAGTACGGAGCTTCTGGTGGATACGGGTCGTACATATGGAGAGCTGGTTGCTGGAGAGAGTTCCACATTCACTCTCAGATGGACAGCCGCCGATGATGCTGAGTGGTACGATATCAGAATATCTCCCCATCCCATCAACGATTCAAACTGGGATACCGCGCTGAGAATTGACTCTATTCCAGCAAGCGATACAACTGATATGATTGCTTATGTGCAGGTGCAACCAGAGGTTTTTGCGAATACATGCATCTCATGCGGATTGTGTGTTGAAGCATGCCCTCAGGACGCCATGAGCCTTATTGACGGTAAAGCGGTAATCGATCTCAGCAAGTGTACTGCCTGCGGTGAATGCGTGAAAGTATGCCCTGTCAACGCGATTACCGACAGCCGTTTCGGGCAGTCTTACTACTTTGCGATGAGGGCCATGGGTTCAGGAAATACTCAATCCGAGGTTGTTTCAGCCTCGGGAAGCTACAGGCTTCGATACATGAACCTTGAGTCCTGGTGTGGCAACTGTGCGTACAACTGTTTCATACTGCTTCCTGAATGCGGACCCGGATGCCCTGTAGACGCTATCTGGTACACACCCGCTGGGCAGGATTCCGGTCTTGTACATATTGATTATGATCTTTGCATAGACTGCGGCCAGTGCTATATCCAGTGCCATGAGTACGGGCAATGGTCGATAATGAAGGAGGTGGTTGCTGAATGAAAACACTGATACCGGCAGTTATGATTCATTGCTGCTTCGTTCATCTATTCCTGCAGCATTTATTGATCCTCCCGATAACAGAACCAAAGTGATTAAACAGGATGCTGAGTTCCTGGCCACATCTTGAATATTGGCAGGATAGTACCCTGTCATGAAATATATGTCGGTATAATGCGCCGCTATCCTGAGTTTCAGCAAGGCACTGGTTTATGCGCATAGCACTGCTATGTAATTGAACCAGTAACGCAGCTGGGGCTCTGGAGAGCAAGCAGAATGCGACAGTTATTCCTTGACAGGGTAATAGAAGGAATTTCAATCCAACAAGCATGCAGTTCCTGCATTCGCTATCTGCTCATTAACCGGTTGCCCCTACTCGCTGGAGTACTCGGCGGCGTTCTCCTGACCCTTGTAATCATCCCAGGACTGTACTTCCCCTGATAAGTAGACCTGACCCTGGTTGGGAAAATGCGCCTGTATGAACACCCATTGCCGGTCAATACCAACATGTTCTTCTATTGCTGCGGCGAGGTTGGTCATCATGGAGGCAATCAGTTCATTCGTGAAAAAACCGGGTACGTAAAGATCCACAAGAATAGGATAATCAGTTCTCTTCTCCCCCATGCAGATGACGTTGGTCATGGGCACCCAGTAATAAGTAATGTATTGCTCTTCAATGCCGGTATCTCGGGAAACATCCGCGCTGATTCCCGCCAGCACTTCATCCACATCTCCGTCAATGGGAAGAGCACAAATTTTCACCATTGGATCCGCTGCATACAAACCCTCATGTGATGCAAGCTCTTCGTTGCAGGGCAGTGTACCTCCCTGCAATACTCCGACCACAAACACGATGGTAAACAAACACATGCCGAAAGAACTTCCTGCTTTCATTAAACTCCTCCTTGGAATTCGGGACAATTTCAGTTTAGACACTGATTCGTTAATGAATACTATTTTCCTTGTCGCTTATCCAGCCCCTGCTTTCTGCCTGGGATAACAATATTGAGGACAGCCCTGCTCAAAGGAATAAGGGTTAATGAGCACTCAGAAAAATGTTCAAGCACACGGCTGTTCACAGAAGTCATGAAGCAGAACGACCCACAGCTGTTCATCCGGCTTCAACAGCAAATGGGGTGGGATTTCAGAAAGTGCAGTTGATTCAGGTAAATTACACCGGGAACTTAATAAATTATTATCTGTCTATGAATACAGGATGCTGACAACAAAAATCCTTATGCTTATAGTTCAGCAGATCAGAATTGCTTTTTCAAGGAGAAATTATATGAACAATACGGTTACGCTCTTTTCTGTACTTGCATTGACTCTTCTCATGGCTTCCTGTCTCCCTGAAGATCAGGCGCCGGGTACCGGCCCGGATTTCAGTACGGAGCTTCTGGTGGATACAGGCCGTACATATGGAGAGCTGGTTGCTGGAGAGAGTTCCACGTTTACTCTCAGATGGACAGCCGCCGATGATGCTGAGTGGTACGATATCAGAATATCCCCCCATCCCATCAACGATTCAAACTGGGGTACCGCGCTGAGAATTGACTCTATTCCAGCAAGCGATACAACTGATATGATTGCTTATGTGCAGGTGCAGCCTGAAGTATTTAAGAATACATGCATTTCGTGCGGACAGTGTGTTGAAGCATGCCCCCAGGACGCCATGAGCCTTATTGACGGTAAAGCGGTAATCGATCTCAGCAAGTGTACTGCCTGCGGTGAATGTGTTAGAGTCTGCCCTGTAAACGCGATTACCGACAGCCGTTTCGGGCAGTCTTACTACTTTGCGATGAGGGCCATGGGTTCAGGCAATACGCGGTCTGAGGTTGTTTCAGCCTCGGGAAGATACAGGCTTCGTTACATGAACCTCGATACCTGGTGTGGTGACTGTGCTTACGAGTGTTTCATACTGCTGGATTCATGCGGCCCCGGCTGCCCTGTCGACGCTATCTGGTACACACCGGACTGGAACACACCCGGAGTGGATTCCGGTCTGATACATATCGATTATGACCTTTGCATAGATTGCGGCCAGTGCTTTATTCAGTGCCATGAGTACGGGCTCTGGTCAATAATGAAGGAGGTGGTTGCTGAATGAAAACACTGATACCGGCAGTTATACTTGTTCTTGTCTCAACTGTTACGGCTTCCCTTACATTCTCGCAGGATGCCGGCGGAAGCGTCATCCAGTGGGACCCGTTTGAAGGCAGCTATGATTCACTGGTGCTTCGTTGCTCGGAGACAGTGTACGAAACAGAAGATCCCGGCTGGGGAATCGTTCTCGCGACCGTATACCCCGATTCCAGCGGGGAATTTCCAGCATCCGTTCAGATTCCGGGAGCATTTATTGTTGACCCTGATAAATGCATTGCATGCGGCATTTGCATAAATCAATGCCCTACAGACGCAATAACAGAGGATATAGATGGAAAGGCTGTTATCGATCCCGATCTTTGCATAGCCTGCGGAATATGTGCGAACGTATGTCCTGTGGATGCCATTTTCGTACCATCTTCCGGTTTGTATTACGGTCTGTTCGGGGTATACGAAGAGAGTGTTGAGGAGTTTATCCAGGAGTCAGTTCAATGACCCGAAAAGCAATAATAGTAACAACTGTATTACTTATTCTTGCCACCGTCGTGCTGGCTGATACCTTCTTCAGGGTTGACCGTTCCGTATGCACCGGATGCGGTGACTGCGAAGAGGTATGCCCTGTAGATGCGATAGAAATAATCGATGGCAAGTCTCACATAGACCCGGAAAAATGCATAGGTTGCGGGCTCTGTCAGGGGGTGTGCAGCTATGACGCGATTCGTTAAAGCGCTCGCTGCAATAGCAGTCGTGTTCATTCTGTTTGTCGCCTGCAAGGGGCCTGTGGAAAGTACTCAGCTTCTTATCAATGCTGACGACTGCACCGGGTGCGGAGAGTGCATGGAAGTCTGCCCTTACAACGCCGTTGAGATTATCGATGGCGATGCGGTTATCGATCCCTCCCTGTGTCATTTCTGCTACAGGTGTGTGGAGCAGTGCCCGGAAGGAGCGATATACTGATGAAAACTTCTATATTTCTTGTCCTTCTCCTGCTTCCGGCGCTGGCTATGGCGGTGTCCCTTGATGGATGGATGGATTTTCAGACCGGAGGGGACAGTCTTTCTCCCGAAATGGGCAGGCTTGATCTGGGAGGTCTGCTGAAGGGCGGCAACTGGAGCCTTGTAATTCACGAAAGATATTCCCACGAGGACAGTACAGGTATTTTGCCAAGGATACTGAACTCCTACAGCAGGACAGATGTAGATTTCCTGATTGAGGCCGGACCTGTACGTATAAATCCTGATGTCTGCTGGACGGTTGATCTGGGAGACAACAAGCCGGAGATGGTTCTTCCCGGGCAGGCTGGAGTCGCTTACAGAGAGGGATTTATAAGACCAGGTCTTTCCCTTGAAGTGGATATTGCAGAGAATTATCATCTTTTTGCCAGGGGATTGTATTGGAACAGGGACCTGAAACAGGAAGATGGTTATGATCTCGCGTGGACGGAATCCCGTGTAAGTGGCGGACTCTCCTGTGAAACACCGGGGTTAACATTAAGCATGTCAGGTTTGTGGCACAAGACGAACTCGGATCTCATTGATTACGAATCAACATGGAGCAGGTTTGATATTGCGCTTTCCACTAAGCCGCAATCCCTTCCTGCCAACTTTTATGTGACAGGTGATGTTACATACTCATTCTACGGTGGAACCAACTATCTTGGTGACGACCTGGCTGACAGGTTCACGTCCAGGATCAGGTTTGTTCGCATGATAGTTCCCTCACTTGCGGTGAACACAACTTTCGAGTCCGTAATTGATTACGACGGAGTAATCAGATCAGCTTGTAATTCAGTTGAATCGAGAATTGTATACCGATTCATGAGATCACGTGACATTACTTCCTCAGTAGTGCTTTTCGGTAAACTCTCCAGATCATCAATAAGAACGGAGCGGGCGGGCGTATTTTCTCGGATTAACCTTTACAGAGGGCTTTCCCTTCTATTAGAGGCTGAAGCGCGTGTTACACCGACATCGGTTGCGGGGGCAGGTCCTAACAGGAAGAGGTATGTGTTCGGCCCGGGGCTTGAGTACCAGTTCGGGACTACAGCCCGGATATGGGGCATGTTTGAGCAGGAGAGAACCAACCTGGAGAAGAATCAGAACTGGTGGCGTGTGAGAGCAGGGCTGGAGTTCTATCCCGGTTCTTTCAGTTTCTGACGGATCCTCTGAAATTGCGAATTTGCGGGGACATTGCAAGATGTCCCTGCATAATATTTTAGTGAGAGGGAAGATATTTTGTTTGACGGTTTCGGTACCGGGCTGACCCTGGGGCTTGCCACAGGAACAGCCTGCCTCGCTTCATGCGGTCCCATATACGCATCTTATCTGATGGGCGAGAGACGAACGGGGCTCCAATCTCTGTGGGTCATTCTCAAACTGAACGGCGGCAGGTTTATAGCTTACGCCACCTTCGGCGCCCTGGTGGGAATGCTGGGGGGAGCGATACCGATTAACGTACGGATTCCCTTTGCTTTCTCAGGATACATACTGTTCTCCATCTATCTGCTTCTGTCAGTCGTGAGGGTTCGCAGAACTTGTTCCGGGTGCCATACGGGGAAGTTTCTACAGATAACAAAAAGTCCATTCCTGCTTGGCATTTTCACCGGCTTTTCGGTGTGTCCCTCTTTCCTCATCGCGCTTACAGGGGCCTTTGGATCAAGCGGGCCGCTCAGCGGCATGATGCTCTTCATAGGCTTCTTTGCTGGAACCACTGTATACATGCTTCCCTTTGCCTTCTTCGGCCTTCTAACCATGAAGGACTGGATAACCAAGGCTGCCAGGATGATAGCAGTAGTAGTAGCAATTTATTTCGCAGCCACGGGGATTCGAGGTCTTGTAACATGGGTTACCCGGCCATCCCTGAGAAGTCAGTACGAACAGAATGCTGTACAAACGTCTCAAATATCGGACGCAGACACAGGTAACATCTTCTCGATAGAGGACTCGGATACGCTGTACATCGTATCCTTCAGTAACGATGTTGATGATATGGGAAGTCAGCTTGCGGAAGATATGACGGGGGCAGGACTGCCTTCCATCAAACTGGTAAAGACAACAGCGGAAGGGTGGCAGGAAGCGGTGGCTCCAATTCCGGGGCTTTCAGCCGTAATAGTCCCGCATTGGGTTGACGACAGGTCAGGCATAGGAACCGTGCAGTGGCAGGAAACCTTTACAGCGCATCTGGTGGATATGCAAATGAGAACCTTTGCCGTTGAGTATCAGCCCTACTGCGCTGACAGGGTACGAGGGATTCAGTCTTTTCTGGAAAGGTACAGTTTCAGATGTCACCCCGATTCAGGATTTGTTTTCCTGATGATGAACCCTCTGGCCTGTGCTCCTTCGGAGTGTTCAACCTGTGATATTCCTCATTAGATTAGTAATGTTGCATAATCTGATATTCCATGCGTAAGGAGTGAATATGCCGGAGAAAGCATTATGCGGTTATTCAGGACCTAAAGTAAAATCCGACTGCAGGATTTCATACGAGAATACGGATACAGAACTCCTGATAACAGTGAACACTGAAGGATCAAAAGAAATTCTTGAGAAAGCTGTCAGGGATACTGCAGCGCGGATGGGCATTTCCAGAGGCATGGTAGAGATTGATGACTGCGGAGCTGCTCCATTTGTTGCCGCCGCAAGGTTTGAGGCCGCGGTCAGGAAGGTGCTTGGGAATAGTTTTCCTCCTCTTCCTCCAGCCGGGAATATAGAGCCTTCAGGAAGGAATATTCCAAGGAGGTCCAGACTTTACGTTCCCGGTAACCGGCCTAGGTTCATGGAAAAAGCCATGTCTGCAGGAGCTGATGGTGTTATTCTGGACCTTGAGGACAGCGTATCTCCCGACAGAAAATTCGAAGCAAGAATTATGGTGGCTCATGCACTGGCGAACCTTGATTTCTGTGGTATGGAGGTAATGGTTCGAATAAATCAGGGTGAATACGCTATTGATGATCTCGACTGGATAGTGCCTCAGCCGGTTCAGCATATTCTCATTCCCAAGGTGGAAATTCCCGACCAGGTTTCCATAATAAGGGATATGGTTGAGAAGGTTTCGGAGCTTTGCGGGCGGGAAGCGGGAGTATGGCTCATGCCCATTATAGAAAGTCCTCTGGGAGTGTTCAATGCCCTTGATATTGCCAGGTCTGTCCCCGATGAGTCTGCAGCCCTCACTCTCGGGCTCCAGGACCTTTCCGCTGAGATAGGGGTTACTCCCACCGCCGAAGGCACGGAGAGCTTTACCGCAAGAAGTTTGATAGTTCTGGCGGCAAGAGCAGCCGGGCTCCAGCCCATTGATACGGTTTATGCGGACGTAAAGAACGAGGATGGGCTCAGAGAGTCGATTCGACGCGCAAAAGTACTCGGTTTCGTGGGAAAGGGATGCATTCACCCCGGACAGGTACCCATCATAAACGAGGGTTTTCTGCCGGGTAACGCAGCGCTGGACAAGGCTAAACGGATAGTTTTAGCTATGGAACAGGCTGTGTCTGAAGGGCTGGGAGCAGTTGCTCTTGGTTCGAAAATGATTGACCCTCCGGTAGCGAAGCAGGCTCAGGTAGTTATGGATAACGCCATCAGACTGGGGTTGATCTCAATTAACTGGCGGGAAGAGGAGAAGGAATAATGCGCTGTCCAAAATGTAATGCTGATTTGAAGGCGTCGGAGCTTTTCGGAGTGAGGATAGATAGATGCCCTTCCTGCATGGGATGCTGGTTCGACAGAAATGAGCTGAGGAAGGCAAGGAACCAGGCGGACAGTGACCTTGCCTGGATGGAGATCAATCTATGGAAGGAAACAGATGGTTTTCACGTCAGAAGGGAATCCGTAGGATGCCCTTCCTGCGGAGAGAAGATGGCTTCGGTGGGTTACGCTGATACGGGAGTCCAGATAGATTACTGCAGCGAATGCGGTGGAATCTGGCTGGACAACGGGGAGTTCGTGCAGATCATCAAAGCCCTTGAACATGATATTGATAACATGACAGCCTCAGATTACTTCAGGGAAAGCATCAGAGAAGCGGAGGAACTGATCGGCGCCAGCGACAATTTCAGTGAGGAATGGAAACACTTCAAGACAGTTCTTAAACTGTTGGAGTACCGCGTTCTTGCGGAACACAGAACCCTGGCCAGGATTATAGAGAACTTCAGGAGCCCCTTCGCCTGATCTAATGAGCCCGAAGGGGGCTTTATTATTCCATCGTCCTTCTATCGTGATCATGGGAAAAGTGCTTCCTGGTAAACCGCTTCCATAGACCTATTCTGCCAAGAAAGCTGAGAATCGCGCCGTAGAAGCAGAGGTACTTGCAGAAAAACCTGGGGAAGAATACCAGAATAGCCATCGCGGCAATTGCGCCGACGAAGGATCCCACTATGAAAAATGAGAAGATGGTATGGAAAGGATCGTACTTGCAGAAGAATGCTGTCGGGATTGAGGATTCAAACTGACCGCTGCTGACCAGAAGAAGGAAACTGAAGAATGCAATCCCAAGCAGGTACCGAAACCCCGAAAGTATTACATGTACTCTGTGGGAAAATTTCGGAGGCCTGGGAACATTAAGCTTCCCCAGCAGATCCTGCAGGGCTCCGAACGGACAGACCCATCCACAGTAGACCCTGTCGAAAAAAGCACTCCACAATATCGGGAGAATAAGAACAGCAATCCCGAGGCCCCCCAGAAAGATCAATCCGCCGGGAAGCAGCGCATACTGCATTACGCCCAGGGGGCAGAAACACCCCTGCACCAGGAAACCGAGCACTGTTAAGGATATAATCTGAACTGTGATATGAGCAATTTTGCGTTTGTGCCTGTCCTTCTTTCTTCGGCCTCTGAAATGCCTTTTCAGGATTGTAGCGGTGAGCAGAAGAACGGCAGTGGCAATCAGTACGATCAGTGTTCTGCGAATTCCTCCCCCGCCCGGATTCGTGCAGCCGTTCCAGCCTCTGAAATTAGGGCAGAGAGGTTTGTCGGGTGATGGACACGCAGTTTCCGGAGCAAGTCCCAGAGGACATCCGCTCAAACGAAGCTCAGAAGCGTTCGTCCTCCCGGTTACAGTCTCACCGGTTGCAGTGGAAGAGTCAGGTAATGCTACGGGATTGTCACAGTATAAATCAATGTCTGCGTCAATGAAAAAAGCGCAGAAGGGGCTGTCCTCAGGACAGGCTTGCTCAGGCGAGTATCCCAGGGGACATGTTAAGGCCGGGGCGATTGTTTCCTCTAGTGTTACCGTATCGATGGATACGGAATCCGGGAAGAAGTCAATCTGGATTTCCCCGGTTGATGCTGATGAATCGGCGAATACCTCGACAGTCTCTGAACTGTCCGCAGATGATGGTTCAGGTGCCCAGGTTACTGTGTCGGGATGTACCTCCGTGAAAACAGTGTCATCAGGAAGGGATATTTCATCTCCGGCAGGCTCCGGCAGACTGTCAGAGGCAGGTCCGGTTTCAGTATCCAGGCTGTCCGAAACAGTTTCAGATGTGTCAGAGGGAGATTCTTCTGATTGTTCGGAGCTTGCGACGGGCTGAGGGCCGGGGTTGTCGCAAAGAGCGTCTCCGTCACCATCGACATAAAGGGCGCACGAAGGGCTACCTTCGGGACAGGCGTCCTCCGGAGGGAAGCCAAGCGGACATGATGCAAGCAGAACCGAACTCATCAGGAACAATACTGTTGCGGATATATTCATCATACTCGACTTTCCATAACTCTTGTAACAGTGGAGGAAGGAATCTGATGAATCATAGAAAAACCGGCCGCGATAGCCAAGGGGCGGCCGGTTATGTGATTATCCCTAAATGAAAGCTGCTTTGATCCGGGCGAAGGTGGAATTCGTAAGAGAAAGAGTTCCATTGAGGCGCAGATTCGGAACGTTGGAATTTTGGGAAAGAGCCGTTGACGCTCCGTATAATCCGTAAATGCACCTGTTGGTGCCCCCGTTCCAATTCCATGCGTACACGGATCCCGAACCTGTGGACCACTCGATTCCGATCAGGAGGTTATCCTGGCCGTTGTACCAGTATGGAGTATCGAAAACGAATTCAAACCATTCATTCGGTCCAGCGGACTGAGAAGTGTATGGAGAGGCGCTCATTACAAGGGTGCGTGTCCCGCTGATGTAGTTGTCATCAAAAGTTGACCCCAGTTCAGCACTGCTGCAGAGGCCCATATATATCTTCATATCGTTGAATGTCCCCTGCGATGCTCCCGTAACGTGTCTTTTCCATGAGAAGCTGTCTATGTTTATCGCGTTTCCCATTTCACTGGCGAGTACTACCACCTGGTAGCGCATGCTGGGATCTCATGAGCCGCACCACGGTTGATTCGATGGAAATGCCGCGGAACCGATCTCGATCGTGCCGGCAAAGCCCAGGCCGACCAGTACAAGAAGAATTGCGCCTGTCAGTTTCATTTTAGTTTCCAGTCCTTTCTTAGAATGATTAGTTCATACCCTCTCTCCATACTAGCAAATATACCATTGAATTGTTCCGAGTAAACGTTTCCAGAAACGGGACAGCCTTGACATCTGCTCTGAATCTCAGATATTTCATTCCCTAACTCTGAGCGGTCCGGTAGTTCAATTGGCTAGAGCACCGGCCTGTCACGCCGGAAGTTGCGAGTTCGAGTCTCGTCCGGACCGCCAGGGATCAGGGACGTACCACATTTCTTCAACTTATCTGAAGAAACCGCCTTATCAGCGCAAAAACATAGATCGCATATTTTCAAAAATGACGGAGGTCGTGCGGTATTTTTTCAACTTACGAAAATAAAGCTCTGATTTCTTTATCGAACCAACAAGGGTGAGTTTATCCTGAGCGAGCCGAAACGAGTTGGCTCTACACCATTAACAGGGGCACCTATTCAACTTAAGCACATAAGGCTCTGTTCTTACCGCGCAGTAAGCTGGTTATCCAGATGAGCCAGCTCGTAATCAACCATTTCGTCTATCATGTCCTCGAAGGAGATTTCGGGTTTCCAGCCGAGGAGTTCTTCTGCCTTTGACGCATCTCCCATAAGTACGTCCACTTCAGTGGGCCTGAAGTACCTTTCGTCCACGGCAACATATTCTTTCCAGTCCAGCTTCACCCTGCCGAAGGCTCTGTCAAGAAGATCCCTTATGGAATGGGTTTTGCCGGTTGCTATAACGTAATCATTTCCCTCCGGCTGCTGCAGCATAAGATGCATCGCTCTGACGAAATCCCTGGCGTGACCCCAGTCCCGTTTCGCGTCGAGGTTTCCAAGAGTAAGGCTCTTCTGAAGGTTCATCTTTATTCTTGCCGCTGCTACAGCAACCTTTCTGGTTACGAAATTTCTGCCTCTCCTTGGCGATTCATGGTTGAATAGAATCCCGCTGGACGCGTGAAGTCCGTATCCCTTCCTGTAGTTGACCACCATCCAGTGTGAATAGAGTTTCGCGGCGGCGTAAGGGCTTCTGGGGTGAAAGGGAGTATCCTCATTCTGGGGAGGGGGGGAAGAACCGAACATCTCGCTGGTGGAAGCCTGGTAGAATTTACACTCCCCGGTCAGTCCAACCTCCCTCATGGCGTCCAGAAGCCGTGCGACGCCAAGGGCATCAACGTCGGCTGTATATTCGGGCAAATCGAATGAAATCCTTACATGACTCTGAGCCGCCAGATTGTAGATCTCGTGCGGCCCCACCTTCTCAAGAATTCTGTTAAGAGCGCTTGAATCGGTCATATCTCCGTAATGGAGGAAAAGTGATTTTCGGTACACATCCGGGTCCTGAATAAGATGTTCAATTCTTTCCCGGTTGAAACTGCTTGAACGCCTGACTATACCATGGACTTCGTACCCCTTCTCAAGAAGAAGCTCGGTAAGATACGAACCATCCTGACCTGTGATTCCTGTTATGAGTGCTTTTTTCATGTTTCCCAATCTTGCGAATATTCAGTTGAAATTCCGGCTTCATATACCGCTGCTGAAATCTGTGCCAATAGAATTATAACAATACTGCTGCCGGACTGCATGAGGATGAAACACTGAAAAATGTTCCGGTTTCTTGCCCCACTCGCAAATGTGAGATATAATCCTTGTCATGAGAATCAACTGGAATGTATTCGGGAGGTAGATTTTGGCAGATCATGTATGCCCTGTATGGGTGGGGTACCTCCTTGCAAGTCCCCTGCGGAAGCTGTTTGACAATCCGGTAAAAAGGTTGTCCCCCTATATCAGCAAAGGAATGACGGTTATCGATGTGGGCTGTGCCATGGGCTTCTTCAGTCTCCCGCTGGCGGAAATGGTGGGGCCCGACGGCAAGGTCATATGTATTGACCTTCAGGAGAAAATGCTCCAGAGGCTTTGCAGGAACGCAAAGAAGAAGAACCTTCTCAGCAGGATTGAGGCAAGGGTCTGCAGGCGTGATAATCTTAACACTGCTGATCTTGGCAATACAGCGGATTTCGTCCTTGCCGCAGCCGTTGTTCACGAAGTGCCGGACGCCGCTTCTTTCTTAACCGAGCTTTATGGAGTTGTTAAAGACGGCGGGAAGCTTCTGGTAGTTGAGCCGGGCGGTCATGTTTCAGAACAGGATTTCAGCGCAACGGTTGATGCCGCTGTGAAGTGCGGTTTTACCATCCTTGAAAACTCGGGAACACGGAGAAGGCGCCAGGCTCTCTTCCAGAAAATCTCTGAGAAATGATGGAGATGTTCAGGAGAAGTCCCTGCTGAAATACACCGAAAAGCCCCTTGAACCGATTCGTCGTCCATATGAATTCAAACTCTCCATCCTCATTGTCAATTACAACAGCGGAGAGATGCTACTGGACTGCCTGGAATCTATATGTGCCACGGTCAAGACGGACCCCTTTGAAGTAATAGTCGTTGACAATGATTCAAAGGACAGTTCCATAGATAGCGCAAGGGACAAATATCCTGAAGTACGTTTCATTGAAAACAGTTTCAACAACTGGTTCACCGGAGGAACCAACCAGGCGATAGAGGTAAGTCGCGGCGAATATATTCTTTGTCTCAACCCTGATACGGTATGCCGTGGAAATGCGATCGATGAACTGGTGAGCTTTCTCGACAGCGATCCTCAGGCAGGCCTTGCCGCTCCAAGGCTTCTGAACGGGGATGGTTCTCTTCAGCCTTCATGCCGGAATTTCCTCAAGTCCAGGTATCTTATACTTCGGCACATTCTTCCCTGGAAAAGATTGCCCGACAGCTGGAGAAAAAAGGCGGTCCTTGAGTACTGGGATCATGATGAAACAATCCAGCCCGACTGGATAATAGGAGCATGTATACTGGTACGGAGAGAGACCGTTGAGGATATAGGCCTTAAAGACGAAGGCTTCCCGATGTTCCATGAGGAGACCGACTGGTGCTACCGTATGAAAAAGGCCGGCTGGGGGATCTGGTTCGTTCACACCGCGGAAATTACCCATTTCGGAAGCCAGTCAGCGGTTAAGTACTGGGGTAGTGACCTTGTCCTTGAATTCTACAAGGGTAAACACAGATTCGTACGAAAACATTTTGGCCCTCTGTCTCTGCTTCTGCACCGTTTGCTTCTTGCGGGGCTGCTTCTTCTCAGGCTTACAGTCGTGCTGGTCAGAAGAGTTTTTTCAGGGAACGCCGACCTCAGGCAGGAAACTGTGTTCCTGCTTAAAGGTATGGTAATACAGCTCGGATTGAACGGAAAGAATCTACCTGGAATTCCTCATAGGAAATTCTAACCCGGTGGTGGAAAGCGGTCAGTTGATGCTCTTCCTAACAAACGGAATAAGAAGGTACAGCAGAGTTGCCCATCCCCCAAGGGGCCATGCCAGGAAGAATATCAGAACGGAGAAACCAGGGAAGACTATCATACTCAACCATCTGTGTTCCCTGATCTCCTTATCCACGCCCAGATCAGGATGGTTTCTTATGTAAGTGAGTTCAAAACCGATAGTCAGGCTTATCAGAAACAGGTTAATCACGAATATCTGTACGGCAAGAACGCTTTGGAAATTGCCGATAATATCCGTTGTCACTGGAATCAGGGCAATGAATAGAAGATGGGTCATGACTATCCAGTTGAGCCCTGCGTCAGTCTTCCTGATTCTATCCATAATGTAATGCTGCGCTATCCAGAAATTCGCCAGCGTCAGAAAAGCAATGATGTAATGGCGCAGCTGATTCAGCATTCCCGGAATAGCTTCAACAAGGGATTCGTGCGTAGGGACAATTGCATTAACATCAATACTTAAAACAGCAAGGGTTATAGCGATGGCGTAGACACCATCAAATAAAGCCTCTATTCTGTTTTTTCCAAGTATAGCTTTCCTCAAAACATCACCTCTCCGGTAGAACAAGTGGATATTTTACAGATGGATGTCCCCGCGGTCAATGATTCCCCTGGTTCGGAATTCCTCAGCTGAAGCCGCTACATCGCTGATCAGGTCGTTTAACATTACGCTGAATTGCGTTATGCTATTCATTGAATGAGGAATCGGGGGTTATGATCATGGGGGCTATCGGAATCATCACTGCCGGGCGCACGGCATGAAGGAGTACTGATATGAAGGTAAAACAGTTCAGATATTCTGCGGACAATCTCGGATACCTGATTTACGGAGAAGAATCCGCAATCGCAGTTGACGGCGGTGCCTTCGAGCAGATGCTTTCATTTATCGAAGAGCATTGTCTGGAACTGAGAATAGTCACCAACACACATTCACATGGAGACCACACCTGCGGCAATAGAGAGCTTGCAGAGGCAACGGAAGCGGAGTTTATCAATGTCGGAGAACTCCCTTCCAGGAGGACGCTTCCGCTTGAGGGCTCCAGGATAGATATCATCCATACTCCCGGCCATACGGCTGATTCCGTCTGTTTCTACATTCCGGGTATACTTGTCTCAGGAGACACTCTTTTCAATGGTAAGGTAGGCAGGTGCTTTACCGGGGATATTCGAACATTCTACAAATCGATCAGAAAACTTCTCGAGCTGCCGGGTGATACAGTGATCTACGGCGGACATGACTACGTCAGGGAATACCTGGAGTTCGCCCGGATGGTAGAACCTTCCAACAGTTTCATCAATGCATACCTGCGCAGGTACGATCCGACCCATGTTTTTGCATCGCTTGAGGAGGAATTGAAGGTTGACCCCTTCCTGCGCCTGAACGAACCTTCAGTGACATCCTTCCTCAAGAGTAGAAACCTTCCCGTTTCAACAGAATATCAGCGGTGGGAATCCCTTATGTCGCTCATGTGAAATTCCCCGGGTTCATAGCAGGATAGAAGTCCTGGATGGACAGGCGGCCAGGCCGCCTGTCCATCTGTTTCAATACCGCGAATGTCAGCTATCTTCAGATCCGGAGCCGTTTTCCCTGCGCATCCAGGATTTGAAGGTCTCCCGGCCCTCTTCACGCCAGAACTCAGCGTAGTCCTGCTCCATCTCCCGCTGGAAGGGGCTTTTTTCGGTCTCCCCTGCGGGAACATCCTTCTTCTTTCGGCCGCTTCGATCGTAATGATGGGTTCCGCTGTGAGCCCCAAAGAAGATGTGCGCCAGAACGGCAAGGCCCACCGCCTGCCAGTAACCTATTTCAGGCAGGCCGAAGATGTCAGGCATCAGGGCGTTCCACAGCAGCTTTACGAGAATACCGAATAGTATGGCAAGAGCAGCCGCGGCAATTATTCCAAGCAGGACGAAGCACACGACCTTAATCACCTTTGCTGGACCGCTTCCCCTTACTTCGTGGTTCATTATCCTCATCGTACAATCACTCATTCTTTACCTCCTGCATCCTTTCAAGTTTTTTCCGAATGGCCCTGACGCCGCGGTGTTTCCGGGCAAGCAGCGTTCCCACCGGAACTTTCCAGAGCCCGGACAATTCCCTGAATGTTCTTTCATTGAACTCGGTTTCAATGATTACTTCCATCTGGGCGGAAGGGAGTTCCCGAATCAGTCGGAAGATAAGCCGGCGAAGTGCCCGTTGGCGGTAGGATCCCTCAGGATCGTATTTCTCGTCCGGGAGAACATCGAAAAGGCTCAGCCCGTTCTCATCCTCGCTGTCCATGGAAACGGTTTCCTTCGCAGGATTTCTGTAGAAATCGATGATCCTGTTCCTCAAAGCGCGAAATACATAGGCTGACATGTCGGATATGGGCGCCACAATATCCGGCCTGTCAAGGATGCTCAGCATCACATCCTGCACAATGTCCTCGCTGCTTCTGTGGGCGGAGTCATCGATCATGCCTCTTACGTAGCTGACAAGACGATTGTAGTTGGTGTGAAAAAACTCCCCAACTGCCGATTTTCTCTGATGGTTCATATCCAGTTGTTTCCCTTCGCCTGCTCTCATGGACGGGAAAATGCCAGAATTATTGCATTATCAGCAGGAATGATTCGGAATGCAAGGAGATACGGCGATAGAGGAAATTCGCGCTCCCAGGAGTGTGTCTGCCAATAGGCATTGAGCAGAATATCCTCCCAGCTGAGATAGAATGCTCGGAGATTTGAGGAGAATACTGGATGTATTTGACGATAATCTTCGGGTATTATAGCCAGCTGTGTGGGTTTTATGCCGATGCTTTATTGTCGGACGCGCTCCTACCGTTACGGCAGTATTGCTAGTATGCTAAAGCTGTAAATAGGACACAGGCACAATGGATTCAGGTGAACAGAGAATGAGAAAAATACAATGAAATACGTATCACTCGCTATATCCATAGGTATTACCCTGATGACTTTCGGCATTTCAGGCTGCCTTACGGATCCGTACAGTGTAGGAGAACCGGATTCTCTTTTCTCCGAATATGTTCTTGTCTGGGATCTGATGGACAGTCACTACGCCTGTTTTTTTGCGAAAGAGAATGTGAACTGGGATGAGCTATACCAGAAATACAGAGGCGCTGCCAACAACCTGAGAAGCAGGGATGAGCTTGTCGATCTCTGCCTTCAGCTGCTCGGTGAGCTTTCGGATCAGAACCTGGCCCTGCGGAATTCAGCCGGCGCCAGGATGGAAAGCTGGAACCAGGGTCACTTCGTGAACTGGGATTTAAATGTCTGGCAGGATTACATGCTGGAATGGTCCCCGTCGAGTTACGTCGAAGAACTGAAACCCTCCGGAGCAAGGGTGTTTTTCCCTACTTCCACAGATACCGTAGGATACGTATATATAAGCGATATGGGGAAAGGGTTCGGCGATTGGAGAGCATTTTATGATACAACAGAAGTGATTAATTGCTGCAGCGGTCTTATTCTGGATCTTCGCATGTGCGGCTGCAGCGGTTACGAGATGAACGCGTTCTACACTTGCGGAAGGTTCGTTGATGAGCGTCTTCTGGGTTTCTACAGAGCTTTCAGGGCAGGCTCCGGAAGAAACGACATGGGCGAGATGCTGCCAGTATGGGCGTGCAGAAACGGCGCATGGCAGTTCACAAAGCCCATAGTTCTTCTCACGGGCAGATATACCCAGGGCGCGGCCGAGCAGATGGTCCTGCTTCTGAAAACTCAGCAGCATGTTACCGTTATAGGGGATACCACAGCCGGTTTTGCCAATACTGCCGTCTCATTCAACCTTACTGAAGGCTGGACCATTGAGATACCTTCGCTGGTAACCTATTCCCCCGACAGCACCCTTATTCTCAATTCAGGAATAGCTCCCGAGATTTACGTCCCGGTTTCCGAGGCTGATTTTGCAGCCGGAATAGACCCGGTACTTGATGCCGCCCTTGAAATGATCCTGCAGTAAACTGGCTATTCAGCAGTAAGAGCCAGCAGCGTCCCTCCAGGGCTTATCGCAAGGTCAAGTGGATAGCCCTGCAGATCGATCTGATTTTCGATGAAATAGTTACCGCAGTTGTAAGAGACCAGCCTGCTGGTGTTATCTCCCAGATAACTGAGCACATAAACACGGCTGCCGTCAGGTTTGACGCACATGTAGTGGATATCTCCTTCAATGGGCACTGATCCGGTGTATAACGGCAAAGGAGGCATAGTACCCGGAAAATAGCGCAGTATGGTAACGATTTTATCTGTTGATTTGCTGATAACAGCGCAGAAAGTAGTATCATTCGGGATTGTTTCAATGGCCTGTATCGCAGGTAAATGGTGCATTGCTCTTCGCCGCATCACCGTTTCTCCGATAGAAACAAGTTCTGTTCCCCCGAGGGTTCCAACGAGCATGGAATCTAGATCCTGATCGATAGCCATGCAAATGGGGCTGATTGGCAGGGCGCAGGTTCTGGATATTCTGTTGTTCTCTTTTCTGACTTCGAAGATCTTGTGCGAAGTTCCCCCGGCCACATAAAAGCAGGGCTTTCCGACGACTATTTCAATATCCACAGGAGTTTCGCAGATGCTGAAAGTGTCCATAACTTCCATATCCGGCACATGCATTTCCACTATCTGTCCCAGTGCTCCGATTATGTAGACGCTGCTCTCGGTTGAACTGTACTCTATTTCGGAGTAGCCTGAAGGGGAAGGGCTGCCAATGGTGAAGACACCTGTACGCTGGTGCGTTGCCAGGTCGAAACGTAACACCGTTCCTTCTGTGGTAGCCACAATGAAGCAGTCGGGAATGATACACAGAGACCTGGCTCCGAAGATGTTTTCGATTGTATTAACAACGGAAAGATCCGCTGCTGACATAATAGTGATTCCCGCCTGCAGTGTATGGTCGAACTCCGTAAGATCAGTGCAGCCGATAAGTATCAGAAGCGCCGCCGTGGCGCAGACTATCCGGCATCTGATTACCATGATATCCCCGCAGACAGGATGAAATGTCTGGCTGGAGACCAGGCCCTCGCGTTACCCGTCGAACCACCCGGATCACCACTTGTGTGGAAGAGTGAAGTATCGTAAATGTGAACTATATTTTTTCTGTTGAAGAGGTTGAATACTCCCAGCACAAGATTCAGCTCGGTTGAACCTATGCTGAACATTCTTGAAAGGACAATATCAGTCTGCGTGGAAAAGGGATACCTTTCTGTATTGGTTTCGACAAGTTCCGCCTCTACCGGGGGAAGTGTATACGGCATCCCGCTGCCGTAATTCCAGGAAATACCAAGCCTGGTGTTTTCCAGGGGATGGATTCCCGCCACTTCCGGCCCCTCCGATTCAAAAGACCTCACCTCAATGGAGGCAGATACCGTATGTGTCTGATCCCAATCAAGGTAGTTATCCTCGTTGGAAATGTATAAAACTCCCATCTGAGCATAATTGTACCCCTCCAGCATGGATGAGTATTTGCCCTTGGCAATGGAAAGAGCATACGAGATCTGTCCTGAAATATTGCTTCCCGCTCTCCTGTTGAGGGTTGCTTCAATGCCTCTCACCATTCCATGGCTGTCGTCGTTGGAAAAAACGTAGTAAGTGCCCTCACTGTGGTCTTTGGTGTTCACCAGGCCTGTAATATCCTTGTAATAGGCGGCCAGTGAAAGCTCAGTGGTCCTGTCGATAAAATGTCTTATCCCGACTTCAAAGATCTGCGTCATCTCAGGATCAAGGTCGGGGTTGCCGGCCACTATCCTGTTCTCGGCAAGGTTGTAGGATGTCTCAAGGAAGAGACAGTTCATGGAAGGCATCTGGAAATGGTGTCCGTACGTTGAGAAGAAAACGGAAGTTTCGCTGAAGGGAACGGAGAAGCCCACCCTTGGGCTGATATGCCACTTTGTTTTAACCCGGACGTTGTCACCGGTTTCTGAAACGAATACCGAGGTATTGGCATTGAACATATCGGCCCTGAGCCCGGCTGTGGTTATTACTCCTCCTCCAAATCTGTAACTTCCCTGGAGGTAGCAGGATCCCGAATGAGGGTAAGCGTCCCACTGAGAAATGAATATGTTGCCGAAGGTCTCGGCGTAGACATTGTACTGGTAAAGATCGTAGTAGTTGCCTGAAACCCCCGCCTTTATGCGTGCCCTGGTATTGGGGTTCGAGTCAAAGCCAACCATTATGCTGCTCACCTTTGCTTTGGAATCGAACCACACATTAGGGTGTGTCCCCGTGTGATAGAAACCGAGAGAGTCGGTAATCCTTTCTTCAGGCTGATACTGCGTGAACCAGTAGGTGGGGTTTGTGTTCTCTCCGATGTAGCCGCCCCCCTGTCTCCGTATGCGGTTCCAGTCCTGGAACTTCATAATACTCATAGTGAGCTTGAGGCAGGTTTCACTCCCCAGAAGCTGCGAGGCATTGAAGGTGATACCGGCTGTTTCACTGAAGAGGATGGGGAGCGCGTAATCCTGACTTCTCCCGAGGTATGCGGCGCCATCGATATAGGCCGGGAGATGATACCTGGACCAGGCCCATTCATTCCATCCTGTTTCCCTGCTGGAACCCAGGAAGGTGAGAGCGAAGCTGGTTCTGTTAAGCGGTCTGTAGGTAAGCTTGGCAACACCCGACATATCAGATTGCCAGTTGTTCTCCCAGCTGCTGCGGGTATCCAGGGTGTCCCTGCCGCTTAAAGAGATCTGTCCGGACGCGCTGAACCTCATCTGCCCCGGAATACGAATTCCGATGGAAGGAAGAAGCTTTTCCGTGATTGGCTCAGGGCCGGACACCGACCCCTCAATACCATTCAGGTTACTTCTGCATTGCTCCACATCCGTTTCTTCCATGAAAAGCTGTTTCCCGGATTGAAAGGAAGCTGTTGTTATGTCTCCGTGCCGGAGTATCAGCGAACCGTGGTAGGAATCAGCACCCTCTTTTCCGATGAGGTTAACAACTCCCGACATGGAATTCCCGTATTCAACACCAAGCCCTCCGGTCATCAGTGATGCGTTTGATATAGCGCCAAGGGGCAGTTCCAGGTTGAACTTGTTACTTATGGGAGAGCGGATTGAGACGCCGTCAAAGAGGTAATCAACCTCTCCGCTGCGGCCGCCCCGCACGTGTACCTCACCGTGGCTGGTTATCACGCCGGGCTGATCGGCCACCACATCAACAATACTCTTTGAGGTTATCGTTCTTATCTCAGTGAAGTCCATCAGGTGCAGGGTAGCGGGAACGTCCTGAAGAATGTGGTTTCTTGACTCCCGAACAGTGATGATAGTTGAACCCGTGGGATCTTCAGGCAGGTTGAAATCAATCCTGCTCAGCTGATCGGCGATCACGAGAACACCTTCCATCCTGGAGGTGGATCTGCCCACCATACTTGCGGTTACAGAGTAATTGCCCGGAGTAACTCCTGCTATGATGTATTCTCCGCTGGCATCCGTCATGGCGCCCAGGTAGGTATCCTCTATCATTACAGTGGCTCCGACAAGCGGGTTTCCGTTCGTATCCAAGACGAACCCGCCCACGATCCCCGTTGTAGCTGCGTATGCGGAAAAGGTAAACAATAGCAGGGAGAATAGTATCAGTAGGGGCGCTTTACGCAGGAAGTTTGCCCGTTGACTGAATAATGCGGAAACTGCCGCTGTTGGTTTCATCTCAACTTTCCCCTTCAATGTCATGAAAATGCATTCTAATACTTCAGCATTCAAGCTGCATTCTTTTCAATGTGATGCCAGCTTGATTGTCACGTCAGAAATCACGTAAATACCTATCGGCGATACTAATTCCAGCTCATCTGGTCGTATTTGATAACATAACACCTTTCCTGCATGTTTATCGAAAAAGTATCATCCCGCCGGGTGTTTATTCCCTTATTCACTATCCAGAGCCTCTCGCACCTTGGCTGCCAGGTCCTCGTTTCTGAACGGCTTGTGGATGAACTGCACTCCCTCTTCCAGCACTCCATGGTGGGCGATAACGTTGGCTGTGTAGCCGGACATGAACAGGCATTTGAGGTTCGGATTGAAGGAAAGGAGGTTCCTGGCCAGATCCCCCCCGTTCATCTCGGGCATAACGACATCGGTCATGAGGAGATCGATCTCGCCGGGGTGCGCCTTAGCCAGGCTGATGGCTTTGCCTGGTGTGGCAGCAGCCATCACGGTATATCCCTCATGTTCGAGCATTATCGTGATAAGCTGCAGGATTGATATTTCATCCTCCACAAGAAGGATGGTTTCGTGTCCGCCTCCGGCCGGTTCCGCAGATCCTTCCTTTTGTATGCCATTGTTTCCGGCCGCGTGCCGGGGCAGGTATATCCTGAAGGTCGTACCCATCTCCGGCTCGCTGTATACGTAGATAAAACCGTCGTTCTGCTTGACGATTCCGTAGAGTGTGGCCAGCCCAAGACCGGTGCCTTTGCCAATATCTTTTGTAGTGAAAAACGGTTCAAAAAGGCGGCTCATGGTCTGCTTGTCCATACCGCAGCCGGTGTCGCTTATGGTCAGGAGTACATACTCACCGGGAACGAACCCAGGATGGCCGGCGCAGCAGGCCGCGTCAATGGTGTCGTTTTTCGTTTGGATGGTGATCCTTCCCACGCCTTTGATGGCGTCCCTTGCGTTGACGCAGAGGTTGGCAAGGATCTGATCGATCTGCACAGGATCCACCTTAACCCACCACAGATCCGTCCCGGGCAGAAAGGTGAGATCGATGCCCTCGCCGATTAGCCGCCGTAACATCTTGATCATACCGTCCACAGTTTCATTCAGGTCAAGTAATCTGGGAGCGATGGTCTGCTTGCGGGCGAAAGCCAGCAACTGCCGTGTCAGGTCAGCGGAGCGCTCGGCGGCCATGCGGATTTCCGTCAAAGATACATGGAGCGGATGGGCTGGGTCCATCTGCTTCAGTATTATTTCTGTATGGCCGAGAATTACGCTCAGCATGTTGTTGAAGTCATGGGCTACACCCCCCGCCAGACGCCCGACGGATTCCATCTTCTGGGCCTGCTGCAATTGCGCCTGCAGTTTAATCTGCTCGGTGATGTCAGATATAATTCCGACTCCACCCGTAACTTGACCGTCATCGATTAGCGGGATCCACTCTGCTCTGATATGTGCTTCTTTCTTGCCGGTATGGGATGTATATACACCTTCATAATGCCCGTGTTCACCTTTTAATGTTTTGTTAATTTCTTTAAAAAACTCTTTGTTTGGTAATTCATTTATATCCAGGCCAATGAGTATGTCACGAGATGAACCAAAAATAAGCATCGCGGCATCATTGGATTCTGTAACGATACCTCTGTTATTGTGGTGTATGATCCCGATTGGAGCACTCTCAAAGAACATTCGATGTTTTTCCTCGCTCGCACGCAGCGCTGCCTCTGCCTGTTTGCATTCAGTGATGTCACGTACGAATTCAACAATACCTGTTACTTCATCCGAATTCGGATCTTTTACAGGATAACTGAAAAGTTCAATCCATTCTATAGGAGATCCCGGAAGCCCCGGAATGATATTCCATTCTTTTCTGCCGGATTTCAGACAACGAAGGGTTGGGCAGGGAGAACAAGGCTTATCTGCGTTATGAAAGGCTTTATAGCACTTTTTCCCTTCCAGTGGAAGGTTTTTCTGATACCACCCATTCATTATTTCATTTACATGAGTGACTGTCAGATCAGGTTTGAGAACGCTGATACCATCCCGCACACTTTCAAATACATTTGTCAGGGATTGTTCACTTACCCGAAGCGCCTCTTCTGCCCTCATGCGTGCGCTGACAGCTTCGTCCAGCTCGGAAGCCAGTTTCTCGTATTCAGCTTTGCCGAGGCGTACCTCCGCTTCATCATTCCTGTCGGGCATATTTGTTTCCTCCGTAGATTTATCCTCCGGTTAACATTCAAACCCTCCAGTACATGACCCCGAACGATTGGTTGGCAGGATTCTATTCGTTGGAATTCATACCTCAATGTAACCTGCGTATTAAATTATTCGTGCCTATGATATATTCCACAGGCAATAAAAACAATGGGATGGGGAAGCAACACTTCTATACAGGCCCATAGACCGATATGCGCCTTACGCTGCTTGATGAAAAGGGCTTCGTTCCCAATCTCCCCGCCTGTCAAGTAACTTCATGCCTGCAACTCCTGCTCATATCCAGCTCCGATGGCCAGGCATATCGGATGGTTCCAGGGGCGGTAGTTGAACCACAGGATGCAGATCGAATTACTGCATTCAGACATCCTTTTTGTGCAGGTCAATGATCAACTGTCCTCCAACCCCCACATTGTCCGGAGAGTTTTCATGAAGCAGGATGACTACTGTCTGTGCCGGCAGCCCGTATAGTGTGGTTGCGGCGTTGGTTACGTCCTTTACGAACTGGCGCTTCTTGTCCACGTCTGTAACCTTTGGTCCATCAACTTTGATGAGTGGCATTCTGATCCTCCTAAACACCTCAAATCAGCAGACAAGCAGATCGAGTTATAATCCAATGCCGCAGTTCTGCTGGATTTGTTGGCGGAACTATTTCCGCCTTATGATCACGTTTTCTACGAATAGTACTTACCGGTTTATCACTGGTACGATAGCTTCTTTGTTCTGTCCTTTTCCGGTTTCGTTTTTCGGCGACGGCTTTTTGTTCTATGGGCCCGATTTCCCTCTTGTTCTTTGTGCTCAAGCCAGCGCCGTTTTTTTCTCGTCAACTTTTTCTTCTACCGTTTTGGTGTCCTATGGAGTAATTGCAGCAACACTATAAAGTTCTATACCACTGATTACTGATATTGCCAAACTGCCCAAGCCGCCAGATCCTCATTACTCTGAAAGCCCGGACAGAGTGGCTACAGTCTTTATTCATATCTCTCCCTATTGACAAGACAAGATACCGCCATATCTTTCCCTATAAGAAGGGATTGATATGGCAACAGCAGTTATAGAACAGATTGTAACAGAGGGGTTGAATCTCCATCCTCCGTCGATGATACGCAGGGAGCTGAAACTCCCCGCCGTACCGGATCTTGCTACCGTAATACTGGGTATGAGACGAACGGGAAAGACCTGGTTCATGTATCAGGCGATAGGAGATCTTCTTGATGAAGGAATCCCTCGAGAGAGAATCCTCTATATCAATTTCGAGGATGACCGGCTTGGTGAGTTAGATCATAGACAGATGAGATTAATAGAAGAGGAATACTTCAGAAGGTTCCCTGAACTCAGAAACGAATTGGTATGGTTCTTCCTTGATGAGGTTCAGGAGGTGGGAGGCTGGGAGAGTTATACAAGAACCCTCCTCGACAGGAGAGGCCCAAGGCTGATATTAAGCGGGTCCTCTTCAAGGCTTCTAAGCGGTGAAGTCGCAACACAGATGCGCGGTCGATCACTGACCCTTGAAGTAAAGCCATTCAGTTTCAGAGAATACCTTAAATGGAGGGGATTGTCCCCGGAAAGGTATCCCGAAGGCTCTACGCGCCCATTAATGGAGAAATCCTTTCTTGAATACCTGGATACAGGCGGCTTTCCTGCTGTTCTTCCACTTGAAGACATGTTCCATCGTCAGCTTCTCCAGAATTATGTGAATACCGTGATATTCAGGGACGTAATAGACCGCTGGGGTGTGACGAACATTACTCTGCTTAAATATGTAGTCCGGAGATTACTTGTATCCTGCAGCTGCAGGACATCCGTTAACAGGATATTCAAAGAGGCTCGATCACAAGGGTTGCATTGCTCGAAAAATACAGTTTATGACTATCTGGGTTACCTTGAGGATGCATATATGGTTGAGAGTATGTTCATCGAGACAGCAAGTGAACGGAGGAGGATGACAAATCCCAGGAAAGTCTATGCAATTGATCCGGGGCTTGTAAACGCCTTTGTGGGACAAAGCGGTGGATGGGGTCTGGGAAGGGCGCTGGAAGATGCGGTATTCGTGGAACTTCGCAGACGAGGCCGCACACCATCATATGTTATGCTGAAAGATGGATTCGAGATCGACTTTTCGTTCAGGGATGAAGCGGGTGAACAAATTCTTATGCAGGTCTGCTCGAAACTCGACGAACAGAATGTTCTGGAGAGAGAGACAAGAGCTCTGGCAGCTGATCCCAGGAAAGTTCGGAGACAGATAATAACCCTTCACGAGGAAAGAAATATCACCAGGGATGGTCTGGAGATAGAAATACTTCCTGCGTGGAAATGGTTCATAAACATTTGATAGAATCTCCGCATTACTCTAAAAGCCCGTACAGAGGGGTTATAGACTCTATTCGTGCGGATAGAGAATTGCATTGACAATTAGCACAACTGTGGCGTCCTCAGATCAATTCAAACCTGACGCTTCTTCTCCACATCCTCTACCATTCACCGCGCTCTACAGATTTCCGACCGTTTTATCGCACTCTGGCTCAGGGGAAGATTTGCCGGTTCATATCCATGAGTTTCGTTCACTCTATCACCCTCTGAAAAATTCTTTTCGAAATAGGTTTGTGAACGCCTTCATAAGGAATTGACACGACCTGTTCAGTGCTGTTAGTAATTCCATTGCGCGAGAAAGCCTGATCATCTGAAAATTTCGAAGGAGAAATAATGCGGAAGAATCCTCCCGGGACAGAACAATGGAAGAAGCTTTATAATCTTGCTGACACTATTTCCGAGCTTGAGCCCTGGAAGGTTCTTCCAGAGCACAGCATCTTCGGAGTACGCTTACCGGATGACGGCATCAACGGATACGTCGGGATAATCGGAGAGCTGGGGCAGGTCTGTGGCGTAACGGTATACATGGGCGAATCGGCTCTCGACAGAATCAGGTACATTAACAGCGCTGAAGGACTCCTGGAGATACCAATGCTGGCATTGTCCTTTGATTCTCCGGAAATTGTCGAAGAGGGGGATCAGAAGATCATCAATTCCCTGAAGCGCACTTACAAAGCTGATAATACCATACCGGTTTTCAGGACATATACGCCTGGATATTTCCCCTGGTACATGGAAAAGGAAGAGGCCGGGCAGTTAATCACATGCCTGGAACAGACTATTGAAGTTATTCGAAGAAAGGAATTCAGACATCTGCTTGATATTAGAACTGAAGACAGCAGGTGTCTGTATAGAATACCCGAAAAAAACGGCCAGTGGACCGATATTGTAGAGGAAATTCCCGAAAAACCGGAAGAATCAAAGCATTTCCATATCAAGACGAGCCTTCTGCGGAATGTCGGAAAACTTCCCGAGGTCACCGAATCAATTCAGGCAGGGCTGTTCATTCTGCCCTCAGCCATCGGACAGGAAGGAGAGCGGCCGTCTACTGCCTATTTACTCCTTCTTGTTGATCCTGATTCTAAGATGGTGCTTGGGTTTGAACTTCTCAGCCCCATCCCTTCCATCAGGGATATGGAACTTTCAGTTCCCAATTTCCTCCTTAGAAAACTGGAGGAAATCGGAGTGAAACCCGCGAAGCTGTCAGTAGATGGAGATGGAAGGCTGTGTGAAATCCTGTATCAGCTGGGATATGAAAACCTGCCGGTGCATGTGGAGGAAGAAAAAGAACTTGCCGCTCTCGAAACCGTACAGTACAGTCTGTTCGGTCATATGGGAGATGACGATAATGAACTGCCGCAACACCCTGCAAAAAAGCAGAAACATGAGAAACCGGAGGCTGGTCAAACGCAGGACGACAGGATACATGTGATAAAGGTCTCCCTGATTCACGACAAAACAGTTTACCGAAAAATCGCCATAAAAGGTAACCAGACCCTTGAGGATCTGCATGGCGCCATATACAATGCCTTTGACAGAGAAGAGGAGCATCTCTACTCCTTCTTCTTTCCGGATAAACCAACAAAATCCCAAAGAACGATCATGGATTCCCTGGAATACACCATCACGGGAATGGCGGATGATTTATTTGACAAAGAACAGAATGATGCTTCAGAGGCAACCATACAGTCCCTTAAACTCAGAATGAAGCAGAAATTCTATTATCTCTTTGACTGGGGAGACGAGTGGTGGCACGAACTGACTTACGAGGGTGTTAAAGAGATCAGAGCGGAAGATCTGCCCGCAGTCATAGTGGCAAAGGGAGAATCTCCTCCTCAATACCCCGACTATGATGAGGAAGATTGAAACATACTGTCCTGAACCGATGCCCTGAGGATGCCGATGGTCCCGGTATCATACCGTGTGCAAAACGCCACTTGCAATGTGGCGAATCTCAGATAAGTGGTTCACATCCATAAGAATAGTTATCTGGCCTATCCTGGCCGTTTCAGCCGGGGGATTTCATCGGGATCGATCAGGAGTTTGACTGATCGAGCCTGCCCGGGAACGCGACTGATGAGTCTTTTCTCTTCCAGCTTCAGGATCATCTGGTGAATCGTCGGAGGTGCGGTCCCAAAGAACAGCTGCAAATCTGCTTCCGCCGGCGCTCTCCCGTGCATCACCATGTAGCTGTCGATGAAAGCCAGGTACTGGCCCTGCTTCTCTGTGAATCTATCTGACATTCAGGTCATCCTGTTCCAGCAAAAATAATCGCATATCGAACTTATAATGTCATATTGCTTTCGAACGGTCAAGCTGATCTGCCGGGTGTATCGCTCTTATTATCGACGAGATTCAGGATATTGAAGGCTGGGAGGAGGTTATAGCTTCCCTGCTTGCAAAGGGCGGTATGGATATCTACATATCGGGATCCAACGCCGGTATGCTGACTTCGGATTTAACCTCGAAGATTTCCGGCAGGTATATTGAATTACGGGTATACCCCCTTGGCCTGGAGGAATTTATTCAGTTCCGTGGCGATGAAGCAGGGCTTCTGGAAGAGGAATTCTGGCAGTACCTTAAGTATGGCGGCATGCCGGGAATTCATTCAATGGATTTAACGGCAGAAGTTGTATATCAATACCTGAAATCGGTACTGGATACAGTAATCCTCAATGATGTGATAATAAGGAACAGTGTCAGAAACGCAGCCCTTCTTGAATCACTCCTGAATTTCCTCTCGGATAATATCGGTTCTCTGAACTCGGGAAAAAGAATATCAGATCACCTCAATTCTCTGGGACGAAAAACTACAGTAAGCACTGTTATCGACTACATCCAATATCTTGTGAACGCCTTCGCGCTGCATAATGTGAAACGATTTGACCTCAGAGAAAAAAGACAGCTGGCCTATACAGGAAAAGTCTATCTCAATGATCTTTCATTCAGACATGCCATCTTTGGTTATCGTGAAGGCGCGATCTCCGGGTTTCTGGAAAATATTGTCTATATGGAATTGCTGCGAAGAGGGTACTCTGTATACATCGGGAACATAGCGGATAAAGAAGTTGACTTCGTAGCGGAGAAAGGCGAACTAACTGTCTATCTGCAGGTTGCATATCTGCTGGCATCCGCTGAAACAATGGAAAGAGAATTCTCATGCCTGGAAGCCATCCCGGATAATTATCCTAAACTGGTTCTCTCCATGGACAGAAACATCCCTTCAAGAAAAGGAATAAAGCAGGTTCATATTCCTGAATTCCTGCTTAATCCGGAGAAATATCTGCTGTGATGAGTAAATTCTGAAGCGTAAGGCAACATCTCAGAACATTCTCTTGTAAGGATATAACTGGATGGTTTCAGAGGATATCAGCAATGCTGTTTACAGGAGAGTAAAAACCAGAAGCAATCATCTTGTCAAGTGCATCATTTGCCTGCTCAAGAGTGAACAAACTGTCCTGCACCGATGCCTTGAGAATACCGATGGTCCCGGTAACCGGAATTTTCATCCTCGTTCGATTCTCATCTCAAGCAGGAATTTCCAGGCTGGAACCACTTGGATTACTCCGGCTTCTGTTTCAATGGTGCCGGTATCATTCCGCGTTACAATTGTACCGGTTGTCAGGTTCTGCTCTTTCATGGCTGTGGTAAGAGCTTTCACTTCACGCTTTTTGGTGACAGGGTTCTGCAGTGATTCACTTACCTGTATAAGCTTTCTGGAGTGATCAGGCATCTGAAGAATGAAATCAACCTCAAGGCTGTTCTTTGTCCTGTAGTAGAAGACCGGTTCTGTTACGCGACGGATGGCGATGAAGATGAGATTCTCAAGCAGATGGCCACTGTTGACAAGTATGCCGGAGGCGGTTGAGGTAACCATGGCATGATCAATGCAATAGATCTTCTTGGGATTTGCATTGCTGCGGGAGAGGGAAGCATCGAAAAGTCTTACTGTGAAAAAGAAGTATGAGTCTTCAAACCAGTTGAGGTAATCTGCAACGGAATGCTTGGGTGCTTTGTGTCCTTGAGACTGCAGGAAACCGTAGAGCTTGTTCAGTGAGTAAAGCGAAGCTGTGTTATCTGTAAGGCGGTGCGCGAGATCAAGGACAGCCTTGGGATGGGAAATGTCATGGCGCTCAATAAGGTCTCTGAACAGAACTGCGTGCAGATACTCCTGGTGTATTTTTACTCTCAACCTTGAACTTAGTCCGGCTACTTCAGGAAATCCTCCGCATTGCAGGTATTCCTCAAATGCATTCTGTATAAGAAGTCTCCTCTTTGTGGAGATGTGCTCCTGCCAGTGAATGTTCTTGTAGTCAAGAAACTCTTCAAAAGAGAACGGGAACAGCTCCCATGAGAGCGATCGGCCCCGCATGGCCGAAGCAATTTCCTTTGAAAGCATTCTTGATGATGAGCCGGTTATGTACACTTCACACCTTTCAGTGCGGAGAATGCGGCCAACAAACGATTCCCAGCCTCTGACCACCTGGATTTCATCAAAGAAGCAGTAAACAGTCTCAGCATTCTTCTTCTCAGGGAAAAGCGAATAGTACGCTTCCAGTACAAGGTGCAGATTCTCTTCAGTGAGGTTGCAGAGACGATCGTCGAAGAAATTGATGTAAAGGATGTTCTCGGTGGAAGTCCCTTTGGCCAGAAGTTGCTCAATCAACTGCAGCATATAGGTGGATTTCCCGCAACGGCGAACTCCCATACAGATAGTTGCTTTCCCGGGAATTGATTCAATGTTAAGCTGTCGGGGTACGCCTGTGTCAACACTAAAATCCTGGGAATCCAGGATAATTCCTTTGATCTTTTCCAGCATTGCTGCTCAATCTTCCTGATTCATAACCACTTTTCAGCCCAACTGGTTAGAATTATGACCGATTAAGGATTTCATGTCAATGGAAGGCTCGCCTCTGACAGGCAGATCAGACTGCCTGTGCCTTTTCTTCAATATTGCGACAGGTTCCAGAAGGGTATGGGCGGGATAGTGGAAAAGGTGTACGACCGTCCGATGAACCTCCTAGAATAGAAGTATCAATAAGAAGGAGCTTGCGAATAGATGATCGTTCCGGCGTACTCAGTTCTCAGCACCAGCTCTGTAAGTGTTTCCATATTTCTTCCCGAATCAGTTTGTAGAAGTAATATAACTACACTCATCATTATAGCGCGATATATGCGCAATACTTCCAGATATTGGAAGTATCATGCCAGGTCACCTGTCCATAAGATTTCAAGATAGGTTTAGCTGTGTTCCTCGCCCGGGCGTGGAGCACCCGAAGTCATTCTGTGCCGGTCTGGCAACTCCGATGCAGCAGGGGTACTCCTGATCTTTCTCCCTGAAGATGTAACCCTCAAGCTTCACGGTGTGAACCCAGCTGTCTCCGTAGTCATAGTGATATATGGCGGTTACTCCCAGATCGTTGAAGTGATCATAATTCATGAGATAACCTTCTTTTGTAAAATCCCTGTCAAAATTCCTCATAGATGCTTCCTTCCAAATTCGATATCCCGCCGATACCGATTTATCATGAATCGAATCATGTGCGGTGTCATATTCGCTTCAGCCGGGGGATTTCATCGGAATCGATCTTTGTTCGATAATCCGCAGGAATTCAGGGAAAGATTGCTCTTGTAATCGAACTTGACATAGTGTTCATAATACTGTACCTTATCTATGTTAAGAACCAGTATACTGAACGCTATATTACTACGGATGAATAATGAAAATCGAAACAGCAGCTCAATACAAACTTCCGATACCTGTGCAGCGTATTCTGCGTAAACTTGGGCAGGATATTCGGGATGCCAGAAGACGCCGCCGTATACCAACCGCTATTCTGGCTGAACGGGCATCCATAAGCAGAACAACCCTTGCAAAGCTGGAAAAAGGGAATCCCGGTGTTTCTCTGGGCATATTCGCAACTGTTCTTTTCTCTCTCGGGATGAGCGATCGTCTGGCTGATCTGGCTGATGTACGTCATGATCGGACAGGTATTGCCCTTGAGGAAGAAAATCTTCCAAAGCGCATTCGGAAGTTCAGAAAATGAGTCAGCCCATTTTTGTTCATGTAGACATTCATGGAGTAACACAGCTGGTCGGCCGATTGTGGGCACATACAAAAAACCGCCGGCAGAGTGCCACATTTGAGTACGACCATTCCTGGCTGGCAAATCCGCAAAGGTTTCCTCTGGAACCTGCCCTTAAACTCGGTCCCGGCCCCTTTCATACTGCACAGAACAAGACTCTGTTCGGAGCCATAGGAGATTCAGCACCGGATAGATGGGGTCGTGTACTGATGAAACGACAGGCAAGACATCAGGCAGAAGAATCAGGCAAACCCCTGAGATTTCTGAACGAAACTGATTACCTGCTCCAGGTCGATGATGAGACAAGAGAGGGAGCCCTGCGATTCTCAACAGAAGAAAATGGTCAATTCCTCGCTCATTATGCAGGCAGCAGTATTCCACCTCTTATCGACCTGCCGCGACTTCTCACGGCAGCGGATCACATAAGTGCTGACAACGATACGAGTGAGGATGTCAGGTTTCTTATAGCGCCTGGCTCATCACTTGGAGGAGCCAGGCCCAAAGCATGCGTAAGAGACAGCCGGGGAGATCTGTCACTAGTGAAATTCCCTTGCAGGACGGATGAAATAAGTACGGTACTATGGGAGGCTGTTGCGCTGACGCTTGCCGGGCAGTGTGGAATATCAGTCCCCGATTGGAGAATTGAATCCGTTGCGGGCAGAAGCGTTCTGCTGCTTTCAAGATTTGATCGGAAAGGCAGCATGCGGATTCCTTTTCTGTCAGCAATGAGCATGATAGACGCGAAGGACAATGAGGTGCGAAGCTATCTGGAACTGGCTGATGCCCTCAGAATGCATGGAGCCCAATCCAGAAAGGATATGCAGAAGCTCTGGCGCCGCATGGTCTTTACAGTCCTCATATCAAATGTGGATGATCACATGAGGAACCATGGATTCCTCTATGACGGATCACAGGGCTGGATACTCTCTCCGGCCTACGATCTGAATCCGACCCCGGCGGACATAAGTCCCCGCATTCTATCAACTGCCATCAGCTATGACGATCCGACAGCTTCTCTTGAAACCGCCTTTGAAGTGGCGGAATATTTCGACATCAATCCGAACCTGGCAAGGGAGATCGCGGCTGAAGTGGGCACGGCTGTTGCGTGCTGGCGCACTGAAGCCAGGCGATTCAGTCTGACCCCGCGCGAGATAGAGCGAATGGAATCGGCCTTTGAGCACGAAGACCTCGCGCTTGCTCTTGGATGAACCTACTATTTCTGAAAAGTATCAGGAAACAAATACTGTTATGCTTCGTGTTCAGGATATGTGATACAATGGCTGTTTTCCTGCTGCTTAGTGAACCGCTTCCGATTACATTCCGCAAAGCGAAAAAATGATGTTCTTGCGAATTCACAGAACAACTGATTCGCTGAAAACATAAAGGAGAAAGAGAAGTGAAGAATCCTCCATCAAAGACGCAATGGAAGAAACTGTACAATCTTGCGAATAAAGTTGCTGAACTGAAGCCATGGAAGATACTTTCTGATTACATGGTTTTTGGAGTGCGATTATCAGGTTACGATACAAATGGTTATGTGAGTATTGCCGGAAAACACGGGCAGAGTCGCGGTGTGTTTGTTTACATGGGCGAACCATCTATGGAGAGAGTGAGGTACATGGGCAGCCTGGGAATCGTTATGGAATTATCGATGTTGACATTGACCTTTGAAAAACCGGAAACTCTTTCGGATAAGGATAGAGAGATTATCAGATCACTGAAGCTCAACTATCATTCGGATGAAGATGTTCCGCTTTTCAGATCATACTCACCCGGACTTCTCCCATGGCCTTTGAACAAGGATGATGCCGCAATGTTAATAATCTGCCTTGAGCAGGCTATTGAACTGCTTCGAAGGGGAAAATTCAAGAATCTGCTTGATATGCGCTCCGAGGAGAAAAAGTGCCTTTACAGAATTCCCGGAGAAAATGGAAAATGGATTGAAATCGTAGAAGAGACTCCTGAAAACCCTGAATTCGAAAAGATGTTCTTCATCAGGAAAGGCAGCCTTGACGATATCAACGAACTTCCCCAAAGCAATAAGTCAATCCAGGCAAGAATTGTCCCGTTACCAGAACCAATCGGAAAGAAAGGGGTGCGGCCGTCTTTTGCGTACATGCTCATTATGGTTGACTCCGGAACAGAGTTTTTACTGACCACTGATTTACTGGAGATCGACTCTTCTATAAGAGATATGGAGCTGCAGCTTCCTGAAATGCTTATCAATGAGTTAGTGGTTCATGAAATTAAGCCAAAACAGTTGGAAATTATTAAGGGTGGTAAGCTGAGTGAGATTCTGAGGCAACTGGGATATGAGAATTTCCCAGTGCCGGTGAAAGAAAGAAAGCAACTCAAGGCTCTTGGCAAATCACTTAACCTCCTGCTCAATTCATTGTTTGAAAAAGAAGAATTACCGGACCCGCGCGCAACCAGGAACTCTCCTGTGCAGTAAGAACACGTTCACGAAGTGGATGACAGGATAAATGTGATAAAAGTTTCACTGATGTATGACAAAGCAATTTACCGAAAAATCGCCATTAGAGGTGACCAGACCCTTAAAGATCTGCATGACGCCATATTCGATCTCACATTCCCCACCCTTAAGACGAGATTTGTAAGAATTATCTGATTCTTTCAAATCCGGCGACATACTTACCCTCCAATCTATCTTCATTATACAATAATCACATATCGAATTCAAGATGTCTATTGCTTTCAAACGCTCAGCTTAACCTGGCGTGCTGTACAACCTCAGGTGTGCAGGTATGACCGTTGCTCAGAAACGCAACCCTTCTTGAATCACTCCTGAATTACAAATAGCTTGCCCGGCGGTTATCGTTATCCGGTCCGGGCATGGGCGAACGGGAACCGAAAGCGTGAGTGTATATAATTCATACATTTCACATACAGCTATAGTTTTTCATGATTAGCTATCTTGTGTGTATTGGAATCATAAGCTATAATTGTTTATCAGGAATGACGCGAATAGTGACCATAATTCATGAAAGGTGATGGGTATTCATGAAAACAACATTCAAGGTAAGTTCTCCCGGACCGGTTAAAACTTTCATGAACAGACGGCTTCCCGAGGAAGCTGCTCCGGTGGGTTATGCAGCTCTCATTCAAACCTTCGATCTCAGGGTACCCGTTCCACGGATGCTCAGTGCTATCAGCGCCAGGCACAGGAAGTATATGCGTGACTGCTGGCGAATCCTCACTCCCCGCCATATGCCTGAACCATCGCTAAGAGGACAATTGACTTTTGCTCTCAAGTATGAAGGTCTTGATCTTGCTTTACTGAAAAGGCTTTTCCTGGAGACAGGTCCCAAACCCCTCCTGCAGATGGTCAGGGAAACCCCTGCAGGCAACTATGCCAGACGACTCTGGTTCCTGTACGAATGGCTGTTAAGCGAGCAGCTTGATCTGTCCGATTCCCAATCGAAGGGAGGAGCTTACGTTCCTGTGATTGACCCGGATTTACAGTATTGTGTTTCAGGAAAGACCTCTACAAGACACCGCGTACGGAACAATCTGCCAGGAAGTAAAAAGTTCTGTCCCCTGGTTTTCCGTACGGAATTACTGGAGAGTTATCACAGAGCTGATCTCCATGCCAGAGCCAAGAAGGTAATAGGAGATGTCCCCGAGGATATTTTAACCAGAGCAGCTGCGTTCCTGCTTGTGGATGATTCCAGGGCCAGTTTTGCGATAGAGAGGGAACAGGCGCCGCAGAGCCGTATCCAGCGGTGGGGTCAGGCTATCGGCGAGTCTGGAAGGATGTCCCTGAGTCTGGAAGAGCTTCTTCGGTTGCATCAGATAGTAATAGGTGATTTCCGATTCGTGAAAAAAGGGCTCAGAGAAGAGGGAGGTTTTATAGGACAACATGATCGAAGCTCGGGAAATCCTCTGCCGGTTCACATCAGTGCCTCACCGGAAGACCTTGCTTCCCTCATGAACGGGTTGATTATCTTCGATAGTGAGTCTGCTCCGGATCTGGATCCTGTGGTGGCTGCATCTGTGCTGTCCTTCGGATTCGTGTATATCCACCCGTTCGAGGATGGCAACGGCCGGATACACAGGCTTCTGATGCATCATGAACTCACCCGTAGGGGGTTCAATCCTCCCGGGCTGCCCTTCCCGGTGTCCGCGGCTATCCTTGAGAGAATTCAGGAGTACCGATCAACACTCGAGAGCTACTCAACCCGTCTGCTTCCGATGATAGATTGGGAGCCTACGACAAAAGGCAACATAAAGGTTCTTAATGATACAGCTGACTTCTACCGCTATTTCGACGCTACAAAGCATACAGAGTTCCTTTACATGTGCGTGGAGCAAACCATAGAAACCATTTTGCCCCGTGAAGTGGCTTTTCTTCAATACTACGACAGGTTCCGGAAAGGCTTAAGCGAGATAGTGGAAATGCCCTCCAGCAAGATCGATCTGCTCCATAGATTTCTGCAGCAGAACGGAGGTAGACTATCGAAAAGGGCAAAAACAGGGGAGTTCGCCGCGCTTACAGAAGATGAGGCCGAAAAGATCGAAAGCCTTTACGAAAGCTGCTTCGAAACGAGCAACTGACGATTCTTGAGCTCTCAGGCTCAAAAGTGACACCTGCTATAATCTATGGCGGAGATACTCATCAATCACGAAATGGAATAGAGCTGTTCCCATGGAAAGATGTAAATAAGCTTTAAATCCTGACAAATGAGATAATTACTACCCACAAAGAATTCCTTCGATCCGAAAGATATGAGTAAAAAGATCAATCTCGATTCAGAAGAACTACCCGCCTGATGTAACCTTTATCCTCCAGCCACTGAATGATATACTCAGCACTTTCCTCTTTGGTTTCTTTCTCGGTGTTTACGATTATCTCCGGTGTTTCAGGCTCTTCATAGGGAGCCGAAATGCCGGTAAAATCTTTAATTTCACCAGCTCGGGCTTTTTTGTACAACCCTTTTGTATCCCGGAGTTCGCATTCCTCTATAGAAGTCTTTACAAATACTTCCACAAAATCCCCTGCTGCAAGAGAACTGCGTACGTTATCTCGATCTTCAGCGTAAGGAGAAATAAATGACGTCATAACCAGAGTACCGGCATCCGCGAACAATTTTGCGACTTCTCCGATACGACGAATGTTTTCTTTTCGATCCTCGGGAGAGAAGCTCAGATTCTTGTTCAATGCATGGCGGACATTGTCCCCGTCCAATACGTATACGTTAACTCCCCGCTTGAATAACCGATTTTGAACTTCTACCGCTATAGTCGACTTCCCTGAGCCGGACAATCCGGTAAACCACATAACAGCTGCTTTATGACGGTTAACTTTTTCCCGATCCTGTTTTGTGATTTTAAGATCATGCCAGGTCAGGTTGGCGATCTTCTCCTCAGCCTTTGTTCTTTCAATACTTGCCTGATAGTAATCAGTAAGTATATCAGCTACAGGTTCTCTCATAACACGGGTGTCTATTGACTCTCCGTTCAGAAGCTTTTTCCGTAAGTCTTTGCCTGCAATACTGACAACTGTATAGCCTTTATCCTTCTGATTTATCATGAGGTCAACTTTACCCAGCTCTTCGTAATAGGCCGCGAACCCAACCTTCACCGGCTGAATGAGAAGTTCTCCATTTAACTCGTCAAATTTCTCCTGGGCATCAAAATCGCCCCATACCTGTGTACCGTCATCAAAAGGCGCGTCAGCATGACGCCTGCCGATAATGATATTGGTAAATCCGAGGTTCTGCCTGTAAATCGCGTGCATGATCGCTTCTTTAGGGCCGGCATAGAACATCTTGATATCCATGCCGATTAACACAGCATTGTCACAAAGATCGTATCCCGTTTTCTGCCAGAACTCATCGTTCTTATCGCCCTGCCCGATAAGCTTGTTATTGATCAGAACCTCATAGGTCTTCATTCGAACATCTGCGGGAACGTCATCTTTCTTTGTTTGCCCTATTAACGGGTTAAGAACCACTCCTGTGAAGAACCCCTGTTCAGTTAAAGTCTCCATGGCATAAACCATGGTGTATTCATGAGCCCGGTGCAGAGGATTCCTTGTTTGAAAAGCTACTGTTCTTTCCCATTTGCGTTCCTTGAACAAAGCCCGTGTTTCTTCAGGTGAAAGCATGTATTTGCTGTATACAGCATGAGGCTCCGGAGTTATTGCCCAGATCTTCCCCCCCAGCAGATAATCACGGGAATCTTCATTAACAACTCGAGGGCCGGGATGATCTTTCCGGTCAGAACCATAAACAGCATTATTGTATCTTGCCTTATCAAGAGGATAGATATCCGTTATTTCAAGAGCGCCAACAATTGTGCCATGCTCATTCATTACCGTTACGGTTTCGCCTGCATAGAATTTTTCGCGTTCTTCGCGGGAAATCGCAAACGCCAGAGGAATTGTCCAGGCGTACAGCTTGTTGTTCCGCTCAATGACTTCTTCATCCAGGACCCGGTAGAACTCCTTTTCATTCATCGGGCCTTCCAGGGGAGACAACATACCGTCAGCTATCCGGTAAAAGGTGGACAGATCAGCATTGCTTATCCTGTAAACTTTATTCTCACGGACCTTATCAACAAAATGGTCCCTCTCAATATGAGGGACTACTCTATTAATAAGCCCACACCCGCCATGAGGCGGGAAGACAAATTCGTTTTCCATCTGTGAATCTCCTTTGTTGAAGCGCACCCAAATTATCAATGGATATTAGAATATTACTTTAAACAGTGTGAAAAGCCCAAGAACAACCGTTGCGATTCCAACCATCGTAGTGAAATTCTTGACTTTCAGTTTCTTTACGGTTCTTGTTGAAAAAGGAACTGATGTAACAGCGCCTGCAAGCAGTACGAGAGCGATCCTCCAATCGACTGTATTACCAAGCAGCAGGAAAGTACATACCCCTACAAGACAGGTAAAGCTCTCAGCCAGCGATGTTATTGCTACTGAACTCTTGGTGTCTACTCCGGACAGAATCTGACCGGATGTAACCAGAGGACCGTATCCTCCACCTGAGAGTCCCTTGTTAAAGGCTGCCAGCATTCCAAGTCCTACAATCTTCTTCCATGAAAAATCATGTCGAGAATTCCTCTTAAGCAGAATCAACAATCCCATAGAAAATACAATAATACCTATGAACAGCCTAAGATAAAACTTGGGAATACTTATTGCCACAAAAACGGCAATTACAGCGCCGAAAAGACTGCAAACAGCGAGTACCAGCGCTATTTTAGATGCGTTTGATCGTGGCATGTAACCAAGCATTCTCATTTTTTTGATGAGCCTGTGATTGGGATCATGCCGAAAATCAAACTTAACATTTCCTATTTTGTGATGCATGAAAGCCGCAAATGCACCTGTAAAGAATTCCGACAGGAGTATCGCCGGAATAACAACCAATGGAGAGTAGCCCAATATAAGCAGAAGTGGAGTCAGGGTTGTGCCGTAACCCATTCCCAGAGAGGAATCAATGAATTCACAAACAAATGCGACGAAAAACAGTATCACAAAAAACAGCAGTGGATCCATTCAGATGCCCTTCAAATCAAACAACAGGATCATCAACAGAAGGCTGAAAAGCTTCAAGAACTCTGGAAATACACAACCTTCCATCGTTGAAGAGTACCCAGCGTACTTTATCTCCGTCATGTATATCCAGCCTATCAACTATTTCTTTCGGAATAGTAATTCGTCTTCTGCTTTGCCGTATGGTTACAGAAGTCTCTCCAACATACGCAACATCATCAAGATCTATTTCCATGGTTTCTCCCCTCTGCGCAAATATATATTGGTTTTATGCCAATAGCAAAGGTACTCTAAACAGATTTTCCTCACCTTGTATTCTATTTGCTGGAATGGTAGATTCACATTTCAAGATACTAATTGAAAGCTGGAGGAATAATGTTCAAACTCAATGCAGATACAAACATATGTATTACTGGTGGAGATGGTTTCCTCGGAAGGCACCTTGTTCAAAAGATAAAGAACAAGGGTTACAAAAATATCTTTGTTCCAAAGATTGAAGAATATGATTTAACCACACTAGAAGACATCAAGAGAATGTATGATAACTCAAATGCAGAAGTAGTAATACATCTTGCCGCTGTTGTGGGTGGAATAGGGGCTAATAGGGATAATCCTGGAAAATTCTTTTATGAAAATGCGATCATGGGGATTCAACTCATAGAAGAAGCTAGGCTTCGCAACATTAACAAATTTGTAATTCTTGGAACCGTATGTGCATACCCAAAATTTACGCCAGTACCATTCAAAGAAGAAGATCTCTGGAATGGTTATCCAGAAGAGACCAATGCTCCCTACGGTCTTGCAAAGAAGATGTTTCTTGTGCAATCACAAGCTTACAGGGATCAATATGATTTCAACTCCATTTATCTTTTGCCTGTAAACCTTTATGGTCCTGGCGACAACTTCGATCCAGATTCTTCACATGTTATTCCTGCTCTCATAAAGAAGTGCATTGACGCAAAAGAACAAAAACTTGATCACATCACAGTCTGGGGAGCTGGCAAAGCATCAAGAGAATTTCTCTATGTTGAAGATGCAGCTGAAGCTATCATTCTTGCAACAGAGAAATATAACAGCTCTGAACCAGTCAATCTTGGTGCAGGTTTTGAGATCACTATAAAGGATTTGGTTGAACTGATTGTTGAACTGACTGATTTCAAAGGTGAAATTAGATGGGATAGTAGTAAACCAGACGGGCAGCCTAGGCGAATGCTTGATACAATAAGAGCAGAAAATGAATTCGGGTTTAATGCGAAAACAGCATTTAGAGAGGGGTTAATAAGGACGCTCGGATATTATCATGATCTTATTACGACTGGGGAGCTGATTTAGTGAGCAACCAGCAGGGAAGAAATACGAGTGTTACTGTAATAGAGCCTCCAGGCAAATGGCATTTCTTTGATTTTTCAGAATTCAGAACTCATCACGAACTCTTATATTTCCTTACATGGCGTGATATTAAAGTAAGGTATAAGCAAGCCCTTCTTGGTATTGGATGGGCAGTGATACAACCCATTATGCTTATGATTGTTTTCACATTCATCTTTGGTAAAATGGCTCAAGTTAATTCTGAGGGAGTTCCATATCCAATTTTCGCTTTTGTTGCAATCCTTCCATGGAATCTGTTCTCTACTTCACTCAATAAGGCGGGACAGAGTCTAGTGAGTAATGCTGGTCTTTTACAAAAGGTTTATGTTCCAAGGCTCATTATTCCAGTTGCTTCAGTTTTACCGAATCTTGTGGATTTCTTTATAGGAAGCGTTATTCTCGGCGGTATGATGATATACTACCATTCTAGTGTTCATCTTTCATGGACGATACTTCTTTTACCAATCTTTACTTTGCTTGCTCTCTTATCTGCGCTTGCGGCAGGATTATGGCTTGCCGCATTGAATGTGAAGTACAGAGATATTAAGCAGGTTAGTCCATTCCTTGTGAGGTTATGGATGTGGGTATCGCCAGTTGCATATTCTGCAACAGAAGTGCCTACGGGCATATGGAAAGTTATTTATGGACTTAATCCCATGGCAGGAGTAATTCAGGGCTTCAGATGGGCTATAGTTGGCGGGGAAAGGCCTGATGTACTTATCTTTCTCTCGATAGGAATAGTACTAATTCTATTAATTACAGGCTTGATCTATTTCCGTAAAACAGAAGCATATTTTGCAGATATTGTATAATAATACTAATTATACGAATTCACTTAGCGTGAATGTGTAAGGAAATAAATGAGTGATACAGTTATTAAAGTAGAAGGTTTAGGAAAGCAATACAACATAGGTGCGTTGCATAAACTGCAGCAGCACGATACCCTTCGTGATAAGATAGCTTCTGGCTTTAAATCTGCAAAGAAACATATAGCACATAGGAAAAGTACAATGCTAGGGGCAGAAAAATTCTGGGCACTTCGCGATGTATCTTTCGAAGTAAAACAGGGTGAAGTACTTGGAATAATAGGTAAGAATGGTGCCGGTAAGAGTACATTACTTAAGATGCTATGCAGAGTTACATCTCCAACAGAAGGTAGAGCAACACTTAAAGGCAGGGTCGGAACTCTACTTGAGGTTGGAACTGGGTTTCATCAAGAGCTTACCGGCAGAGAAAACATCTATTTAAGTGGTGCTATACTTGGTATGAATAAAGACTATATTGAGCGAAAAGAAGATGAGATCATTAATTTCAGTGGAGTTGAGAAGTTCATAGATACTCCGGTTAAAAGATATTCAAGCGGAATGAGAGTAAGACTGGGATTTGCAGTAGCAGCACACCTTGAACCTGAGATTTTGCTGATTGATGAAGTGTTGGCGGTTGGAGATGCTGCTTTTCAGAAAAAATGTTTTGGTAAAATGGAAAACATAACTAAGCAGGGAAGAACTGTTCTCTTCGTTAGCCACAATTTGATTTCTATTAAACACATGTGCCCGAGAGTTCTTCTTCTTGAAGAGGGTCGGATTATATGCGATGATAAACCCGAAAAAGTCATTTCAAAATACCTTCAGGATACCCAAGATCAAACAGAGACAGGGAGAGTATATTCAATTAACTATCAAGTAATAGAAGAGAATTGTCATAACGATTTCAAGATAACGAATGTAGGATTAATGAGTGTCAATCACTCTGAATTAAACTCTTTTCACACAAAAGATTCGCTGATAATCCAAATTGAATATCAAGCTTCAAAACAATTTACGTCACAAGCTTTTGCGGTACACATAAACAATCGTTATCATAGCAGAGTCATTCAACTAAATACCACTCCCATAAGTGGTTATCACATAGACACTCTTGGAAAAATCGGGAAGATTGAACTTCTTCTCAAAGATATTCCTCTTACCGCAGGTCGATATTTCTTCGATATTGGCTTCGTCAGGGAAAGAATTGGATGGATAGTTAAATTAGAAAAGGTGATAACTCTAAATATAGGTTTAAGAGATGTATATAACAGTGGTATGGCACTAGATAGCAAGCGTGGTGTTCTTGTTGTTAAACACTCTTGGTCCCATAAAATTTGCGAGCCACAGAATAGTTATTGATACATGTTCAGAAAAACAATTTCTAGAATATTGTTGAGAAAACGGGTTAAAACTAAATCAAGAAGTACTGATAGGAGTCACCCTTGGTATGAAGGGTTCAAATTTAACGTAGTTGAAGAAACGGATCAGAAAACTTATTTTACTTCATTACCTCCACCTATACTGTTTCTTTCTCGAGGACATTCAGGAACAAGAGCATTATCACATTTACTTCAGCGAGCGGGTATTTATATGGGTAATATTATTGATCCATATTGCCTAAATCAAACCGAGGACGCTTTGTATTGGGTTTATGGTTTTCAAAGAGAATTGGTTCCTCAGTTATTTAAATATGGTAAAGGATGCAGTAACATACCGGACTTGGTAGATAGTGTTGGGAAAGTTTGTATTTCTCACCATATGTCTGCGTATAAAGGAGGTCCGTGGGGTTTCAAAACCTGTGCAGGTAGTTTCTCGCACCAGCTATACAATTATCTTTTCCCTAATGCTAAATATATCTACCTTCTGCGTGATGGTAGGGATGTTATTCTTTCCAATAATGGCAAATTTCATATGGCAGGACATTCTCCTATTACAACTCCTCATTGGGAGTATTTTCGAATTATAACATCTGGAATAAGCAATGATTTCTCTCAATGGCCTTTTCAATTTAATCATGAAGATGAAATGGAACAACGTACATGGCAAAATCGATTTTGGATTCAAGCGAAATCATGGAGAGAAGACATCCGAATGATGGAATTTCTGAAAGAAACTTCTCAACTTTCTGATTCAGTATATACAATTAAATATGAAGAACTTTGCGCTAATCCGACTCGTTCTATCAAAGACTTGTTTAATTTCCTAAATATTCCGATCAATGCAGATGTTGTATCTTTTGCATCAAAACATTTTTATACAACATCTGTTTCCAAGTGGAAGAATTGGAAAAACTATGTATTTGATACAAACGAAGATCTAGATAAAATATTCGATGAAATGAAAACAGAACTAATCTTGACTAAGTATTTAACTTGATGTGGATTCATAGTGCCAAGTAAAACACTGATAACAGGCGGCAGTTTTCATTCGGCAGATTCTCTTTTTGTATTTAGTAATAGAGACCGATGAAAGAAGCATACAGAAAGTTTCAATGGGATTGAGAAAATATTAAAACGAAGTTCTTGTTGATGGAGAACGAATAGAAAATTCATAAATATGTACAAAATGCTCCATATAAATATTAATTATTGATAGAGTATTATTTCACAATAAGCAAGGATGTAATTCGATGACAGACAAAGCAAAAGTAACACTTATGTCGTTTGGGTTCAAATATGGAATGCCAAATGCTAATTACTATTTTGATGTGGGGTTCATTAGAAATCCCGCCCGAGAAAATGGATGGGGATTCTTTTCCGAACCTAATGAAAAGATGTACAGATACGTGCTTGAACAAGAATCGGTCAAGGAGTTTATCGACAACGTCATTCCGTTGATTCTATTCCTGATTTCCATTGATCAGCATCAGGTTTTCGCGTTTGGCTGCAACGCAGGGCGTCATAGGAGCTATCTTCTTGTAGAGAAAATTGCAAGGGTGTTGAAGGAAAAGGGTGTTGTAACTCAAATTGTTCATAGGGATGTATAAAATGAAAATGAATAACAGAATTTCTGAGGTCTGGGACGCACATGGCAGACTTGTTCCAATATCCTCATTAAGTATTCCCAACAGAACAGCAGATGTAGCTGCGATTGTCGTAAGCCGCAATAGACCGGACTTAACCGACCAGATCTACGAGCAACTGAAAAATATGGGGAAACACCTTTCTATGGATATTTTTATTGTGGAGATGGGGTCGGACGAAGATAAAAGAAGTAAATATACGACTATATACTATGCCGATGAAGATTACCGCGGCAAATGTTATGGTCACAATGTTGGTCTACGCCAGGCTATGCTTAAGGGGGAATATAGGTATTACTGGTTCATGATGAATGATGTCGTTTATGAGGAAGGCGCGGACGCTGTCGGTGAGCTTGTTCGGATTGCAGATAAATATCCGGATCTAGGACTATTAAGTCCAGCTGAGCCTATTGGAGGTGCGAATAAAGATGGAAAACCAATTGAAAATTCGGAATTCCATTACATTTTCTCGCCAGACTATCTTTCGGTACTGATACGCGGAGAAATTATTGAAAAGATCGGATTTTTCAATCCGGAATTCAAGTATTGCTGGGGTGCGATTATAGAATATGCTTACAAGCTTTACAAAGCGAATTATAAGGTAGCATATATCGATAAGGTCTGCATGAAGCATCTTGGAAGTACAACATATGGTGTTGTAAAAAATACCATTTCTAAAGAAGAGTACAGGAAGCACGCAAAGAAATTCGCAACACTGTATTTTCGTGAACACTATGGTAGTGAATGGGACTCATTATTCCGAGAAGCGGCGACCCCACAAATTGAGTGTGGGCAAATGAAAAGGACTCGCAAATACTGGGAAGAAGTTTTTTCAATATCTAAACCCGAAACTACCGACAAACTAGACAATCTCTTCGCCAGACTAAAGAACCTGCTTAAAAGAAAATACGAACAAAATAAAGATACAGTTCTTAAGGAGGAAATTAAAAAACTTAATCCGTGGTATTATTCGGTAACGATTAAGAACGTAATGGTAACGCCTGGCATTGGCTCAAAGCAAACTCCGGAAGCACTTGAAAGTCGTGTGCTGTATAGATCCCCGCTTCTTGTTGGAGAAGTAGTGAAATTATTCGATTTCAAGGGGAAAAGTCTTCTCGATCTTGGTTCGAACTGCGCATACTGGTCCGCAAGATTTGCTGAGCATGGCGCGCAAAAGCTTCTAGCTGTTGAAGGGCGAATCGATTATATAAAACAAGGGAATCTATACTGGGATAATAATGACTTCATGGAAAAAGATTCTTATGAGTTTATACAGGGCAATGTAATGGATAGTGCGACATGGGATTTAATAGAATCAAAGGGGCCGTTTGATTTCACACTTTGCTGTGGTATCTTATATCATATTCCCGATTATAAATATGTACTAGAGAAAATCGCAGAAGTTACAACTGGTGGAATACTTGTAGATACAAGAGTTTCAGAAGGTGAAGCAATGGTCTCTGAACCAGGAGGCTATTGTTTCGATGCAATTATAGAAACTAGGAATAAAAAGAACCCAAACCTTAGGAAATTGATAAGAATATTAGAAGGACTTGAATTCACAATCCATCAACTCAAGATTGATATGTTTACACCCATTGGACTTAAGGGAGCCGACGATTATAATGAATCTCGTAGGGTTGCTCTATTGGCGTTGAAGACAGATAAATCAAGCATGAGATTGTGACAATGCTAGATAGAATCCTTAATCTGTTCGCAAGACCGGGGCTGAATAAAGACAGACTATTTTCTTCGATTCAGATTGAACTGACAAATCACTGCACCAATACCTGCAGATATTGTCCTCAGTCAATATGGCGTTCTAACTGTGAAAATGGAGTATTTAATCGGGAAAAGGGCTATATGGATAAAGCCTTTTTCAAGGAGGTTTTTACTAAAGCAGTAAAGTATACAAAACTTGTGAACTTTAGTTTTTTTGGTGAACCAATGATGCATCCAGATTTCCTTGAAATCATGGACTATGTTGGCAATAACAAAGACAATGTCCGGATTGTAATTAATACAAACCTATCACTTGCAACGCGAGAAATATTCGAAAAACTCATAGAAATATGTATAACCGAGCTTAGATTGAGTATTGATTCGAGTACATCTGAAACCTTTGAAAAATTACGACCCGGGAAGATATGCTTCGATTTGAATGGTAATACTATTGAAGGGAATCGTTTTGAGGATGTGACAGCAAAAGCGGAATATTGGCTCGGACTTTCAGATCATAGGCCCACAAGGCATGTATTTGCTGTTAATAGCCAGAACGTCAAAGAAGTTAAGGATTTTTTCAAGAAGTGGCATTCATTACTTGGAAAAGATGACTCAATACTTTTCAAGCGGATTTTATCTTATGGTGGAAATATGGCAGATGATATGGTTGAAAATCATGAATGCAATGTTTGGCGATACAATATGCTTACGATCGATTGGCAAGGGAACATGTCACCATGCAATCTTGATGTGAATATGGCTCTAAACCTCGGTAATATACGAAATGTTTCTCTCGGAGGACTAAGCAAATCAAAGAAATATAAAGAACTTAAAAGGATGTCTATGTCAAAAAGTATCCAGCCCTGCAAATCGTGCTTTGATGCTAACAATTGGGATAGTAACATTCTATTAAGATCAACGGATGTATGGAATGAGAGTCTATTCTCAGCAATATATCATACTCCTGAGGTGGATTCGGATTAGCTTATGGATATATTAAGGCTCTTCAGGTTTTTGCATACATAAGATCTTGACAGAATTGTTCATAGTTCATACAGGATTGAACTGGGAAGCGGAAGCATGAAAGAAAGCATGAGGAAGGTTTATTCCGAGATTGGAGAAGATGGTAATAAAAAACAGAAAGAGGACGAAAAGCATTAATGGACTGTGCCGCTGAAATGAGAGATTTTTCTCAGAAAACCGGGGTTGATTTTGGAAAGATAACTCCGGCAAGAAGACTGGAAACAATGACCGGCGTGAGCACTTTGAGGTTGTTTAGTCGAATACAGAGTTATCAAACAAAGCAATAAGAGTTCTAAGGAGAAATAATGAAATGCAGTATTTATGTATCATCGTATCGAATCAAAGACCAAAAACTAATTGACGGCTTTACATCAGAAAAAAGTAATACATTTCTAGTGAGTTTTCCAAGAACAGGTAGTCATTGGCTACGAATGATAATCGAACTGTATTTTCAACGACCAACATTAGTGAGAACCTTTTATTATCCTGAAAAAAAAGATTATATATTATTGCATACACATGATCTGGATCTGGATATCCAGAGGGATAATGTTATTTACCTTTATAGAAATCCTGTGGATACTATGTTTTCGCAATTAAAGTACCATAAAGAAGATATTGAGAATAAAGAAAGAATAATATACTGGACATCATTGTATGGGAAACACCTTGAGAAATGGTTAATTGAGGAAGAATTCACAAAGAAAAAAACTGTTATTCGATATGAACAGATGAAAACTAATCTTCATATAGCATTTCAGAAAGTATGTCAACATTTTGAAAAAGAGTTTGATGTTGATTTACTTGATGAGGTCTCATCTAAAGTAACAAAAAATGAAGTTAAGAAGAAAACACTACATGATCAACAAGTTATTAAATTAACAAAGTTATATTCTGATGAAAGAAAGTATTTCAAGAGCGAATATTCAAATCTCGTTTTGGAGAATCTTTTTGATGGTAGAGAGCAATTGAGGAATATAATTTAGTAATAAAAGGTAATACTTAGTAAATATAATACATAAGATAATAAACTTAATAAGCGTGTATCGTAATATATTAGGTAAATATTCTATTAACATTAACTGGATTCTTCATGCAGCAATAGTTATTCGAGGATATATGGTTATGCATTCAATAATAGCATATGATAACTTCTCAATAATACCTTCGAGTGAAGTGAAGCATACTAAGTAGAATCTTTTCAAAATCGGTTCCATGCCGTATCGATAAGTAGTAAATGGATATCAGTAAGAATTAGGTGTAACATATATAATGAATAACATTAAACTAAGTGCTGTCGTTGTTACTTTCAATGAATCTGCTCATTTGGCTGAATGCCTTGAAAGCCTGAAATTTGCTGACGAATTAATAGTTATTGACCTGGGTTCTACTGATACTTCTGTAGAGATTGCGGAATCATGTGGGGCAAGAGTTATAGCACACGATTGGGTTCCTGTCATTGAAATGATAAGGGAATGGGCTTTTGAGCAGGCAACTTATAACTGGATTGTTCATTTAGATCCGGATGAGGTCTTTCCTCCAGCATCAGTACAAGTAATTAAAAAGTTGATATTAGCTGACGATGGATTAGCCTATATCGGACTACCTCTTAGAAATTACTATATGGGGAAACCTGTTATGCATGGTAGATGGGGAAGTATACTAAGCCCTGCAAGAATTATTAACAGAGAGCGTACAATTCTAAATGATGTAGTTCATGCAGGTTTTGGTGTACGGCAGGGATTTCATAGCCATAGATTTGAGCCATTATCAGTTGACGAAATTATTAAACACTATTGGATTGATAGTACTAAGCAGTTTAAGGAAAAGCACCTCAGATATTTGCAGCATGAGGGAAGGGCAATGAAGCTAAGAGGGTATAGATTCAATATTATCAAGGCAACTATGTCTTCAATTGCAGCGTTTTCAAGTTCATTAGTCAGGAAGTACGGAATACTAATGGGTAAAACTGGAATTGATCTTGCATGCAAATGGAGCTGGTACACCTGGAATAGATGGAAGCAATTAGAATTATACGAAGAGCAGAATAATAAAGATAATAACATACTATGCGTTCAAGATATTAACCCCCGAAGATCATGGCTCAGTAAATTGAAATGTAGCAAGTTTGTGCGATTCTGCAAGAAGGCATCAGGATATACTTGGCTAAAGAGCAGGAATATTCACAAGAACTATATTTATCAATGTGTACAACAGATTAACAAACAATCAGAGATCCATACCGCTGAATCGGTACTAATTTCTGATATGCCCCTTATTGAAACACTGAAATCTTTCCGTAATATCAGATCAATAGAAAGAAACTTATGGTCCAATATTCGATACATAGAATATGATCGAAAGGAATCTGGTAAAAACATATTAAATTCAATCTCGCTTGATGATTACGCCTATGTAGTGATTGTATCTTTAATCGAATATTTAGGGATCTCTGTCGATCCGAGATCGAAAGATTTTAAACCGGATCTTGATCTAGAGTTTATGGTGAATCTTAGGCAAAAGTTGACAACAAAGGGAAAAGTATTTCTAATACTGCCTGTATCGTGCGATCATTTATTCATCGGACAGCAGCGAGTGTATGGAAAGCTAAGGCTTAAGAAGTTATTCAAAGGTTGGAATCTAAATGAGCAATGTTTTTTTAGTCTTGATAAATCCGGAAATTGGTTACCCGTAGAAGAAAGTGAAGTACTTAAAGTAAAAGCAACAAGAAGATATAAAAACATTGGATGTTTTTTACTTGAAAGAACGAGTACAGATCAGGATAATGAAAATAGTTGATTAGGTATGGGTAAGAATTTAATCATTAACATAGCTAATTATCAGGATTACTCTTGCTTGCATATTCAGGAACAAAATTATGTTAACAATTTTCACAACTGCAAAGCCCTTCATCGGAAAAATTAAGGTAAATCAATATAATGCTATTAGAAGTTGGAAAGCACTTCCAGTTGAGAAAGAGATTATTCTATTTGGAGAGGGGGAAGGTTATAGTAAAGCTGTTAGTGATTTAAATATAGAATGGATTCCAGAAGTAGAAACAAGCTCACAGGGAACTCCATTGGTAAATTCCATGTTTCAGATTGCAAGAGATTGTGGTAAATATCAAATAAAGATGTACATAAATAGCGATATAGTGTTGCTGAGCGATTTCCCAACTGCGTTAAAGAGTATTAGGTTTAACGAGTATCTAGTCGTGTCCCAAAGATATGATTTGAATTTGAATGAAATAATTGATTTCAATAAACCCGATCTCGAAAATGAACTTCGTAGAATGATATCGAATCATGCAAAACTTCATCCTCCAAGTGGATCAGATATATTTTGTTTTGCCGGATGGCCATGGGGTGGGATTCCAGAGCTAGTAATTGGCAGAGCAGGTTATGACAATGAACTGATTTTTCATTGTAGAAATACTAGAGTTCCTGTAATTGATGCTACAGGAGCAATAACTCTGATTCATCAGAACCATGGTTACGCGCATCATAAGAACGGCAGACAGGGAGTCTGGCATGGCCAAGAAGCCAAAACTAATATGGAGAAGGGTAAATCACGAGGTTTGCGATTTACCATCCTTGAAGCCGATTATATGATATCAGGAGGTAAGATCGTTAGGAACAAGAGAAAGGTTGAACTATCCAGAAAGTTAAGGGCAAGAAAAGAGATTTGTAGAAGTGAAATAGGAGGAAGTATCATTGAGTATTATATCAGGCTAATAGGAATAATAAATAGGAGAATACTACTGCGCTACTAACGTTTTGGAGTCGACAAGTATATGCGAATAATAGAATTTGATACTGAGTGCTTAGAACATATTATATCACTATACTATTTTAATGATTAGCATTCATTCACTTTCAAGGATAATCAAACCACAAGTAGTTAAAGCTATAATCCTGCTTATAGTACTTACAGTATTCATGAAGCTTCTTGAATATCCTAATGCTGATAGAATCATACTTTTGCTTATTATGTCTATTGCGATAGGTATGATCTGGGGAGTGAAGGGTTACATATATGGATTCTTACTATTAGTACCATTTACTCTTCCATCCTTCAATGTTTCAAAGATTCCTGTATTTGGTTACTATTTACTTTCTCTTTCTTTAAAAGAAAGATCAATAACGTTTGCAGGTTTGGTAACACTATTATTCCTAACCAAGTTGGATAGATTCTCTTATCTGAAGAAATCCCTGATATTCCTTACTATTGTAAATATTCTTGCAATATTAGTTGCTGTTGAATTTGGCGTCCTCACTGGCCCAGAATACTATTCTGGTTGGTATCCAAAAGTTTTTCTGTATCCAAGCATGCTCTTCATAATAGTATTCCGATATGCAAATGATATAAAAACCATTAAAAGAATGTTAGTCTTTCTACTTATTGGAAATGTAGTATTTGTACTACTGACTCAGATATTCACTTCTGCTGAATTGGGATATTTGTCATCGCGCTCGGGATTAAGATATGGAGGCTTCTGGAATCTGCCAATGGGCATAAAGGCTTATGCAGATACAGTTATTCTGAGTGGTTATCTTGCAATAACAGTTATTCTGAGTGTTGGTTTCATTTTCATGACTAAGAGCTATGCTGTGCGAATACCGTTATTAATTTCTATTATATTGTCATTAAAATTAATGTTTTTTACTTTTAGTAGGACAGGATTGTACGGTACTATTGTTGGTACTATAATTATTCTTTCATTGAATATTTTCAAAATGGGACAAAATAAAGCACTTCCGAAAAAACTGATAAAACTCATAGTCTTTATTGCACTTATTGCTATACTATTCGTAGTTGGTTTTAAGCATATGATTTTTAGTATTGAAGGCACAGAAAGAGAAGATTATGTATTTCGACTTCTTTCTCCAACATCATCCGGTTCAAACATATATGGTCGATGGGATTTATTCTCTCAGAGCATTGAAAATTCTCTATCGCATCCCCTTGGCGAAGGTATTGATTTAATAAAACAACAAACAGGGGCAAATCATCATTCTACAGTTACTAAGTATCTTTCAGCACTTGGATGGTTTGGCATGGCTTGTTTCTCATTCTTTATTTCTATATGTATCAAATGCGTATGGAAAGCCACCAAATCTGAAAACCTAGAAATCCGAAAAATGGCGATTATTGTTTTTACTTGCCTCATTGCATTCATCTTAATGTCATTTGGGATAGGTATTCTTGGGCCGATGTGGGGGATTGCATATTTTTGGTCATTGCTAGCTCTTGGAGTATCATTGGGATATCTAGATGCGAATACTATTCGAAATAGAAGTGAATCGATTTCGACATAGTGTAATTAGGCATACTTGCAAATTAATCAACACACTGCTGAGAAAATAAGCCAGCAGTTGTAAACCGTATTCTGTCTAGACAATCCAAGGTACCTCATAAAAAAGGAGCAATAATAACAATTAGTCCACTACCTAAAGTAACATTTGGCATTATTGTCTTGAATGGAGAGCCATTTACTAAGTATTGCCTTCGCCAGATCTACCCATTCGCACATGAAATAATTGTTGCAGAGGGAGCCGTTGAGGGAGCTGAATCAATTGCGACGGATGAAGGACATTCAATTGATGGGACTTGGGAGGTATTGCATCGTTTCAAGAAAGAAGAGGATCCAGACGACAAGCTGATCATTGTTAAACATAGTGGTTTCTGGTTTGACAAAAATGAGCAGTCAAAAGCCTATTCTCAGATTGCAACAGGAGACTATCTGTGGCAGATTGATATTGATGAATTTTATAGACATGAGGACATAAAGAAGGTTCTTGGTTTGCTTGCAGAGACACCAGACATTTCTGCGATCTCTTTCCCAACTATAACCTTCTGGGGAAGCCCTGAATATCGTTGTGATTCGTGGATGCTGATCAGGAATAATTACTATGAGGTATTTCGAATTTTCAAATGGGGGTATGGCTACAAATATAAAACCCATATTCCACCAACTGTTTTTGATGATTCTGGGAGGAATCTTCGCAAGTTGAGGGTATTGAATGGTAATATGATGAGAAAACTGGATATCTGGATGTATCACTATTCTCTTTTGTTTCCAAAGCAAGTAGAGCTAAAAGGTATTTACTACTCATCCAGAAAAAATAGACCGAAAGTAGAGGGCTGGGAAGAATGGATGCTGAACTCTTATTTTTCCTTAAAGAAACCATTCAAAGTACATAATGTTTTCAGATACCCAGGGTGGCTTGAGCGATTTTCCAGTCAGCATCCTGAGCAGATAGAGCAAATGTGGAAGGATATTCATTCTGGGGTAATTGATTTCCCGACAAGGCAAACAGAAGATGTTGAGGGAATCATTGATTCGATATGGTATAGAACTGGAATTCGTTTTCTGAAACTACTTGAGCCTATTGATAATCTCTGGCGCAAAGTATTTTGGAATAGGATTAAGTGGCATTTGAAGTATTCTCTTGGATTTCATAGAAATATAAATAAGTTTAAACAAAAACATAAGCAATAATATCTTTGTATATGTGGTAGAGATTATTTGTAATACGCTTAGGGTTATGATATTCCAGAGCTTTCTTTCTTGCGTTTGTACTTAGTTTCTCAGAAAGTCCCTTATCGGAAAGAATTCGATTGATAGCAGCAGCAATTGAATAAGGATCTCCAGGAGTGCAGAGTAATCCCTCCTTTCCGTGTTCTAACATGCTTGGTACACCACCTACTGCAGTGGCAACACAAGGGATGCCCACCATCATTGCTTCAGCGAGAGAGTTCGGACTGTTATCAATATAGGACGGATGAACGAAAACGGAATTGTTTGCAAGCTCAATTGAAAGATCTTCGGCGATTAAAGGTCCAAGAAATTCGACATTACTCTCAATTTGATTGTTGGTAATTCTCTTTTTTATCATAGTCCAGTTGGCTTGACCCTTAATAGATCCAGCTAATCGCAATAGGATGTTCTCATACCCCCTTTTCTTAAGTATCCCAATAGAATCAAGAAGAACAAGAAGCCCCTTTCTCACTGCGCTTGAGATCGTTGAGAACACAGTATGATCTCCTAACCGGGAGTTGTCCCAGGTATTCTGATAAAAGGGTTCTCTGAGGATTTCGTCTACGTGATAGTACGATGCGTCAGGATTCATCAGTTTAACAATAGATCTGTCCCATTCAGTTCGCCCCATAAAATGCTTACATCCGGAAATAACTCTCTTTTCAATTTGCGCCTGTGTTTTATGCTCAATAGCATTGTGAATAGGACCAAGTCCTTTCAGAGAAGCTCGACAGAACATAAACCTTAGTTTATCATGAATTCCAAGTCCTGGGAATTCAAAATGCTGGCATGAGATTATAAGGCCCTGCAATGATACTACTACGGGAACATCTGTATCTTCCTGCACAAGTCCGAATAGGTTTTCCGAACCATGTACGTGAATGAGATCCGGCTTGCAGGTATTTATTAGATCAACACATTGTTGCAATTCAGTGTCGGAATATCTTGAATGTTTCCAGTTCTCAAGAATATTCCATAGTTTTCCTGAAGGTCTTTTCTGGAGAATTGGATAATACGTTGCGTTAGCATGTGTATATGGTTCAAAATCAGTATTCGAGAACGAAACAATATGCAAAGATATATCTTGGAAATATTTCTCAAGATTACTTCGAAGAGCTTCTATCCATGCACCCCCCACATAAGGTGGCAAACCAAGATGATTTCTTACAGCAGGTAACAGAATATTTGTAAACCACAAGACTTTCATTATTTATACAATCTTTTACCGTTTAAGGATATTTCAGTATTACTACTAACTTCAATTACTTAAATCATTTCTTCTGATTGTAATTGGATCAGATTTAATCCAGTTCATGTATTCACTCAACCCTGCTTCAATGTCACCTGATGGATTAAAGTCAAAGGAAGCTTGTGCTTTTGATACATCAGCAAGACTGTCCCTTACATCTCCAGGACGTTCTGGTCCGTACTCAACACCAACAGAAGTTTCAGAAACACTTTCCATAAGAGAAGCAAGATTATTGATAGTTATTCTTGTGCTGCTTCCAACATTGAACACACCTGTAGCATCAGATAGAGCGGATTTGATATTAGCCTGAGCAACATCCTTCACATTAACAAAATCACGGGTCTGTTCACCATCACCGAAAATCGTCATCGGAATATTCTTTAGAATCCTGTCAGCGAATATCGGAATAACATTACCATATGCATCAAACCTCTGATTGACACCGAATACATTGAAGTAACGAAGGCAGACTACAGGAATATCGTAAAGCTTCATGTATACCAGACAATCCTTCTCAGCTGCTAGCTTACTCACGCCGTAGGGAGAATCCGGATCCCTGGGATGATCCTCTTTAATTGGAATAGTCTTCAACTCGCCGAATATTCCGGCAGAAGAGCTGTATACAAGTTTATTCACTCCTGTTGAACGTGCTGCTTCAAGAACATTCAATGTGCCAAGAACATTGACGGTAGCATCGTAGATCGGATTGTCTATTGATCTTTTGTTACCAACACTGGCTGCAAGGTGAAAAATGTAATCAACACCAGACACAACTTCCTTCACTAACTCGCCATCAACAACGGATCCCTCTGTAAATTCCGAACCTTCTGGAATGTTCATTTTGAATCCACTACTCAGATCATCCAGAATGCGAACTTCAAAGTCCATTTCCAGCAGTTTCTTTGCTATGTTTGAGCCAATGAACCCTGCGCCACCGGTAACGAGTGCTTTCACCAGTACTATCCTTTCCTGTGAGAATGAAACTTATTGTTTGGCAAGGTCTGCATTACGTTTACGCCACTCTTCATATGGAGTTTTATCCATAACAAGTTCATCTATCATGCTATCCCAGGAGGGTCTTTCAAAACCAGTTTCGTTAAAGAATCTTTCCGAATTAAGACTTCTGTCACAAGGAGTATCATCAAAAGGTTCAATTGCTATATCAAGTTTCCAGGCATCTCTGATTCTTGTGAGAAGATCGAGTTTGGTAATTGGAGCGCTTGAAACCTGCCAAAGCCCAGTAATGTCTGGTCGCTCAAGCACCGTCCTTTTCATCAGTCTTGCTATTGCCTCAGTAGTAAAACCTGTGTAAAGAGCGTTCTTGTAACCTCTGACTGTCTTACCTTCCTGTGACAAAAACCATTCCATAAGAGCAGTTGAACGGACCCATTCTCTTCCAATGATAGAAGTTCTTATAGTGAGATGAGGTGCATAATCAACTTCACCAAGAGCCTTGGATTTTCCATACAGATCAAGAGCATCTGTAGGATCATCCTCTGTGTAATTACCTTTCCTCCCGGAGAACACACAATCCGTACTGATATGAACTAATCGGGCATCACACTCTGAACATAAAGTGGCCAGTTTGTGCGGAAGAAGCGAGTTTAGTCTAATGGCAAGAGTATGATCGGAAGCCTCTTCTAATTGCTTGATCAAGCCAATACAGTTTAAAACTAAATCCGGCTTTACTTTATGAATCACATTCTCAACTGCGGAATCATTCAGAACATTAATATCAAGATGAATTCTGGAAGTAGGAATATCCTTAAAGACAGGTAATGCAGAATCATATTCTTTTTGACTAAGGAACGTTGCGTGAGTTTCCATATCTTTAGAAAACACCTGAAACACTTTATGTCCAAGCATTCCGTCGCCACCGAGAATTAATATAGTCATTATCTCCTTATCATTAAACTCACAGAACCTTTGTTTATTTTCCAGCACATAGCATCATGTTGGATGACTCCTAAAATATACTTATTCTATTGCTTCGCATATGATTTTTTGAAAGCTACTCCTGTTTTTTTCTACATTATAGTCACTCTCATACGTCATAGATGCTGCGTTTATCAGTTTTGCTTGCTTTTTACTCGAAGAGATTAATGTCAATATTGCCTTCTCAATTTCACTTATTTTATCATCTGTAACTACTATTGCCCATCCCTCTTCTATTGCATACCTTGCAAGAGCTGTTTCCTTGGGTGCAATAACAATACATGGGACTCCTGAGCAAAGATATTCTGGCACTTTCGAAGGCATTGATAACTTGGCAAAACGAAGACTCTCAGGGGAAAAGTCCAAAGGAATTAATAGTATATCAGCAGAATCAATAATTGCTGATATTTCAGAACTTGGGTATGGACCATTTCTGTCAACATAATCCCCCAATCCAATTGAGACTGCGGTTTCAGTTTGAGCTGAGATTATGGATAAATCGATGTTTACCCCTTTCAATTTCATATTCCGAACAGCCTCAGCAATATGAACCAGAGTTTTGGAAACAGCTATTCCAATACGTCCAACGTAAAGAAGTTTTACAGAAGATTTTCTAGTTTCAGATAGAAGAGTTCTTTCAGGCCTTTGTACTAGTCGCTGGTAAGAAGAAAAATTGTATCCATATCGAATTTTGTATTCATCAGCCATTGCTGGGCATATTGCCATTCGTGCGTGCGCTCGTTTTAAGATATGCTTAAAAGAGTAGTGTTCATGTTTAAATAATAATCGATCCTTGAAGGATGGAGAATCAGACCACATCCCAGGCCAATCATCCATTATGTGTACTACCATAGGAATCTTACCGAGAATATTGTGAAGCTTGAGTATTGCTGATGAGAGGCCCATAGATGGTTGAACATAAAGAATTTCTGGATTGAATTCTTTAATTCTGTGAATTATTTGTGATGTTCCAGCTCGATGCCAGAACACCCTACCGAGCAATTGCATTCGTAGTAATTGTTTAATATCGCTTGGAGTAAAAGAAGCGTTCTTATCCTTCGTATTGATATCCGTTCCATTATTGGACTTTTTACTTGATCGTCTTTTCCATACCGATGTAATTCCCCGGCTGGGGAGGTACAAATGGGTTTCAGTTACCTGATCATTTCTATTAGTAGACGAATGCACATCCACGATTTTATCTCTTGGCCATCCTTGGAATAGGCTCGTAAGCGTTAATCCTGGACCAGAAACATCTCTGAAACCTTCTCCAAATACTAACACACGTGGGTATATTACTTTAGTAGACATATTTCCTCTATATAGCTAATTGCTGTATCTTACACTATGTTGATTAATTGGAATAATATCCAGATACTATTCTCTCTACTGTCGAAGAAACATTTGGTACAAGATATTCTTGTGGTGGCACCCAGGAAGGTTCAGCAGAAGTAACAAGACGAGTAAGTTCAAGTATCTTTTCCGGGTCTCCTCCTGCAAGTACATTGCTTCCACAGTCTATGGTTTCCGGGCGTTCTGTTACGTCTCTAAGTGTTACTGTGGGAACCTTGAAAATGCAGCATTCCTCCTGAACAGTACCGCTGTCAGATAAAACACAAAGCGCATTCTTTTCAAGCTTGACAAAATCAAAGAACCCCATTGGTTCCCCATATCTGACATCACCTAAATTACTCTCCAGACCGAATTCCCGGAGCTTGTTACGTGTTCTTGGATGTGTGCTGACAATAACAGGAAGACCAAATTCCGCTCTGACAAGTTCAAGTCCTTTAGCAAAACCTCTTAGCCTCTCTGGAATGTCCACATTCTCTGCTCTGTGAAGAGTAGCAAGCAGGTACTTGCCTTTATCCACACCATACTCAACAAGAGCATTGGATGTATCTATTTCATCTGAATAGTAATTAAGTACTTCTAATATCGGATTGCCTGTTACATGTATTCTTCTTGATGGGATTCCTTCAGCAAGCAGGTTTTCTTTACTTCTATTTGTATATGGCATGAGAGTAGTGCTTGAATGGTCAATCACTCTTCTATTAACTTCTTCCGGAACCCGGTCATCAAAGCATCGATTCCCTGCTTCCATGTGATAAACCGGAATACCCATTCTCTTCGCGACAAAGGAAGAAAGACCACTATTAGTGTCTCCAAGGATAAGAACAGCGTCGGGTTTCTCCTCAAGAAATACCTTTTCACATTTACTTATGATCTCACCGATTTGAATGCCAAATGATGAAGTGTTCACACCAAGATAGATGTCAGGTTTCCGCACACCGAGTTCCTCAAAGAAAATGTCATTCAGTTTGCTGTCATAATTCTGTCCTGTATGAACAAGAACATGATCAACATGTTTATCCAGTTTTTCAATAACTCGACACAATCGAATGATCTCAGGGCGTGTTCCTAGAACAGTTACTATTTTCATCTGAGCAACTCACCTTCATTCGCGCCATTCTGCTGCTCGATTAGAAGCCCATATCCTTTAAGAAGCGCATGTAATTCCTGCTTGGTCATTATTGCATCCCTTGAGCTGTACTCGTTTTCCAGAGAACGGACTATTTCCTTTTCTTTCCTTACTTCGGGAAGTATAGGAACAATAGCATAGTAATCTCCACGATCCTCTGTTAAGAATGATTCTTCTTTGGACACAAGAATCTCATGTACTTTTTCACCAGGACGAATACCTGTGATTTTAGTTTCTACAGGCCGATCACCAATCAATACCTCTGCAAGATCAGTTATCCGAGCAGAAGGAACTCGGGGAATATATGTCTCACCCGGATTAGCTCCTTTAAGTGCAGCAAATATTGTATCCACCGCCTGATCAAGGTTGAGCAGGAAACGTGTCATATCAGAAGTTGTAATGGTCACAGGACCACCACTCATTATCTGTTTATGGAAAAGTGGTATTACAGAACCACGTGAGGCAAGAACATTTCCATAACGAACACAGACAATACGAGTATTAGGGCAACGCATATTACCCTGAATGTAGACCCTTTCCTGAATAGCTTTAGTCATACCCATAACATTAACAGGCTTACATGCTTTATCTGTTGAGATGCCAATAACGGTTTCAACCTCAAGCCCATGTTCCTGAATTGCTCTTATAATGTTTTCTGCTCCGAAAATATTCGTTTGTACAGCCTCAAAAGGGAAGTATTCACATGTAGGAACCTGTTTCAACGCAGCTGCGCTGAAAACAACATCAGAGTCTTTTACTACAGAAGCAATTGAATGGAAATCACGAACATCTCCGATCCGGAATTCCAGTAAGCGTTTGAAATTGTTATAGATTATCTCGTCTGTTGCTGCTACAACATGCTCATACTCCAACCGCATGAAATGCTGTTTAGCTTCGTCCCTGGAAAAGATGATTATTTTTCTGGGCGTACCCATTTCACCGGAAAGAAGTCTTTTTGTAAGAACCTTTCCTAAGGAGCCTGTTCCGCCGGTTATTAGAATTCTTTTATTCTTCAATGGTTGCACGTATTTCTCCTCTGTACTTAAATCACCAGTGTGTCAATGTTCCTGAAACCATCTCCTGTAATTGAGTTAAGTCATTCATTCTCAAAATAGGTTTCCAATAGTTCCCTATGTGTCTGACAACGAAGCATGTTCAATGCTGATAGACGAGTTGTATTTTTATATAACAATTTATGTAAGCCTAGTCTTCGTAGAATTCGCAAGAGTAATCCTCTATAACCACTCAAAAGATACAACATATTTGGAGCATCTCTTCCTACGATGATATTCCATTCATTCTTTACGCTTTCAGGGTCTACTACTGTCTTATTCAGTGAAATTTGCCTTTCAGTTACTTCTCTCATCTCAGATTCCGTCAATGCCCTGATACTGGGTTGTCGAGTTGATTGGTAGTAGTATACCGGATCAAATTTACAACTACGATCACTGTTTATACAGATTCTAGCTATTACTCCAATATGCCAGGTATCTATCGTTGGACCAACGCTGTCAAATATGAAATTTCCTTGACCATATATTATTACTTTATTTTGGTACTTCTCATATGCCCCAATGCAGTGGGAATGTTGACAGACAATCAAATCAGCTCCGTTTCTGACAAGATTTCGACAAAGTTGTTGCTGTAAGGGAGTTGGCAGCTGGTAATTCTCCTTCCCAGAGTGAAGAAGCACAACAATGAAATCAGATCTTACCTTAAGTCCGGTGATGTCATTAACCCAACTGGCAGCATCTATTCCATTAGCTCCTGCACTGGAATCAGAAGCAATAGAAAACTCAGTCTCAGCCATGCAATAGAAGCCAACTCGAACCCCGTTTCTTTCGATGATTAGCGGCTGTCTTGCTTCCTGCAGGTTTTCACCAGCACCAACTATCTCCAATCCGGCTTCATCACATACATTGATAGTTGACCTTAGCCCATCTTCACCCTGATCCATGATATGGTTATTAGCTAGACATACAGCATCGAATCCTGCACGAGCAAGAACTATAGCTGTTTCAGGAGGTCCAGAAAGACAAGGTCCGCTCTTGCGAATAGGTTCTAGGCTATCTGTAAGCGGGCACTCAAGATTAGCAATCGCAATATCAGAGTCCGAAACAATTTGTTCTGCAAACCCGAATAACTCTTCTGAATTTCCTTTGCTGAATATTTGTCGAAATCCTCTGTCTGAACATATATCACCAAAAATCACCAGACTTACTTCATTTTGCATTTAAACCCCTGAAAAACGATTCTATTCTTTGCGCAGTGGCCTCTATAGAAAAATTCTCTTTGGCTACCTTAGCTCCCATTTGTCCGATATCATATGCTTTAGAATGACTAACTGCTTTAACAGTTTTCTTGGCAAATGCTTCAGGACTGTCATCCATTACAATATAAGCAGAAACACCATCCTCAAGGTACATAGGAATATCACCGGTTCCGGTCGTGATGACGGGTTTTCCAGTAGCTAGGTATTCGCCGAGTTTTGATGGAAAACCAGCTTGTGAGTAAAGTCGGAAGGGTCGTGGTAACAAGAAGGCATGTGCATTTTGATAATGAGAAATCACTTTCTTATGAGGGAGTTTTCCAAGAAAATCGACTGAATCGTAAATTCCTAATTCTTTACAAATAGTTCGATAGCGATTTAACAACAGGCAGGTTCCCTTGTGTGAACTTGTACCGCCTAAAACTGTTAGCTTCAATGATGAGATAGCATTTCTAGCTAATGAAAATGAGTTCAGAAGAATGTGTATCTCCTCGTCATGGTTCAGATTACCGCAATAGAGCAATTTCCCTATTTTATCTGATGCATTGATCTCTGAAACCTGAATAGCATTTGTATCAACAATAATGGGATTCAGTAATGATGGCTTAGTTCTACCGTTCTCTTGATAGAGATCTCTCAGGTAAGTTGTTATTGGCATCAGATAGTCGTAAAGGTTCGCGACATTATGCACATACTCTGAGAGTGTTTCTTTCTCTAATTGCCTAACTCTTACAACAGGGTGTTCTAGAATAGGATGAAGATATTGGGCTCCAAATTTCTTTACTAGGCTAACTTTCTTTTTCTCATTCTTAATGAAATATGGTCCACCAATTGGAGCTACTAAGTTGTATTTTCCACCGGATTGTCTGAGATATTCATTTTGGATTACAGGCATGATAAGGGCTTTAAGCTTTGGTAACCCAAGTAATATTGTTTGGAACACAGGTAGTCCAATATATCGAACATTTTTCTCTGTTTCTAACAATATACGATGACTACTTAAATATTGTATTGCAACTTCATATCCAGCAATTGCAAATGCTTGAGCGACGTTTTTTGTCCATACATTGGCTGCTGAAGGGGTATCAATTGATAAATAGGGAAGCTGAAAAATGATTGATTTCATCTTCTTTTCTGCAAATTTGTGCCTAATTTCATTCATTTTATGAACTTTTGCAAAGAAGCTGTAACATATCAATTATCTTGTTTCATGAATTTCGGCAAGAAAATCCTCAACATGTGCTGCTTCTGGCAGTATATGGCCCTCTATCCAATTCAATTGCCTGTTCCAAAAGCCTGGGCAATTATAGACAGCGTTGCTTTGATAGGCATAGCTAATTTCAATAAGAGTTGGTTTCTTCTCCTTGTCGTAAAGAAAATCATAAGCCATTGATTGAAAATTGTTTTGCTTACTCATCTCGTGAGCGATTGTTATCATATCCAAATCTAGTGCATTAACATCATAGTCAATATTTCCACTACCCGATGCACGGAAATCTCCTTCTCTATTCATTCTTCTGAATGCAAAAGCTCTATGACCTATTACGGTTATACGAGTATCGTAAGTGTTTTCTGGAAGGTATTCCTGGAAATACGCATAGCCTCTTTCATTTCCCCATTCTTCTCTTAATCGTGGTCGTTTCTTCAAAAATAATTGAAGTATGGGGCGGGGAAGATGGAGAACTGTGTTGCGCATAAGATCTCTCCATCTTCGGTAGGGAGAGATATATACCCCACCAATTCTACCGTTCATTCCTTTAGCAGAAAACATTTTTCTAACGTATTTTGCTGCATCAGCCTTGTTCTTTAGTAGATATACGCAAGAAGAAGAAGCACCTCTTTTTAGTTTGCCAATAACGGGATAGTCACTCTTGTTTTGCGCCCATTCTAATGCTTCATCTTCTTTCCAGAACACATTAGTAGACGGTGTTCTTAATCCCATCTGCTTCAGGAGGTAAGCTTGAAAGACTTTATTATCGAAATGCCATCTGGTATTGAAATTTGGAAATACTGTTTTTCCTGCTGAAAATTCCAGTGTTGTAAGGATCGCTGCAGCAGCCATTTGCATACTAGGTTTCATGTCAATGTGCCACATAATTCCATCACATTGAAGAGCTTTTTCGTAATCAGGTTGCAAACGAAGATCACAGTATGTACATTCATTATTGCTGCTCTGGATTTCTCGTCCCCATGCTTTCCAGTACATACCAGAATGCCTCTGTATTGCTATCTTCACTATCAATACCTTTTTATCTTGGGCTTAAAGAGTAAGTCTCAAGTGTTCAGAAACAAAGAGAAATATATACCATCCTAAGTTGAGCGATTCAAGGCGAAGTACCTCACGTTTCATATGGGTTAAGCTGTTGTTATATTTGTTTCTAGCAAGAGCCTTTCCGAAAACTAATTACTAGTTGATATTTATCAATAATACATCTGTTCACTATTGACAAATGCGCCGTATTTCATTATATATCAAGAAGATATCTTCACCACAAGAAACTCTCAACTGAAAGATGGCACAAATAAATATTACCACTTTTTCCCAGGAAAGCAACACTTTCCCCGCTTTGTTCCCGGTCGAGATCGATACAAACTTCAGCGAAGTTCTTCGTGAGGGATTCGCGCTTCTTGAGAAAAATCCGGAAATCCTGAAGATGATTGAGCGGGATCTTGACATTCATGGCATAGAGAAGAAAGAAAAGCGCCATGCGGACAGAGTCTGGAGAGATAACCATACTCGGTCACTGGGGCTGGGGCTGGAGATGGAAGAAGTAGTGAAATGCAAAGAAAGATTCCCAACGCCGATAAACTACTCAGTCTTTCTGATGGATCAGCCGCATTTCAGGGCTCCTGTTATGTTAAGCTTAACATAACAGGAGCCCTGCATTTATACTGAAGGGTGATCGTGAGCCTGTGCTGGGATATCGCCCTCAAGTGGGCAGGAGCGGTAACGGCTTTGTGACCGTTTTACATGTACCGGAAGGCAATGCAGCCGATTCTCCGCAACTGGTGTCACTTGTTGAGGAGACTATTGGAAACACAGGAGTTGTCCCTTCAGGTATAAGTGCCGATGATGGCTACTGTTCCGCCGACGCCGTTGCCTCAGTGCGCATGATTCCCGGTGTAGAGTGTGTCAGTATAAGTGGTTCAAAAGGTAAAAGGCTTATCTCTGAAGAAGACTGGGAAAGCGAGTTGTACAAAGAGGCCCGGCGAAACCGCTCATCAGTGGAATCTCTGATATTCACGCTGAAATATGTGTACGGATTCGGTATTCTTCGTTGTCGTGGAATTGATGCAGTCAGAATAGAACTGCTTGAGAAAGCCATTGTACACAATATCAACCGGCTGGTTGTACTCAAGAAAAGGCGACGAAGTCGGCAGAAGCAAGCTGCCTGATCCCTTCGGTCAGTTCATTATTGATGTTTCAGGACTCTGGCGGAGGAGTTTATCCTTTTTCAGGTTTTACATGATAATTGCTACTGAAATCCATGAGATTGTCGAGTATTTTCATGCAGCCGAGGAAGAATTGACTCGACTCAGAAAATTGACCTTGTGAATATTCGAATTAAGATACCCTTTTCGGAAATGGTATGGCTAAGAGATCCTGATGGAAAGCGAATGAAGTTAACGCAGTCAATTCAAATGAGTTAACCTTCGGATAATTGAACAGCATTTAGAAAAAGGTGAAAATAGCAGAGGGATCAAACCGAAAGTAAGCCTACCGGATGGCTTAAGTTGGTGATATGCTTGAATTGTTATGGAGGAGTTTACCCGTTTTGGACACTACTGCAAAGAGGTAATTAATGCGAGCACAATTACAACGATTTTTCAATAGGTTTTCTCACGACTCAGTATCTAATCAGGGAACTATTCAAAAAGAAAACAGTTCAAGCATTTTGCCGAAGGCTCAATCGTCAGATTGGCATGGATTCAACACCAAACGTGCGTGTCTTTTCCTGTTTGTAGTTGCCCTTGTTGTTCGACTGTTAATTCTGGTCACTTTTGATAACAACTATATCTCACCGGATGGAATGGTTTATCATACTTTAGCAGCAAATGTTGCTAAAGGAAATGGATTATCGCTGCAAGGATATGAACCCTTTGAGAGAAGCTTTTTGCGAGAGCCAGGATACCCTATGTTTCTTGGTGGCATTTATTCGGTAGTTAAACTATTTCATCCTGTGCGTTACATACAAGGCCTTAATAGAACTACATATATACTTGATGATACATATCCTGAAATAATTACCGCAAAAGTAGTGCAGTCAATTATAGGTGCTACTTCAATCGTTCTTGTCTTTCTCATCTTGATACGCATCTCTAATTTCAGAATGGCATTCTGGACTGGCTTAATTTCAGCAGTATTCGTACAACTAGCATTCCAAAACATGTTCATTTTGCGTGAAACACTTGTTATGTTTCTTCTGCTTGTTTTGAATTGGCTATATCTGGAGTATCTTAGTGAAAAGCGAAAAATCCTATACTTAACCTTTATGGGTATTGTTGTAGGTTTTCTCATCCTTGTTTTTCAAATCCACATTGTCATTCTCCCGGTGTTTTTTGTTCTGACATGGATCATCTCAAGGAGATGGTGGCTATCATTAAAACATACTACGCTTATTTCAGCTGTTACCGTTCTTATTATTGCTCCACATTGTCTCAGTGCATATTCCTATTACCCAAACATTAATGTGCTTAAATCTTTTGGTACTTCGTTGACACATGAAATGATGGCGTATACTAGAGCTCAGTTTATTACTGTTGATTATGGTTTGCAGAAAAGAGAGGATGCTTATATCAGCCTAGGAGGCGAGTGGGGTAGAAGCAGCAGAGAACAGTTCGATCGTTCTTTCAATGGTTATTACCTTGCAAAAGCGGATTCACTTAATTCTTTGATACCAACTGCATGGTTGATAAAGCACAAAATCAGCACATACGCATTCAATGCCATACACTCAATATATATGAGTGGAGTCGGTTATCTCTCTGGGGCACAGTTTATAGCGAAATATGGATGGCTTATTGGATACCAATTACTACTTTTACCACGAGTTATAGGAATATTTGGTTTTCTAGGGCTGATTGCATTCGGACGAAAATACTTGCTCTATTTGTTGCCCTTCGTAACCTATGCACTATTCTTCTGGATTCTAGGTTCGGAATATCGTAGAATGATTATTCTGCAACCATTTTTTATCTTTTTTGGAGTGTTGTTTGGCCAATATATCTACCTTAAAGCAAAAGGTTATTTACAGCTCACATTCCCCACCCCTGAGAAGTGATTTGCCGGAATTATATAGTATTTTCGTTTTTCGCCCCCAATTGTCTTCATTCAACTATCATTCTCATTCCGGGATGCATTCTACTTTCCTGAGAGTATACGACCCCGCATAGGGATCCATTTCAAAGTGTTTTGAAGGCCTATCTTCAGAATACTATAATGGTCTGGGAAAACTGTACAGTTGAATAAGGTTGATACTCATTGAGGCCTCCCCCTCGGCATGCCATCGTGGTATGCTGGAGGTGCTAACCCTTTTTCCCTAACAAGGAGGAGACCCAATGAGATTCTATACTACCACACACGAATATTACTGCGGCATCGACCTACACGCCAGGGTAATGTATCTCTGCATCATCAATTCGGATGGAGAAATCGTTTTTCACCGGAACATGAAAGCTGATCCTGAATCCCTTCTCAAAGCGATTGAACCTTACAGACCGGATGTCGTAATTGGAGTAGAATGTATCTTCACCTGGTACTGGGTGGCGGATCTATGTGCAGCGGAGGGGATACCCTTCGTTCTGGGACATGCTCTCTACATGAAAGCCATTCATGGTGGAAAGGCTAAGAATGACAGAATAGATTCCGGAAAGATCGCATCATTGCTCAGGGGAGGGACCTTCCCTATGGCTTATGTCTATCCTGCGAGGATGAGGGCAACGAGAGATCTTCTGAGAAGAAGGAATTACCTGGTCAGGAAAAGAGCTGATCTTATCACCCATGTTCAGAACACGAACAGCCAATACAACCAACCTCTATTCGGCGCTTCCAATATCACACACAAATGCCGCCGAGAAGAAGTTCTGAGTCACTTCATCGATCCGGATGTATACATGAGCATGAAGGTCAATCTTGACTTGATTGACCAGTTTGCAGTTCAGATCAGGGCCATGGAGAAACACGTACTGGACAATGCAAAGAATCATGATCCTCAGTCATTGTACCTGTTGCGAACCATATATGGGATCGGTAAGGTGCTATCTCTGACGATTCTCTACGAGATAGGAGACATTGACCGCTTCCCTAGGGTTCAGGACTTTGCATCCTACAGCAGGCTGGTGAAGTGTGCCAGAGAATCCGCCGGGAAACGATATGGCACTTCCGGCAGCAAGATCGGGAATGTTCATCTCAAGTGGGCATTCTCTGAAGCCTCTGTAATGTTCCTGAAAGGAAATCCTGAAGGTATGAAGTACAAGAAAAGGCTGGAACGGAAACACGGGAAAGCCAAGTCTCTCTCCATCCTCGCTCATAAGCTTGGAAGAGCAACCTACTATATGCTTAAACGTGAGAAAGCATTCGATATGAACAAGTTCCTCAGGGCTTAAGGGAGGGAGTGGCCAAGCCGAGTGGCTAACTGTAACCGAAAGGAAGAAGCTGGATGAGTACCCTCGAAAAGAAACTTCGAGAGAATCTGGCAAAGGCATGTGTCTTTTGACCAGGATGAAGGTACCTCAGCGCATTCCTGGCAAACATTTTTGGTTGATTGGATGGTCGCTCCGCTCCCGCAGAAATGAGATGTATTCAGTGAAGTGTTCTGCTCCTCCCCCGAACCCGGAGCTAACTGGTGAATGTTACGGCATTCAGCCCGACGTTTTGAATGGGACGGTATGAGGGAACGTATGTGTTTCTAGGACGAGAAGGGAAAGCCCTTCCCGGTTCATCACGGATGAGCCGCAGATCCTCGATAAGTGTTTGGTGCAGAGCCAAGTATTGAAACTAAGTCAGAATGCGAAGACTGAATACAAGACGATAAATGAAAACAGTCAGCACATGCTGTCAGTGACGAACTTTGCCCCTTGACAAGGGGTGGCCTCATAAGGGATTTGCTATGTTAGAATCACAGAAAGGACAGGCAAATCTATGCGAAGAAGTTTCAGTGCTAGATTTTAAGGCCAGAGTCGCCCTGGAGGCGATCAAGGGAGAGCGAACCCTTTCAGAGTTGGCCTCACATTATGAGGTTCATCCTAACCAGATTAGAACCTGGAAGAAGCGTCAGGCATCTTTTCGGATAAGCGCCGAAAAGCAAAGCAAACAGAAGAAGGCGATAAAGCCAAACTGTTTGAGGAAATTGGTCGTCTCAAGATTGAGAATGACTGGCTCAAAAAAACTGGACTTAAGCGTAAATGAAAAGCGAGAAGCAATTGATCGAGAGAGCAAGGAAATCAGCGTGAGCAGGCAGTGTGAGTTGCTTGATCTTTCCCGGTCTACCTACTACTACAAGGCCAAAGAGATAGATACAAGGGATTTGGATATCATGCACCTGATTGACAAAGAGTTTACCGATCATCCGTTCTTTGGCTCCAGACGCTTGAGCGACTGGCTTTCTGAGCAGGGTTTCCCTGCCTGCAGGAGTAAAGTCAGTCGTCTGATGAAAGTAATGGGCTAAAGTGGCCCGGGTTGTCAACACAGGAAACACCTGATATTGCTAAATTCACTTTTGATGATCGTCTGGGCATGATGCTGGACCGTGAGGTAGTTGCCCGTGACAACCGCCTCATGACGAGAAGACTGAAGCAGGCAGGCTTCAAACACAAGTCAGCCTGCATGGAGGATATTGATTACAGGAGTGATCGCGGCATCGACAGATCACTGATGATGTCTTTAGCATCATGCAGGTGGATCCATGATCATCTGGGTATCCTGATATCCACTCCAAGAATGATTACAGAAGGCTTTTCAAGATTGAGACGCCAGATGAACAACTTCTGCAAAAGCCTTCTGAACAAAAAGTAGTGAAGGGGGGAGAACTTCCTGAAGAATCTTTTTACCGAGTGCGAGGACAGCATCTCGGTTGCTGTAGCTTCAATCCCAGCAGCGTAGCCCTCATCGTTCTTCAAATAATCGAAGTAAGAGATGTGGGAACTCGTTCCGTCGGCCAGAAAGCAGATAATCTGTTTGAAGATCGAGGATATCTTCTGCCCCTTCCTGTTCTTTCTGATTGAACAGAAGAGTTTTTCAAAGAAGGGGAAAATATCTATGCTGTCCAGGTATCGCACGAAGGGAGACAGACCAGCTCTGCCTGTCAGTTTGTCATCGGTTATTTCGATTCTGTTAATCCTGAGACTTGCAGAACGCTGAGATTTTGTAATATTTGACATGAAGTACCTTTCACTTTCTGGGTGACAGTTGTTTTGATACTAGATCTTTTGCAAGCTCTAATATACTAACAACTTAAGCCCCGTGTCAAGTGCGAGGTACTTCCATAAATCGCTCAGATTAGATTATAGTATACTCAAAAATGGTACTGAATATGTTGATTTGGAGCAAGACTACTATGAAAACAATACAAAGATCGAGTACTTAAGAACCTGAAAAGAAGGGCTTCTCAGATGGGGTTTGAACTGGTTCTATGCCCAAATATCGAAGAAAACCTATCTCCTGATGTAGCAATATGTTAAATTTAAGTTACTTGAAAGTATTGTTTCTTTCAATTATGAAACCTATCCTTAGAGTTACTTATGAGACCATGCAGTTCTTTGGGAATGTATGATGTTTCAGCCATCAGATTGAAAGTGAGAGCATGAAAAAGATTCTATTCTGCATCCCAACGTTGACAGGCGGAGGTGCAGAACGTGTTTTCACTAATCTTATGAATAGTCTTAACAGAAGTAAGTACAATATAGAACTAGTTCTTCTTCATAAAAGAGGTAACTACATTTCTGAGCTCAATTCTGACATAGTGATACATGAGCTAAAATCCGATTTAAAGGGATCTTTTTTTCGGTTACCTCGCGTAATTAGGAAGATCCGGCCTGATATTGTACTAAGCACTATATGCTACATGAACATTGTTGCTGGGTTTTCGAGTTTCCTTCTTAGGTCTATGAAGATCAAATTCTTTGGTCGAGAAAGTGGAATACCATCAATCAGAGTACATTATTCAAAGAGTGTGTTGAATGCGAATTGGCTTTATAGATTCTCTTACAGGTATTTTGATAAGGTTATTTGCCAGTCAAGTGATATGCGGAAAGAAGTCCACGATATTTACAGAATTCCTTTCGAGCATATTAAAACAATCAATAATCCGATTGATATTGCTCTGGTAAGGAAAAGTGCGGTGGAGAGTACTGCACAGGGGTTTTTCAATGACAAAACCAATCTTCTGGCTGTGGGAAGACTGCACCCACAGAAGGGCTACGACTTACTTCTACAAGCATTAAGAAAAACACACAACCAGAATATTCATCTTCATATACTTGGTACAGGTGAACTGGAGAAGAAACTTAAGGTACTTACCCATGGGTTAGACCTATCGGATCGAGTATCTTTTCATGGTTTTAAATCCAATCCTTACCCATATATGATGGCAGCAAATCTGTTTGTTACAAGCTCAATAGCCGAAGGCTTTCCAAACGCATTACTCGAGGCTTTGTCTCTAGGATGTCCAGCGGTAGCGTTCGATGGAATCGGAGGAAGCAAGGAACTCATTATACCGGATATCAATGGATCACTTGTTTCTCTTGGAGATATTGATGCACTCGCAGAAGAACTGGACAGGTGTTCATCTATCCAGTACGACCGGGAAATGATTGCAAAAGATATTGGATTACGATACAATATCAAGAAAATTGTTGGACAATATGAAGAACTGTTTGATGATTGTGCTACCGAATGATATTAACGCTGATACGCGGGAAATGATAACAGCATGAACATATTGATATTCGAGGCATATACAGATGCAAATGTAGGATCATGTGCCCTTGTAGAGAATGCAATCACTGAGCTCCGAAGCAGATTTCCAGAGGCTTCAATTAAAGTAATGGCTCACAGACCCGAGTACTTCAATAGGTTATACGGAGTTGAGACTTTTGCGGATATATTCAGATATCCTTTTCTTCAACCAAGATTCAGTCAATATCTATGGTTGCTGAAGACAATTCTATGGATGGTTTCATGTTGGATAGTTGCTCCTTTCTTTGAGCCTGGCAAGCATACTGCAAAAGGAGTTCCTTTCCGAAACAAGCTTATGCCGTTTCTCTGGGCCGATATAGCCATTAGTGTTGGTGCAGAGCGAATAAATGATAAATACTTTAAGAATATTTTGTTTTCATTGTACACTTACTCTTTAGTAAAAAGGCTTAAGAAAAAGCTGATACTGTTTCCATCAACAATCGGCCCATTCATATTCATCTGGTCCAGATATTTTGCTGAACGGGTACTACGTAAAATAGATCTTATCTACACTAGAGATCAGCTTTCAGCAGAAATAACGGAGGGACTCATCGGAGCAGATTCAGGTAATATCTGCAAAACAATTGACTTGGCTGTTCTACAAAAATGGATACCTCGTAAAGAAGCCTTTCAAATGATACCGGCAAACGAGATGGACAAAATTATTGGTATCTCGGCAATGCGATGGAGTTATTTCAGAAATAGCATTGAAACCCCATTTAGTAATTATGAAGCCTATTTAAAAGAAATGATCTATCTGGCTGATACTCTGATTGATATCTATAAGATAAAGATTGTATTTTATCCAACGAACTTTAATGTACACGGCTGTCGGGAAGATGATCTGGCTACAGCACTTGAGATCAAAGATCGTATGAAAAGAAGCCAGGAAGTAACTGTTGTTGATAAACTGCCCACGCCAGCACAACTGAAAGGAATGCTTGCGTGTTCCGAGGTTAACATCACAACCCGAATGCACGCATGCATCCTGTCAACAGGTAGTGGGGTTCCAACAATATCAATCAATTATCTCTTCAAAGTTAGAGAATATATGAATTCACTTGGATTGAGCGATTTCTCCAAGGACATTGAAGAATTCAACGCGGAATGGGCCCTGAAAGCATTTGCCAGAATTTGGCCCGAACGCAAGCGATGGCGTAAAACAATAATCAGCGCGATAGAGAGTAAATCAGAAGAACTCTCCATCGCACTGGATCGTATGTATGATATTATTTGATGAAGCGCACAATTTTCAATATTACCCTGAAAGATGCTGCCAGTGTGGCATATGTTTAGCAGTATGTCCAGTGAGTGCTCTTTCAAGCCAACCAGCAGATAATGGACTGTTTACGATAGGCTGCAACGAGAAAGTCTGTGTCAATTGTGGAAGATGCTCTATTGTTTGTCCTGCTCAGGATCTACCTTACAAGAAACTCACTGAAGACACATGGGCAGCCATAAAGTCTTGTCTTCTGGGACATACTCTTGATAATAAACTACGGTTCACTTCTTCATCTGGAGGTGTCGTACGAACGATCATTCACGAATTACTTGAGAAGGATTTAGTAGACGTGGCATACTGTCTTGTAGATGTACCTGAAACGCCATGGGTCAAAGGGGAATATATCGAAAAGGAATTCGATGTATCCCGTATTTCCAACTCAACTTACCGATCTGTTCCTTTTCTGAAAAATTGCATAACACTCGCGCCTGGGACAAAATTGCTGGTGATAGGGACTAATTGCCAACTTCTTGCCATAGAGCACTTTTACAGAGGTAGTGATGTTGAACTGCTGCAGGTCGCACTTCTCTGCAAACAACAGAAGCATGATGGATTTACCCAATTTATTAAGAGAAGGCTTGGGTTATTAAAAGACTGCGATACATCAGTTTCCTACAGGGGTAATGGTTGGCCTGGGAGAATTTCAATAAATGGAAAATTTATTAACTATGCTGATGCAGCTGCGCTACCTTTTGCAAAACGCTTGTGGACTGTTCCCGGCTGTGCATTCTGTGCTAATGCTCTAGGAGCAACAGCCGATATTACAGTTGCTGATCCATGGGAAATAGTTTCTCCAGAAGAAGCAGGTGGCGGCATGTCGTTAATAATTATCCGTACAGAACAAGGATTTGATTTGATTGAATCTGCGCGAGACTCATTGCATCTAACTGATGTGTGTAACGAAAAGGTACTACAATCTATTAACTGGTCAAGTATTCAGAAGAAGGTTTCATCTATTTCCGTTCGACTCGGGAAAAAGAATGATCTACCCTCACGGGTCCGAATGTATCTGTTGGATATTCAGAAAAGATTACTCGAATGGTATCTTGATAGAGTGTGCCCTCCAAGATTTATCTTAAAAGCACTTTCGAGGTTGTTACCGCCAGGCATTTAGCTGATGGTATGTTATATATATATTGCTAATATATGACCATAATTAGGAATGTTCATATTCTGTGCTTACTGAATGATCCTACTTATATCATTCATGCAAAATCCTCTTAGTGGTTTAGAAAAAGGGGTTCTATTGAAAATCCTCTTCATTTTAACCTATCTGTACCCCCGCGGCGGAGATAGTAATCATGCTTCCTCCGTTGCTGAAGGTCTTAAGAAGAAGGATCATAAGGTTGAGTTTTTTGGTATGGAGGATAAGAGGAATTTTTCAGATCTTCCTGGACCACTTGCGCCAAATGTTGACTTCAGAGAGTTGATGAATTCAAGATCGCGGCTGCGATTTCTGAAAACACTCAGATCAGTTTACTCTTATTCCTCAAAGAAGGCACTGATGGAATTCATCGAAAATCACGGACCATTCGATTTGGCTCATGTTCATAGTGTTCATTATCAGCTGACTATGTCTGTTCTGGATGTTCTGAAAGACAAGCACATTCCATTTATCTGGACCTTGCATGATTACAAACTAATTTGCCCGAATACCTCGCTCTTTAATGAGAAAATAGGCAAGCCATGTTCAAGTATGGGGAAAGGAGCACCCTTCTGCGTTGCCTGGCACAGGTGTAAAAAAGGAAATCTACCTGCAAGTCTTCTTACTGCATTAGAAAGCAGTTTCAACAATATAGGCGGCTACTATGAATATCCTGCCTGCTATATCGCACCGAGTACCTTCCTCGGAGAACTCATCGGAAGAAGAAAAATTACTACCAGGCCAATTCGGATAATGCCGAACTTCTCCCCTATCAGACCGGTGGACTCTCCAGAATCTCTTGGCAAAGATATCCTCTACATTGGCAGACTCGTTCAAGGCAAAGGTATAGATCTGCTTCTAAAAGCATTCTCCAAAACTCTTGAGACAGTTTCAGGGAATCTGATCATTGTTGGGTCTGGTCAGAAAGAAGAGGAACTAAAGGCACTAGCAAGTGGTCTTCTTCCAGAAAGCAGATACTCTTTTACAGGACAGGTGGGCTCCGCCGAAGAGATATCTGAATACTACAACAGGGCGGGATGCGTAGTTCTTTCGCCTGTATGGTTCGAGAATCTGCCGCTATCCATACTCGAAGCTTTTTCTTTTGCCAGGCCGGTAATAGCATCTGATATTGGCGGAATACCGGAATTGGTAATAGATGGAGAAACAGGCATACTGTTTGAACCTGGTTCTGTAGAAGGCCTTGCTGAAGGACTAATAGAACTGAATGATGATACAGAAGCAGCAAAGTTAATGGGCATTAACGGATGGAACATGGTAAAAATTAAGTTCTCAAAAAAAGCATATATTTCAAGGCTTCTTAATCTTTATTCTGATGTTCTTCAAGGGAGTAGATAACAGGTGGAAGCTAATATCATCACTACATATCGATGCAATGCGCGATGCGGCATGTGCGAGATATGGAAATATCCGACTTCTCCCTCTGAAGAGTTCGATCCTGAAATACTCAGAAAGCTACCAACCGGGATAAAGCGACTGAACATCACCGGTGGTGATCCGACGTTACGGCAGGACCTTTCGAAGATCGTTGAAATTCTGAGCACAAAGACCGATCATCTGGAAATAAGCACGAATGGATATTTGACAGATGTACTTGATAGAATTACGCAGAAGCATCCTGAACTATGTATCCGCATAAGTATAGAAGGTCTTCCAGAGCTGAATGACAAGCTTAGAGGTTTGAAAAACGGGTTTGACCATGCTTTGCGGACTTTCCTGAAACTCAGAGCTAATGGCGTAAGTAATCTTGGTTTTGCCATGACTATTTCAGGTGAGAATGTAAGAGATCTTCTTGATGTTTACGATATGTGCGTTCAGCGGGATTGCCAGCTGGCCAATGCGGCGGTTCATAACTCCTTCTATTTTCATAAATCTGATAATGCTATTGAAAACAAGAAGGAGGTGGAAGAAATAATGAAACAGTTCATTATTGCACTTCTTACTTCCAGGAGACGGAGCTTAAGGGGAAGAGTTAAGGACTGGTTCAGGGCATATATCAATCTGGGTTTGCTTCATCATATCAAGGGCGTTGAAAGAACTTTGCCGTGCGGTGCGGCATTTGATTCTTTTTTCATTGATCCTCGTGGATTGATGCTTGCATGTAATGGATCAGATGAACCGATGATTATGGGGGACTTGAATACACAGGGATTCGATGAAATCTGGAACAGTGAACGGGCTGATCAGGTCAGAAAGCAGGTTTCGTCCTGCAGCAAGAATTGTTGGATGACAGGCACAGCTGTTCCAGCAATGCGGAAACATCCTATGGATCCTATTAAGTGGGTATTCTCTTCAAAACTGAAAATGTTTTTCGGAAAATCACCAAATTTCAGACTACCGGAGAAAAAATGAGAATTTCAATCATTGGTGCCAAGGGCATTCCTGGACATCATGGAGTAGAGAATGTTCTGCAGATGGTTGCTACAAGGTTGGTTAAACTCGGACATGAGGTTACAATTCTTGGATATAATTCTTATCTTTCCGGTCTTAAAACCTATGAAGGTAGCAATCTGATAGGCTTTGACGGATCAAAGCATTACAGCCTGGAAATGCCTTCTCATATTCTGAAGGAAGTGGCATTCCTGAAAAGCTCAACCTCTAAATTTGATGTGGTTCACATTCAAAGCGTTGATCCATGTTTACTTGCTCTGTCCTTGAGGAAGCACTTTCCGATTGTCGCTACTTCCCATGGTCGAGTATATATGCGAAAAGAAATCGGGCTGATTCGGAAAATAGCATCTAGACTCGCAGAACGCGCATTCATGACTAAGAGCTTTGTGAAAACAGCAGTATCACCTGTTGATGCAGTCTACTATCAAAAGCGCTATTCAGAGGAAGTAAAATACATTCCCAACGGTCTTGAGACGCCAGATACAATACAAAAAGAACCTCTTACGAAATGGAATCTATTACCTAATAAGTATCTTCTGTTTTCTGCTGGCAGGATAATACCTTCAAAGGGATTACATGTTGTTCTCAATGCATATGACCGACTTAATACTGACATCCCGCTTGTCATAGTCGGTGGACCAGGATATGACGGATCGTATTTCAAAAGGATGAAACTGCTTGCATCTGAAAAAGTTATTTTCACTGGTTTCATCTCTGACGATTCCCTCTGGTCAATTTACGGTAATGCACTGGTTTCTTTGTTTCCGTCAGAATATGAAGCACAAAGCATGACCCTGCTGGAATTTATAAGCCTAAGAGTACCTGTTATTTACAGTGATATTCCAGAGAATAAGGCAGTAGCAGATGGTATAGGAATGCCATTTCAGATGGGCAATCCTGAGTCTTTCGCTGCTGTTATCAGTTCCTTTCTGAAAGATTCGGGTGCAACAGCGAAAGTTTTTGAAATGGCTGATGAAATTCGGAGCAGGCATGATTGGGATCGAATAACAGAGCAATATGTAGAATGTTACTTGGAGTCCATGAATAGTTAAATGATAAACTAGTAATATCATATAACAGACATACAGATTCGGTATCCGTGTTTCTATAATGAAGTTAATTAATGATCAGCTTATTCACCGATTCAGGATGAAGCAAGGATTCTCTTGAGAATCATGAAATATGCAGTACTTCCAAATTCTTGCGATAATATTGTTGATTAGTGATATTATTCTTGATCAACAGGGTTACTTACGAATTAGTCGAGATTGAGAATATTTCTGCTCAAACGCATGCTTGACCTCCATTTAATTAGGCGCTTAACATGGCACTGAATGGATTATACTGAAAGAGAGAGCGTAATGTATCAAATTCAATCATGGGCTGCGCGAATTCAAGCAAGAGATTGGATTAAAGTCGGTGGGCGCGCTTTCACTGCCATCTGTTTACTTTCTCTTTTAGTATTTCCAATTATTGGTTCACAGGTTTACTTCAGACACGATGACGCGAGTTTCATTCACTGGGCTTCTGATTTCCAGGGCAGATTCACTGATGTTTTCAGTAAGAACCCCGACGCGAACAGCTGGGGTAATATGCCGGGCATGGGATATTATCGTCCTACGCTCTACATTATTGCTTTATGGCTTGTTAAAACATTCGGACCTAGACCTGATATCTTAATGGCATTTGCTGGGGCTGCTATGGCTCTAACATTATTACTATATCTATTGATAATTCGTAGAGGGTTCTCGAGCTTCACCAGCAACATAGCTTTGATCCTTGTCGGATTGTTATATAACGGACTTCTCTACCAGGCATTTCGCTTGCTTGTACCTTTCAGTTATTTTCTGGAGATGCTTGCTATTGGCGCGTTACTTATTGCCCTCAGTAAAAAGATACGAATCAAACAAAGGATCATACTACTTAGATGGCACCGACAGAATTCAATAATCATACAGCAAGCCGCAACTGATATTTTTCAATCCGATGGGTATTTCTCACCCGAAGATGGAAATATTCCAAACTCAACCTGATCTGATCCCGAATTGCGCGTAAACAGCCCTCAATCATGGCAGATACCCTATCTTCTGAACTCCATGGAACCCGTTTCCTTACATATTCACGTACTTTCTCGCTTCTGGCCGCCTGCAGGATGTTCCAGCCCGC